>DASWIX010000041.1:0-171821 GCA_036397455.1 Gemmatimonadales bacterium | reverse complement strand
CAGGCGGGCCAAGTTGTTCCTGCAGTCGGAGAGCGTGATGAGCGGGACGTCCACGGCGTAGCCGTAGGCCTCGGACATCTCCTGGGCCCGTTGGAGGCAGTACTCCTCGGCCTCGGACGTGAAGATGATCTGCTCCGGCCGAAGGTTCCACGCCCAGTAGACGACCGCCCGCAGCATCTCGGGCGTGACGCGCCGCCGGTTCCCCTCGGTGCGCTTCCGGTTGATGAAGGAGAGGTCCTTCAAGTCGCCCGAGTTGGCGAAGACCGCGACGTCCGTGCGCCGGATGATCGTGGGCGGCAGGATCGTCGTGAGGGACTCGCACCCGAAGGAGAAGCTGTCCATGACCAGGTCCTTCTTCGGGTTGGCGATCATCACGAGCCGCGTCTGGCTCTCGTAGCCCTTCGACTGCACGCGGTCGATCTGGAGGAAGCCTTCCTCCATCGCCTTCGAGATGGTCCGCAGGTCCCAGTCGGGCAGGTGCTGGGCCTCGTCCACGGTGAGAATCTTCCGCGAGTTGGCCGGGTAGCGGCCGACGCGCACCTGCCAGCCCTTCTGCTTGTGCTCGACCAGCGCGTAGGCGAGGCCGGTGCGAGACCCGGTGAGGCCCGAGAAGCAGTCGCCGATGTTGATGAACTCCGCGATCCGCTGGTGCGTCTGCGTCTTGCCCGAGCCGGAGTCGCCGATGACCACGGTGACCAGCCACCCGCGGATGATTTCGTCGTTGAACGGGACCCAGCGCGGCGAGCAGTACGTGAGGAGGATCGCCACCAGGATCTCCTCGCGCTCGTAGACCCGCGTGACGTTCTCGGTCAGGTCCTCCAGGATCTCCGCCCAGGAGAGCGACTGGAACGCGCGCAGGTGGTGGACGTTTTCGTCCACGCGGAAGCTCTCGAAGTCGTCCTCGAGCGGCTCCATGGACTCGATCAGGAACGTGACCTGCTGGGTCTTCGGATGGCTCTTCACCCAGCCCACGGCGAGGTAGTTGCCGGGCTTGGGGTGCTCGCTCGAGAGGTAGTACACCCGCTTCTCCAGGAGCTCCTGCTTCTTGCCGTCGATCACCTGGACGACGTTGCCTTCCTCGTCGCGCGTCTGGGTGATCCGGTTCACCTTCTGGTGGCAGAAGAACTCCTTCACCGTGGTGCGCCGCAGGATGTCGATGGTAGGCTTCTGGCCGTACTTGCAGGCGTACTCCCGGAGCATGGCCTTGAGCTGGACGTTGGTGGACATGCAGGAGCCGATGTACTCCTGCGCGCCTTTCGGGATGACGGCGGGCTCCACCACGCCCTTGCACTCGAAGCATCCGCCCTTCTGCATCCGGGGGCAGAACGTGATGCGGAACTCCTCGACGGCGTGGAAGGCCTCCGAGGTCTCCCCGCAGACGGTGATGTCGCAGCGGGCCTTCTTGTCGATGAGGTCCTTGCGCTCGACCTCGGTGAACGACTCCAAGTCGAGCACCTCCTCGGGCCGATCCTCCGCCTCGTAGGAATGGGCCGCCGCCTCGTCGATCAGCTTCTGGAGGTCGGCCGCCGTGAGGCCGCGCTTGTGGAAGTAGTCGGTGACGTCCTTGTCGTCCTTGTCTCCCTTGAGCGGGAGGACGACGTTCTTGACCGAAGCCGCGCCAGCGGTCTTGAGCGCCCGCAGGACGACGTTCCGGGCGGCCGCCTGGCCCTCGCGGTCGCAGTCGTAGAGGATGACGACGTCCTTGTCCTTGAAGTGGGCGATCCATTCGGGGCGGAAGACGCCCGCGCCGTGCGTCCCGGTCACCGCCATGAACCCCTCCTGCTGGAGGATCAGGCGGTCCCACTCGCCCTCGCACAGGACGACCTGCTTGCCCTGATGCTTCACCAGCTCGTCGAGACCGTAGAGGCGCGCCGGCGAGCCGTACTTGTAGCGCCCCTCCGTGTAGTTGATGATCTTGGGGTCCTTCTTGGCGTTGTAGAGCCGCACGTTCATCACGTTGCCGCGCTCGTCGCGGATCGGGATGGTGTTCCGCTGGCGCTTGGGGTCCCAGCCGATCTCGAACTTCTTGAGCGTCGCGTCCGAGAGGCCGCGCTTCTCGCGGAGCCACCGGAAGACCTCCTCGTTCGCCCACAGGTCGCCGACCCACTGCTTGACGAGGGCCTCGCGGATCGGCGGGCGCGGCGGCTTGTCCGGGTACGGCCGGGGCACTCCCACCCGGTCGCCGACCTCGAGGAGCGCGTCCTTGAAGCTCTTCCCCGAGGTCTGCATGAGGTAGTCGAACGCGCTGCCCTTGCCGCAGCCCGCGAAGCAGCACCACTTGCCGGAGTTTCGGTTGAACGCGAAGGAAGGGCTCTTGTCCTCGTGGAACGGGCAGAGCGCCGTCACCCAGCCGTCGGTGGAGGGCTTCTGCTTGGCGAGGCCCTCGAAGAGGACCGAGAAGTCTCCGACCCTCTCCAGGACCGCCTGCTTGTAGCGCTTCCAGAGGTCATCCCGATCCGGCATCCGCGTCTCCGTTCTGGTAGCGCCAGAATTTCTCGAGGAGCTGCCGGGTCAGGGCGTTGCCGTGCGGCCGGTCGCCGGCGAAGAACACGCACACCCGATACTTCACCGACCAGGCCACGATGGAGCCCGCCGCCGCCTTGGGGTTCATGCGCGAGAAGGCCGGGGCGCGCAGGAAGTCCGGCAGAGACGTCTCGATCACGATGGCGGCGTAGTCGAAGCGGGAAAGTCGCTGGAGCTCCCGCTCGAAGCGGGCGCGCCCCTGGCCGAGGGACGAGTAGGCGTCCTCCTTGGTCTTCCGCTCGATGGCGATCCGGTCCTCGAGGCCGACGATGGAGTAGTCCCCGGACGCCAACGTCTTCACCTCGGAGCGCGCGAAGCGGTACGGCTTCTGCTCGCGGGTGTCGATGGCCACCACGATCTCGGGGCTCGCGCGCGTCGTCACCGGAGCATCTCCTGAAGGCGCGTGAACCGGCGCTGCTGGTGATTGCGGCGGATGATCTGCGGCACCTCCTCGCGCTGCCCGACCAGGACGCAGACCTCCCGGGCCCGGCTCACCGCCGTGTAGATCCAGTTCCTCTGCATGATCAAAGGCCCGAAGCTGCGGTGGATGGGGACGACGATGATCCGCGCCTCGCTGCCCTGGAACTTGTGGCACGTGATGGCGTAGGCGAGGTCGAGGTCGTTCTCGTAGAGCGGCAGCTCGACCACGCGCTCGGGGTTCTCGAACGCGACCGTGATGGTGCGCCCCGTCTTGTCGAGGTCGAGGACGTACCCGATGTCGCCGTTGATGATGTCGAGGTCGTACTGGTTCTTCGTCTGGATGACCTTGTCGCCGACCTTGAAGCGCACGCCGTCGAGCTTCGGCTTGGGGTTGATGCGCCGCTGGAACTCCTCGTTCAGGGCCTTGCAGGAGAGCGCGGTCTTCTCCCGGAGCGGCGTGATGACCTGGACCTCTCGAAGCGGGTCCGCCTGGTAGGACTCGGGGAACCGGTGCGAGACGAGATCGAGGATGGTCTCGCGGATCTCCTCGTCGCCGTCGCGCTTGAGGACGAAGAAGTCGCGCGCCGTGGAGTTGCCGAGCTCGATGTCCTCGCCGTTCTTGATCCGGTGACAGTTGCGGATGATGAGCCCCTCGTCCTGGCGCTTGATGATCGTGAGCTCGGTCGAGGGGATCGCGCCGGAGGCGATCAGGTCCTTGAGGATGTTCCCCGGCCCAACCGAGGGGAGCTGGTAGGTGTCGCCCACCAGAACGAGCCGCGTCCCCGGCGCGACCGCTTCGAGGAACCGCGCCATGAGCGGCGTGTCCACCATGCTGACCTCGTCGAGGACGATGAGGTCCGCCTCGATGGGGTTCTCCGCGTCGCGCGTGAACACGAAGTTGCCGCCGACCTTCTGGGGCTCCAGGAGCTTGTGGATGGTGAGCGCGAGCCGCCCGCTCTGTTCGTAGACGCGCTTGGCCGCCTTGCCCGTGGGGGCCGCGAGGGCGATCCGGGTCTCGGGGAACGAGCTGATGATCCGCTTGATCGTGTAGGTCTTCCCCGTGCCGGGCGCGCCGGTGAGGATGAAGACGCCGCTCGCGACCGCCTTGGAGAGCGCCTCCTTCTGGTCGTCGGCGAGGCCCTCGAAGTCGGGCTCCCCGGGCGGGAGCGTCTGGCGGGCGAGGACCTTCAGCTTCTCCGCGACCAGCTTCTCGTCGTCGTGGTAGCTCTTGAGGTAGACGAACCCGTCGACGGCGACGACTAGGCCGTCCTTCTCCAGCGGACCGATCTCGCCGCTGATGCGCTCGGGCGCGACGGCGAGGATTTTCCCCGCCTCGGCGAGCAGCTTGGCGGTAGGAAGGCAGGTGTGGCCTTGGCCGAAGGCCTGTTCCTTGAGCGTGTGGATCGTGCCGGCTCGGATGCGCGGGGCGCCGGAGAAGTCGTAGCCGATCTTCCGGGCCACCTCGTCGGCGGTGAGGAAGCCGATGCCGTCGATGGCCTCGATAAGCGCGTAGGGGTTCTCGCGGATGCGCGCGGGCGCGTCCTGGCCCCACTTCTCCAGAATCTGGTTTGCGGCGCGGCGGTTGACCTTGGTGCCGCCGAGGAGGTCCTTGAGGGCGAGCTGCAGCTTCTCATTGGCTTCGTTGTTCCGCAGCATCGCCGCGATCTCCTGGGCGCGGCGCAACGTGATGCCGGCGATCTCGGAGGCCACCCGGTCCGGGTGCTCCTTGCAGATCGCAAGGGTCTCCTTCGCGTAGGTGTTGACGAGGCGCTTGGAGATCTCGGGCCCGATCCACTTGCAGTTCTCCATGAGGTAGGAGCGGACCGCGTCGAGGTCGGTGGGATACGAGGCGCGGTAGTCCGCGAAGGCGAACTGCTCGCCCCAGCGCGGGTGGCGCTCCCGCCGCCCGTGGAACGTGTACTCCAGCCCCACCTGCGGCGAGAGCATGTTGCCCTTCACGGTGGTCCCGTCGTCCAGGACCCCGATCAGGAAGTTCGCCTGGTGGAACTTGATGGTCGATAGGACCCCCTGCAGTTGTTCGTGGCCGTCGCGCATGATCCCCTTCCAAGTTCTTCAGCAGCCGATCCGGTCGCGCCCGGAGTCGCCAGGACATCGGGCCGGTCGGAACGCTCAGAAGGGGAGGTCTTCCTCGCTGTCGTCCTCCGCGCCGCCGCCGGGCTTCCCGGCCGCCGGAGTCGTCGCCGCGGGCGCGCCGTCGGCGCGCTCGTAGCCGGCGAACGGGACCACGTTGCGCTTCTTGGCGTTGCCCTCCTGGTCCTCGTACTCCTCGGTCTCGACCGTCACGTAGCAGCTCCGCCCCTTGATCAGGGCCGGGGTCAGGTCGAGCTCGCGCGAGATGTCGAGCCCCAGGCGGGAGCAGATGAGCTTCACCCGCTTCATGGCCGCGTCGCTGAAGACCATGTTGTCGAAGATGTAGCGCCCCCGGTGCGGGCCGGACTCGACCGCGAACCGGAGCTTCCACATCTCGTCGCCGTACTGGGTCGCCGCTTCCTCCACCTCCGCCACGCGGCAGAGGTACTTCCCGTCCGGCAACGGCGAGAAGTCCTGGACGTCGTCCACGTTGTTGAAATCGATCCTGGGCATGGCTTACGCCTCCTTTCCTGAGGTTGTGGCCCCGCCTTTCGCGGCGAGGGCCGATTCGAACTTGGTGAGGATGACCCGCGCGTTCTCCTCGGTGAGGTCGTCGAGGCTCTCCGCCCCGTAGGCGGCCAGCCGCCGGGCGACCTGCTCCGGCGTCATCTCGAAGCGCGCGATGTGCTCGCGGATCTGCCGCTTCTGGACGTCGGTGGCGAAGGCGGTCGGCCGCGCCTTGCGGGCCAGCGTCTTCTTCCCGAAGAGCTCCTCGAGGCGCGCGAACGAGCACTCGAACTCCCCGGGCGGGAGCTTGTTGGACCGGTCCTTCAGGCACTCGCCCAGGAACCGGCCCTTCTCGTCGCGGTAGAGCCGCACGATGGTGTCGAAGAGGTAGGGCAGCGACTTCTCGCCGTCGAAGGTCTCCCCGATGGCCTTCATGAACCCACCGTCGGCGTACTGGACCTTCTGCCGCGCCGTGACGATGACGTTCATGTCCAGCGCGATGAGCTTGCGGATGAAGTCCTTGAACTCCGCCTTGACCGTCATCCAGTCGCGCGGCTGCAGGTCGTAGAACTCGAACTTGTAGCCCTTCGAGCCCTTGTTCCGGCGCAGGAAGATGTCCGACCACTTCTTCTGGAGCGCGTCCCAGTAGACGGTGATCGGGTCGATGACGAGCGTCCGGTAGGCGTGTGGGTGCGTGAGCAGCCACTGCGCCGCGTCCATCGCCTCGTCGGCCGTCGAGGCCCGCAGGACGTCGAAGTCGAACGACTCGCCGTAGAGGTCGGCCCCGCCCTCGAGGTCGATGACCACGGGCTTGGGGAACTGCAGCGCCAGCGTCGTCTTGCCCACGCCGGAATCGCCCCACAGGAAGAGCTTGAGCCGCTTGTCGAGCGACCGCGCCTTCTGGAAGGGCGAATCAGTCTGGTCCTTCTTCGAGAAGTCCACGTGGATGGGCTTCTCCGTCGCTGCCGCCGGCGCGCGCTCCGGCGGTCCGGCTCCCTGCGCCTCGTCGGGCAGGGTCACGTTCGTCTTCATGGCGTCACCTCCCGTTCTTGCTTCCCATGCAAAGGCCCCAGTACCCGCAGAAGCGGGGACTGCAGTGCCAGCCGTTGGGGTTGGGGTAGAAGATTCCCGAGTCGATGGCCGTGCCGACCTGCTCGATCAGGCGAAGCAGCCACCGGCAGTTGTCGTTCGTGCGCCGCGTGTGGAGCTGGACCGCCTTCGGGTTCTTGGTCTTGACGATGGCGTCCATGCGCAGCCCGGGCTCGATCTCGCCGCGCGTGGCACGGAACCCCAGGGCGTAGGCGGTGAACTGGAGGTCCTTGTCCAGGTCCTCCTGGCGCGGCGTCTTGCCGTAGGCCTTGTTGTCGGCGATGGTCCCGTCGCGTTCGACGAGGTCCCACACGCCGACGAGGTCGAAGGGGAAGTCCTCGCCCAGGTCCACGGTGAAGCGCTCCTCGACGAGAAGCGGACGGACCTCCGGCGCGATGGTCTTGTGGTGCGCGGCGACGATGGCCGTGCCCTGGTCCTTGAGCGTGCCGGGCTTCTCGCCCGGCTCGAACGCGACCTCCTCGCTTGCCAGCGCGACGTCGAACTGGGCCGCGAAGAACTCCTGCATCTCTCCCAGGGCCAGGTCGCGGTCGGAGTCGATCTTCTGCCGGTAGTTCAGCTCGACGGTCTGATGCCACACCCGGCTCTGGACCATCGCCCCCGAGGGCGGGACCTTCAGGCCCTTGATGTAGCGGTACTCGTACTGGCGCGGGCAGCGCAGGAACATGTTGAGCTGCGTGAAGCTCAGGTGCCGCTTCTCCGGCCTGCGCTCGCCCGGTCCGGTCTTGCCGGCGACGGCGACGGCCGACTCAGCGGGACTCGGATTGCTGCGCGTCGCTTCGTTCATGGGTTCGTTCCTGCCTGCGCTCCGCCGATTGCTCGGGGTCGCGCTTCGCCTTCAGAAAGTTCACGATCAAATCCGCCACGACATCGACCACCTCGTCGGTCTCCTTCTCGGAGAGCGTGTGGAAGTGGCGCTTGAGCTCGATGGGCGGCGTCGCCACGGATCACGCCCTCCTCAGCGAGAGGAGGAAATCCTCGATGGCCGGATGCGGCTTGAGGTTGGGCCGCCGGGGCGGCGAGCCGTCCCCGTCGGCCGGGGCCTTGTCGTCGAGGCGGCGGAGGACCTTCCCGCGGATCACGTCGAGGTTCTTCACGAGCCGCCAGACCAAGTCGTCGTCCATCTCGTGGACCGCGACCAGGCCGCCGATGACGAGGGCCTCCTCCTCGAAGAGGTCGTTGATCAGTTCTTTCGCTTCGGCTTTGCTGATCATGGCGTCCTCGCCTCCTTCGTCCGTCACGTCATTCGCCTCCGAGGACCAAAGGGGGGATGAGGCCCCCGCGCGGGGACAGGGCGCCTCGGGACTCACGGCTTTTCCTTCTCGAAGCGGCGGATGACGGCCTCGGCTCGCTGGCGGCGCTTCTTGGCGACCTGGTAGTCGAGGCCCGCCTCGCGGGCGTAGTCCGCGACGGACTTGCCGTAGACGCGCGTGCCGATCAGCAGGAGGAAGTCGGCCTCGGTGATCCGGTTCGCATCGAGGTGCTCCCGCAGCCGGTTGATCTCGATCTCCTGCGCCTCGCGGAGCTCGATGCCGGCGAAGTCGATTCCCTCGACGCCGCCGGCCAGAGCGTCGATCTCCTCGGGCTCCGCGGTGAACTCGCGGTTCGAGCGGTTCCAGGCGCGCCTGTACTCGTCGTGGAGATGGTGGACGGTGTCGTTGTAGACCTTCTGGACGAGCCGGTCGGGCCGGCGCTTCACGTCGATCCGGCAGAGAACCTGGAGGAAGGTCCACGTGATGTTCTGCCAGCGCTCGTCCACGTCGGCGTCCCAGCCGCGTTTCTGGAAGTGGATCGACTCGAGGCCGGGCCAGAAAATCGCCATGAGGATTGCCCGCCAGCGCGGGTCCTCGTCCTCACTGTGGGCCTCGAAGATCGGGCGGAGAACCTCATCCTTGCGCGGGTCCTGCGACGTCCCGTTGCGCATGAACGCGATGACGTCCGCCCACGTCCTGAACTGCCGGAGGAAGGGCTCCTCCCGGTGCAGCTTCATGAGGAGCCTCTGGTACTTTTCGTTCTTGAGTTCCTGTTCAAGCCGTTCACGCTCGCGATCCCTCGAGGGACTTGCCATGACGCCCTGCCTTCCGGCCGGGCGTCAGTCGCCTCGATTGGCCTGCGTTAGGGCGTCATGCGCCTCATGGTTCTTGAGTTGGTCCTGTTACCCGCTCGCAGCGACGGGCTGCGGCGGTCCCTGCGTTCCGTTTCGCTCGTTGACGGTGGAGCAATTGCGGCAGACGGCGATCACGCTGTAGTCGCCGCCGTCCACGACGTACTGCGCCTGCTTGTAACGCAGGTGCAGCCGCGCTCCGCGTTCAACGCCGAGGAGCGTGTCACACTCCTTGCAGCGCCATTCCTTCTCCACGCGCTCACCTCCTTTCCGCACAACAAAAAAGGTCAGGCGACCTTGTTGGCCGCTCTGACCTCAATCATGCGGATGGGGAACGAGGATGGAGCGAGACGCGAGCGAGAAGGGAGCGAAGCGCTAGGCGCTTCGCCGTCAGGCGGGAAGGATCACGCAGTACTTCAGATCGTCGGGTGGCAGGAACTCGAAGGAGTTCAGCTTTGGATCAGTTGGGTTCTTGAGGAGACGGAAGGCGCGGTACTCATAACGACCGCGCTTCACGTCCACTTTCTTGCGCGCACTTTCGAAGAGTCTGCGCGCAGCCTCCGAGCTGGAGGAGTTGCCTCCCGTCGTCGTGGCATATGGTCGCACGGCCTTGCCCGCTCTGATGTAGTCGCCCAGAATCGCAAGTTCCCTTGACGTGAGCTTCGCGGTGCGCGGTTTGTTCTTGTCATCCCGACAGATCGCCTCTCGGGTCATGCCGTCGAGGAACATGGCGAACTGATTTCGGGTCTTCACGAGTTTCTCGTACTGGGCCTTGTCCAAGGAGCGTGTGCCCTCGGAGGCGATGACATGGCAGTAGACCTTCTGGGCTGATTCCTGCCCCGCTGCCGGCTCTACGCTCCTCTTCAGAATCTGGTCCCAGGGCAGTGCCCAGCGCTTTCCGTCCAGATGTGCAGTGAGCGGAGCGACAAACACATCCCAACTTCTCAGCAGCTGGACGCTTTCCACGGACAGCGGAATGGGCCTGGGCACAAGCATGACCACGGGGCGGGGATTTGTCGGGTGGACCTTCTTGCAGATGGACATGAAGTCCCCCGGATCGTGGTTTTCCAAGGACAGGTACACGTCCGCACGTTGACGGCCCGGAAGGACCCGCTCTCCCACGAGGAAGAGCCGCTTTCCGTTCTCGACGGGGACTCCTTTTAGGTCGTTGGCCCGGCGGATGCGGTCAATGACCTTCGACACGACGACCTCGTACTGACGAACGTCGTCCTCGACTAGCGGGACAGGCTGGAAGAACTCGTCCTCGTCGGCTACGCCGAAGAGCCCCTTGGCCGTCTGGCGGACTATCAGGTCGCCGACCCTCTCCGCTCTCGACGTCTCACGGAGGATGCCCGAAGACAACAGCGCCTTCAGTTCCTCGGACGGGAATCGCTCCAGCTCCCGGTGGAGGTAAAGAGGGCTCCCCACCTGGTCGAGTCGGGCGAGAATGAAGCCGAGCAGCGATTCAGTCACGGACAACTTTCCAGTCCCTCAAGTATCGGAAAACCTCCTCGGCGTGGGTGGCCCGCTTGAACTTGACCTTGTTCGTCCCGGCGAGCTCGACGCGCTTCCCGCGCTTGTCGTCGGGGAACGTGATCTTGAACACCGCGCGCCGGATCATGTCGCCGTCCAGCCTCTTGCGCAGGTAGTTCTTCTCGAGGGTTTCAAGGACGCTCTTCGAGCGGATGCTGAAGGAGGGACCGTGCTGCTGCTTCAGGCTGAAGTGAAGTTCGACCAGCGCGGCGTTGTTGCCCTCGTCCACCGGCAGCGCAAAGTCCTCCTCGGCGATCTTGGCCAGGTTGACGCGGTTCGCCGCATCGGCACCTTCGAAGAAGTCGGCATCGCCCAGACAACACTCCGCGAAGTGTTTCCGCAGGGCGCCCTCCTCCTTCTCGAACCGCGCCTCGATTTCGACCTGGCCGGTCTTGACGTTGTAGCTGATGAAGTCCTGCTGGGCAGGGCGAAGGACCGTCGGCGAGACCTTGGGCCTGGTCTTGGTCCCCTTGAAAATGAGTTGCGCCTGGGTGCGCTTCTCGTGGTACACGATGAAGTTGACGTAGTCCCCCTCCCGGTATTGGCGCACCAAGACCCGGTCGCTCTTTTTGTCGTCCTTGAAGAATTCCCCGAGCTTCTTCTGGAACCGGTCGGCAGCCGCCGCCGGATCACTGATGCCCTTGGCTGCCTTCCCCCGATAGAGGGAGAAGCGCTCGGCCAGCCACACGGTGTTCCGGTCGTAGGCGAGGTTGAAGGCGTCCTCGTTTTCGACGCGTACCTTTAGGCTCAGGCACTCGACCGGAAGCTCCTCTTTGGGATCGGGGTCGTAATTGAAATCCCCGCACGCTGCGACCAGATCCTCGTGGCCGCGCTCCGAGCAGAGGTCGTAGGCCCGATACAATCCCTCGAGCAGCTCGTCCTTTCCGTCGCCGTCCCCGTTGACGAGGAACTCCTTGAACTCGGGAACGTCGAGCTTTGCACCATCCAACTCGAGGCGGCCGTCCCAAATCCCCACGTAGCCGCGGATCAGAGGTTCCCGCCCCTGGAACTTGTCCAAGAAGCGGTCCGAGTTGAAGGTGCGATGCCTGCCCACGGCTTAGTTCCTTTCCAACCGGTTAAGTGGCTGGCTCATGAGGAAAGTACGCCGCCATCATGCCTTGAACGACGGCGATCCACGGGATCACGTTTGCACAGAGCTCGTCGCAAAGCTCAGGACGGTTCAGGATTTTAGACACTGCATGTCCGAGTCCCTTCTCGCCTAGCGACACCAAGTTCCAGGGAGCGGAGTCAGGCTTCGCGTGCAACAGACTGTTCATGGATGCCGTCAGATCGCGTCCGCGAACCGCAGGGTCCCGTTGCTGCTTCGCTTGAATGGCGTCGAACATCTTCGCCAAGCCTGGTGCGTCTTGCTGATGCCAGCCCCGGTTCCAACGGTCGATCTCCTCCGGGTACAGGTGGAGGTAAAGCAGGATAGCCGCACGTTCGACCAAAGCCCTCACGAGGACATGCGCACCGAACAGGTAGCCCTGCCGAATGAGCTCACGAATCGACAGCGCGATGCTGATCGCCTGAGGAATGACCTGGCAGGCCATGCGTTGATGGTCGGTGAGCGCGCTGGCATGGGAGCTGGGCGCCGTGACGGCATTCTGCTCCATCAGGGAACTGACGATCTGATCAAAGTGGAATAGCAGATTCCGCCCGAGATAGGGTTCGTTGTCCGGGGTGAACACGACTGGCATCGCTTTGAGGTCCATCACCGCACCTACTGGCCGCCTAATGGCTTTTCTACCGAGCCCCCGGTGGTCATGATTCGCACCACGCTCACCAGCTTGCCCTGAATCTTGAACTCGCCGGACGTCACGTGGATGGGGGCCATGTTCCGGTTGGCCGGCTCGAGGCGGACGCCGCCGCTCTCGCGGTAGAGACGCTTGAGCGTGGCCTCGTTCTCGATGAGCGCCACCACGATGTCGCCATCGTCGGCGGTCTCCTGCTTCCGCACGATCACGTAGTCGCCGTCGAGGACGCCAGCTTCCACCATGCTGTTGCCTTCGACCTTCAAGGCGAAGGCATCACCGCCGCGAAGGACATCCTTGCTCACCGCAACGGTCCCACAGTCGTGCTCGATAGCCTCGATGGGTTGACCGGCGGGGATGCGCCCCACGACAGGGATTTCCGCGCACCCGCTTTCGTCGGGCGCGCTCAGGTTCTCGATGATGAGGGAGCGGGCTCCTAGCTCGCCCCGCCGCATGTAGCCCTTCCGCTCAAGCGCCTTGAGCAGGTCGAAGACGCTGGAGCTCTTGATGCCGAACGCGTCGCCGATCTCGCGCACGGTCGGCGGCATCCCGTGCTCCTGGATGAAGTTCTTCACCCACTCCAAGGTCTCCCGCTGGCGCGGGCTGAGATCCGTTGTTCTGGGCATAGGTCTACTCCTGCCGGTCCCGGCGGATCGTTGCCGGAGGCCGGCCTCGAGACGCTGTGGTTCGGGGTTCAGAGACCGAAGCATGGAGTATACCTAACGACCGTTAGGTCGTCAAGCTGTGCGTTCAGCTTTCCGTGGTTCGTCCCCACGGGCCGTCCAAGGCGGGCCTTTCCCCGTAGGAGAGACCTGGCCGTAAGGCCTTGGAAAGACTGGTGATTGCCTTGCTTCGGGGCGCACCCGGAGGTAAGGGTGTCAGGTGGGAGACGTGCGTAACATGAGCGAGTTCAACAGGTTACAGACGCGGCCGACCCCGGGGCCTCCGGCGCCGATGGACGCGGTCTACGCCCGGACGGCCGCCGATGACGCCGCCGGGACGGCCTGTCGCGATCAGGTCCGTGAGGTCCTGGGCCTCGTCGAGGACGCCGGGAAAGCGGCCGTCTACGCCGACGCCCGGCGGTCCGGCCTGGATGCCGACCGGCCGGCGCTGCGGTGCCTCCTGGCCGATCTCCGCCGGGGCCGCATCCGGCGCGTCGTCGTGCGCGACGTCGCCCGTCTCGCCCGGAGCGAGACGGTCTTGGAGATCATCCTGCGAGAGGTTCGCGCCGCCGGCGTGGAACTGCTGACCGTGGAAGGGGCGGAACGCCATGCGTGACGAAAAGCGCGATCCGCCGCGGATCGCCTTCTACACCCGCATCTCGACCGACGAGGACCACCAGAAGTACTCGCTCGGCGCGCAGAAGGAGCGGCTCGAGGCCTTCTGCAAGGCGCAGTGGGACGACGACTGGAAGCTCCACAAGATCTACCGCGACACCGAGTCCGGCACCCACATGAACCGGCCGGGCCTCGAGGAGATGCTCTACGACGCCGAGGCCCAGGCGTTCAACACGCTCCTCGTCTTCCGCGTGGACCGCCTCTCCCGCAAGGTCCGCGAACTCGCCCAGATGGTGGACGAGCTCACGAAGTACGGCGTCGTCCTCAAGAGCATCACCGAGCCGTTCGACACCGCCAACGCCGCCGGGAAGATGATGCTCCAGATGCTCGGCGTCTTCGCAGAGTTCGAGCACGCGACCATCGTCGAACGGACGAAGGTCGGGATGGAGAAGAAGGCCAAGGGCGGAAACTTCGTGGGCGGCAACGTGCCCTACGGCTTCACGCTCGAAGCGGAGAAGGGCCTGGTCGTCCACGAGGACGAGGCGCTCATCGTCCGCAAGATGTTCAAGATGTACGCCCTCGGGAAGGAGGGCGCGTCGGCGATCTGCAACCAGCTCAACGAGGCCGGCCACCGGAACCGCAACGGCCGGAAGTGGGGCCGGCGCGTCGTCCTCTACATGCTCAAGAATCCGGTCTACGTGGGCAAGATCCGCTGGCGCGAGGTGCTCTACGAGGGCCAGCACGACCCGCTCGTATCGGAGGTGCTCTTCGAGAAGGCGAACGAGGTCCTCCAGGAACGGCACGAGGACCTGAAGGGACGCCAGTGGCACAACGGCGACGAGCGGCTCCTTACCGGCGTCATCAAGTGCGCGCGCTGCAAGAGCCACATGTTCGGAGGCGGCGGCAACAAGAAGGGCGTCTACGTCCCGTACTACGTCTGCTCGAAGCGCTTCAACGACCACGACTGCGAGCAGGACTACGTGCGGGCCGAGCTCCTGGAAGCGGCGGTCACCGAGGACATCAAGGCGATGTTCCGGGACGAGCAGTTCATGGCCCGCATCTGGGCGGAGGCGAACAAGCGGCTCGGCACCGAGAAGCCGATTCTGGAGAAGGAGATCGGGAAGATCGAGGCGCAGGCCGCGAAGGCCCAGACGGCCATGGACCGCTACTTCGAGGCGTTCGAGGCGGGGACGCTGAAAGCGGAGCTCTGCAACGAGAAGGTCCGGGACCTGCGCACCCGGCTGGAGGAGCTGGAGGCCGAGAAGCGCGACCTCGAGGCCCGGCGGGAGAGGCTGGAGCTGCCGGCCGTCGACCGGGACATGCTCGCGTCCCTCGTGGAGAACTTCGAGCGGGTCATGGCCGAAGGCCCGAACCCGCAAAAGAAGCACCTCCTCCACCGGCTGGTGAAGAAGGTGCTGGTCCATGATCGACGAACCGTGGAGGTCTGGTACGGGTTACCAAACCCCCAGCGGTTCGAAGACTGGAACAAATGGCTCCCGAGGAGGGACTCGAACCCCCGACCCGGCGGTTAACAGCCGCCTGCTCTACCAACTGAGCTACTCGGGAAAAACAACTGATGCTGAACCCCGAGTGTAACCAGGGGCGGGGGCAGTTTCAAGCGCGCGGCGCGCCGGCCCTAGATGGTATTGAAGAAGATCGCGATCGAGAGCAGGACCTGGGTGAAACCCAACAGCAGCAGCACGTCTTCCCGCGTGAACCACTTGCGTGGCACGATGATCTCGTCGCCGGAACGCACGCCGACTTCGGCGAGCGTCCGCCCGCGAAGGCTCGCCTGCGCGAAGTCGATCTCGGTCTCGCTCCCGCCACGCAGGAGACGGATCCGGCTCATGTTGCCACCGGATGCCGGACCACCGGCCAGTGCCACGACGTCGATCACGCTCAACGTGGGGTCGACCGTGTAGAGCCCCGGGTTCCGGACATGTCCGAGGACGGCCATCCGGAAGAGCGGCGTCACCGTGACGAAGGGTGAACGGAAGAGGGTCTCGAGTCCCTGACGGACCTGGTCGCGCACGTCACCGACCGTCAGGTCGCGCACCGTGAACTCGCCGAGCACCGGATACTGGATGGTCCAGTTTTCGTCAACCTGGAACTGTCCGGAGAATTCCTCACGACCCCACACCCGGATCATCAGCACGTCGCCCGGTCGCAGCCGATAGCTGACGGTGCCGGTCGTGACCACCCCCTCCGGTTGTTGCGCGACGGCTGGGATGGACGTGATCAGCGCGGCAAGCAGGAGCAGGTGCGGGGTGGTCCGAAGCATGGAGCCTAATGTCGCGCGGCAAGCGGGGGAGGTCAACGGCTACGCGCTCTTGGCCGGCGTGGCGAGCGCGGCTCGCAGGAATCGTGCGGTGTGCGTGTCCGCGTCGGCGATGGTTTCCGGCGGGCCCGCCGCCACGACGTTGCCGCCGCCCTCGCCGCCTTCGGGTCCCATGTCGATGACCCAGTCCGCATGCTTGATGACGTCGAGATGGTGCTCGATCACCACGACCGTGTGTCCGGCATCCACCAATCGATCGAGGACCTTGAGGAGACTGCGGATATCCTCCAGATGCAACCCGGTGGTTGGCTCATCCAGCAGGTACAGCCGATGTCCGGCGCGTTTGCCGGCGCCGATCAACTGCCGCGCGATCTTGAGCCGCTGCGCTTCTCCGCCCGACAGGGTGGTCGCCGGCTGTCCCAGCCGCAGGTACCCCAGCCCAACCTGTTGGAGTTGCCACAGCGCTTTCCCCAGGCGCGCCTGATGGCGGAACCGGCTCATGGCCTGTTCGACCGACAACCCGAGCACGTCCGCCACCGACAGGCCTTTGATGCGCACGTCGAGCACCTCGCGCTCGAACCGCGTGCCGTTGCACGCGTCGCAGGGGACGAACACGTCGGCTAGGAACACCATCTCGACCTGGAGGTGCCCGGCGCCCTCACACAGGCGACACCGCCCGCCGTGCACCGCATTGAAACTGAACGTGCCCGCGTCGTACTCGCGGGCGCGCGCCAGGGGCTGGTCGGCGAACAGCTTTCGGATTTCATCGAACGCGCGAATATAGGTGATCGGATTGGACCGCGGGGAGCGGCCGATCGGTGACTGATCGATCAACACGACGTCGTCGAGTGCCTGCCAGCCGCGGAGGTCGCTGACGCTGCCGACGGCCTCGCCGAGGTGTTCCTTGGCACCATGGGCGCCCCTGAGCCGTTGCGCGAGTTGGCGGTAGAGCACGTCGTGTACCAGCGTCGACTTGCCCGAACCCGAGACGCCCGCGACGACGGTAAGCGTTCCCAGCGGCACCGTGGCGTCGATACCGTCGAGGTTGTGCAGCCGTGCCCCGTGCACCTCGAGCCAGCGCGGTCCGGCGCGGCGCCGCTGCCCGGGCATCGGGATGGCCCGTTGGCCGCCCAGGTAGCGACCGGTCAGCGTGCCCGCCGCCGCCGCGTCGCGGACCGAGCCGGAAAACACGAGTTCCCCCCCGTGCTCGCCCGCACCCGGACCCAATTCGATCATGTGGTCGGCCGCGCGTATCGCGGCGAGATCGTGCTCAACCATCACCACGGTGTTACCCATGTCGCGGAGCCGCCGCAGCAGGTCGAGCAACGTGTCGATGTCCCGCGCGTGCAGCCCGATCGAGGGTTCGTCCAGCACATACAGCGCGTCGACCAGACTCGATCCCAAGGCGTTTGACAACGCGATGCGTTGCGCCTCGCCACCCGACAACGTCCGGGTAAGGCGGGCCAGCCCGAGGTACCCAAGGCCAACGTCCCGCAGGAACGCCACGCGCGACGCGATCTCCCGCAGAATGGTTGCGGCGACCTGCCCTTCGAACGGCGTCAGGGCGAGGGCGTCGAGCCACCGGGCGAGGTCGTCGGCCGTCATGGCGCCGACGACGCCGATCGAGTCGGCGCCGACCCGTACCGCGAGGGCCTCGGGACGGAGGCGCGACCCCTGGCAGGCGGGGCAGGTCAGCGCCCGCTGGTACTGCCGCAGGAATACCCGGATGTACTGCTTGTAGCGCTTGCGCTCGAGCCGGCGCAGAAACGGCAGGACCCCCAGGAAGCTCCCGCCCTTCCCGTGCAGCAGGAATCGCCGGTCGGCGACCTTCAGGCCGTGCCAGGGGACATCCATCGGAATGCCGCGCGCGCGCGCACAGTTGCGCAGGATCCGCCGGCGTCCCGTATAGCGCGGTTTGGTCCACGGATCGAGCGCGCCCTCGGCCAGCGTACGGGCAGGGTTCGGGACGATGAGCGACTCGTCGTACTCGAGGAGCGCGCCGAATCCGTTGCAGCCAGGACAGGCACCCGCCGGATTGTTGAAGGAAAACAGCGGTGGCGCGAGACGCGGGCTCGCGGTCCCGCACGCGAGGCAGCGCGGGTGTTGTGAGAAACGGAGTCGTACGGCGTCGCTGGCGACGAACGCGAGCCCTTCGCCTTCGGCGAACGCCGTGGCGATGGCCTCAGCGATGCGCTGGCGGGACCTCGCGGTCGCGCGGATCCGGTCGACCACGACCCGCACGTCATCCCGATCGAGCCTGACCCCGTCCGGCAGCGCATCGAGACGCCACACGTCGCGAAGGTGTTCCGCCGGTCCGATCGACACGCGCACGAACCCGAGCGCCGCGAGGTTCTCGGCGATGAGTTCATGGGTGGAGTCGGTGGAGCGGGGAAGCGGGAACGCGATCGACACGTCATCGGAACCGAAGCGCTCCACCACCTTCTGCGCGGCGGAGCTCGGTGAGTCGATCACGACGGGTTCACCGCACCGATGGCAGAACGGCCGGCCGACCCGGGCCCAGAGCAGGCGGAGGAAATCGTAGATCTCCGTGGCGGTCCCGACGGTGGACCGGCTGGACGTCGTCGGGTTCTTCTGCTCGATCGCGACGGCGGGTGAGATGCCGTCCAATCGATCGACCGCGGGCTTGGGCATCCGGTCGAGGAATTGCTTCGCATAGGTCGACAGCGATTCGATATACCGCCGCTGGCCCTCGGCGTACAGCGTATCGAACGCCAGCGAACTCTTCCCCGAACCGGATGGACCGGTGACCACCGTCAGCGCACGCCGCGGGATCTCCACGGTGACGCCCTTCAGATTGTGTTGGGAAGCATTCTGGACGGTGATCGTCCCTGGCATGGGTGGAAGCTAGCCGCGCGGTCGGGCGCGGTACAAGACATCGGCGCCGGAACCATCGAGCCGGGTCCCGGCGCCGCGTCACGTCGAGCCAGGTTTGGCTCAGGTCTCGATGCGATAGCGCTCGAGGTACTGCAGATCGAATTCGTCGCGCCAGACGACGTAGACCGTGTTCTTGCCATAGCCCACGACGGCGCGCCCTTGCGGCAGGATGACCTGCACCGTGAGGGCGCCCGCGGCGTCGAACACGTCATAGGTACGGGGCTGGCCGGCAGGCACGGACCGTTCGACCCAGAGGTTCCCATTGGGATCGGCGCGAACCCCGGCGGGGTTGAACGGGGGCTTGACCTCCGGCCAGGGGAGGTTGTCGAGGCCGTCTTCGTTGCCGCCACCCCCACGCCCGCCGCCGCCGCCGCGCCCCATGGACATCCGCCCGTTATTGATCTCCATAGCGATTCTCAGGCCGCCGCTTCGCTGGTCGGCCCATTCCTTTCGGTCAGCGGCGCGGATCCGCACCGGCTCGAACGCGACTTGCGGTCCTCGCGTGACCTGTCCGTCGGGCTGAATCCACTCGACGTAGTAGCCGTTCGTGCGCACGACCCCGATGCTACCGTCCTGCGCCGCCGCCCATCCGTCGCGCGGCGAGAAGGGGACCGGCTGGATCAAGACGTTTTGGTTGTTCGGACCCCCGCGCGTGGACTGGGAGAATTCCTGCGCCTTGAGGGTGGCGACGGTATCGAACCTGCTGGTTGCCCGATCGAATCGTATGACCTTGACCGAGTCCGGGGGGCCCCTGGGACCGCCAAAACCGGATGCCTGGAAATAGATCCGGCCCTGGCGGTCGGTACCCTGGGGCAGCACCAGCATCATGCCGCCGAGTCCGGGGCCTGAGGGGTCTCCCTGGGCAATGGGCATCGTCGGGCCGAACCCCCCATCGGGTCCGATGGTGGTGAGCCGTGTGTTCCCGAGGTCCACCAGCAGGGTCGAGTCTCCTGGCAGGGCAAACAGGCCGTCGGGCTGGCTGTATTCGGCTGGTCCGGCGCCCACCCTGCCGAGCGTGTCCGCCCGCCCGGTACGCGGATCCAGCCGGATGAACGCCTGGCCGAGCGGGTCGGCCAACAGGAGACGCCCGTCCGGCATCTCGCGGAGACCTTGGAGCATGCTGAACGCTTCTGCGACGGTCAGGTCCGGGTTGGTGAGACGGATGGTGCGCACTTGGGCAGCGGCCGGCGCCGCGAACATCAGGCCCATGGCGAGGGCCCATCCGGCGGATGTGGTGGAAGACAAAGCTGATAGCCTCCTGCGGAGGATTGGGCGTGTGAGACTGTCCACGCGAAAGGATGCATGGATCCCGTTCCGGGTCGCAATCGGGCCGGTCGGGGCGTGTTGACGAAGTATCCTGTCGCGCCGTAAGATGCGGTTCCCCATGACGGCTCCCGCGCTCACTCCACGACTCGTTCGTAGGGGTCTCGAGGTGTTCGCCGCGATATCCCTGGTCGGGTTCGTGGCGTTGCTCTTGTACGGCAACAACCTGGACCGGTTCCTCCGGGCCCTCATCGGGGTGGATTTCCGGTGGCTGGCGGTGGGGGTCGCGCTGGCGTCGCTCGACTGGTTCGGTGGTGGTCTGCGCCTGTACATCCTGAGCCGCCATCTGCATCCCCGTCAGTCGCTTCGAGGCGCGGTCCTGGCCGGCGGGCTCAACACGTGGGCCAGCTACCTCACGCCGTCTCAGACCGGCGGCGGACCGATGATGGTGTATACGCTGACGCGTTACGGCACGCCGCTTCCCGAGGCCATGGTGGCCGGCCTGATGAGTTTCGTGGCCACCGTCATCTTTTTTGCGATTGCCGGGCCCCTGGCCATCGTGTTCGGGGCGGGACGTTCTCTGCGGCAGCATGGGATCATCGGCCAGGCGGTCGACTTGTACGACCTATTCCGACTGAGTCTTGGCGGATTCGTCGGCATCGGCCTGTTCATCATCCTGCTGATGAGCTTCCCGAGTATTGCCGGCGTGCTGGTGCGATGGCTCAGCGCGTTGCTGCGTCGCCGAGGTCGCGCGGCCTGGGCCGAACGCGTGGAGCGGTGGGATGGCGGGATCGACCGGGCCCATCAGGCGATCGTGGCTTTTCGAGGGATCCGGGGCATCGGCACGCTCGTGGCCGGGGTCGTCCTGTCGGCGGCGGCGCACGCCAACAAACTGCTTGCCGGCTACGTGGTGCTGCAGGCGTTGGGGATTCCCGCGCCGTTCCTGGAGGTGCTGCTCCTGCAAACGCTGATTTCCTTCCTGCTGTATTTCGCGCCCACGCCGGGCGGGTCGGGGCTCGCCGAAATCCTCTCGGCCGCGGTGATGTCGATCTATGTTCCCCGGGACCTCATGCCGTCCTACATCCTGCTGTGGCGCATTATGGTGAGCTACCTGACCGTCGGTTTCGGCTCCGCGGTGTTCTGGCGGTGGCTGAAGCTGGCGGAGGTCCGAGGCGAGGAAGTCGCCACCCCGTGAGGTCGGTTGCACGGCACAAAGGCGAACACTACCTTTTTCAGAATCTCCCTTTGCTTCAGGACGTAGTCCAATGGCGTTTCTAGAGATAGGCGGTGAACGTCGACCGATTCCCCCCGGGGAGTCGATCGTCGGCGCGGATCCGTCCGCCACGATTACGCTTGCGGGAGAAGGGGTCCAGCCCGGTCACGCGATGTTGCGGACGGCGGACGACGGTTCGGTGTCGATCCGGCGGGCGAACGACGCGGCCGTCATCATGATCAACGGTGTCAAACTGGGTCCGCAGCCGACGCCGCTGTTGCACGGTGACAAGGTGGAGATCGCCGCGCACGAACTGCTGTTCGTGGACGAGCGGCGGAGCGGGAGCACGCAATACGTGCAGGCGGTGAACCCGGCCCTCATGGCGAGTGCCAAGAAGCCGACCGGTGCGCGCGCGCCGACGGCGGGAACCGGTGGTCGCCTCGTCAGTCTGACCGACGGCCGGGAGTACACCATCACCGGGGCTTCGATGGTCATTGGGCGTGAGGCCGGGTGCGACGTGGTGGTCACGAGCAAGGCGGTGTCGCGGCGCCACGCGGAGGTCATTGTCTCGCCCAAAGGGTACCTGGTCATCGACGGAAGCACGAACGGGACGTTCGTGAACGGCGAGCGCATCAAGGAGCAGCACCTGCTTGCACGCGCGGATGTCATCCGCGTGGGCGACCACGAGTTCCGCTTCTATGCCGACAAGGCGGATGTGCCACCCCCGCCGCCGCCCCCGCCCCCGGCGGTGCCGCCGCCAGCCGGCGCGGAACGGCGACTGGCGGATACCATGCACGGGGTCCCGGGGGAGGGGCAGGCGGGATTGCCCCCGATGCCGGCCCCTCCGGCGACCCCTCCGCCACCTGCGGCCGCGCCCGTCCCGCCGGCTGCGGCGGTCCCGATCGCGCCGACCCCGGCTCCGCCCCACCCCCCACCGGCTGCGGCGCCCGTGGCGCCGGCCCCGGCCCCGCCCCCGGCCCCGCCCCCGGCGGTGCAGCCAGTCGTGGCGGGCGGCCGTTCCAGCGGTTCGGGACGCCCGCTCGCGTACCTGGTGATTCGCAGCGGCAGCATGAAGGGGCAGCGCTTACCGATTCGGGTGCCACTCGCTAACGTGGGGCGCGCGGACTACAACGACCTGGTCATCCCGGACGACAGCGTGTCCACCGTGCATGCCAAGTTCCAACGGCGGGAGGGGATTTGGGTCGTGGTCGACGCGGGTAGCACGAACGGGACCTACGTCGACGGCGAACTCATTGAGCCGGAGGCCCCGCTTGCGCCCGGAGCGCTCGTCCGGTTCGGTGAGGTACGCGCGTTCTTCGAGCCGGCCGATGAAGATCAGCCCAATACGGGCGGATCCACGCGAATGATCTCGGCTATCAAACTGCCACCGGATCAATAACTTGGCGCTGCCCGTGCAATTCACGTCCGCCGGCCTCACCGATGTCGGCATCGTTCGATCGGGAAATGAAGACAGTTACCTGATCGTCGATGAGCGAGCGGTGTTTATCGTGGCCGACGGTATGGGCGGGCACGCGGCCGGCGAAGTGGCGAGTGAGATGGCCGTGCGGATCATCGCCGAGGAACTGGGCGACATTCGCGGCGTGGGAGAGGAACCGGCGGCGGCTCGCATGCGCGAGGCCATTCGCCAAGCCAACGCGTCCATCTTCGAGCGCACGCTGACCGAGCACGACAAGCGCGGGATGGGCACGACCGCCACCGCGCTGGTCCTGAACGGACAGCGGTATCTGATCGGGCAGGTTGGCGACAGCCGCGCGTATCTGCTGCGGGATTCCGAGTTGACGCAACTCACCAAGGATCATTCGTACGTGCAGGAACAGGTCGATGCGGGTTACCTGTCTCCCGAAGAGGCCCGGACTCATCCTTACAGCAACGTGATTACCCGCTGTGTCGGCGCGAATAACGATGTCGCGCCCGACACGTACGTGGGATCGCTCCGCGCCGGCGACATCTTCGTGCTCGCCTCCGATGGGTTGACGGGGATGGTGGACGATCCCGATCTCCACAACATGCTGCTTTCGTCCCGCAATCCCGAGGCGCTGGCGCAGGCGCTCATCAACGAAGCGAACCATCGTGGCGGTCTCGACAACATCACGGTGATCGCGGTGCGTATCGATGGCGTCGAGACCGTCCGCGATGACCGCCCCACGCTCGAGACCGGGGTGTGACAGCCGGGCCGAACCGCGACGCGGTCGGCGCCGTGGCTGCGCGGCAGCTCGGTCCCATTCTCTACGCGCTGGAAGTGTGTGCCGTCTCGATGGATCAGGCCGGGAGGCCCGAGGACGCGCGCTACTATCGCGGTATCGCGTCTGAATTGGCTGATGCGGGTGGGTCGGAGTCCGCCGGCGCGCCCAGCGGCTAGCACATGCGGCACAAATACCGTAACGCTCTCACCGCGTCGTCTTCACCGCAGAGCACGCTGAGACCGCAGAGAGGCAGTTGGTCGAACGTGCGGTCGAGGGTGGTTTCTCTGCTCTCTCTGCGGTGAAAACACGTACCCGTACTAATGTACCGATGTCCTGGTTGACGTCGCGCTACGACAACAAGGCGTGTTCCCGCGCCACGACGCGCGTGATGTCATCCGGGGCGAGTTCAACCAACGCGATGATCCGGGAGGCCTGCACGGGCACCGGGCGCGCCGCATAGATGCGGAGCCGGCGGGCGGCGGCGTGCAATTCGTCGGCCACCTTCAGGATCTCGAGCCGTGCCGGTGCGACCGAGTGATCGCGTCGCAGGACCTGGATATCGCCCGCAAGCATCGCCGGCTTCGCGGGGAAATCGAGCAGCAGTTCGCCCCGTTCGAGGCCTGATTCCTCTGCCAGTCGATCTTCGACCTGTTCCACCAGGTCCGGTACCTCCGCGACCCAGCGACCGGCGTCCAGGGGCAGGTCGCTCGCCGGGACATCCAGGACGCGTTTGTACAGCCGACGCGCGCGTAGCCGCTCCGCGAGCCCGGGATCGGGAAGGCTCCTCAGGCGCTCCATCAACGCTTCATCGGTGCTCTCGGCGATCCAGTCGACGTCGATCATCCCTTGGGCGATCGACGAGCGCACCAGCCGCTTGAACATCGTGGTGGCGCTGCGCACGGCGTGGTGCCAGTAGACGTTGCGGTACATCTGGTACTTGGCAAAAAGCAGTGACTCGAGTGCGCTGACCCCCTTCTCGTGGATGCCGACCGTGCGTTCGCTCCCTTCGCCAATCAGGGTGAACGCGTGCAGGAGTCGGTCGACATCGACGGTACCGTAGGGAACGCCGCTCATGCGCGCATCGCGGGTCAGGTAGTCGATCTTGTCGAGGTCGAGCGCGCCCGAAATGAGTCCTCGCAGGCCGGATGATCCTCGTCCGCTGATGAGGTCCGTGAGGCGCGTGGTGATGTCCGGGATCCCGACCTGGTCCAGTACGGCGGCTAGCTGCGGATGATCAAGATGCCGTCGTGCGAGCGTTTCGTGCGACGCCAGGCCGGCTTCTTCGAGCGCGTGGGAGAACGGGTAATGGCCGATGTCGTGCAGGAGTGCGGCGAGCCGGGTGAGCGTCAACTCGTCCGGTGGCACCGCATCGAGTTGGCCGCGCTCAGCCAGAACCGTCAGCGCACGTCGTGCGAGATGATAGGTGCCGAGGGCGTGTTCAAAGCGGGTGTGGGTGGCTCCGGGATAGACGAGGAAGGCGTGGCCGAGTTGGCGCACGTAGCGCAGGCGCTGGAACGGCTCCGTATCGAGGACCGCGAGCGCCTGGTGATCGATCCCGATGTTATTCCAGAGTGGGTCTCGGACGACGTCGTAACCGCCGGCGGGCACGGTGTCTCATGCCTTCGGGCCGGCGGCGCGCACCGCGTCGTCGACCTGGTCCGCGAACGTCGCGAAGTGCTCGCGGAACATCGCTGCCATGCGCTGTGCTTGCGCATCGTACGCTGCCGGATCGCGCCACGTCGATCGCGGATCGAGTGATTCCACCGGAACGTGTGGGCAGGACATCGGGATGCGGAGTCCGAACACGGGATCGTCGCGCGTCGGCGTATCGTCGAGTTGTCCTTCGAGCGCCGCCCGCACCATCGCGCGGGTGTATCGCAGCGGCATGCGGTGTCCCACGCCGTAGGGTCCGCCGGTCCAGCCGGTGTTGACCAACCAGCATTTCACGCCGTGAGCGGCAATGCGCTCGCCGAGCATGCCGGCGTACACACTGGGGTGCATGGGCAGAAACGGCGCCCCGAAACAGGCGCTGAAGGTGGCCTGGGGCTCGGTTACGCCCCGCTCCGTACCCGCGACCTTGGCGGTATACCCCGCGAGGAAATGATACATCGCCTGTTCGGGCGTCAGATGGGCGATCGGCGGGAGCACGCCGAAGGCATCCGCCGTCAGGAAGACGATGGTGGACGGGTGCCCGGCACGCCCGCCCGGTACGTGGTTGGGAATGGCGTGAATGGGGTAGGAGGCGCGCGTGTTCTCCGTGACATCGCTGCAGTCGAGGTCGACTTCCCGCGTCTCCTCGTCCAGCACGACGTTTTCGAGTACGGTCCCGAACATGCGCGTGGTGGCGTAGATTTCCGGCTCCCCTTCAGGAGAAAGGCGGATCACCTTCGCGTAACACCCACCTTCGAAGTTGAAGACGCCTTCGTCGCTCCACCCATGCTCATCGTCACCGATCAAGCCGCGGCTCGGATCGGCGGACAGCGTGGTTTTGCCGGTGCCGGAGAGACCGAAAAAGAGCGCCACGTCGCCTTCCTCACCGACGTTGGCCGAGCAATGCATCGACAACACGCCCTGCTTGGGATACACGTAGTTGAGCACGGTGAAGATGGACTTCTTCATTTCCCCGGCGTAACGCGTACCACCGATCAACACCAGTCGTTCCGCGAGGTTCAGCGCGATGAACGTGCCGCTGCGCGTGCCGTGTCTGGCGGGATCCGCCTGCATCTCGGGCGCATGCAACACCGTGTAGGACGGCGCAAACGCGTCGAGTTCGGCAACGGTCGGTCTCAGGAACATGTTGTAGACGAACAGCGCGTGCCACGCGTTTTCCGTGACGAATCGGACGGGCACGCGCCGGGACGGATCCGCGCCCGCAAACACGTCGCGCACGAACAGCTCGCGGGCGCCGAGGTGATCCAACACGTCCGCGTGCAATGCGGCGAATTGCGCCGGACTCAGGGCCTGGTTGACCTTGCCCCACCAGATATCGCCTTCGGTCGTCGGCTCCTGAACGACGAACTTGTCGTTGGGGGACCGGCCGGTGTGCGGCGTGGTGTTGGCGGTGAACGGTCCGCCGGCGGCGAGCCGTCCTTCCGCGCGCCGAATGGCCGCTTCGTAGAGCGTCGCGGGGCCCGGGTTCCAGTGGACCTCCGCCCGCACGTCGAGCCCAGGCGTGATGTGTGGCGCGGTGGTGTCCATAGTGAACGTGTCGTCGTCGTGTGAAAAACGGGAGTACGCCGGTCCGAAAAGCACCACCGAAACGTAACACAATGGGGAGCGGAGAGGCGCTAGCGGCCTGCCGGGACCCGCACGGTGGGCTCGATGTGATACAGCGTGTTGAACGTGGCGCGATCGCGCGGGGAGAGGACGCTCACCCGCGGGCTGAAGTACATGAGATCGTCGGGCTCGGTCGAGTGCTGAAACAGACCCAACGCATGACCGAGCTCGTGCATCACGACTATCGTGAAGCAGCCGTCGATATCCGCCGGGCTCGCCCCGATTCTGGGGTGCACCGTGATGTGAAACGGGAGGGCCATCGTCGTGTCGGCGCTCGTGATCGTGAGCGGGGTGTTCCCGCGGCAATCGAGCGGTGCATCGTCCACTCTGACGATGGTCTCAGGCGCACCGACACGGATCAGCACGTCCGCAAAGAGCGAATCGCCGACGAGTCCGCCGGCGAACTCACTGTACAGGCCGGCATCCATCCAGGTCCGGATGCCGTTTGCCGCGTGCACGCGCAGGTCTGCCGTTTCGGCCCAGATCCGCACCGGGAGACTGCGGCGCGGCCAGCGGAAGATCAATCGGATATCCCCGGCGCCCGCGGCACAACCGACGCCATCCCTGCCGCAATCGATGCTGAACCCGTACGGATCGGGACGCACCGGGAGGGTCGCTTCCGAGCACGCCGCCGCCGCGAGGGCCAACGCCGGGACGATCCGTCTCATTGTTGCGGCCGCTCCGGCGGGCCGAGCGTGGGGGCGGTATGGTACAGCATTTCGAGGGTGGCCCGGTCACGAGACGACGGCTGTCGAACCCGCGCCTGCGTATTCATGAGGTCGTCCGGGGAATCACTGTGCACAAAAAGCCCCAACGCGTGACCGATTTCGTGCAGGGTGACTCGCGCAAGGCAGTTGGCCACATCCGTATCCTGTCTCAGGAAGTTCCATCGCAGCGTGATCTCGAACGGCGCCGTAATCTGTACCGCCGTGGTATCGAAGCCGGTGTCGCCGTCGCACGCCGAGACGGGATCGTCGTCCGTGAGTGGCACGGCCGGTGGGGTCTGGCCATCGACGCGGACGCGGACGTCCGCCGTGGCGCCGTCCGCTACCAAGGTGGCGCGGAATTCACCGTAGAGGAATTGTGCCTCCCACACGCCGATCCCGTCAAGCACGTATTGCGACACAGGCCCGGCCGCGGGGTCCACCCAGAATCGCACCGGCAGGCGATTGGCCGGCCAGCGGAAGAGGAGGCCGGACTGGGCCAACCGGCTGTAGTAGTTGTCGGACCGATCGGGCGCCGTGGCAGTCTCGCAGGCGACGACCGCCAGTACGCACCCGACGACGGCGGCGATCGGCTTAACTGCCATCATCGGTCCTGCGATGGCGCACCGTCGCGCCAATGGTCAGCCGATGCACGCTGGTTTCCCCGACGAAGCCGGCTATGCGGAGTGTCGTGGTCCCGAACCGATGATAGTCGTACGCCACATCGATACTGCCGAGCAGGCGACCGCCCAGCGGCCGTGACGCGGACACGACGGCGCCGTAAGTCGTCGCGGTCGGAGCGCTGGTGCCGAAGATCGTGCCGAGCTGTCGATCGGGGCGATAGACCAACACGCCGAGACGTGCGTGCCCTTCGAGCCATGGGGAGAGCGGGTGGCCCACGCTGATGGACGGATGCCAAATCGTCAGGCGGGCTATCGCGACCTTTTCGTCGACCGTCTGGCGGACGAGATTGCTGCGGCCCACCGCAATCGATGCGCCCAGCAGAATGTCGGAACGGACCCGGGTGTCGAACAGGACGCCAAGCACCGCGGCGGGATTGATCCGTGACTCGACCGCCTCCGTCCCAAGGGAGTCGCGGACCAGCCTCGAGCTTGTCGTGATCCCGGTCCGGAGGCCGACGCGCGTTTGCGCACCCGCCGGGGATACCGGCACGATGAGGCAAAGGCAGAGCAGCGTCCGGTGCGCGGGATTCATGAGGACGAAGTATAGCACGCGGGGTGCCCTGGCCGCGCCGCTCCGCGGAAACCCTCGGCGATCAGCGCATGCCGGTCGCGACGGGAAGCGAACGGCGTGTGCAAGTCGTTCAGGTGCAGACAGTGCAGGTGCTCCAGGCCGATTGTGGAGGCCCCACGGTCCCAGACCGTCGAGCCATACGCCGGTAGAGGGTCGCAAGTTCCTCTCGTGACGGCGCGGGCTGGCGGCCGGGCGATCCCGCCGGCGGTCGACTGATGAGCCCCAAAAGGCCGGCCCCGTCTACTCGGCGAAGGCGACCGGCGAGACCAGCGGAACGAAGCGGCAGGCGCACACCTCGCGCCGGCGAATGCCATCCGCCGTGCGCGTGACCACGGTCAGCATCTGAAGGGTCCGATCTCCGAGGGGGATCACGAGCCTTCCGGCGTCCGCGAGTTGCGCGACGAGCGCCGGTGGTGGCTCCGGTGCCGCCGCGCTCACGACGATCGCATCGTACGGCGCCGCGGTGGGATATCCGCTGGCGCCGTCGCCGACCACGATTGTGACGTTGTGGCATCCGATGTCGTGGAGATGGCGGGTTGCGGCCCGCGCGAGCACGTCGTGACGCTCAACCGACCAGACGTGCCCGGCCAGATGAGCCAGAATGGCCGTATGGTATCCCGATCCGGTCCCGATCTCGAGTACGCGCGTCGGATGCCGAATACCGGCGGCCTCGGTCATGAGCGCGACGATGTACGGCTGTGAAATCGTCTGGCCACATCCAATGCTGAGCGGCGCGTCCGCGTAGGCGACCGGTTCCTGCGCGGGGTCGAGAAAGGCCTCCCGTGGAACGCGGGTCATCGCCGCGAGCACCCGCCGGTCGGTGATGCCCCGTTTCGCCAGGTGTCGACGGACCATCGCACGCCGCGCACGGGCAGCCGGGGTCATGCGAATTACGGCTCGTCGGATGGTTTCGATCGTCGGCGGAAGAGGCCGCCCCCGCGGGTCGCGGAGTCCTCCAATGCGGTCTCGGCGGCCGCGGCGCGTCGCTCGAGGTCGAGCTTGGACCGGCGGAGTCGCTCGACGATCTCCCGCTCCCGCTCGAGTTCGTGGCGCAGCGTTGCCAACTCGTCCGAGGACGCGGCTTCGGGTCGGTCGGGGGGCGCGGGGATCTCCATCGCGCTCGAAGGTGGCGGGAGGGCGGGGGCGCCGCCCAGGTCGAGGTGGCGCGCCAGCTCGAACAGCACGGTGTGCTGGCGTTCGATCGCCTCACCGAGCCGGACGATCTCGCGCGCCATTTGCCACATCGCTTCCCGCCGCTCCCGCTCGCCGTCCAGCACGAGCGCCAGCATCTCGTGGGCGGGGCCGTCGTGAGCGCGATGGCGCGGAAACACCGCTGGAATGGCCACCGGCGATCCCGAGTCCGGCGGCTGCACGCCGTTGTCGAGCAAGGCTTCTTCGATCTCCTCGCGGGACCGGTTCTCCGCGAAGCCCTCCGCGATGAGCGCCAACAGGCCGATCGCCTCGGCGGGGTAGCGGCGCCGCCGGCCGCGACCGGTTACCGGCAAGAAGCCGTTGAACGCGTC
Source organism: Gemmatimonadales bacterium (assembly GCA_036397455.1). Taxonomy (GTDB): domain Bacteria; phylum Gemmatimonadota; class Gemmatimonadetes; order Gemmatimonadales; family GWC2-71-9; genus JADFNB01. Next base: position 141,895 of record DASWIX010000041.1, on the reverse strand, counting down.
GCGGTAGTAGCGTACCGTGGACTCCGGAAGTCCCAATTCCCGAGCGATGGACCGGAGCGTAAAGAGCGCGGAAGGCATACAAACGCAAGATAGCAACCAGGTGGGCCGGCCCACAGCCCGGGGCGGCGCGCGAGGGCCACGGCATCAATCGAGGGTTTTGTGGAACCGCCGGGTGCTCAGCACGATGAACCCGACGGCAAACAGCAACAGCGCAACCACCTGATGCCACAAGTTGCCGAGCGACAGTCCTTTGAGCAGGATGCCCCTCAGGACCTCGAGGTAGTGGGTGAGGGGGAGCACCAGGCCCAGCCACTGCGCCAACTGGGGCATCGCCTCGCGCGGGAACATGAATCCCGACAGCAGAATGTTGGGCAAGACGAAGAAGAAGCTCATCTGCAACGCTTGCTGTTGTGTTCGCGCCACCGTGGACACGAACAGCCCCACACCCAGGGTGGCGACGATGAAGCCGAGCGTAATCAGATAGAACAGTGCGATGTTGCCGGAAATCGGCACGCCGAACACCAGCCGACCGGCTAACAGCACCACCGTGACCTGCACGTACCCGACAAGCACGTAGGGCGCGATCTTGCCGAGCATCAGGTCGAGACGCGAAAGCGGCGTCACGATCAGTTGTTCGAGCGAACCGCGTTCGCGTTCCCGCACGATGGCCATCGACGTGACCGCTACGAGCGTGAGAGACAGAATGACGCCGATCAATCCCGGGACGATGTTGTTGGCCGACTCGAGGCCGGGATTGTACCGCGGACGGACCCGTACCTCGATCGGCATTCGGGGGTCGGCGCCGGCCTTGCGCAACTGCTTGAAGGCCTCGACCCGACCGACGGCTCCGGCGGCCTGAATGGCCGCCTGCGACGCGAGTGGGTCGGTGGCATCGACGATCACCTGGACGACGGCCGTCCGTCCGCGCGCCAGATCGCGGGGATACGACCAGGGGATGAGGATCGCCGCACGTGCCCGTCCCGACGCGAGGGCTCGGTCCACTTCGATTCGGCTCGCCACCCGCCCCACCATCTCGAAGCTGGCGGTGTTCACGAACGCGTCGGCGAGGGCGCGCGTTTCGGAGGTGTTCGCTTCGTCGAGCACGACGGTTGGCAGGTGCTTGACCTCGGTCTGGATGGCGTAGCCGAATAACAGCAGCTGAATGACCGGGATGGCGCCCATGATGCCGAGCGTCAATCGGTCACGCCGCATCTGGATGAACTCCTTGTGGATCATCGCGAGGAGGCGGCTCATCGCGCCTCCCCGGTCTGTTCCTGCAGCGTAACGAACACGTCCTCGAGCGTCATGGCTTCGCCGAAACTGCTCGTGACCTCGTCCGGGGTACCGAGCGCGATCAGCCGTCCGTGCATCAGCATGGCAAGCCGGTCACAGCGCTCCGCCTCATCCATGTAGTGTGTCGTCACCACCACGGTGGTGCCTTCGGCGGCCATCTGATGGATCAGGCGCCAAAAGGTCCGCCGGCTGGCCGGATCGACCCCGGCCGTGGGTTCGTCGAGAAACAGAATGGGTGGTTCGTGCAGCGTGGCGCTCGCGAGCGCCACGCGTTGTTTCCAGCCGCCGGACAACGTCCCGACCATCTGGTCGCGCCGCGCGACGAGACCGATGCGCTGCTCGACGACGTCCATGCGTTCACGCAACGCGTGGCGGCGCAGGCCGTAGAGCGCGCCGTAGAACCGCAGGTTCTCGTGGATGGTCAGGTCATCGTAGAGCCCGAACTGCTGCGACATATAGCCGATGTGCTGACGCACGGTTTCGGGGGCCTCGCGGACGTCGATCCCGGCCACCCGCGCGGTTCCCGCGGACGGTTCCAGCAGGCCGCACAGCATCCGGATCGCCGTGGTCTTGCCCGAGCCGTTCGGGCCGAGCAGCCCGAAGATCTCACCACGCCGGATCGTGAGTGAAAGACCGTCCACGGCCACCAGCGCGCCGAAGGATCGGGTGATGCCGAGCAATTCGATGGTCGCCTGCACGTCAGCGAACCAGGTCGATCGCGAGGTCGACCGGCATCCCCGGTTTCAGCCGGCCGCCTTCGGCGGTGATCTCGACCTTGATGGCGAAGACGAGGTCGGCCCGTTCGCGCTCGGTGAGCGCCACGCGAGGCACGAACTCGGCCTCGGCGCTGATCTCCGATACGACGCCGGCGAACGAGGAGTCGGGGAAGCTGTCCACCATCACCCGCACCGCGGCGCCGACCCGCACCCGCCCGATCACCGCCTGATCGACGTAGGCGCGCACCCAGGGACGGTGCACCAGACCGAGCCGGGCAATGGGAGTTCCCGGCTGGAGCACCTCGCCAGGTTCCGCGAGGCGCAACAGGATGACACCGTCGGCCGGCGCGGTGACGGAAAGCTCACCGCGGACAGCCTGCAGCGCCTCGACGGCCGCGCGTGCGGCCTCGGCCTCCCGCCTCGCGCCGACGACCTGCTGCGAGCGCGTGCCCGCCTCGAGCAGCGCGAGCTCCTCGCGCAACTGGCGGACGCGCGCGGTGGTGGTGCGATCCGCGGCGATGGCCGCGTCGCGTTCCCGCGCGGACGCGGCCGTGCTGTCGAACAGGGCGTCGACGCGGGCCGCGTCGGAGGCGGCGCGCGCCGAATCGGCGAGAACGCTCTCGAGCGCGGCGCGAGCGCGGCGGAGTTCCTGTACCCGGGCGCCCTCCTCCAGATCGTCACGACGCGCGAGCGCGACGCGGTACCGGGCCTCCCGCTCGGCAATCTGCTGATCGAGGCCCGGTTGGGTCAGGACCGCGACGGTATCCCCCGTGCGGACCGTGTCGCCTTCGTCGACATATAACGACCGCAAGCGCCCGGACGTCATCGACGCCAGCGTGACCTCGCGAATCTCGATCGTGCCGGCGACCAGGGCATGATCGGGATCCTCTCCACAACCGAGCACCCCGGCCGCCAAGGCCGAGAGCAACCAGGAAGGCTTCATGGGGGGCTTCCTTCGACGGCGATGGCCCGAAGGACCATTTCACTGATGTGGCGTTCAACGGCGCCGGTGAGCGTTTCCGGTTCGAGTTGCATGCCGCTGACCACGGGAAGGTGCTCGCCGATCACCGCGAACCAGATGGACTGCGAGATGATGGAGAAGGTCACCAGGAGCGGATCGACCGCGCGAAAGCGGCCGGCGGCGCGCCCCGCCTCGACCACATGGGTGATCGCCACCAGGTTTCGCCGCATGAGTGGGATGACCGGGCGCGGGGGTGCGTCTCCGCCGGCGACCTCGCGAATGACCAGGCGCGGCGCTTCCGGCCAGGCGGCGAAGAACGCAAAGAACGCCCGTACGATGGCCTCGATCCGCTCTTCAGGGTTCGCAGCCGCGTGCGCCGCCGCCTCGGTACGCGTGGCGAGGTCCGTGAACGCCTCCTCGAGGATGGCGTGGTACAGGGCCAGCTTGGAGCCGAAATGATAGGTGATGGCTCCCAGATTGGCATTCGCGGCGCCCGTAATCTCGCGAACGCTTGCTCCGCTGAATCCCTTCTCAGCAAACAGCTTACGTCCTTCGGACACCAGTCTGGCACGCGTTGGATCATTCATACGTATGTATGATTATCGCGCAGTATGCTGTTCGTCAAGCGTCGAGTGGTGGAAGGCTCAGCGTCGGGGTCGGAGCCAGTTGAGCGGATCGAGGGCGATGGTCAGGCCACCGCCGCGGTGTTCTCGGATCTGGAACTCTACGTGCGGCCCCTCATCACTTGCCGCGCCGCCCGATACCCCGACCTGATCGCCTGCGCTTGTCAGGGTGCCGCCGGCCACGTTGACCCGGGACAGGTAGAGGTACAGCGTGTAGAACCCGCCCCCGTGGTCGAGCATGACGCTCAGCCCGTAGGTGCCGTACGGACCCGCGAACACGACCTCGCCGTTGGCCACCGCCCGAACCGGCGTGCCGACGGGTACCCCGATCCCGACACCTTGATAGCGGATCACGCTGTTGCCGGGTCCGGCGGCCGGCCCGAAGCGATAGAGCAATCGGCCCTCCGCCGGCCAGGCGAGCGTCCCCAGGGAGGCCGGGGTGATGCTCGCCGCCACCTCGGTCACCCGGCCCGCGGCAATCGCGGCGCGCCGGCGCCGCTCGAGGTCCGCGATCAGCGTGTTGAGCTGCTGCTCGGTGGCTTCGAGGCTGCCAAGGCGCTCCGTTGCCCGGGCCGCCGTGGTTCGCGTTTGTTCCAGACTGCGCAGCCGTTCCCGCTCGAGGCGCTGGAAGCGCGCCAACTCGCGGCCGCGTTCTTCGCGGTTGCCGGTGAGTTCACGCTGCACGGTCGCCATTTGCCGGCGTTCCCGGTCGATGCGGTCGCGCAGGTGCTGCATCGCCGTGACGAGCGCCTGATCCTGGCGGCTCACCAGGAACAGGTACTTATAGCGGCCCAGCAGGTCGGCGAAGCTCTCGGCCGCCAGCAGGACCTGAAACCCCCACAGTCTGCCGCGCTTGTAGATCTCGACGACCCGCCGCTCGCGGATGGCCTGTTGCTCGGCGACGGCGTCCTGGGCGAGCAGGAGATCGAGTGTGATGGTGTCGAGCTGGCTGCTCAGCTGTCCCATCTGGCGGTCCAATTCGTTGACGATGCGCGACGTGGCCGTCTTCTGCTGTTCGAGGTTGCTGAGTTCACCCGAGATGTTGCGGATGCGGCCTCGCAGCCGGGTCAGCTCCCCTTCGAGCGACGTCCGTTCCTGCCGAATCGAATCGAGTCGAGCCTGGTTGTTGCGGATTTGGCGGTCGACGTTGTCCTGCGCGTAGCCCGGTGCTGCGATCAAGGTGGTGACGAGTGCGACCCACGCGGGCCACGTGCCACGCATCCGCTACACCCGCCGGATGTGCCGGGCGACGCTCACCGCGCTCGCCGTGAACCCGAGCGCGGTGCCGAACAGCACGATCAGCGATGCCTGGGGCGCACTGAAGAAGACGCCGGCGAAGACCTGACTCACGATGACGAACGCCGTGTAGCAGAGTGCGACCGCCAGCCCCCCGCCGAGGGCGCCTTTGATGCTGCCTTCCAGCAGGAACGGCCGGCGGATGAAGCCGTCGGTGGCGCCGACGAGGCGCATGATCGCGATCTCGCGACCCCGTTGCAGCACCGTCATCCGGATGGTGGTGCCGATGATGATGATCGATGCCGCCGCAAAGGCCGCCCCGATCAGCAGGCCCACCGCCGTCGCGATGTCGCGCAGGCGATCCAGTTTGGCGATCCAATCGCTGCCAAAGCGGACATCCTCCGCGAAGCGGAATCCTTCCAGCCGCCCCGCCACCTCGGTGACGTGTGGCGTGTCGCGGAATCCGGGGAGGAGCCGGACTTCGAGCGACGCGGGCAGGGGATTGGTCTCCAGGTCGTCGAAGACGCCGCGAAACTCCGTCAGCTCGTCCCGGGCGCGCGCCAACGCATCCTCCTCGGTGACGTACGCCACCGCTTCCACTTCCGGGAAGCTCTCGATGTCGCCCATGGCGGTCGTGACGACCTCGACCGGCGTCCCGCGCCGCAGGTACATCACGATCTCGACACGCTCCTCGACGCCTGCGAGGGCGGTGCGGAGATTGAGGGCCACCAGCGCCACGAGGCTCACCACGAACAGCGCGAAGGCGATCGTGGTGACGGACAGCGCGGACAGCACCGGCGCGCGCCGGAACGCCAGCAGGGCTTCTCGGACGACCAGCGTCACGCGCCCTGCTCCCGTCCGCCGTCCTCGGCGGAATCGTACACGATTGCTCCCTGCTGCATCTCCACCGTGCGGTACTCCGCCTGGCGGACGAGATCGAGATCGTGGGTCGCCATCACGACTGCGGTGCCGTTGGCGTTGATTTCGCGCAGGAGTTGGAACACGCCGCGGGTGGCGCGCTCATCCAGGTTGCCGGTCGGTTCGTCGGCGAGCAACACGAACGGGTCATTCACGAGCGCCCTCGCGATGGCGACCCGCTGCTGTTCGCCGCCGGACAGCTCACGGGGGTACGCGCGTGCCTTGCCCGCCAGCCCGACCTGCGTCAACACCCGCGTGACCTTTGGGCCGATCACATGGCGGCGCGCGCCGGTCACCTCCAGCGCGAACGCGACGTTTTCCTCCGCGGTGCGGTCTTCGAGGAGCTGGAAATCCTGAAACACGATGCCGAGCCGGCGCCGCAGCTTGGGGATTTCGCGCCGGGTGAGTTTGGCCGTGCGGTGACCTGAAATGCGCACTTCCCCCTCCGTGGGGAGGTCCTGCGCGTAGATCAGGCGGAGCACGGTCGACTTCCCGGCTCCTGAGTGTCCTGTGAGGAACACGAACTCACCTTTGGAGACCCGCAGCGACACGTCGCGCAGCGCGAGCACGCTCTTGGGATACGCCTTGAAGACCTTGATGAACCGGATCACGATCGTCGGTTAGCTGCGGCGCGCGGCGGTGGTGAGCGCCCGGGTGAAATCGGCGATGATGTCCTCGACGTCCTCGATGCCCACGCTGACCCGTACGAACCCGTCCGGGATTCCCTGCGCCGCACGTTGGGCGGCGGACAGGCTGGCGTGGGAGGTGAGGCGCGGCTCGGACACCAGGGTCTCCACGCCGCCGAGGCTCGGGGCATGCTGCGCGACCCGCAGCCGTTTCAGCACGCGGTTCGCGGCCCTCGCCCCGCCCTTGAGTCGAATCCCCACTATGCCACCGAAGCCATGGAGGATCTTGCGCGCCAACCCGTGATCGGGATGGGATGGGAGTCCCGGATAATGCACCGCGGTGATGCCCGGGTGGCCCTCGGCCCACTCGGCGAACCGCATGCCGTTCTCGTTGTGCCGGGCGACCCGTACGGCGAGCGTGCGCATCCCCCGTTCGACCAGCCACGCGGCATGCGGGTCGATGGCCTGGCCCCACACCTGCATCAAGCGCCGCACCTCCTCCACGAGCGTTTCCGATCCGGCGACGGCGCCCGCGATCACGTCCGAGTGCCCGTTGAGGTACTTGGTGGCGCTGTGAATGACGATATCGGCCCCGTGCTCCAGGGGCCGAAGATTGATCGGCGAGGCGAAAGTCGAATCCACGAGGAACGCGATGCCCTTCGTGTGCGCGAGCGTGGCCAACGGGGCCAGGTCGAGAATGCGCATCAGGGGATTGGTGGGGGTCTCGATGAAGATCGCGCGCGTATTGGCCCGCAGGCTGGTCTTCCACAGCCGCGGACTCCGCGGGTCGACGTAGGTCACCTCGATACCGAACCGGGCGAACTCGGTCTCGAACAGCCGGCGGGTTCCACCGTAGATCCAGTCGCTCGACAGCAGGTGATCGCCCGGGCGCAGGACGGCGAGATGCGCGAGCGCGGTGGCGCCCATGCCGCTCGCGAGGCAGATAGCGGCCTCGGCACCTTCGAGCGCGGCGAGTCGGCGCGCGAGTTCCACCTGATTCGGGTTGTTGCCGTATCGCGTATAGAGCACTTCGCCGCCGCCCCCGACGGGATTCACGAACGTCGAACTCTGAAAGATCGGGAACGAGACGGGCTCGTGTGGGGACTTCGCGTGCGGCAGGCCGTGGATGGCGCGGGTCGAGGGTCCCGCTTTGCGCCGGGTCATGCGCAGCGGATGGGCTGGTAGCCTCCGTCGCCCTGCTGAATGAGGCGGCGGTCCAGCAAATCGTCGAGCGCGGCTTGCGCCACATCTTCGGTGACGGTCATGCGCGCGGCGACCTCGCTCGGAGCCGCCGTCCCCGCGGTGGCGACGACGCCGAACGCCCGGCGGGCGGGGTCGGGGATCGTCCCGAGGAGTCGCAGCGATCCGGCGCGATCCTGTCCGACGACCGCCAGACCATGTCGCTCGAGCACCGGCTGGATGGCCTGCATATGTCCTTCGTCGAGTCCGACGAGCATGAAGTACCGTCCACGGCCATGCTGCAGCAGCAGCTTGCCCACAATCTCATCCGCGCAGGAGAAGTCCATGCATCGGACGGCCGTAAAATCGATGACGGCCACGTCGCCGGTCGGCTCGGTGAGCCGTTCCTCCACTCCCGTGCGCACCGCCTGTCCGGTGCGGCGGGTGACGAGATCGCCATAGACACTCGATACCGTGCATTGGAGGATGGCTCGCAAATCGAATCGGATCACGTCGTTCACTCAGCCTGTGCGGGCACGATCATGAGCACCTGGGTACCCGGGAACGGGGACAGTTGGTCGGCGAGCGGGACGTCATCGTCCCACGGTGGTACCATCGACATGCGTGCCGTACCGCTCCGCACCGACAGTTTGCCCGACCAGCGGTCGAGATACCGCCGAATGCCGGCCAGGCCCTGGCCGCGGCCCGGATCACGGAATCGGCTGATGCCTTGAATCAATGCGGCTTCGAGCGCGGCGGCATCGCCCCAGCGATCGCCAAAGCGCTTGCTCTGGGTGGCCTCCAGGGTCTGTCGAAACCCGACCCCCGCATCCGCGACGGCGATCACGACGACCCGCCGGCCCAGCTTCCGACGCCAGTTATAGCTCTGTACCGCGACCCAGCCACCGGTGCCCGCGTGCTCCACAATATTCTGGCACGCTTCCGAAAGCGCCATAGCGAATCCGAGTGTGGCTTGCGCTTCGAGCCCGAGTTCACCGGTGAGCATCGCCGCGGCGCGATCCTGGATGTGGTCGACCACGTCGTGGACGTCGTTTTCGCCGCGAATCGGCGTGACTACGAGCAGGACATCCGTATCACCCCGCGATTGGACGCGCGGCACCGTGCCATGCAATTCGAAGATCTGGTCCGCGTGTTCGACGAACCCCGTACGGGCCCAGTAGTGGACGACGTCCCGTTTCCCCGGCAGCGTGAGGAGCGGGCGTTCCGCGCCGCGCTCCCGGACCGCCTGGCCGGCGGCCAGCAGGCCGACCAGCCCGAACGGCGATGCCCATTGCGTGCCGTGCGCGTCAAACAACAGGCGCTCCCCGTCCGGGCCGTCGAACGCACGGGCAAACTGCTCGAACGTGCGGTCGTCGAATTGACTGGGAACTTCAATGACCCGGGTCATGTCGGAGCGATCTCGCCGCGCAGATAATAGTGTAGGTTCGTGGCGCCGTGGTGCCGGACGTTCCGACCCGCCAGCCGGTTGGCCCGGTCGAGCCCGTCATCGAGCGATCTCCCGGACAGCAGGTGGCCAACCAACGTCGCCCCGAACACGTCACCACACCCGGTCGTGTCGCCGACTGTTTGCGGGTCTGGTGGCGGTACCCGCGCCGTCTCCACCGGTCCCACCGCGGGGCCGTGCCGCCGGTCAAAGGAATATGGCCGCGTCGTAAAATACACCGCACCGCCACCCCCGAGGGTCACGACCAGGAGGCGAACGCCGGCGGTCATGGCGACGGCGGCGATTTCCATGGCGTCGGCGCCGATCTGACCCATCTCCTCCTCGTTGAGCTGGACGGCATCGAAGCAGGAGAACCACGCGGCCGGATCGGCCAGGCGCGCGGGAACGCGCCGGCCATCCTGCGTGACACCGAGCAACAGCGAATGCAGATCGGCGTAGATCGGGCCCGCGAATCCCCGCCGCATCAGGACCGCGCTGTCCAGGTCGAGCTCGAAACCCGAAATGAAGTTGACATAGAGCGCATCGAGGTCGCCGATCATCGGTCCCAGTTCGCTCCACTGCCACCCCGGCACCCCGCCCCTGAGCTGCTCGGTGCGCCGTTGCATCGATTCGTACCGCAAGGTGACGCGGTTGTTGGCTTCGGGGACCTCGATGAACCGCGCCGCGCCCGCGCGCCGGGTGAGTCCCTGGAGAAACTCGTTGGCCTGCGGCGCCATGTCGCGGCCGACCTTGATGAGCGGTACGACCTCCCAGTCGTCGGCCAACGCCACCTCGAGGGCGGCGAGCGCGTAGGCGATCCCGCCCCATTCCGTCACCGGCTCCGTGGTCGCGTGCCGGCCGTAGATCGTATCCCACACCATCGTGCCGATGACGCCGAGCCGCTTCACACGTGGCCCCACGTCACCTGCTTGAACACGGCGACCGCGCCGTAGACGCCCGCCATGCCCGGCAGTTCGCCCGGCACGATGCGACAGGCGTCGACCGCGGGGCGGAACGCGCGCCGCTTCACCTCGGCGCGCAGCGGCTGGAACAGGCGGTCGCCGGCGAGCGTGACACCACCCGCCACGACGACGATCTCGGGATTCAGCAGGTTCACCACGTTGGCGATGCCGACCCCGAGGAACTTCGCGGTGTCCTTGACGACGTCCAACGCCAACTCGTCTCCGTCGCTCGCGGCTTCATAGACGACCTGAGCGGTCAGCTTGCTCAGATCGCCGGCGACGTACTCGCCGAGCGACGTGCGGGCACCCGCCAGCAGTTCCTCGGCGGCGCGCGCCGCGATGGCCGGACCGGACGCATAGGCCTCGAGGCATCCGTAGTTGCCGCACTTGCACTGTCGTCCGGTCATGTCGACGGTCATGTGACCGATTTCGCCCGCCACGTCCGACGCGCCGTGATAGATCGCGCCGTCGCGGACCAACCCACCGCCGACGCCGGTCCCGATGGTGATACCGACCACGTGGTTCGCCCCGCGGGCGGCCCCGCGCCACCATTCACCGAAGGTGGCACAGTTGGCGTCGTTGTCGAGTGTGGCGGGGAGCCCAACGGCCGCGGTGACGCGATCCCGCAGCGGGAAATTCCGCCACCCGAGGTTGGGCGTCAGGATGACAACGCCCGTCTCCGTGTCGAGTGGTCCCGGCGAGCCGATTCCGACCCCGGCGACATCGAGCGTGTCGGTGCGAAGTTGCGTTCGCGTGGCGTCGAGCGAGCGGTGGATCAGGTGCACGATGCGGTCGACCACGGCATCCGGGCCCTGCGCGGACGGGGTCGGTCGCATCTGTGGGCCGTAGACGGTGCTGCCGTCTTCCGGGATGGTGCCGACGACGATGCTGGTGCCGCCCAGGTCCACGCCCACGATCAACCGCATACGCGCTCCGAGCGTTGCAGTACCGACTGGACTATTCGGTGGACCGTGTCGACCGGCATGTCCCGCAGGCAACGATGATGCACCAGCGGACAGCGGGCATCACCGTGGGTGGAGCAGGGGCGACACGCGAGTCCGTCGACTGCCACGATGCGATCGCGCGCGCCGCGCGGGCCGAACCGCGCGGCTGGAGTCGGGCCGAACAGGCCGACGACCGGCGTCCCGACTGCCTGCGCCATATGCAGTGCCGCCGAATCATTGGTGACCGCGACCGCCGCCCGCTCGAGCACGGCGGCGGCCTGCCGGATGGTGAGCCGTCCGGTGAGATCCGCGACGGTCCCCCGCGGGCCGATCGCCGCGCGCACGCCGGCGCCGCCGGGTCCGTCGAGGATGACCACCCCGACTGACGAGGCCAGGGCCACGGCGAGCTCGGGGTAGTACGGCCATTGCTTGGTCGCCCGAGCCGATCCCGGCGCGAGCGCGGCGAACGGTCCCACGACGCCTTCGCCGGCCAGCAAGGCGTCGGCGACCTGCCGGTCCGCCTCGGTGAGCATGAGGGACATGCCGGCGGCCGCTGCTGCCGGAGCGGCGAGGGCGGTGAGGCGGTCGGCTTCGTGCGTCCAGCGCCCGGAGACGCGCTCCGTGCAAAACCAGCGGCCCGGCGCGTCGTCGAACCCGACTCGGGTGGGTATCCCCGCCAGGAACGGGACGAGCGCACTGCGGACGGACCCCTGGGCGAGGATCGCGGTGGCATAGCCGCGGCGGCGTACCGCGCGCGCCACGCGCCACAGTCCCGATGCCCCACGATCGCGCCCGCGCTTGTCGAACCGGAGCACGTGCGCAACGGCGGGATGGACCTCGAGCAACGGCGCGGCCGCGGGGGTGGTGAGCACGTCGACCGGCCCGTGGCGTTCGGCGAGTGTCGTGAGCAACGGGATCGTCAGGACCGTATCCCCGATCCAGGCGGTTTGGACAACGAGCGTGCCGCTCACTCGACCTGGAGGACGGCGAGGAACGCTTCCTGCGGGATTTCGACGGCGCCGACCTGCTTCATGCGCTTCTTCCCCTCCCGCTGTTTCTCCAGGAGCTTCCGCTTCCGCGTGATGTCGCCGCCGTAGCACTTGGCGGTCACGTTCTTGCGCAACGGCCGTACCGTCTGGCGCGCGATGATCTTGGTGCCGATCGCGGCCTGAATCACCACCTCGAACATCTGGCGCGGGATGAGTTCCTTCAACTTCTCGGTGATCTTGCGACCCCAGTCGAATGCCTTGTCACGGTGGATGATGATGCTGAACGCATCGACCGCATCGCCGTTGATGAGCATGTCGAGCTTGACCAGGTGGCCGGCGCGATAGTCGCCCAATTCGTAGTCCATCGCCGCGTACCCGCGTGTAATGGTCTTGAGCCGGTCGTAGAAATCGAGGATGATCTCCGCCAGCGGGAACGCCCACTCGAACTGGACGCGCGCCGGGTCGAGGTACTGCATCCCCTCGTACTCGCCGCGACGCTCCTGTCCCAAGTGCATGATGGCGCCGATGTACTCGGCGGGCGCCGTGATGCGCGCCTTGATGTACGGCTCCTCGACGCGAACCACGGCGGAGCCGGTGGGCATCCTGGTGGGGTTCTCGATCAACTCCATCGAGTCGTCGGTCTTGTAGACGTGATACTCGACGTTGGGTACGGTGCTGATGAGATCCAGGTTCGACTCGCGCTGCAGCCGCTCGCGGACGATGTCCATGTGCAGCAGGCCGAGAAATCCGCAGCGAAAGCCGAAGCCCAATGCAACCGAGGTCTCCGGCTCGTAGTGGAGCGACCCGTCATTCAGCTTCAACTTGGCCAGACCGTCGCGCAACTCTTCGTACTGATTGGAGTCGGTGGGGTAGAGCCCCGCGAACACCATCGGTTTGATATCGCGGTAGCCGGGCAGCACGCCGGCGCGCCGATCGGCGTCGAGCACCGTATCCCCGGCTCGGGTCTCATCGACGCCCCGGGTGTTGGCGACGACGTACCCGACCTCTCCGGCCTCCAGCACGTCGGTCGGCCGCTGCCCCAGTTGGAGGTAGCCGACTTCGGCCACCTCGTACACGTCGTCCGGGTGGGCGCCAAAGGCGATACGCATGCCCTTGCGGATCGCGCCGTCGACGACACGGATGCTGGGGATGGCGCCGCGATACCGGTCGTAGTACGAGTCGAAGATGAGCGCCCGTAACGGGGCGTCGCGATCGCCGCCCGGGGGCGGGACGCGCCGCACGATTTCCTCCAACAACTCGTCGATACCGGTTCCGTCCTTGGCGGACGCATGCACGATCTCCGCCGGCGCGATGTGGATCAGGTCGTGCAACTCGCGGGCTCGCCGATCGGGCTCGGCGGCCGGCAGGTCGATCTTGTTGAGGACCGGCAGGATTTCGAGATTCGCATCCATGGCCAGAAACAGGTTGCTCACGGTTTGCGCCTGCACCCCCTGCGAGGCGTCGACGACCAGCACCGCTCCCTCGCAGGCCTCGAGCGAGCGCGAGACCTCGTAGGTGAAATCGACGTGCCCTGGTGTATCGATGAGGTTCAACTCGTAATCTTCGCCGTCCCGGGCGCGATACGTCATCCGGACCGCGTTGAGCTTGATCGTGATGCCGCGCTCGCGCTCCAGGTCCATGGTGTCGAGCACCTGTTCACGCATTTGGCGCTTCTGGAGCGTGTGGGTCCGCTCGATGAGCCGATCGGCCAAGGTCGATTTCCCGTGGTCGATGTGCGCGACGATGCAGAAGTTGCGGATGCGGGACTGTTGCATGTGGGGGGAATATAAGGGGGCGGAGCCCGGTCGCCTTTCCCGCGTCGCCGCGTCTCCGTATTCTTCGTGGTCGCCACCACAGGGAGCACCCTCATGTTGTCACGCCGCGAATTCCTGCAGGCTTCTTCCGTCGCCGCCGCGGGCGCCTTGGCCGATCCCGAGGTCCTGGCCGCCGAGCCGCCGCAACAGGCCGGAGACCTGCCGCCATCCATCGCCGCACTGCAACCGATGCGCGACGGCGTCCTTCCCATTACGGTGGCGGAACGCCGTGCACGCGTCGAACGGGCACGGACCCTCATGCGGGCCCAGGGGTTCGACGCGCTGCTGCTGACCGGCGGGACGTCCCTGGTCTATTACACCAACATGCGGTGGGGACTGAGTGAGCGGATGCTGGCGTTGGTGATCCCGATCAGCGGCCGTCCGTTCGTGGTCTGTCCGGCGTTCGAGGAGGAACGGGCGCGGGAGCAGGTGGCTGACGGGCCGCTGCAGGGCGATGGAACCGAGTTCCTCACCTGGCAAGAAGACGAGAGCCCCTACGCATTGGTGGCGAGCGGGCTCCGGGCCCGCGGCCAGGCCGGCGGGCGGTTGGGGATCGAGGAAACCGTCCGTCACGTGTTTACCGACGGGATTGCCCAGGCGGCCCCCGCGCTCACGCTTGCCAGCGGGACGCCGGTCACTGCGGGGTGTCGCGGAGTCAAGGATGCGCACGAGCTCGCGCTGATGCGGCACGCGTCCATGGTGACGCTCAAGGCGTACGAAGCGACGTACCGGGCGTTGCGCGACGGCATGACCCAGGGCGAGGTCTCCGGGCTCATCGCTACCGCGCACGACCGGCTCGGATTCGGCGGTGGGGCCAGCGTTCAGGTTGGGCAGTATTCAGCGCTGCCGCACGGGTCGCGGACGCCGCAAGTGATTCGCGAAGGGACGATCGTGCTGGTGGACGGCGGCTGCGCGGTGGAGGGGTATCGGTCGGACATCAGCCGGACGTTCGTGCTGGGTCGCCCGACCGACAAGATGAAACAGGTCTTCGCACTCGAATTCGCGGCACAGACCGCGGCGCTGCACGCGGCCAAACCGGGCGTGCCGTGTGAAGCGGTCGATGCGGCGGCGCGCAAGGTCATCGTGGACGGGGGGTACGGTCCCGACTACACGTACTTCACGCACCGGGTGGGGCACGGCATCGGGATGGACGGCCACGAATGGCCATACCTCGTGCGCGGCAACACACTGCCGCTCGCGCCGGGGATGACCTTTTCGGACGAGCCCGGGATCTACATCCCCGGGGAATTCGGCGTCCGGTTGGAAGACGACATGGTCATCACCCCCGACGGCGCCGAGTTGCTGACGCCGCAGAGCCCGTCACTGGAAGAGCCGTTCGGGACGTAGGCTGTCCCTGGGCTACCGGTCGCTGCTGCTGACGATCTCCTTGTAGCTCTCAGGGTTCCATTGCGGCCGGCGATCGGCATTGGCGACGTCCAGACCGATGTAGAACAGGAGCCGAACGATGCGGGAGGCTTTTTCCGAGTCGATCTCGTCGACTTCGTCGCTCGGACGGTGATAGTCGGGGTGCGTCCCGTTGAAGAAGAACAGAATCGGGACGCCGCGGCGCGCGAAGTTGTAATGGTCTGAGCGGAAGTAGAACCGCTCGTTCGGCCAGATGTCGTCGATGGCCGTCATGCGCAGTTCCGGGTGCGCCGCGTTGACCCGATTGAGCGTCGCGCCCAGGTCCGAGTGTTCCTTCCCGATCGCGACGATCGTGTCCGGCCAGTTCCTCCCGATCATGTCGGCGTTGAGGTCGGCCACGATCTGACCGATGGGGACCGGTGGGTGCCCGGCGAAGTAGTCGCTGCCCCACAGTCCCTTCTCTTCACCACTCACCGTGAGGAAGATGATCGAGCGCCGCGGTCGCGGCGACAGCATCGCGTAGGCGCGCGCGAGTTGGACGATCCCAACCGTGCCGGACGCGTCGTCGTCCGCGCCGTTACAGATCGTGTCCGCGCCGGATGCCCGGCAGTTCGTCCCCGCGGTGCCGACATGATCCATGTGCGCGCTGTACACCAGGTATTCGTTCTTGAGCTGCGGGTCGCTCCCCTCGAGAATGCCAACCGTGTTCGGCGCCTCGAACGCTCCTGCCAGCTGGGGCGTCATCGTGACCGTCAGGGCGAGGCCGGTCAGCGGCTCGGCCGCGAGATTGGCGGGACGGCGTCGGGCGGACGCGAGATCGAACCCGTGGTCGCGCAGTAGCGATTGGACGCTCGGGTCCCGCATCAAGACGATCGGCGTCCCGTTCCCGCGCTCCCGCCACGGGATCCTGACGCTCGTGGCCGATTGGCGCGTGGCGTAGTCACGCCAGACCTCGTCGTTCACATCCGCGATGCCGATCAGCGCCGCCGGATTCCTCGCGGACAGTCCCCGGAGCATGAGTTGCGCCTCGCGGCCCGCGAGCCGACCGTTCTCGGTTGGCAACACGACGAACACGACCGCGCCTTCGAGTTCCATCGTGCCGTACGCCGCGCCGTTGCGGGCCTGCCCCGACACGATGACGGTGCGCCCCGTGACCCCGTCGGGCGCGAACCCGCCGAACGTCCGCATGACCTCTCGCCCGACCCGCCAGGTTGGCCCGCCGCGCACCGCGACCGACGACGCCCGCGGATCGATCCGTACCTGCTGAATCGGATATCGCTGGATGTACTCTCCGCCGTCACCGCCGGGCGTGAGTCCCAGGCGCCGGAACTCGTTCGCGACCCACTGGGCCGTGAGGTCGAGTCCACGACTGGGGGTGTCGCGCCCCATCATGGAATCGTGGGCGATCACGCCAATCAGGCGTTGATAGGCAGTGGAGCTGATCGATCCGACCGCGGCATCCGGCCCACTGCGCTGGGCCGACAGGAAGCATGGTACCGCGAGACCGGCGTATACCAGGCAGGCAACGCGACGCATTGGTTTGTCTCCGAGAGAAACGAGAACTGCCACAAGATAACCCGGCATGGAGCCGCGGTTCCGGCAGAGATCAGATCTCGCTTGGCCGCCTCGGTGGGGTTGAGTCGCGGCGAGGAGGGTCGATGGGGCGCCGGGTCGGGACGCGTCGTGCCGACGTGGGCTGGACGGGGGGTCGTTCAGGGGGGCGAGCGTCCAGCCGGCCCGGATCAGTTCGGGTGGTGTCGCGGCGCCGCTCGGTCGCCGGGGGTGGCCGTTTGGGGTCGCGCCGCTCGAGACGCAGCGGCCGCGGCGCGGGCCCTGTTCGGGGACGCAGGACGCGAGTGGACGCGTCACCTGACGGGGCTACCCCACGCCGCGTGGGGGTTGGGATCCGCTCTCCCGCGCTGATCACTGTTCGTCGCGTCGCCCCCGGCTCCACCCGAGGGCGGCCGTTGGCGTCGACCGGACGTTCGCGCACGGTCTCGACATATCGATCGCCAGGGGTTCGGTCCTTGAACACATACCGCGGCACGATGGTTGTCGGCCGGCGGTACACCACCCGCGTGCCGGCATAACGCCGCGCCGGGTAGTAATAGGGGTCATCGTAAACCACGATGCGAAAACTGATGCACGGATTCGCGTATGGATTCCAGTACGGCCACTCCGCGTAGGTGTGACAGTCGTAACAGAGAAACCGCGGATACTCGTAGTGGCGGTCGACGTCGTACGGCGCAACGTCGTAGGCGTAGTCGACGTAGTTGGGCGGGATGATCTCGTCGAGCAGATCGCCGAACGCGACATACGGATCGCCGGTGATCCGACCGTACTCGCCGATCATCCGGTAGTCCCAGTGATCGCCACGCACGAAGGGGGAGAACCGGAACGGATCGCGACTCGCCACGGCGAACAAGTACCCCGTGCCGGGGTAGTCCTCCACGCGGAACGAATACCCGCCATGACGCCCTTCGATCTGATACCGGACGCCGCCACGCGCAAAATTGTCGTCCCATGGATCGGTCGGGAACAGGACGCGGACCCTGCCGTCGGTATCGATACGGAACACCGTGACGTAGGCGTCGTCGTCGGTCCGCACGTAGACCGACACCCGGTCGCCACGGCGGTACACGTCATCGCGATTCGTCCAGAGTTCGACGTACGGGGCGGTGGCATCGCGCCGCACCGGCGTGCCCGGATCCGCCGGCAAGGCGGCCGCGCCAGACGGCAACAGCAGAGCGATTAAGATTCCTCGGGGCACGTGTGCCTCCGCACCTGAGACCCGCGCGACGGTCGCGCTTGACGTCTCGAATAGGCAGGAGGCGTGCCGGAACGCACGAGCGTTCTAACTCATTGTCGGGAAACCATTTATGCTGGCTTGTAGTTCTACCGGATACGCGGAGAATGTCCAGAATTGAGGACGTCGTCTAGCATGCGGACACCCCGACTTGCACCGTCCAGCCGGCGGTTGGGGTGGTAGGCGGTCGGCTGGATCTGCTCGATCCGTACGATGTGGCCGAACTCGGCGGCATCGAGTTCACGGCTGAGGGGGTGGTCGAGGGGTTTCTGGCGGGGTTGCACCGATCGCCGTTCAAGGGGTTCTCGGTTGAGTTTGCCGAACACCGACCCTACCAGGCTGGCGATGAGTTGCGCTACGTCGACTGGCGCGTGCTGGCGCGCTCCGATCGTCTGACCGTCAAGCAATACGAGGCCGAGACCAATCTCCGGTCCATGATCGTGCTCGACGTCAGCCGCTCGATGGCCTGGCGCGGGGCAGACCGGCGTCTGACCAAACTCGGCTACGCGCAACGGCTGGTAGCGGCACTGTCCCTGGTTCTGCTGCGGCAGCGCGACGCGACAGGACTGATTGCGTTTGACGAGGAGGTCCGCGCCGTCGTGCCCGCTCGTGCGCGGGTGCAGCAACGCTGGAGCTTGCTGTCCACCATCGCCGGCCTGGATGCCGGGCACGGGACGGCGGCCGAACCGGCGCTGCGGCGCGTGACCGACCTCTTGAGGCGGCGGGGCCTGGTGGTGTTCGTGTCGGATCTCCTGTTCGACCGCGACCTGGCGCTGCTCGCCATGCAGTACCTTCGACACCGCGGGCACCAGGTGATGGTCTTTCACATCATGGATCCCTCCGAGTGCGAACTGGACGGTCCGCCGGAAGCCCGGTTCGAGGATCCGGAGACGGGCGCCGGCGTGGTCGTGCGGCCCCGCGAATTCCGCGCGGCGTACCGCGAGACGGTGCGTCGCGCTATCGTGGCGTGGCGCCACGCGCTCCGGCGGGTCGGGATCGCCTATTTCCCGGTGCTGACCGACACGCCGTTCGGGCATGTGCTCCGCCGCGCGGCGGCGCGGCGGTCGCGACTCGGGTAAATGGGGTTTCTCCAGCCTCTCGCCCTGCTGGGCCTCGCGGCCGCCGGCATCCCGGCGCTGCTCCATCTGTTGCAACGGCGCACCCCCCCGACCGTGCCGTTCCCCGCGGTGCGGTATCTCGCCGAGACGGAGCGCCGCCACAGTCGCCGGCTCAAGCTCCGCAACCTGCTGTTGCTGCTGTTGCGCATGGCGCTGCTCGCTTGCATCGCGGTGGCCGCGGCCCGTCCGGTGGCGCGACTGCCGTTCGGCGACCTCCACGGTCCCTCCGCCCTCGCGGTGGTGGTCGATAATTCGCTTTCCTCCGCGGCGGTGCAGGGCGGTCGCCGGGTGCTCGACGCGTTGACCGATCGGGCGCGGGGTGTGTTCGGGCGCACGGCGTCCGGCGACCACCTGTGGCTCGTGTTGGCGGACGGTATTCCGCGACGTGTCACCCGGATCGAGGCGTTGCTGGCACTCGATTCGTTGCGACCCGCCGGCGTCCGGCTGGACGTGGCCGACGCGGTCCGTGCCGCGGCGCGCGTGGTGGCCGACGATCCGTTGCCCGGTGAAGTGGTGGTGGTGAGCGACCTGCAACGCGGCGCCGTTTCCTCCGGTCCCCTCCCGCCGGCTCGGACGCTGGTTGCCGGTGTCCCGGCGCCGCCCGAGAACCGGGGGATCGCGGCGGTGCGGATCACCCCGGACGTCTGGTCCGCCGGTGGGACGGTCGTGTCCACGCTGGACGGCACCGGAACCGATGATCGTCCGGTGCGACTCGAGATCGGCGGCGTGGTGGTGGCGCGGACCCTGGCGGCGCCGGGTCGAGACGCCGTGATGAGCGTCGAGGGCGTCGCGCCGGGCTGGCACGCCGCCCGGGTGCTGCTGGATCCTGACGAATTGCGTGGCGATGATGTATGGCACGTGGCCGTTCGCGGTGCCCCGCCGACCGCGACCTCGGTCGCGCGCGGTGCCGGGCCGTTCGTGCAGCAGGCGATCGGCGTGCTGCAGGAGGCCGGCCGTCTGTCCCACGGCACGGAGGTACGGTTGGGTGACCGGGTCGAAATCGGCCGGACCATCCTGTTTCCGCCGGACGAGCCGGTGGAACTCGGCGGCGTGAACCGGGCGCTGGCGGCGCGCGGGATACCGTGGCGCTTCGGCGATCCGCTGACCGGTGAATGGACCCTGCAGGGCGACCTGCGCGGTCTCGAGGACGCGCGCGTGTTGCGGCGGTACCATCTGACAGGCGAGGGCCAGGTCGTGGCGACGGCCGGAGGCGAGCCGTGGATCGTGCGACAGGGCGCCCTTGTCATCGTTGCGAGCCGGCTTGAACCGCGCTGGACCACGCTGCCGGTCACCGCGGGGTTCGTGCCGTTTCTCGATGCCTTGATCAATCGGGTAGCGGCCGCCGAAGCGTGGCGTGTCGAGGCGGCGGCGGGAGCCACCGTGGTCCTTCCGAGCAGCGCGGCCGCGCTGCTCGGTCCGCAGGGCCGGCTCCCGCTGGCGACCGCCGGAGCAGTGCAGGCCCCGACCGAACCGGGGGTGTATTTCCTGCTGGGCAACGCGGGTGATACCGTCGGGGCGCTGCAAGTGAATCACGATCGCCGCGAAATCCCGTTGGAGCCGGCGGCGCCGCGGGAAATCCGGACGGTGTTCGGGCCCGACGCGGGGCCATACGCCGCTGGCGCGCTCGACCGGGAGTTGTTCCGCGGCGCTCGCCGCGCCGATCTGGCGGGTTGGTTTCTGGCACTCGCTCTCCTGTTCGCCGCCGTGGAGCTGGGACTGGCCAGCGCGGGCGGGAGAGTCCGCGAGGACTGATGCTTCCCGGTCTGCTGGCGGCGTTCGAGGGTCTTCCGGCGTTTCGGTCGTTTGTCCACGCGCTGCCGGCTCAGGCGGAAGAACATGGTGCGACCGGTTTACCCGGATCGAGCCGCGCGGTGCTCGTCGCCGCCCTCCTGCGGCGTGCGCCTCAGCGCGTCATCGTCGTGGTTGCCGGTCGGCCGCAGGAGGCGGAGCGGTGGGAAGCCGATCTGAACACGCTGCTTGACGAGGGGGCGAGGCTCTACCCGCAGCGGGAAGCATACGGCGTCGAAGAACCCCACTACGAAATCGCGGGCACCCGTGTCGAAACGCTCGAAGCGATTCTCAGCGGGCGCGCGCGGGTCATCGTCACGACGCTCCGCGCGACGGCCGAACGCACCGGCATGACGCGGCTGGTGGCGCGGCAGCGGGTCGACCTGGAACGCGGCATGACGGATCGGCTGGACCACCTCATCGGGCGCCTCGCATCGATGGGATACGCACGGGTGCCGTCGGTGAGCGACGTGGCGCAGTTCGCCGTGCGCGGCGGGATCATCGATGTGTACGGATTCGGGATGGCGTCCCCGGCGCGGATCGAGTGGTGGGGCGATGAGGTCGCTTCGCTGCGCGCGTTCGACCTCGACACGCAGCGATCGCTGCGCGAGGTCGATCGCGTGACTATCCTGCCGATCCGGGCCGCCGAAGCCGAGCCGGACGGACGGATCGCACCGGCGACGGAAACACTGCTCGACGTCCTCCCCGCCGACACGCTGCTCGTGGTCGACGAAGGCGTTGACCCCGAGGACGTGCCGCGGGTGTGGGCGGAGGCTGAGCACCACGTCGAAGTCGCGCGGCGGCGCGGCGAAGACGTCCCGGGTCGCGACGCGGTGTTCGTGTCCCCCGCGGTCTGGAGCCGCGCGTGGCTCGGCTTCGCGCGCGTGCGGCTCGGCGAGGCGGGTCACGATTTCCAGCTGTTTGCCCCTGAGCCGGTCAATCGGGACATGCGCCGCCTCGCGGGCATCGTGCGCCAGGGTCCGACGCTCATCCTGTGCGACAACGAGGGGCAACTCGAGCGCTTGGAGGAGCTGCTCGGCGGCGATGGGCCGGGCGCGTATCTGCCCGACACGGTGACGCTGGCGCTCGGTGCCCTGCAAGGCGGATTCGCGCTGCCGGGGCTCACGGTCCTGACGGATCATGAGATCTTCCGCCGGGCGCGACGGATCAGGCGAGCCCGGCGATTTCGCCAGGCGCTGGAGACGGCGGCAAGCCCGCTCTCGCCTGGCGATTACGTGGTGCACCTGGAGCACGGAATCGGGATGTACCGAGGCATCGAGCAGATCGAGGTGGGGGAGGGGACGGCGCTCGAGGTGGCGGTACTCGAATACGAGAGGGGCGACCGCCTCAACGTCCCGGTGTACCGCATCGATCAGATCGAACGGTACCGCGCGCCGGACGACGGCGAGCGCCGCCCACCGCGACTCGATGCGCTCGGGGCCGCGCGCTGGCGGCGCCAACGCGAAAAGACGCAACGGGCCATTCGCCACATGGCCGCGGAGTTGGTCGACCTGTACGCGCGTCGCGCCGTCACGCCCGGCTTCGCCTTTCCGCCCGATACCCGCTGGCAGCGGGAGTTGGAATCGGCGTTTCTCTACGAGGATACGCCGGACCAGCGCAAGGCGACCGACGACGTCAAGCGCGACATGGAGCAACCGCACCCGATGGACCGCCTGGTGGTGGGTGACGTCGGGTACGGCAAGACCGAAGTGGCGATCCGGGCGGCGTTCAAGGCGGTGCAGGCGGGTAAACAGGTGGCGGTGCTGGTCCCGACGACCATCCTGGCGGAGCAACACGGCCGGACGTTCCGCGAGCGGATGGCCGATTTTCCGGTCCGCGTCGAGGTCCTGTCCCGGTTCCGCCGTCCGGCGGAGCAGCGACAGGTGACCCTCGGTCTCGCCGAAGGATCGGTCGACATCGTGATTGGCACGCATCGGCTGCTGTCCGCCGACGTCGAGTTCCATGCGCTCGGGATGCTGGTGGTGGACGAGGAACACCGGTTCGGGGTCAAGCACAAGGAGCGGCTGAAGGCGCTGCGGCTCGAGGTCGATGTGATGACCCTCACGGCGACCCCGATTCCGCGCACCCTGCACCTCGCGCTCACCGGGCTTCGTAACCTGACGTTGATCGAGACCCCACCGCGCGACCGGTCTCCGATCCTCACGTTCGTGGAACCCTGGGACGATGCGTTGCTCGAAGAGGTGATGGCGCGGGAGCTGGACCGGGGTGGGCAGGTGTTTTTCGTGCACAACCGGGTCGAGACCATCGACAGTATTGCGCAACGCGTCGAGGCGTTGGCACCGCGAGCACGGGTGGCGGTCGGACACGGGCAGATGCGGGAGCGCGAGTTGGAAGGGGTGATGCAGCGCTTCGTCTCGGGCGAGGTGGACGTGCTGGTGTCGACCATGATCGTCGAGTCCGGACTGGATGTCCCGAACGCCAACACGATGGTCGTGCACAACGCCGATCAGTTCGGGCTGGCGCAACTCTACCAACTCCGCGGCCGCGTAGGGCGCGGGCACCGGCGCGCATATTGCTACCTCCTGGTGCCGGATCGGATCGATCCGGATGCGGAACAACGACTGCAGGTCCTGGAACACCACACGGCGCTTGGTTCAGGATATCGCATTGCGCTGCGGGACCTCGAACTGCGTGGTGCGGGTAATCTCCTGGGAGCGGAGCAGTCCGGGCATGCCCATGCGGTCGGGTTCGACACCTATCTGCGGTGGCTCCACGACGCCGTGCGGGCGCTCGAGGGAGATGGGAAGGCGGTCCTTCCGCCGCCCGATGTGACGGTTGAGGGCGGCGCGCGGCTACCGGACGCCTACGTGCCGGATGAGGATGCCAAGCTGGATCTGTATCGCCGGCTGGCGCGTGTCGACGAAGTTGGCGAGATTGCGGCCCTGCGCGACGAGCTGCGCGATCGATTCGGGCCACTCCCGGCCGAGGCGGATCGCTTGCTCACGATTGCGGAATTACGCGCGCTGGGTGCGCGCCTCGGGCTCGAGACCGTCCTGGTTCGAGGTGACGAGGCGCGTCTGAATTTCCGGCCGGGTGCGTCGCCGCGATTGGCGGGACTGACGGCCGCGCTCGATGATGTGCAGTTCGCCGCCGACGTACGACGGGCGGTCCCCTTGTCATTGCGGCTCACCCGCGTGGGTGGTTTGGCGATGGGGCCGGGGTTGGTACGGGCGTTGCGAGCGGCGTTGGCGGAGCGAGGTAGGGCGGTCGCCGATCAGCCGACCCCCGTTTCATAAATGGAGAACGCATGCGTTTGCGAGTGATGGCGGCGGCGGCGGCAGTCCTGACGCTGGGATGCGGGGATGCGCTGTCGACCGATGTGAGTGTTGTCGCCCGCGCGGGGGGTTTCGAATTGGGCGTTGGCCGGCTGGCGGAAGTGATCGCTGCCGGCAAGGACCTGGCGCTCCGCCGCGATGTGGTGGAAGGGATCGCCGAGATGTGGATCGACTACACGCTGTTTGCCCAATCCCTGGTTGCCGGCAATACCATGCTTGACTCGGCTACCGTGGTGGTGGCCAAGTGGGCGGACGTGCAGCAGGAACTTGCGTCCGCCTACCACGACATGCTCATCGGCGACGCGGCCGAACTCGACTCGGCGGCGGTGGACAGTGCGTACGACGCCGGCGAGTACCGTTTCATCAAGCAGATTTTTCTCGCCACCGAGCCGGATCTGGCCGAAGATTTTCGTCAGATGAAGCGGCAGGTGGTCCAGCGGGCATGGGACGGTCTGGGCCAGGGGGGGCCGTGGTCGGTGGTGGCCCCGGAGGTCAACAGTGCCGTGGACGGTGATGCCGAGGGCAGTCTCGGCGTCGTGGCGCGCGGTGAGATGATGCCGGCGCTCGAGAATGAAGCCTATGCCCTGCAGCCCGGCGGCGTATCGATCGTCATCCAGACCGAGCTCGGGTTCCACATACTGTACCGTCCGCCGCTGGCAGAGGTACGCGCCGCGTTTGCCGAGGGGCTCACGGATCAGCTCCAGCGGCGGTTCGACGCCGAGTACCTGGCCCGGCTTCCGGCGACGTGGAACATCAAGGTCCGCGCGTCGGCGGTCCCCGCCGTGCGGGAGGTTGCCACCGATCCGATCCGGGCCAAGCGATCCGGCAAGGTGATCGGCACGTTCCGGGGCGGTGAGTTCACCGTGGCCGATTTCGCGCGCTGGATTCAAGGCATGCCGATCGGCATCCGGCGGCAGCTTTCGGGGGCCAGTGACGATCAGATTCGTGCCATGGTCGAAACACTGATCCGCAACGACGTCCTCCTTCGCGAGGCCCGCGAGCAGGGCATCACGCTCCCGCCGGACGCACTTGCCAAGATGACCGATCAGTTGGCGCGTGAATTGTCGCTGCTGGGCGCCGCGATGGGACTGCACCGTGACACCCTGGCGTGGCTCGGCGAATCGAACGACGAGATTCGGCGGCGGATGATCGAGGTGAAGGTCGTCGACTACATCGAAGGCCTGAGCCAGGAGCGCGGCCGGCTGCAACTCGTCCCGCCGTTTCTGGCCGACGAGTTGCGGTCCCGCACGTCGTGGGAAGTGGTGCCGGCTGGGGTCGAACGCGTGCTCGAACGCGCGCGCGCGCTACGCGCGGCGTATCCGACCCAACCGCCGGATTCCGCTCCGGCCCCTGCCGCGCGACCCGACTCGACCGCGGGTGGACCGTAACCATGGCGGGGCGCGGCGCCATCGTCGCCTTCGCGGTGGCGACCGTCGCGGCCGCTCCCTTGTCGGCCCAATCCCCGGACAGCGGGTTCGTCTCGATCGACCGGATTGCGGCCGTCGTCGGCAACACGCCCATCGCGCTGTCCCGGGTGAACGAAGAGTTGAACCTCTTGTTCGCCGATTACCAGCGCACGCAGCGACCGGTACCGACCGATCCCGCGGAGCTCGACCGGCTACGCCGTGCGATGCTCGATCAACTGATCGAGGACGAACTGCTGGTGCAGGCAGCGCAGCGGGACACGCTGGTGCAGGTGACCGATCAGCAGGTTCAGGCGGCCGTGGATGTCGCCGTCAGTCAGGCCCGGAGCCAGTTCACGTCCGAAAGCGAGTATCGTCGCCAATTGGACCTCGCCGGGTTCGGCACACCGGAAGAGTACCGGCGCTACATGACGGAACGGACCCGCCGGGACATGCTGAAGCAGAGCTTGATGCAGACGCTGCGGGATCGCGGGAAGCTCACGCCCATCCCGCCGACCGAAGCGGAAACCCGGGCGTATTTCGATGCGACGAAGGACCAGCATCCGAGACGCCCAGCCACCGTGTCGTTGCGGCAGATCGTGATTCGTCCCGAACCCACGCCGGCGGCGAAAACCGCCGCGCGCAGTCGAGCGGATTCCGTACTGCGGGAGTTGCGTAGCGGCGCCGATTTCGAGACGGCGGCGCGACGGTTCTCCGATGACCCGGGCACCAAGGAGCAGGGCGGAGAACTGGGCTGGTTCCGCCGCGGCACGATGGTGCCGCAGTTCGAGGCGGTGGCGTTCCGGCTTCGTCCCGGGCAACTGTCCGATGTGGTGGAGACGCCGTTCGGGTTCCACATCATCCAGGTCTTGCGAATCGAACCGGCCGAGCTGCGGGCACGGCATGTCCTGTTCATCCCGGAAGTGACCGACGCCGATCGGGCGTTGGCGCTGGCCCGCGCCGACACGGTGGCGCGCGCGCTTCGGGACGGCGCGCGGCTCGATTCGCTGTCACGCATCTACCACGATCCGATCGAACAGAACCTGTTCGATCAGGTGGCACGTAGCGATCTTCCCCAGAGCTATCAGGAGGCCCTGGAAGGACTGGGCGTCGGAGAGATAGCTGGGCCCGTGGAGCTGACGCTCGGGGGACCGGCACGCTACGCCGTCGTGCGGTTGTTCGAAACCAAGCCTGAAGGGGAATACACCTTCGACGAGTTGCGCGATCAGTTGCGCGGCCGCCTGTCGGAAGACAGCGGCCGGCAGCGCCTGTTGCGTGACCTGCGCGAAACCACCTACGTCGATATCCGCCTCTAACGGTTCCATGCGCCCGCGTGTCGCGATCACCCTGGGAGATCCGCGGGGGATCGGACCGGAAATCGTCGCCAGCGTGATGACCGATCCTCCCGCAGGGGCGGAGTACGTGTTGGTGGGTCCGGCCGACCTGTTGGCGGGTCTCCCGGGGGAGACGTTACCGGTTGGATCGGCGGCGGCCGGCGGGTGGGATGCATCGGAGGCCGGAATGATGGCGGCCGGCCGGCAGGTGGGCGCCCAGATCGAGACGGTCGTCGAGCACGCGCGTATCGGCGACCTCCAGGCCGTCGTGACGGCCCCGGCCGAAAAACGCGCGTTGCACGCCGCGGGATACCGGTACCCGGGTCATACCGAGTGGCTGGCGGCGCTCACCGGCACGACGGACGTGGCCATGATGCTGGTGACCGAGCGGCTGCGGGTGGTTTTGGCGACCACGCACATTCCCCTCAAGGACGTGCCCGGCGCGCTCACCGTCGAACGCGTCACGACGGTCGGCGTCCTGGCGCGGGAGGCGCTCACGTCCTGGTGGGGGATCGGGCGGCCGCGACTCGCCATCTGCGGCCTCAACCCACATGCGGGCGAGGGCGGCCTGTTCGGCTCCGAGGATCGCGACGTGTTGGCGCCCGCCGCGGCCGCGCTTGGCGCGGTTGGGCCGGTGCCGGCGGATACGGTCTTCGTGCGGGCGATGGCTGGAGAATTCGATGCGGTCATCGCGCCGTATCACGACGTGGGGATGACCGCCGTGAAGGTAGCCGGGTTTGGATCGGGCGTGAACATCACGTTGGGCTTGCCGTTCATTCGGACGGCGCCCGACCACGGGACCGCGTTGGATATCGCCGGTCAGGGGAAGGCCGACCCCGGTTCGATGCGCGCGGCGGTGACCCTGGCCGTCCGACTCGCGACCCGGCGGTAGCGATCGCCGCTGGCATCTTCCCCCTCGTACCTACGATCTTCCACTCGATGACATTCGGCTCGAACACCGGCGGTGGCGGGTTCCGGCGCGGCGGCGCTCCGGTCGTGGCCTCGGTCGACTGCACCCATCTGAGCGGCGGGCTGTCGCGTCATTCGCGCGCGCTGCGCCTCGCGCTGGCGATCACGCTGATATTCATGATCGCCGAGGCCGTGGGCGGCTGGCTGGCGAACTCGTTGGCGCTGCTCGCGGACGCCGGCCATATGCTGGGCGACGCGGCGTCGATCGGGCTGGCGCTCACGATGGCCTGGGTCGCGCAACGTCCCGTGACGCCGGAGAAGACCTACGGATACCTGCGGCTGGAGATCCTCGCGGCGGTCGTCAACGGGGTCGCGCTGTTTCTGATCGCCGGACTCATCGTGTGGCAGGCGGTTGGCCGGTTCTCCCAGCCACCGGAGGTCCGGTCGGGACTCATGCTGGGTGTCGCCGTGGCCGGCCTCGTGGCCAACCTCGGCGCGATGCGTGTGCTGCACGCCGGGCACGCGCACTCGCTCAACCTGCGGGGCGCGTACCTGCACGTGCTGAGCGACCTGCTGGGATCGCTGGGTGCGATCCTCGCGGCGGTGATTATCGCGCTCACCGGATGGATGCCGGCCGATCCGATCATCTCGATCGTCATCGCCATCCTGGTGCTGGGAAGCGCCTGGCGGTTGTTGCGGGAAAGCGTCGACGTGCTGCTGGAAGCCACACCGCACCACATTTCGCTGCGCGACGTACAGGATCGGATCGCCACGATTCCGGGGGTCTCCGATGTGCATGACCTGCACGTATGGACGGTGACCAGCGGCGTGATCGCCATGACGGGCCACGCGGTGGTGGAGGATCCGGCGCGGTCGCAGGGTGTGCTGGAAACGCTGGCGCAACGCATGGAGGCGTTGGGCATCCACCATGTTACCATGCAGCTCGAGGAAGAGCGCATGTGCGGGGACGCGGTGGCGCAGTGAACCGACCCGGGTGCGCCGCTCGACGGCGCTGAAAGCCTTACGAACCTTTGATTCGAAACATCGCGATTATCGCGCACGTCGATCACGGCAAGACGACCCTGGTCGACAAGATGCTGCGACAGGCTGGCGTGTTCCGCGCCAATCAGGCGGTGGTGGACCGGGTGATGGATTCCAACCCGCTCGAGAAGGAGCGGGGCATTACGATCCTGTCCAAGAACACGGCGGTGACCTGGCGCGGGACCAAGATCAACATCGTCGATACGCCGGGCCATGCCGACTTCGGCGGTGAGGTCGAGCGCATCCTGCGAATGGTGGAGGGTGTCCTGGTGCTGGTGGACGCCGCCGAAGGCCCCATGCCCCAGACCCGGTTCGTCACCCGCAAGGCGTTGGAGTTGGGGCTGCAGCCGATCGTCGTGATCAACAAGATCGACCGAGCGGACGCGCGCCCGCTCGAGGTCCACGACGAGGTACTCGACCTGTTCATCGAGTTGGACGCGTCGGAGCAACAACTCGATGCGCCGTTTCTCTACGCCTCCGGTCGAGACGGCGTGGCGTCGCGGGAGCTCGATGAGGTGCGGACCGATCTCACTCCCCTGTTCGAGACCATCATCGAAACCGTCCCCGGTCCGCCCGGAGACGTGGGCGGGCCGTTCCAGATGCTGATATCCACCATCGACTATTCCACGTACGTCGGTCGGATCGCGATCGGGCGGGTGGAGAGCGGAACGGTTCAGGTTGGGCAAGATGTCTTGTTGCTCCCGTTGGGGGCGCCGGGTCGGATCGACGCCGATGAGGCGGTCGGCCGGCGGGTGGCGCAACTCTACGGCTTCGACGGGTTGCAGCGGATCGAGATCGACCATGCCGGCGCGGGGGAGATCGTGGCGCTCGCGGGCCTGGAGGGGATCGAGATCGGTCAGACGGTCACGGATCCCGCCCATCCCGACCGGCTGTTGGGGATCGCGGTGGAAGAGCCGACCATTTCGGTCGATTTTTCGGTGAACAACTCGCCGTTCTCGGGTCGCGTGGGCAAGTTCGTGACGTCACGCCAGGTGCGCGAACGCCTGTTCAGGGAACTCGAGCGCAACGTGTCGCTGCGGGTCGAGGAAACCGACCGCCCCGACACGTTGACGGTGTCCGGCCGCGGCGAGTTGCACCTGGCGATCCTGATGGAGACGATGCGGCGGGAGGGGTACGAGTTCCAGGTCAGCCGGCCCCGGGTCATTATGCGCCAGGGACCCGGTGGGGAGCGGCTCGAACCGTTCGAGGATCTGGTGGTCGAGGTACCCGAGGACATGGTCGGGACGGTGATCGAGAAGCTGGGTCCGCGGCGTGGCGAGGTGGTCGAACTGCGGCCGGTCGGGACGTCCAAAACCCGCATGCGGTTCCGGGTTCCGGCCCGTGGGCTCTTCGGATATCGGTCGGACTTCTTGACGGATACGCGGGGCGATGGAATCATGCACCATCGGTTCCTGGAGTACGGGGAATGGGCGGGTCCGGTAGCCGGACGGAACCGTGGGGTGTTGGTGGCCGATCGGGATGGCGCGGCGGTGGGGTATTCGATATTCAATCTCCAGGAACGCGCCTCGATGTTTGTGAGACCCGGGGACCCGGTCTACGCGGGCATGGTCGTGGGGGAGAACGCGCGGCCGGGCGACATGGACGTGAACATCACCAAGGAGAAGAAACTTTCCAACATCCGGACGACGTCCACTGACGAGATGATCAGGCTCGAGCCGCCCCGGGATATCACGTTAGAGCTCGCGCTGGAGTACATCGAGGGGGACGAATTGATCGAGGTAACGCCCGCCGCAATCCGGCTGCGCAAGCGCCAGCTCGATCCCACGGAACGGAGGAAAACCGCCCGCGCGGCTCATCGCGGGGCGGACATCACTTAGGCCTTGTGCGGGAGGATCCATGTTGCCCTGGCAATCGTCGCCACCGTTGAGCCCCGTCACCGCGCGACTCGATGACGATGATGACACCGATGACTTCGACGACTTCGAGGAAGACGACGAGTTGGACGAAGACGAAGACGAAGACGACGAGGACGAGGACGAGGACAAAGACGAAGAATACGACGAATACGAGGACGACCTCGACTCGGATGACGGGCGGCCTGGTCGGCGTGGGGCCGACTGGGACTAGGGCGGGGGTGGAGAAGGTCGACTCAGGCGCCTACATTACGGGCCCGCAAGGGCCAGTAGCTCAGGTGGTTAGAGCGCACGCCTGATAAGCGTGAGGTCGGAGGTTCAACTCCTCCCTGGCCCATGAAGCTTGCAGATTGAAGATTTGAGATTGCAGATTGAAGTCGAGCCCGCTATCGGTGCGCCGTGGCGGGCTTCTCTTTTCAGCACTGACATTGACCGGGAGCGGTTGGCCGACCTGTGCGGGCGGCATCATGCTCGGCGGCTCGCGCTGTTCGGCTCGGTTTTGCGTCCTGATTTCCGGCCTGACAGCGATGTGGACGTGCTCGTGGAGTTCGCGCCCGGGCACAGGACGTCGGAGCTGAGCGGTTTCCCCGTCTGTCGCACCGAGGGGCTATGTTGGCTGGATTGGTGAAGCTGCCTTGCCACGATGAGTTGCCAGGAGTGCTTCTCTCATGGGTGTACTGACCGGTTCCAAGCCCCGCCGCGACGTCCTCGAGGGCGACCTCGAAGACGCTATCTTCGGAGCCGATTTCGGCGACCTGATCGTGGAGGACGCGCGCACACCCAACGTGTATGCCGATCCGCGCACGTTCTTCGAGAACACGCACCATGCCCAGGATCTGAAAACGATCGTCCAGGCCGTGTTCAGGCGCCTGGCCAAGGCTGAGGAGGGCGGAGCCACCATCCGCCTGAGCACGGACTTGAGCCCGGTTCCGGTGCTCGAATGTCGGGACTGGGACTGTCTGATCTCAATTCCTTGCAGCACAACGACTTAACGCGCGTACAGCAGATTCACCTGGCCCGTCGGGGACCAGTCTCCCCATCCGGGACCTGGCTCTCGGGAACGGCGTAGCCGTTGCCAGCGTTGACAGGTCGCGAAGCGGTGCCCATTGTTTGCAGCGGCGGCTGGGGAGTTGCCCGTTTAGGCGGCTCGAGGATCCCCGTCGCCCTTTTTTTGCCCATCCGGGCGGCGTATCTGGAGTCGTTCCATGCACCTCCTCTACATTGACCACACGGGTGACGGGGGCAGATTCGCGGTGCCCGACCGGTCCGTCGCGCCGGACGGCCTCATCATCCAAGGGGTGGTGCGCCCGTGACCGAGCCGGCTGCCTCGAAACCGGTCGGCTTTACGCTTCACGCGCAGGAGCGCATGCGAGAGCGGGGAGCGACGGAGGCAGATGTTCGGGAAGCAATCCGCGTGGGGCAGCGCGAACCCTGCCCAACGAGGCTTATCTTTGTTCAGGCTCAATCTGGAGTTCAAGCGGGAATGGGACAGCAAGTATTACGGTGTGCAGCAGGTCGCTCCGGTCGTGGCTGAGGAACCCGAACGCTTCGTCGTCATCACCGTGTACACGTCCTACTTCCAGGAAGGGGAGGCGCGATGAAGATCAAGTACGATAAAGAGGCGGACGCCCTCTATATCCGCCTCCTGGAAGGCGACCACGAGTGCCGAGTCGTGCGCCTCACGAGCGACATCGCGCTGGATTTCGCGCACGGCGAGAAGCTCGTGGGAATCGAAGTGCTCGGCGCGAGCCGCCTATTTGAAAGGCCTGATCGGCCAACGATCGTGCTGGAAGACCTTCTCGCGTCCGCGGGGCAGTAGGGTAGGCGGGCCAGTGTTGGACGACGCGCCCAAAGACATCGCCGCGATCCTCCGAGACGGGACAGCCATTGATACCGCAATGGAGATGGCGGGATACGACGTCACCGGCGGCCGGGGGTGCCACTCGTCCTCCGCCAGGGCGGCCGGATTGTCGAGGTTCCGCCCGAGAGTGTGCGGATACCCGATGACGACGACCAATCGCCCTGCACGGACAGGCCCTAAAACGGTTGGTACCACTTCCCGTGCCACTTCGCGCCGTGAACCTCTCGGAATCGTAGATATGGATTCCGTGCAGATCGTGGGGAATCATCTTGCAATCCGAACAGTTACCGGAATCCGACCCCTTCACCGAACCGCCTGATAAGCGTGAGGTCGGAGGTCTAACTCCTCCCTGGCCTATGAGCCGCGGTTGACGCGGCGTTTATCGGCGATCTGTTTTGCCGCGCTGCACCCGAGTGCGACACTCGCAGTTGCACCTGTTCGGTAATGGGACACCACGGTCCCACGAACGATGCCCTCGCGTCCGTTTCCGCCTGAACCGCTGGTGCCAAGCCGTTGTTTCGCAATGACTTGAATCCCTGTCTAAACCTGGCACGCGCCGTGCTTGTCTCATAGGAGACATTCTGCCAGAGAGACTCAGGCCGTGGACATTCCGCGCCCACCCAAGAACAAGAAGAAAAAGGCGATCGGCTACGCGGCGGGGATCGTGTTGGCGGTCGTGTTGGTTACCGTCGCCATCAGCGGACTCGATCCGGCCGCGCCGTCCGTTGAGCGTGCGGCGATCTTCACCGGCGACGTCGTGCGCGGCACGATGCTGATTCAGGTCCGTGCACCGGGTACCCTCGTGCCGGAGCAGATCCGATTCGTGTCGGCGCTCACCGCGGGCCGCATCGAGCGGAAACGCATCATGCCGGGAACCGAGGTCGATTCCGGCACGGTGTTGCTGGAGATGAGCAACCCGGACGTCCAGCTCGAAGCGCTCGAGGCCGAGCGACAACTCACCCAGGCGCTGTCGGAACGAGTGAATCTTCGGGCGTCGCTGGAGACGAACCGGCTCAATCAGGAAGGCGTGGTGGCGACGATCCGGACCCAGTTCGCCGAGGCGCGGCGCACGGCGATGGCGGCGGAGTCGCTCGCGCAGAATAACCTGATGTCCGATTTCGAGGTCCAGGGTGCGCGCGAACGCGCGCTCGAACTCGAAACCCGCGTGCGAATCGAGGAAAGTCGCTTGCGGGTGATGACCGAGTCGATGGGCGCCCAACTCGAAACGCAGGAGAGTCAGGTCGAGCGGATGCGGGCCATCGTGAGTTTCCAGCGGACGCGGCTCGCGTCGATGGTGGTGAAGGCCGGGACGCGCGGCGTGCTGCAGGATATGCCGCTCGAGGAAGGACAGTGGGTGACGCCGGGCACGACGCTTGCCCGGGTGGTCCAGCCCGAACGTCTCAAGGCGGTGCTCCGCGTGCCGGAGGTCCAGGCGCGCGACGTGGTGCTGGGACTGTCGGTGATGGTCGATACGCGCGCCGACACGATTCCAGGTCGCGTCGTGCGGATCGACCCCTCGGTACAGAACGGGACCGTGTCCATTGACGTGGCGCTGCTGGTCGACTCGCTGCCGCGCGGCGCGCGCCCCGACCTGAGTGTGGACGGCATCATCGAGATCGCGCGGTTGGAAGACGCGCTGTACACCGGCCGCCCCACGTTCGGCCAGGCGAACAGCACGGTGGGGCTGTTCACGTTCGTGGACGACGGCGCGTTCGCCGAGCGGGTGCAGGTCCGCCTGGGCCGCACGAGCGTGAACGCGGTACAAATCCTGGGCGGGCTCGACCTCGGCGACGTGGTGATTCTGTCGGACATGTCCCAGTACGACAACACCGATCGTGTTCGCATCCGCTGAGCGAACGGGAACGCGTCTGGTGACCGCGATCGCGGCGGTGGCACGCGACGCGCGCCACGCCTTCCGTGGCTTGCGTCGTGCACCGGGGTTTGCGGTCCCCACCATCGTCACGCTCGCGCTCGGCATCGGTGCCACCACCGCGATCATGTCGCTGATCGACGCCACGTTGCTCACGCCGCTGCCGGTTCCCGCCGCCGACCGGCTGGTGGCGGTGTTCGGCGCCAACCAGCGCAACCCATACCGCTCGTTCGTCTATTCCGACTACGTCGACTTCCGGCGCGATGCCACCGCGGTGTCAGGGCTCGCGGCCTACCTCCAATGGGACCTTCCCGTGACCTTCGGCGATCGCACCGAGGTAGTATCGACCGCACTGGCCTCGGACAACTACTTCGACGTCGTGGGGGTGCGCCCCGTGTTCGGCCGCGGGTTCTTGTCCGAGGAGATCGTGGTTCCGGGCGAGGTGCCGGCGGCCGTCGTCGGGTGGGGGCTCTGGCAGCGGGAGTTCGGCGGCGACGCGGACGTGCTTGGGAAGACATTCCGCATCAACGGCACCACGTTCGCGGTCGTCGGTGTGGCGCCGAGACGGTTCACCGGTCTGTCACTCACGAGCAGCGCCGACCTGTGGGTCCCGATGGCCACGTACCCTCGGGTCGCGACCGGGTTTTTCGCATCGTTCGACGCGGTCGACTACACCGCACAACGCAGCGGTCGCCGGATCGGCTTGTGGCAGGTGGTCGGCCGGTTGGCGCCGGGCGTCAGCTTTGCCCAGGGCCAGACGCAGTTGCGCGACATCGCCCAGCGACTCGCCACCGCGTATCCGGAAACCAATCGCGACCTGTCGGTCACGGTGGTGCCGGCGGTGACGGCCGCCGCCCCGCTCTCGTCCCGCGGCGACGCGGTGCTTTTCCTCTGGGCCCTGTTCGGGACGGTGGGTTTCGTGCTGCTGATCGGCGCAGCCAACGTGGCGAACCTGTTCCTGTCGCGGACCGCCGGGCGGCGCCGCGAGCTGGCGGTGCGCGCCGCTGTCGGCGGGAGTCGGGCCCATCTCGTGCGATTGCTGGCCCTCGAGAGCCTGCTGCTCGCGGCTGTGGGTGGACTGGTTGGTCTCGCCGTGGCGCAATGGACCACCGAGCTGCTCGGCTCGTTCAACCTGCCCGGCGGCATTCCGATCGACCAGCTCGACCTGCGCCTCGATCTTCGCGTGTTGGCAGGCGCGGCGCTGTTGTCGGTAGTGACGGCGCTGGCGTTCGGGCTGGCGCCGGCGCGGGCCGTGGGACGTGCCGACCTGGTGAGCGGGCTCAAGGCGAGCACTGGTGGAGATGAGCGACGCGGTCACGGGCTCCGCCTGCGGCACGGATTGGTGGCGGGGCAGGTCGCGCTCAGCCTCGCCTTGTTGGTCGGTGCCGGGCTGTTCGCGCGATCGGTCCGCAACGCGCTGCACGTCGATCTCGGGTTCGACCCTGAACGGGTGCTGACCATGACGGTCGACCTCGGCGCCCTCGGCTACGAGGAACCGCAGGCCGGCACGTTCTACGATCGGGTGATCGAGCAGGCCGCCGCCCTGCCGGGTGTGCAAGCGGCGACCGTCAGCTCGACGCCGTTCGGCGAGGCGGGACTCGGCGTCGGCAGCGTGTACCTGCGCGGCACCGCCGAGGCGGTCGAGGTCCCGCGCGTGACGCTCGCCCGCGTCGGACCGGACTACTTCGCGACACTCGGGATGCGCCTCGTGGACGGACGGGTGGTGGGTGCGGCGGACCGCGCCGGCGAGGTGCCGGTGGCGGTCATCAACGCGGCCATGGCGCGACGGTTCTGGCCGGACGAGCGCGCCATCGGTCACCAGTTCAACTTCGCCGGACCAGACGGCCGGTTCTTTACCGTCGTCGGCGTGGTCGGTGACGCCAAGTACACGTCGGTCGGCGAGCGGGATGCGCTGTACGTCTATCTGCCGCTGCACCAGCACCTCGGTGCCGCCGCGGGCGATGCGATGACGATTCAACTGCGCACCGCGGGCGCACCGGCGGCGATGGCGGGCACGCTGCGCGCACTGGTACGCGAGATCGACCCGGCGGTACCGGTCTACGACGTGGCGACGCTCAATGAGCGCGTCGCCGGGGTCTTGATGCCGCAGCGTATGGGACGCGCCTTGCTCGCCGTCCTTGCCGGTCTGGCCCTGCTGTTGTCCGCCGTCGGGATCTACGGCGTCGTCTCGTACGCGGTCGCGCAGCGCACGCGCGAGTTCGGGCTGCGCCTGGCGCTCGGCGCGCGACCGGCCGATGTGATCGGGTTGATCGGCCGGCAGCTTCTCTGGCCGATCGGCGGTGGACTGTTCCTCGGAGCCACGATTGCGCTCGTTGGCGGCCGTGCGCTCACCGCGTTCTTGTTCGGCGTCACCCCGACCGATGCCGCGACGTTCCTCTGGACGACGGTCCTGCTCGCGTGCGTGGCGTGCCTCGCCGCGCTGGTGCCAGCCGTCCGAGCCGTGCGGATGGATCCGATGCACGCACTTCGATACGAATGAACCCCGGGAGCGAACCATGGAAACCGACTCGTTGATTCGGCTGCAGGATGTCAAGAAGGTCTTCTACACCGATGAGGTCGAGACACACGCGCTGTCCGAGGTGCATCTCGACATCGCCGAGGGCGAGTTCATCGCCATTGCCGGCCCGTCGGGGTGCGGCAAGACGACCCTGCTGTCACTCCTCGGTTTGCTCGACTCGCCGAGCTCGGGCGAGTACACGCTGGCCGGCGAGTCGGTGGCGAAACTGGACGCCACGCAACGCGCCTTCGTGCGCAACCGCCAGATCGGTTTCATCTTCCAGGCGTTCAACCTGATCGGTGATCTCACCGTGCAGGAGAACGTCGAGCTGCCCCTGACCTACCGCAAGATGCCGCCCGCCGAGCGGAAGAAGCGCGTGCTGGACGCGCTCGAGCGCGTCGGGATGGCGCACCGCACCGGGCACTACCCCTCGCAACTGTCCGGCGGCCAGCAGCAGCGCGTCGCGGTCGCGCGCGCCATCGCCGGCAAGCCCGCCATCCTGCTGGCCGACGAGCCCACCGGGAACCTCGATTCCAAGAACGGCGAGGCCGTGATGCAGCTCCTCAAGGAGTTGCACGGGGAGGGCTCGACCATCTGCATGGTGACGCACGATCCGCGCTACGCGGAGAACGCCGATCGGTCGGTGCATCTGTTCGACGGTCGCATCGTTCGCGATGAAGCGAGCGACGCCGCGCACGAACTGGAAGAATCCGGGTTCGAGTTGCACTAAGCCGCTCCCGCCCGCGCACCGGAGAGTTGCCCGACCCCCAGCGGAGATCCCGCCCCATGACCGATCTGCTGCTCGACATCCGCTATGCGCTCCGCGGTCTGCGGAAGCACCCCACGTTCAGCGGGATTGCCATCCTGACCCTGGCGCTCGGCATCGGCGCGACGACGGCGATCTTCTCGGTGATCGACACGCTGATATTGCGGGATCTTCCCTACCCGCGGTCCGGAGAACTCGTCACGGTATGGCAGGACAATCGGCGGGAAGGGATCCCGCGTGATGACGTGGCTCCCGCGAACTTCATCGATTGGCGCGAGCGCAATCAGACGTTTGTCGAGATGGCGGCGGTCGAGCCGTACAGCCAGGACCTCGTGACCGACGACCGCGCCGAGGTCCTGTTTGCCGTACAGGCCACGGAGGGGTTCTTCGATCTCCTTGGCGTCCAGCCGTATCTCGGACGGCTGTTCCGTCCCGAAGACCACACGCCCGGCACGGGGGCCGTGGTGGTACTCGCGTACGGCTTGTGGATGCGGGGGTTCGGTGGCGACTCGTCCATCGTCGGTCGCGCGCTGGTGCTCGATGACGCGCCCGCGGTGGTGGTGGGGGTCCTGCCGCCCGAGTTCGAGACGGGTCTCTTAGCGGCGAGCTTCGACCGCGATTTGTGGATCGCGCGACGAATGCAGGGTTGGGAGCAGGCGAGCCGCGAAAGTTCGTGGTGGCAAGTGGTCGGGCGACTCAACCCGGGGGTCACGGCCCAGCAGGCGGAAGCCGATCTCGATCGTGTCGCGGCCGATCTTGCCGTGGAATACCCGCGCACGAACGAGAACATCGGCGCCGCAGTCGTCGGTCTGCACGCCTACATGGTGAGCTCGGCGGGAACCGCGCTGTGGTTGCTGTTCGGCGCCGTCGGCTTGGTGCTGCTCATCGCCTGCGCCAACGTGGCCAATCTCTTGCTGGCGCGTGGTGCCCAGCGCGAAACCGAACTCGGCGTACGGGCCGCCCTCGGCGCCGGAGGCGCGCGGCTGGCGCGGTTAGTGCTCACCGAAGTCGTCGTGCTCGCCTGTCTCGGATCGGTGGTGGGGATCATCGTGGCGTTCTGGGGTGTCGACCTCATCAAGGCGCTCGCGCCCGGGCACCTGATCACCCGCCTGGACGCGATCGCGGTCGACGGGCGCGTGTTGGGATTCACGTTGTTGCTTACGGCGCTCACCGCCTTGTTGTTCGGTGCGGTCCCGACGCTGCAGCTCTCCCGGCCAAATCTGCAAGGCGCGCTCAAAGAGGGCCGCGGCCACACGAGCCGTGCCCGCGCCCGTGTCAGGAGCGGGTTGATCGTCGCGGAAACGGCGCTGGCGCTGGGACTGCTGGTAGGCGCGGGCCTCATCCTGCGCAGCTTCGTGATGCTGTTGAACGAGGACACGGGGTTCCGGCGCGATCGCCTGGCGGTGTTGCAGATCTTCCGCTGGAACAACGACGAGACCGCCCAACACCGCCGGCAGTACTTCCGGGACGCCATCGCCACACTCGAGGCGGTCCCCGGCGTGCGGTCGGCCGGCGCCGTCTCCGCGGCCCCGTTTCTGGAGGCCAACATCGACCTTCGCCGGGCGTACTTCGTCGACGGCGAACCGATGCTCCCCGCGGAGGAGATGCCGCAAACTCATCTCACGATCGTCACCCCGGGCTACTTCGAAACGGTGGGCGTACCGGTGCGGCGCGGCCGCGGCCTCACCGATGCGGATGACCATCCCGATGCCGAGCTGGTCGTCGTGATCAACGAGTCGCTGCGGCGTCAGGCGTGGCCCGACGGCGATCCACTCGGCCGGTTCATTCGTCTCAATAGCGATACGAGTCCACCGTTGCGCGTCGTCGGGGTCGTGGGCGACGTACGGCATGCGGGTTTCGATGCGCCGCCCCGGCCGGAGGTCTTCGTGCCCCACGGTCACACGCAGTTCGGTTCGATGACGTTCTTCGTCCGGACGGCAGGTGATCCTGCTCATGTGCTGCCGCCGGCGCGCGAAGCGCTGTGGGACCTCGACGCGCGCCAGACGTTCTACTACACGGGGACGGTGGGCGACATGATCTCGCGGGTCGTCGCGCCGCGCCGATTCGTGCTGGCCCTGCTGGGCGCCTTTGCGGTCGTGGCGCTCCTGATGGCGGCGATCGGCATCTACGGTGTCGTGAGCTTCGCGGTCCAGCATCGCACGCGGGAAATCGGCGTGCGCATGGCGCTAGGCGCGCGGCGGGCCGACGTGGTTACGCTCGTCGTGCGCCAAGGCGTGCGCCTCTCCGCCATCGGGACCGCGTTGGGGCTGGTTGGCGCGATCGCCGGATCGCGATTGGTCGAGTCGATGCTGTACCATGTGTCCCCTCGTGATGGGTTCACGTTGACCGGGGCGGCTGTGGTCCTCCTGGGCGTGGCGGCGGCCGCCAGCTATCTGCCCGCCCGGCGCGCGGCACGGATCGACCCACTGGAGGCCCTCCGTCATGAATAGGCTGGTCGATGGTTTCTTGCTGGACGTGGCGTATGCGCTGCGCTCCTTCCGTCGCAATCCCGGATTCACCACGGTGGCGGTCGTGACGCTTGCCCTCGGCATCGGAGCCACGACCGCCATCTTCAGCGTGGTGAACGGTGTTCTGCTCAGCGGCGTGGCGCTCGCCGGCGCACTCACCAGGGTGGTTCGCTCCATGCTCTATGACGTCGCGCCGACCGATCCGATCGTGTTCGGCGCTGTAACGGCGCTGCTGGTCGGCGCCGCGTTCCTCGCCAGCTACGTTCCGTCCAGACGGGCGGCCAACACCGATCCCGTGGAGGCGCTACGCCATGAATGACCTCATCGACGACCTGCGTCACGCCGCGCGGCGCCTGCGTCATCAGCCGGTGTTCCTCGTGACGGCCGTGCTGACGCTCGCCCTCGCCCTCGGCGCCAACGGCGCCATCTTCTCGGTGGTGCGCGCGGTGCTGCTTCAGCCGCCGCCGTTCGATGCGCCCGACGAGTTGGTCGTCGTCTGGGAGCACAACATCCAGCGTGACCGTCCCCAGAATGTCGTGGCCCCGGTCAACTACGCCGCGTGGCGCCGCAATGCGACGTCGTTACGGCAGGTCGGCGCCATGGTGCCGACCGGCGTGAACCTCCGGGTCGATGACGACACGGAACGGGCGACCGGCGCGCTGGTCACGAGTGACCTGTTCCCGACGCTCGGTGTGCGGCCTGCGTTCGGACGCCCGTTCACCGAGGCGGACGGCCTGGACGGCGCGGAACCGGTGGTAGCCCTGAGCCACGCCCTGTGGACCGCGCGGTTCGGAGCCGATCCCGCCGTGGTGGGGCGGCGGGCCTTCATGAACGACGAGCCGGTGACGATCGTCGCGGTCATGCCCGAAGCGTTCGAGGGCGCGCGTCCCAACGGGATGGAAGCGCAGGCGTTCTGGCGGCCGCTCGAGCTTGGAAACGACCTGGAGGAATACGACGGGCGTTACCTCACAGTCATCGCCCGACTCGCACCGGATGCCTCGGTGCCGCGGGCGCATGAGGAGATGGTGCAGCTCGGCGCGCGCCTCGCGGCCGAACACGAGTACGACGTCGGCTGGAGCGTCAATGTAGTGCCGTTGATGACAGAGGTCGTCGGGGCCGCGGGCCCGATGCTCCTGATCCTCCAGGTCGCCGTTGCCCTCGTGCTCCTGATCGCCATGGTCAACGTGGGCAACCTGTTTCTGATCCGCGGCGCGGCTCGGCAGCATGAACTGGCGTTGCGCGCCGCGCTCGGAGCCGGACGCGCTCGACTGTCCCGCGACCTGATGGCGGAATCCCTGATCGTGGGGGGGCTCGCGGGCGGCGTGGCGCTGTTGCTGATGTTCTGGGGAATCGATGCCTTGATCGGGTTGGCGCCGGTGGCGATCCCCGGGCTGGACCACACGCGCATCGACTGGACCGTCATGGGCTCGTTGTTGGTGGTGCTGGCACTGGTGGTGTGTGCCGTCGGCCTCGTTCCCGCGTTGCGGGCATCACGGGCGGCACCGTCCAGCGCCCTGCACGAACAACGGACCGGCATGGCCCCGGCCGCGGCGCGCGCCCGCGCGACGCTGGTGGTTGCGCAGGTGGCGCTGGCGTTCGTGCTGGCTGTGGGCGCCGGACTCACCGCCAGGAGCCTTGGTCACTTGCGAGCGGTCGATCCCGGGTTCGATGCGGACCGGGTCCTGACCGCTCAGGTTTCGCTCGCGGGGAACCGGTATCCCGACGATGCCCGTCGCGTGTCATTCTACCGTGACCTCACGGAGCGGCTCGAAGCGGTTCCCGGCATCACCTCGGCCGGGGCGACCTCCAAGCTGCCGCTCGACGGCGCGTGGATCGGGACCAGCTATCTCCTGGGCGGCGAGCCCGATCCCGGGCCGGGGGCGCGGCCGGTCGCGGACATTCGCAGCGTGACGCCGGGTTACTTCCGCACGATGGGGATCGAACTCCTGGCCGGTCGCGATTTCGCGGCCGGCGACACGCCCGATGCGCCGGCCGTCGCGGTCATCAACCAGACGATGGCCGACACCCATTGGCCGGGCGGCGCGGCCGGACAGCACATTACCGTCCGCCTGGGCGACGGTATCGATGCCACCGTGATCGGCGTGGTGGGAGACGTCCGGCACCAGGGCATCGATCGGAAACCGCGGGCGATGGTCTATTTTCCTCACAGTCAGTTCACCGTGAGTGGGATGGACGTGGTCGTTCGGACCGACGGGGACCCGGTACAGCTCGCAAGTAATACGCGCCGGGCCGTGCGGACACTCGATGCGGCGGTGGCCGTGTACGCGGTCGAGCCGATGGCGCGCCTGGTGGATCGCGACCTGGCGCGCGTCCGGTTCGCCACCGCGCTGCTCGCGGGGTTCGCGCTGCTGGCCCTGGTACTGACCGTGATCGGGACGTATGGGGTGATTGCGTATTCGGTCTACCGCCGCCGCCGCGACATGGGCATTCGGCTCGCGCTTGGTGCCACGGAACGTCGCGTGCGCCGGCTCGTACTGGCGGAAGGCCTCAAGCTGGTCGGGTGGGGAGTGGTGCTCGGCGCCGTGCTCGCGGTAGCAAGCACCCGTGTCCTGCGGTCCGTCTTGTACGATCTCAGCCCGACAGATCCGGCCGTGCTGCTCGGAGTGGCCGTCGTGTTGACCGCTGCCGCGCTGCTGGCGAGCGTCATCCCGGCGTGGCGCATCAGCAGGCTGGAACCAG
Source organism: Gemmatimonadales bacterium (assembly GCA_036397455.1). Classification (GTDB taxonomy): domain Bacteria; phylum Gemmatimonadota; class Gemmatimonadetes; order Gemmatimonadales; family GWC2-71-9; genus JADFNB01. The sequence goes on along the minus strand of DASWIX010000041.1, from coordinate 99,073 downwards.
CCGAGGCCTTGCGTGGAAACCTTCGAGGTAACGGATGTTGATCGAACTGCGGGACGTGGAGAAGACGGTTCCCTCCGGGAGCGGGCGGCTGTGGATCCTGCGCCAGACCTGCCTCGAGATCGAGCGCGGTGACTTCGTCACGATCATGGGGCCGTCCGGCGCCGGAAAGTCGACGCTGCTCGGGATCGTCGGCATGCTCGATCACGACTGGGAGGGGGAGTTTCGTTTCCTTGAGCACGACGTGCACCGCATGAAGCCCAAGGCGCGCGTGTCGCTGAACCGCGAGCACATCGGATTCGTGTTCCAGCAGTACCACCTGCTGGACGATCTCACGGTGTACGAGAACCTCGATATTCCGCTCTCGTACCGCAACGTCCCCAAACGCGAACGTCAATCGCTGGTCGCCGATGCGCTGGATCGGTTCGGGATCGTGGCCAAGAAGGACCTCTACCCGCACCAGCTGTCCGGTGGCCAGCAGCAGTTGGTCGGTGTGGCGCGCGCGCTGGTGGCCAAGCCCGCGTTGATCCTGGCCGACGAGCCGACCGGGAACCTGCATTCGGAGCAGGCTACCGAGATCATGGAGCTGTTCCGCGAACTGAATCGTCGGGGCACGACGATTCTCCAGGTGAGTCATTCCGAAACGAACGCGAGCTACGGTAACCGGATCGTGCGGCTCTTCGACGGGTGGCTCAAGGACGAGTAGATTAGACGTATCCCCATGTGTCCCCGTATCCTCATCGCCGACGATCAAGCCGATGTGATCGAAGCGCTCCGGTTGCTGCTCAAGGGCGAGGGGTTCGCCATCGGGAGCGCGACCTCGCCGGCGGGCGTGCTCGATCTCGCCACACGCGAGGAGTTCGACGCCGTCCTCATGGACCTCAACTACCAGCGGGACACGACGTCGGGTGTCGAAGGACTGGACCTGTTGTCCAAACTGCAGGTGCTCGACGAGACGTTGCCGGTCATCGTCATGACGGCCTGGGGTACCGTCGACAAGGCGGTCGAAGCGATGCGGCGCGGTGCGCGCGACTTCGTGGAAAAGCCGTGGGACAACGTGCGTCTGCTGAGTATCCTCCGTACGCAAGTGGCGCTTGCCGGCGCGTTGCGGCGTACCGAGCGGCTGGAGAGTGAAAACCGCTCGCTCCGTCCCGCCGCCGACGTGACCATGTTTGCCGAATCGCCGGCCATGCGCCCCGTGATGGAGTTGGTGAGCCGGGTCGCGGCCTCCGACGCGCCGGTCCTGATCACCGGAGAACACGGAACGGGCAAGGAAGTGATTGCCCGCACGTTGCACCGCGAATCACGGCGGGCTCACCGATCTCTCGTCACGGTCAACGTGGGCGGATTGTCGGACGGCGTCTTCGAGAGTGAGTTATTTGGCCACGTGAAGGGTGCGTTCACCGACGCCAAGAGCGATCGCGTAGGCCGCTTCGAGTTGGCGCACGAGGGCACGTTGTTTCTCGATGAGATCGCCAACGTGGCACCCGGACAGCAGGCCAAGCTGCTGCGCGTGTTGCAGGCCGGCGAATTGGAGCGGGTCGGGTCGTCCAAGACGCGGAAGGTCGACGTACGCATCCTGGCCGCGACGAATGCCAACCTCCGCCTGGACGTCAAGGAAGGTCGCTTCCGGGAGGACCTGCTCTTCCGACTCAACACCGTGGAGATCCGCATGCCGCCGCTCCGCGAGCGCCGGGAAGACGTGCCCGGACTCGCGCGGCATTTTCTCGCGCGCCACGCCGCGAAATACCGCAAACTCGTCCGGCACATCGCGCCGGCCGCGCTGGACGCGCTGCTGCGGCACGCGTGGCCGGGCAACGTGCGCGAACTGGAACACGCGCTCGAACGCGCGGTGCTGCTTGCCAGCGGCGACACCCTCGGGCCGGCCGATCTCGGGCTGGGGCAGGATGGAGATCCGGGCGACGCGGACTTGCACGGCATGACCCTGGCCGATGCGGAAGCACACCTCATTCAACGCGCCCTGGCCCGGTCGGACGGCAACGTCAGTGACGCGGCGCGCGCACTCGGTCTCAGCCGCAGTGCCCTGTATCGACGCTTGGAGAAACAAGACCGCTGACCCACGATCGCCGCGTGTTCCTGACCGTGCTCGCCGCCGGGTTCCCGGCGGTCCTGCTCGGTGTGTTGCTGCTATGGCTCGGTGATTTCGAACTCAAGACGCGGTGGACCTTCGGCCTGTTCGCGGTCGGCGCCTGGATCGCCGGAGCCGTGCTGGTCCGGGAACGGGTGATCCGTCCGCTGCAAACCCTGTCGAACCTCATTGCGGCGCTCGGCGAGCAGGACTATTCCATCCGCGCGCGCGACGCGCGTCCGACCGATGCCCTCGGCCTGGCGTATTGGGAAGTCAATGCGCTCACCGATATCCTGCATACGCAACGCCTGGAAGCGATCGAAGCCACCGCTCTGCTCAGCAAGGTGATCGCGGAAATCGACGTCGCCATCTTTGCGTTCGACGGGGGCGGTCGGCTCAGGCTCGTCAATCGTGCGGGCGAACGGCTGCTGCACCGCACCGAGTCGCAGTCGTTGGGGCGTACCGCGGGCGAGCTGCACCTCGCCGAGTACCTCACCGGTGCCACGGCGCGCGTCACCGAGATCGCGTTTCCGGGCAAGATCGGGCGATGGGAAATCCGGCGCAGTACGTTCAGACAGGGTGGGCTCCCGCATACCCTCCTCGTGCTGAACGACCTGAGCACGGTGCTCCGCGAAGAGGAGCGCCAGGCGTGGCGTCGGCTGGTGCGAGTGCTCAGTCACGAGATCAACAATTCGCTTGCGCCGATCAAGTCGATCGCCGATAGCCTGTCGGAGACGATTGCCCGCAGCCAGCCGCAGCCGGACAGCGACCTGCAATCGGGCCTCCACGTCATCGCGTCCCGCGCCGAATCGCTCAGGCGCTTCATGGCCTCGTATGCCCGGCTTGCCCGGCTGCCGGCCCCCACCAAGCGGCCCGTGCAGGTCGATGGCCTGGTCCGGCGGGTCGTGGGACTCGAGACGCGCCGCCCGGTCGAGATCGTCCGGGGGCCTGCCGTCACCGTCGAGGCGGATCCCGATCAACTCGAGCAGGTCTTGATCAACCTGGTGAGCAACGCGGTCGAAGCGCTGGAGGACACCGGCGGTACGGTGCGCGTCGGCTGGGAGCGTGGCAACGGACATGTGGAACTGCGGGTGGACGACAACGGGCCCGGGCTCCCCGATCCCGCCAACCTGTTCGTGCCGTTCTTTACCACCAAGCCGCAGGGATCAGGGATTGGCTTGGTGCTGAGCCGACAGATCGTGGAAGCGCATGGCGGGACGTTGACGGTGACCAACCACCGGGACGGTCCCGGATGTTCCGCCGTGATGCGGGTGCCTTCCACCTAACCGTGGGCGGCCGGCCGGCAAGACAGCCCGATTGACCGGAAACCATACATATGGTAGTATGGCAGGATGGCATCCAAACGCACCTTCACCTTGGACGACGAAACCGCCGCGCGGATCGATCGCACCGCCGTGCGTCTGGGCACGTCCCGCAGCCGAGTGGTCCGTGAGGCCGTTCGGGAGTACGCTGCGCGGGTCGGGCAGCTGAGCGACGACGAGCGCCGACGTCTCCTGGGCGTGTTCGACGACCTCGTTTCCCGCATCCCCACCCGGCCGGCCGCCCAGGCCGACCGCGAGATTGCCGCCGTGCGGCGAGCCAGGCGGGCCGGGAGCCGCCGCACGCCGCCGCCGTCGTGATTCTGCTCGACACGTCGGTCCTGATCGACTGCCTCACGGGGCCGAGGCGCTCTGCCCCGGCCGTGCGGGCAGCCATCGAGCGGGGCCAACGCCTCGTCCTCGCGACCCTGGTCCTCTACGAGTGGTTGCGGGGGCCGCGCCGGCGCGAGGAAGTGGCGGCGCAGGAGGCGCTCTTCCCGGCCGCGTCCGCCATCGCCTTTGGCCCGGAGGAGGCCGCCCGGGCGGCCGCCCTGTACCGCGCCGTCTCCCGACCCCGCGGTCGCGAGCTTGACCTCGCCATCGCCGCCTGCGCTTTGGTCTGGGATGCGCGGCTGTGGACGCTCAACCCGGCGGATTTCCTGGATGTCCCTGGATTGACGGCGTCGCGCCCGGCGCCGCCCTGAGGGGCGACCGCCCGGCCGCGAGACGCCACGGCCGGCGCGCAGCGCGCGGGACCGGAGCCGCACACTGAGCCTTGATGCTATGGAGCATCCGTGATACAGCCGCGGCCCGTCTTGCCGCCACCTCCCGCCCCGCATACGATCTAACGGTGATCACCCCCCACCTGTCCTCAGCACAGAACGGCCCCGCTGGCGGGCGCCACACTCGATTTCGTTGACGAGGAGGAGGCACGTATGAAGGTGTCGTTGCTTATCAGCACGGTGGGGGTCGCCGCGCTCGCGGCCTGTTCGGATGGTACGGTAGATCCTCTGACCGGGATTACCCTGCTCGACCGCGATGTGGCGCTGCTCGCCGCCGACGGCATTGCGCGTGACGTCGAAGTCATGCGGGGTCCGGGCGGTCCGTTTGGGCTGGGATTGCCCGCCGATCCGGGGCGGTTCGAATGCGGGGCGGTCGAACACAACGGCGTGACGGTGAATCGAACCTGCGTCTTCCTCGATGCGGGGGGCGCCGAACAGGCGAGCTATGATCCGGACGCCACTGCATCCGTGATCGTACACGCCGAAGTGAGCGGGACGCCGGAACACGGGCCACGGGGTGGAGCGGCGGCGATCGACCGTACCAGCGACATGACCGCGTCCGGTCTCGCCGGTGCCGAAACATCGGTCGTGTGGAACGGAACCGGCCACGGGACCATGTCACACAGCCGCGTGACGCCCGAGGGTGATGCCGTGTCGTTCGACATGTCGAGCACGCAGTCGGTGAGCGAGATGGAGATTCCGGTGCCCAGAACCGAGGATGGCTGGCCGCTGGGCGGGACCGTGACGATGTCGGTGACGGTCAGCGTCAGCGGTGGTCCCGGGGATGGGACGACTCACCAGCGTGATGTGATGATCGTGTTTGACGGCACGCAGTTCGCGGCCGTGACGGTGAATGGCGAGGTCATGACCGTCGACCTCGCCGAGCGGCGGAACGTCCTACCTCCCCATCGGGGACGCGGACCAGGGCGGCATCGCTAGGCTAGGCGAGCCCTGAAACCGCACAAGTGACCGGTCGCGGTTCGCCGTGGCCGGTCGCGTTGTGTCGGCGTGAGGCGCGTTACCCGCCGCTACTCGCCGCTGCCCGCGCCAAGAGTGGCGGCACGAGGCTCACGATCTCGAACGCTCCCCCCGGCAGCCAGGGGGGGGTCAGCGCCCGCTGTCGCGCTCCAGTGGAACCGGGATCGCCGCCGCCGGTCGCTCGAACTCGTCTGATCCGTCGCCGCCGCGCTCATTCATCGCGCAACGCCTGATAGGTCTCGGGCGTGGCCAGGCGCTCCACCGACTGCGGCTCACGACAACTGGCCTCCGCCGGCGAGGCCAACACGACCTTGCCGCGCACCGTCTCCAGCCAGGCGGTCGCCTGTTGCGGTGTTTGCAGCTCCGGCATCACCACCACGTCGGCCTCCACGGGCCCAGCGGCTCCAGGACTCCACGCGCGCATGGTGGCATCATGGTTCTGCACGCGTGGCGACGTCAGCGTCAAGTCCACACGGCCGGACTGCCATCCTGGCCACGTCCCGTACGCCTCGCGGCGCACCGTGATGCCCCACTCGGCGTACAGTCGCTGCAGCCAGTCGGCCGCGGCCGTGTAGCCCGGACTGCCGTTCAAGCGCGGTCCAATCGAGTCCATCAGGACGTGGGCAAGGCGCGCGGCCTGCGACCGCTCGGTCATGCCTTCGGCCCACATGGCGCGGAGGACGGGGTTGTCTTGCGGCCGGGTCTGGGCGGCGAGGGGTGCGGCGGTAAGAACGGCGAGTGCAGCTACCACACCCCGTCGGATGCGGGTCGCTGGCGAGCGATTGAATCCGCTCTACCACCCGCCGCCGATCAATCAGTGGAAGGCCTCGATTTCCTTCGCGGCCGACCGCTTGATCTCAAGATTATAGCTTGCCACGCCGCTTCAAGTCAGCAACGAACTCGCTGAAGCTGATGGCCGGTTCAGCACGCGAGACTGGTACAACTCCAGATCCTCCGCATCCTCCACAAGGGATCGCCGGACCGCTGCGTTCACCAGATCCGAGAGCTCTGATCTGTTTCGGCAGCTTTGAGGCGCAACGCCTTGTGTAGTGGCTCTTCGATATAAACCGTGGAGCGGCGCGGGGTCGTCATAGGAGCAATCGTAACGTCGTAGCGTTACAACGCTTGCCATATATCTGTCAGCTATATATATACCCCTCATGGCCTCTCCCACCTCGAACCGCACAACGTATGCGATCCTCGGCCTGCTGGCCGACGGCCCGCGCTCCGGCTACGACATCAAGCGGGAAGTAGAAGAGACGCTCGGGCACTTCTGGCGTGAGAGCTATGGCCAGATCTACCCCATCCTGCGCCGCCTGCATCAGGACGGACTGGTCGAGAAGCAGGTGCAGGTGCGGGCAGACCGCCCCAACCGGAACGAGTACTCCATCACAAGCGACGGCCTGGCCGAGTTGCGGGCCTGGCTCGCGCGACCCGTGGACCATACCCCGCCGCGCAGCGAACTCCTGCTCAAGGTGTTCTTCGGCCGGCACGGTGATCCGGCCGCGATTCGACAGATCGTCCAGCAGTATGGCGCCGATCAGTCGCAGGCCCTGACGACGCTGACGAGCGTTGTTGCTCGACTCGACCGCGAAGCGACCGACGACCCGTCCTACCCCTATTGGCGCATGACCGCCGAGTTGGGCCTGGAGGCGATGACCGCCGTCACCACCTGGTGTGCCCACGCGACGGAAGAGCTCGCCCGCATGGAGACACGATGATTGCCTTTTTCTTGTTGGCTCTGCTGCAAACACCCGACTCGGTCGCGCTCGATGCGATGCGTGACTCGCTGGCAATCCGCGGCGTCGCGGTGGCGGTGATCCGCGCGGACGGATCACGGTGGGTCGGGACGTTTGGTACATCCCATCCCGGCGCGCCGATCACCGGCGAGACCGCCTTCGACGTCGGGAGTGTGGGCAAGATGTACACGGCCGCCGTGATCCTGTCCCTGGTACACGAAGGCCTGCTGGACCTTGACGCACCGATTGCGCGCTGGCTGCCGGAGGCGCCCCATGCGGACGCCGTGACGTCCCGGATGCTGCTCACGCACACGAGTGGCTGGGCGGATGTGTGGGACGACCGCAGCCTGGTGCCGCAGCTCGTGATGGCGCCGACCCGGCGGTGGACGGCGGCGGACATCCTGACGGCGACACCCGCACCCACCGGCGCGCCGGGCGCGGCGTGGGACTACTCCTCCACGGGTTACGTGGCGCTTGGCGCGATCGCTGAGACAGTGTCAGGACGGTCCTTTGATGAACTGCTGCGCACGCGCGTGCTGGAACCCCACGCACTCGGGCAAACGGTACACGGGGCCTACGCCGACCCAACGCTTCCCGTGGCCCACGCGTGGCTCGACATCAATAACGATGGCACGGCCGAAGACTTCACTGCGCTGATACCGGCCACATCCTGGCGCACGGCGGCCGGGACAGCCGGCGCGATCCTCACGACGGCATCCGACCTTGCGACCTTCACACGGGCATTTGTGACTGGGCATGTACTGGGCGGCAGTACTTCGTCAGCTCGTGATTCGTCTGTTCGTCCGTTCGACAGTTCGTCTTACTGGATCCAGCGGCCTGATGGCAATCACCACGGCCTCGGCGTGCTGCGTACCGCGCTGGATGGTGTCGAGCTGATCGGCCATCGGGGGAACGCGGCGGGCTACAGCGCCGCCGCCTGGCACGCGCCGACGCTCAACGTGACCATTGTGGTGGTCACGAACGGGCATGGACAGGTGCTGATACCGCTGGTGCAGGTGGCGCTCGCTTCGTTCGGCGCAGAACGCTAGTACCGCACTCCAAGTTTCCGCAGTTGCTCCGGCGGGCACCCATCCCACTCGTACGCGGTGTTCCCCATAAACTGGAGATCCTCAACGCCGAGTTGGGACGACCAGAAGCCTGAGGCCGTGAAATCGCGCACCATCGTGAAAAAGGCGAGCCCGTGGCTCATCTCGGGTCGCGCCTGCCGGGGAAACGCGATGTCGTCCAGGATCTGCCGACGCTGCGGCTCGGTGATGGCCACAAACCGCCCGCCAAACCATTCCTGACTCGCATCATCCAGCCAGCCCAGTCCACCGCGCATCGCGACACCGCCATCCGCCCGCTCGGCCAGCACGAAATCCATGAACTCGGGCCCACCGGCATCCGTGGCCGAGCCCGAGCGCCCGTCGCGCCGAATGATCAGGTCCACCAGCACCCGAATGGATTCCCACTCGTGCGACGTGAACCAAGTGGGCTGGAACGCGCCGCCGGCCCGCGCGGCCCGCGCCGAGCGCACCGCAGCCGCCAGGCGAGCCCCGAAACCGCACAAATGACCGGTCGCGGTTCGCCGTGGCCGGTCGCGTTGTGTCGGCGTGAGGCGCGTTACCCGCCGCTACGCGCCGCCGCCCACGCCAAGAGTGGCGGCACGAGGCTCACGATCTCGAACGCTCCCCCCGGCAGCCAGGGGGGGTCAGCGCCCGCTGTCGCGCTCCAGGGGAACCGGGATCGGCGCCGCAGGTCGCTCGAACTCGTCTGATCCGAGCAGGATCCCGAGGGTCAGCGCGAGTCCCGTCAGCACGATGGTGACCGCGACGCGTGCGAAGCGCCGCCGACCGCTCGGTGTGAGGCCGGCCCGCAGTTCGCGGTTCTCGCGTCGCAGGTTCGCCTTCTCGACCGCCCGTTCGACGACCGCCGCCAGGTGGGGCATATCGACCGGCTTTTGCAGGAAGTTCTCCGCCCCGAGCCGCATCGCCTGGACGGCCAGATCGATCTCGCCGTGGCCGGTCAGCATGATCACCACCGCCTGTTTGCGGCGGAGCACCTCCAGCGCCTGCATGCCGGACATTCCGGGCATCATGAGATCCAGGATCGTGACGTGCGGTGCGACCTGCTCGTAGACACCGAGCCCTTCTTGCCCGGAGGTCGCGAGGTGGACGTCGTAGCCGAGCGTCGTGAAGTACCGGCCGATCGAGCGGAGCGTTGCGTCGTCGTCGTCGACGTATAACAGCCGATACTGGGTCAACAGGACCTCCGACCAGGGCGGGGAGACGGGAACCGGGGATGCGGTTATGTAGTTGTCGGAGGAACGCCGGTCAAGCGAGCCCCGGGGGACCTCGCGCTTCCGCGCGCAGCATGTCAGTCGGCGAACGATCTGAACCGCCCGCCGTCGAGCGGGCGGACGGGAGGGAAGGCCCCGCCACGGGCACCGGATATCACGCGAGCCGCCCGCCGCCGCAGCCGATACAGGTCGTTGGCGCTCAGGCCGGCTCTGCTGGCGACCCGCGCGACCGAAAGCTCCTGCGTCTCCGCCGCACAGTGCAGGTGCATGATCGTCAGCCAATCCAGCAGCGACTTGGGATGGGGGAGGCCGTCGTCCTTGAAGCGGCGTTGGAGCGTTCGCGCCGACAGGTGCAGCGCCGTCGCGATTTCGCCGACCCGCGGGCGCCGGCCCGATCCGAGGATGCTGAGCGCGCGATGCCCGAAAAGGTAGGCCGCGCTGGACAGCGATGGGACGGCGTCGGACAGGTGGTTCATGATCCGCACCCGCGGGACGGATCGCAGGAGGCCGCAGGCGGCGTCGCGCAGGCACTCGAGGCTGGCGCCGTCGCGGGACTGCACCTGAACCTGCACATGGGGGTGCCGGGAGGCCCGCGCATAGGCGGCGAACGCGGAGCCGGTAGGCGGCAGATAGAGCAGGATCGGCACGCCGGGGATGCTGCCGGCCAGGGAATCGAATCGGTGTTCCACCGCCGGCGTCCACGGGCAGAGGTCGTAGACCAGGGCGGCCGACCCGCTGAGGCCCTCGGCGCTGATGGCCGACCAGGGCAGGGTCACGGGGAACGCTCCGGCGTCCTTGAGGGCATGGACGGCCGCCCGACCGGCCCACTCCGACTCGATCGAAACGCTCACGCGCGGCCCCGGCCCGGGCCCGGGCCCGCCGCCGCGGCGCGGCGGGGGGAAGCCGTGGTGGGGCGGGGACCGCGGGGTCTTGTGGAGCGGTAACGCGCTGATGGGTGCACCTCCGGACGCCGGTCGCATCATGGCCGCTGTAGAGAGGATGCAGCGCCTACCGCCGAGGTTACAGGATCGGCGCCGGCCGTGTCGCGTTTTGCCGATGCGGTGACGTCTCCCGCTCACGACAAGGCGGCCGCGATGTCCCAGAATGGGCCATCCTATTCCGGAGGCCGGTATGCTCAAGAAATTCTTTGGCGCGGGTGCTTTGGTCGCTGCGTTGATGGTGGTACCGCTCACGCTCCAGAAGTCCGACGACGGCTCGCTGCCGGAACTCGCGTTCGCCGAGGCCTGCGCCGAGGGCGGTGGGTGCTGCATATCCTCAAGCGACTTCTGTTTGATGGGTGGAGACATTGTGTTTGGCTTTCGGTCGTCACTCGGAAAGCCATGCGACAAGCCAAGCATCTAGCCTTCGCAGGTGTCGTTCTGGCGGTAGGCGCGGCAGTCACCGCAGGGCGGTGGGTGGCTGCCCGAACCGCTCGTGGAACCGTCCACGGCGCGGCCGGCGCCCAATGTGCGCCGCCGGGTGCGGCAGCCCCAATGCTCTCGGCCACCGTCGTGAATGACGCGCTCGACCTCGCGTTGCCCACGCGGGTGCTGGTCCAAGGCGAATGGCTGGTCGTACTCGATGCCGCCTCGGACTCGGTGGTCCGGATCATTCGCCGCGCGGACGGCTCGCTCTACCAGTCGCTCGGGCCGCACGGGCGCGGGCCCGGTGAATTCCATGGCGCGTGGTCGTTGAGCGCGGGCGGATCAGCGGGAACGGTCTCAGTCTTCGACGTGGGGCTGCGGCGGGTCACGCTGATCGATCTGCCCCGAACGCCGGGTGCCTACGCACAGGTGGGGGCGAGTCTCCAACTCACGACAGAGGGCTATCCGACCGGGGCCGCCTGGCTGGATTCCACCGGTCTGGTGGCCCCGGGGTTCTACGGCGACGTCAGCCTCGCCCGCTTCGGTCCCGATGGCCGGCGCATCGGCGGTCTGGGCGCGAACCCCTTTCGGTACTCGTCCCGTGCCCCGCTTCAGGCGAGCCAGACGCGAATGGCCGTCCGCCCGGGCCGGCACTTCGTGGCGCTGGCGAGACGTTTTGCCAGCGTGATTGAACTGGTCGATCTCGAGCGCGGCACGAGCCGCGGGATCACCGGACCGGTCGCGCTTCATGCCAATCCGGAGGTCCCCCAGATCGACCAACGAGCCTACGTGGATGTCTCGGCCACGACGCGCCACATCGTGGCGGCCTTCTCGGGCCGCGTGGCCTCCGAAGTGGGTTCGTCATCGAGCTTTGCGGACTGCCTGCACGTATTCACGTGGGACGGCACCTTCCGAGCCGCGTTCCGGCTCGACTCGGACGTTTTGGCTATCGCGGTTGTCGAGGGCGACGAGGCGGTATATGCGCTGCGGCACGAGCCGCAGCCGGCGCTCATCCGATTCGAGGTGCCGTTTGGCGCCCTGCCGGCTCGCGGGAATGCCCCGGCAGCGGCCCAACGCGCTATTCAAGGCGCCACGACCGGCGTCCGCTGACCCTTCCGGTCCACCAAGGTGAGAATCTGGCGTGCCAGTTTGTCGGCCGAGGTAAGGCGATACTGGATCACCGCCCGTCCATCGACGACGAACGTCGCGGGGGCACCCCACGCACTGAACGCGCGCGTCGCGTCGCCAAAGGCATCCACCACAGCGACTCCGTCCAGGCCATCGGATGCCAGGAGATTCCAATCCTCCTCGGTGAGGGCACGTTGGCTCACGATGGCGATCCGCGCGGCTGGGCCGAACCCGGTTACCAGGTCATAGGTGTCCCGGAGGTCCGTAAGGCAGGTCTTGCACAGCGGAACCCAGAAGGCGACCACCGTGACGGGGCCTGCAAGACGCGCGCGGAGGTCGAGCGGCATCCCATCCCGATCAGTCACCCTCACCAAGTCGAACACGGCGCGTGGTTCCGCTTCACGCCCGGTTCGCTCGACCATCTGAGCCAAGGCGCGCACTTTTTCCGCCTCCCACTGTCGGGCGCCCACGAGACGGCGTCCCAACCCCTCGATCTCCGCGCCGCCCGCTCCCGGATCCACCGCGACAAGCGCATACAGCCGCGCGGCTCCCACGCTGTCTCCGCGAGCAAGTCGTAGCTGTGCCGCCGCGGTGAAATTGGCAACGTCCCAGCCCAACGCCGCGGCGGAGTCGAGGTAGGCCCCGGCGGCCACGGTGTCGCCGGCGTCGAGGAGGAGCCTGCCCTTTAGCGCGAGCGCGCCCGACCGGAGGTCCTCGCGCGCACGGTCTTGCCGGCGGGTCGCCACGTACAGCGGCCGCCGCGAGTCGTCTGGGCGGGCAAGACGGGCCGCTTCCTCGTCCAGCCACGTGCGAACCGTATCGCGCAGCGTCGAAAAGGTGCCCAGTTGCTCGGCGACCGCTAACCGTCTGTGGGGCTCGGCGGCGAGCAGGCGGCGTGCCCAGCGGAGACTGGCTTGGGGCTGTTTCAATTGCAGCGCGAGACCAAACGCCAGCGCGAGCGCGTCCCCCGACGCCGATCCGATATCGTCCCACAGGCGCTCCGTTTCCTGCGCCGCTTTCGCCGGATCGTCGCGGCGGGCCGTATAGATATCGACTAGCCGGAGTTGAAAGTCGAGCGCGCTACCCTGCGTGTCCCTCAGCACGCGCCGGCGCCACCACTCCGCGATGTCGGCGACGTCCCAGATCTTGGCGTAGGAGTACATGGCGCCGATCTCGCTTGCCGGAATGGTGCTGTCCTGCAATTCGGCATGAAACGCGCGCACACGCTGCACGTGCCCGTCGCGCAATCTCGACGATACGTCCGGTCCGAGCGCCGCGCGCTCGAGCGTGGTTCGGGTATTCCAGCCTTCGACGCGCTCTGGGAAGGCCCCTGTCAACTCGATCGCCGCGTCCAGCGCCGCGCCGGGGTCCCGGCCAAATGCTTCGTTGACGCGTTGCAGCAGGGCGTCAGAGGTTGGCCGGCCGTCGGCCTGTGCCAACCACTCCCACCCCTGGACGCCGCGACTGTCGATCACAACCCCCGCGTCATCCTCGACGGCGAACGCGGCGTAGACCACGCGGTCCGGCAGAGCCACATTGCCGCGATAGGTCCGACCCGACGTGCGGGTGAGCGTTGCAGCATCCACCTGCGGGATATCGTATCCGTACTGTGGATCTCCCGCTCGGCGGTAGCGTGCCCGAAGCTTGAGAGACCGGGCGGAGCCGAACCGAGCGGTCGCGTGATAGGTGATGCTGACCGTTCCGCCTTCCGGAACGCCCGCCGGCGCGAACTCCAACAGGCTGGTTTCGGACTCGAGGTTGCGGACCCCGACCACACGGATGCCGGCGACCAGCACGAGGGCGCCAACGCCGACCCACACCGCCTTTCGCCACGGCAACGCCGCGACGACGGGATCGGCTACCGGGACGATGACCGGCACGCCACTGGCCACGGACTGCAGGACCCGCGCCCGCAGCCCGGGCGGGAGAGGTCGGGTCGTCAGCTTCCGCGCCTGACTTCCGATATCCCGCGTGCCGGCCACCCTCACGCGGCACCGGTGGCATCGTCGGAGGTGGCGGGCGACGCGCCGGGTCGATCGAGCTGAGAGTTCCCGGTCCGCGTAGGCGTCCAAGCGGCTATCCCTGGGATGGAAGAACATGGGCTACTCCATGAGCATGGTGCGCAGCGCCCGACGGGCGCGCAGAAGTCGGATTCGGACGGTCCCGATGCGGACGCCGAGCAGGTCCGCGGTTTCGCGTGTGTTGAAGCCCTGCACGATCCGGAGGATGAATACGTCGCGCTGGCCCGGCCTCAACCGCAGGAGCGCGGCCTCGATGTCCACACGGTCCTCCACGGCGGGAGGCGGGACGGTCCGTTGCGCTGCCAGGGCCAGCCGCCGCAGCGCGGCGCGACGGGTACGCGCCTGGCGCAGCTTCATGAGCGCGGTCCGGGTGGCAGTACGTTTCAGCCAACCTTCGAACGGACCACGGCCCTCGAACGTCTTCAGGGCGCGGGGAAGGCCGAGGAACACGTCGTGGACGAGATCTTCGGCGTCCGAGACGTCCCGCAGCAACGTGCAGCCGATCCCGAACAACAGCGACGCGTGCCGGTCATACAACACCGCAAAGGCGTCGCGATTCCCCAATTCGATCGCCTTGAGGAGATCCCATTCGGGCAAGGCCGTGTGGCCGTTCACAGACCGAGCCGATCCAGCACGCCTGCTATTTCCAGCCTGGTGACCGGTTTTCGCATGAACTCCTCCGCGCCAAACGCCATCGCCTGGGCCAGGCGATCGAGCCCTTCCGGACCGTCCGCCTCATCAATCACGGTGATCCGCACGGGTGGTACACGTAAGGTGACGGTCACCATCACCGCGCGCCAGTCGCTTCCCGCGCCGGACAGATCGACGAAGGCCACGTCCGAAGACCCCCCAAAGAACCCCGGCGGGCGGAGCCCCGGGGCCTCGTGTTCGACCACATCATGCCCGCGCGCGCCGGCAAACCGCCGGAGCGAGCGCCGCAGGATGTCATCATCGCTGATCACGACGACTGTTGCCATCTATATACGCAGATGCTCGGTGGCGGGCGGACGTTACGTTCGCCGTGAGAGCCCTCCCCACCCCCCCTTGGGCGGCGCCCCCCCCCACCTCCCGGGTCGGTTGTAACGTCGATCCCGCCAGCGGCATCTAGGCTCATGGAGGGGCTAGCCTGCTTCCGGGGGCCCGCCGGGCCGCAGCGACCGGGTGCGGCGGCGGGAGGTCCCCTTCTGGTTCGCGGGAGGTGGGATGGGGAATGGGACTATCAACCCAGTTCGGCACGTCGCGGGTCGCCCCAGGCGGGTAATGGTCTGGTGGCGGCGGGCACGGCGTTCGGAGACCGAGTAATGCGCTCACCCATGGTGGTGCCGCCGGCGATGAGCCGTAGCGAAGATCTGATTCTCACCGCCGAAGCCAACGGGCGGATCGCGGACGCGAACGCCAACGCGGTGCAGCGCCTGGGGTACGCCCGGGACGAGTTGCTGTCCTTGTCGCTGTGGGACGTCGTGTCGTCGATTCCGGCCGAGGCATGGGATGAGACCTGGGAGACGATCCGGCGGTCCGAGTGCGTGAATATCGAGAGCGAATTACTCGGGAAGGACGGGTTCCGGTGCATGGCCCATGGCGTCTTGACCCGTATCCCGCTCGGGGAGACAGGCCTCGCCTGCGCCGTGCTGCGCGACGTCGCCGAGCGGACACAGCCCCGCGATCGACTGACCCTCTCCGAGCATCATTATCAGCATCTCCTCGACGGCATCAACGACGCGATCATCGTGGACGACGCGCGGGGACGGATCGTCTTTGCCAACCGGCGATTCCGCGAGTGGTTCGGACTGGGTGACGGGGATCTGCACGGCGTCTCCGTGGAGGATCATGTGGTGCCGGAATCTCGCGCCGCCGTACGAGAACGGCGCGGGCGCCGCATGCGGGGGGAACCCGTATCCGACCGGTTCGAGTACGAGGGGATTCGTGGCGACGGAACGCGAGTGTGGTTGGAAGCCCTGGAGACGCCGATCGTGCCCGACCGGGCGTTCGTCGGGACCCAGTCCGCCATCCGGGACGTCACGCGTAGCCGGCGGGCAGAGGAGGCGGCGCGGGAGAGCACCCGCTTCCTGCTCAGCTCCCAGCGGGTCGCGCGACTCGGCTCCTACCAGCTCGACGTTTCGACGGGAATCTGGACCGGGTCGCTGGTACTCGACGAGATCCTTGGTCTCAGCGACAGCCTCGCGCCGCGGACCGTTCGGACGTGGCTGGGGATCGTGCATCCCGGCGACCGGGACGACATGGCGGCATACCTCGAGGACACGGTGCTCGGGAAACGCCGTGGCTTCGACCGGGAATACCGAATCGTGCGCGGATCCGATGGGGCAACACGATGGGTACACGGACTTGGCGAGTTGGTGATCGATCAGGACGACCATGTGGTCGAGATGATCGGAACGATCCAGGACGTGACCGAGCGGAAGAAGCAGGAGGAGGCGCTCTGGCGTAGCGAGGGCCGCCACCGAGCACTGCTCAAGGGGATTCCGGATGTCATGTTCCTCCTCGATCGGGACGGGGTTATCGTCGACTTCCACCGCAACGACCTGAACCCGTTTCCTGTCCCGATCGAGAATGTCCTCGGTCGCCCGCTCCGCGACCTCATGCCCGCCGACGTCGTGGAGGAAATCGAGCGCGCCATGGCGCAGGCATGGGCCAAAGGCGAGATCCAGGTCGCCGAGTTCGCTCTCGCCGTTGGGACGGAACGGCGCAGCTACGAGGCGCGGATCGTTCTCATGGACGAGGGGACCTTCACGGTGGTGACCCGTGACGTGACCCAGAACAAGGTCCTCGAGGCACAGCTGCGACAGGCGCAGAAGATGGAGGCCGTCGGGCAGTTGACGGGGGGCCTCGCCCACGACTTCAACAACATCCTCACCGTGATTATCGGCAATGCGGAGTTGATCGTCGACGCGCTGCCTCGCGACGCAAGTGTGCTCGAAGACATGCGCGAGCTCCTGGACGCGGCGCGACGCGGAGCCACCATGGTGTCGCGTCTGCTCCAATTCAGCCGCCGAGGCGTGCTGCGGATGGAATCAGCCCGCCCGGGCGCCGTGATCGGCGACCTCCAAGCGATGCTCGAACGGCTACTGCCCGAGAGCGTGAAGCTGCGGGTGGTCGATACAACGGACGAGTCGGACGTCGTACTGCTCGACGCGGAGGCGCTGGAGCAGATGCTGGTGAACCTGTGCACCAATGCCCGTGACGCGATGCCGGCCGGCGGGTCCCTGCGGATCGAATGCGCCCGTGCACAGCTCGATGAGGGCTATCTCGGCAGCCACCCGTGGGTGGTGCCGGGGCCGTATCTCTCCATCTCGGTGACCGATACCGGTAGCGGCATGGATCAGCAGACGAGGGAACGGATCTTCGAGCCCTTCTTCACGACCAAGCCTCCCGGTGAGGGAACGGGTCTGGGTCTCGCGATGGTATACGGGCTGATGAAGCGGCACCGCGGGATGGTTCACGTGTACAGCGAACCGGGGCTTGGGACGACTGTCCGGTTGTACTTGCCGGTGACCGGTGGAACGCCCGCCGCGCGAACGGAGCGGCGGACGATCGCTGATCCCCGGGCAGCGGCCGGAGGAACCGAAACGATCCTCCTGGCGGAGGACGAGCCGGCTATCCGCCGGACGACGCGCCGAGCCCTCGAGGCGAAGGGATACACGGTCCTCGTCGCGGAAGATGGCGAGGCCGCCCTGGAGCTTTATCGGCAGCATCGAGACGTGATCTCGTTGGTGATCACCGACCTGGTCATGCCCAATATCGGCGGCAGGCAGTTGGTGGAGGCGATTCGCCAGGGCGGTGGCGAGGTCGCCGTTTTGTTCACCAGCGGGTATTCACCGAGTGCGACCTACGGGGAGGGGATCTTCCCCGCCGGGACCCGGTTCCTCACCAAGCCGTGGACCCTGAGCGAGTTGTTCGCAACGGTGAGCGAGATACTGGAACCGCTGCGGGAGACGCGTGGGGGTCGGTCGAGCACCAGCGCGTGAACGTGGCGGCGAACGGCGTCTCGGATTATGTTCGGCGCGCCGCCTGCGGTACGCCGTCCGGGAACCCGGGAAAGAGGGCCATGAGATTTCGCCGCGCGATGAAGGACCTGCTCGGTCTCGAGCACATGATGCACCGCCCGGCGGTCGCAAACCGGTTTTGGGTCTACTGCGTGGCGGCGTACATGATGCCGGTGGTCGCTCAGATCGTGCTGCCCGACGATCCGACCCTGTACGACGAACTGGTCTGGCTCGTCACCCTCGCGCCGGCCTTTCTGCTCTCCCTGCACTACGGCCTCAAGGGCGCCCTCGTCGCCCTGTTGATGGGCACCGCGCTGTTCGTTGCCGTGCAGCTTTCGGTCGCCGTGAACTACGTGGCCGATGATTGGCGCATTACCGTCCCGATCTACATCGCGTTCGGGACGCTCAGCATGAGCGTGGGCTGGTTGTCGCAAGAACTGCACGATGAATACCGGCGCCTGCTCGACGGCGCACGGCTGGCCGCGGTCAACCAACTGTCGATCACGCTGCGGCACGAACTCAACAATGCGCTTCAGCAGATCGTGGCGGACGCGTCAATCCTGTCGGAACTCGGCACCGATCTGCCGCCACAGGTACAAGAGTCGGTACAGGCCATCCGGGACGGCGTGATCCGCATGACGAAAGACATCGAGAAGCTGACGCATCTCGATTCCGCGCCGCTCGCGCGGTACCCCGGAAACGCGATGATGATCGACCTCCAGCGCGCCGAGAGGCACGACTAGCACCGGTTCAGCAAATCGGGCCGGTTTACCAGATCGGGCAGGTTCAGTCGACCGGGGTTGGTTCATTGGACCAGGGTTGGTTCGCGGGTAAACCCGCGGCTCGGCTCTGTCGGTTGAACCGACGGGGCGTGGCCTACCCCTGGCCGCTTCATGCGGCTGAGCCGAGCGGCGGCTTCACGCCGCCGATCATCGGGGCGTGCGGTTGAGTAGGGCTACGTTCGTTGCCACACGTTGTTACTGCGATCCACGTCGGGAAAGGCCTGGCTCGCATCGATCTCTACCTTGACGACGCGTGATGTCGTGCGGATGACGACGTCTGCCGTGGTCGCCCCCTCCAGCCAACGGCTTACCGGCACTTCGGAATGCAGTACCTGACCGTCGGCGGTGGTGATCGTGAGGCGCGCGGGCATCGGCGCCCGGCCGCGATCCTCAATGACGATGCGCGTGCGGTTCTCCTCCACCACGACGTCCGCGACCGCCTGGTCCAGGGCCCACGTCTCGTAGTACCACGTGCGCCAGAACCAGTCGAGGTTCTGACCGCTGACGTCGTTGAACGTATGGAAGAAATCCCACGGTTTGGGATGCTTGAACGCCCAGCGCGCGATGTATGCCTCGTACGCGCGGGTGAACGCCTCCTCGCCGAGGAGTCCCCGTAGGGTCCACAGCATCGTGGCCGGCTTGCTGTAGGATGCGGTGCCGTAGGCGAAGCCGTTGGTGTGGAAGTCCGACCACGTCATGATCGGACCTTCCATGTCCGTATGCGTGACCTGTATGTATCCCTGGGCTTCACCCAAATCGGACCGCATCCCGGGGAAGAACTCCATCTCGGCGGCGTCGCCGTTGAAGGAGGTGGTGCCTTCGTCCATCCAGGCCATGCGTCGCTCGTCGTTGCCCACCAGCATCGGGACCCACATATGCGCCAGCTCGTGCGCGGTTACGCCGTAGAGCGAGGTGTCGGTTCCCTGCGTGTAGGCGCCGATGAGCGTCATCATGGGGTACTCCATGCCGCCGCCCATGATGCCGCCGCCTTCGACCGCGGTCATGTGGGGCCACGGATAGGGATACCCGGTCCAACGGGAGAGGAAGTCGATCGAGTGTTGCGCATACCGCCAGGCCCGCGTCCACAGCGGCGCTGATGCACGGTAGATGGCGTCGACGCGCGCGTAGTCGGTGATGCCATCTCCGTTGCGGTCGCCGACCGGTGTGCGGGCGGCGTCCCACAACGATTCGCGCGTCACGCTATACGCGGCGTCCCGCACCGAATCGGCTCGGAAACGCCACGCGAGCAACCCCGAGTCGGATCGCCGGGTTGCTTTGCCCGGGCCGAGGTCGTCCGCAGTGAGCACGTGTACCACGTCGTCGCTTGCGGCCGCGCGCCGCAGGCGGATCGCGATCTCGTCGGGGAACGCTTCGTCCGGGTTGGTCAATGTCCCGGTCCCCATGACGACCCACCCCTCCGGCACCTCGAGCGTGACGTCGTAGCTGCCGTAGCCCATGTAGAATTCCGCGCTTCCCAGGAACGCGTCGGTCTGCCACCCGCCCACGTCGTCGTACACCGCGAGCTGCGGGTACCAGTACGCGAGGTAGAACAGGTTGTCGCCGTTCCAACCCATGCGCCCGCCGGCACCCCGCTGCGGTACCGTGTACGTGAAGCCAACCTCCAACTCGGTCGATTCACCCGACGCAAGCGGAGTGGAGAGCTGGACGATGACCGTGGTGCCGGCGACGCGATAGCCGGGACGGCCGCGACGCTGATCGCTGAAGGTCAGAGGGCCGAGCGTTTCACCGTTCGCAGCCAGCTGCGTGATCTCGACGCCGCCCGTCACCTCGGCGGGTCGGTTCCGCACGGCACCCTCGGCGTGGACGTTTTGAATGACCTGGAGCATGATCTGCGGCAAGGCGTCCGGCGAGCGGTTGTGGTATCGAAGAGCGACCGAACCGGTAATCCGTTTCTGGTCGGTGTCGAGCCGCGCGCGGATCGTGTAGTCGGTCCACTGCTGCCAATACTTGGGGCCGGGCGCCCCCGTCGAGCTGCGTGTCCCGTTCGCGAGTGCGCGGACGAACCCGTTCGGCATGTCGACAGGATACGGAATCGGACGAATGGATGCGTGCTGCGCCGCGAGTCCGGGCGCGACGATCACCGTCAGGAGGGCTGCGGTCAGGGAAGACGAGATGTTCCGCATCGGAGCCAAACCTCGAGTTGGTGGTACGGGTTGACAGTACCTACGATGGGCACCGGCGTCATGAAAGAAGGATGAATTCGCCGTGAAACTGCGCGGGCTCAGCGCTGTGATCGGATGGTGACCGGGACGTCACCGACGCCGGTGTTTGCCACGACGCGGTTGGCGCCGTCTCCCTCGAACCGTCGCCACTCGCCGGCACCAGGTGCCCGCCCGTGCGACGTCCGGTGATCGTCGAACATGAGATCCACGGGGCCGACGCTGGAATTCGGAGTTCGAGCTGTGCTTGAGCGGTCAAGAAAACAACTCCAAAACGACGGAGCTCCCGACGCGACCGGAGGCTCCGTCCTTAGGGTGAAATGCCGGACCGCCGTTACCGCGGTGGCGTGGGCGGTTGTGGTTTCGGGGGTGGCGTGGGCTTACCAGGATGCGGCAGGGGACGCGGGCCCCCCTTCTCCGATGACCCAGGAACCTGGGTCGGCGTCGGAGACGTAACATCCCGAGGGAAGCTACGCACCGGGTAGCTAATTGGCTGGCGCTTCATGTGCACTAAACCCTCTCCCACTTTCGGGATGTCGTAATTAGGTGGTACCGGATTACGAGATACTGAGTCCGCGATGAAAGGATCTTTCCTTTCGTCTTTTGAACGTGGGCGAGTCGAGAGGACTCGACAATCGCGTTTGTAAACTCGTAGTCCACCGGATCGATCCTGATTGTCGACTCTTTCAATATCTGGGCCAGCTCTGTCTGGAACGACAGATTTGACGAAAACCCATCCGGGATGTCAAGTTGCGGTACAGGCGAAAGCAACTTGCTAGCCTCCGAGCTTTTCATTAACTCGAACATCGGGTCGAACGGCTCATCTTCCTGCAACTCTGCGGCGATGTCAAGCCAGACCTTCCACATCAGGCCTTCCAGTACCTCGTCTCCATCGGCAACGGGCAAGCCAAGGTCGGTTGCCTCGCGACGACTCACCGGGTACGCATGAGACTGGAACTTCCGGCTCATGCTCTCGACCAGCGAGCGAAGCTTCGTCTCCGGCTCAGCCTGGTCCATATGCATACCGAGCAGCCGCTCCCCAAGGTCCACAGCGAGCTTGGAACTTCGGGCAGTGAAACCGATTCCGAGGCTTCCAACTTCCTTGGTGGTCAGCTCAAACAATGCTCGGACGTGCTCTTGGTCAGTAATGCGAAGCTTGTCGCGAACGAAATCAAGAAACGCCGTGATGTCCTCGGTCGAAAAGCTCCGTGGCTCTCCCTCATGGAACGTCGTGATCTGCATGTCCACGGGCCCAAGGTGCCCATTGGGATGTGAGCGGGGCACGTTGACAGGCTGGAATCGCCAAGCCGAGCGCCAGGAGCGTGCAGGTGCGCATGGGACCTCCGCGTGACTATGTGCTGCGGTACCCGGTCCGCCCGGGCCTGTTCCGCCGCGGATCCGCGGTCATATGGCCCCGGCCCGTTCGAGGTGGTACAGCCGCACGTGCTCCACGCCGTCGGGATCGAACCAGCGTCCCAACACGAAGTCGTGGCCGATCTGGTGAGGCTCCAGTCCCACCGGCATGACGACCCGGCCGAGGTAGGTTCCACTCGGATCGAACACGCGCCAGAACCACAACGAGTCCGTCTGCAACGGGTAGTCGCCGACCCAGAGATGGAGCGAATCGTCGAGCAGCACCCGACCGTAGGCCGGCATGGTCTCGGGGCGCGGGATCGTCCGGAAGGTCCGCTCGACCTCGGCCCGATCTTGGGTACCGGCCGCCGCCAGTCGGCGGTCGAGTTCGCGCTGCACGTCCCCGTCTGTGACTGGGCGCGGCTCGCGATCGAGCCTGACGATACCGTGCACGGTCCCATCGAGACCGTATCGCCGTATCTCGTACGTATCGTTGGTGGCGACGTAGAACTGGTTGCCACCGGCAAACCACCGGGAGGCCTTCCCGAACAAGGGCTGGCGGGTACTGATCCCGCCGCCGAAGGCGAGAAAGAACATTTCCGTGCTAGGAAACGCGCCCAACGAGTCGAGCGGCACCGCGGCGCTGTCGAGATGGTACAGCCGGATCGGGTAACGCCTCAGGCCGGAGGGGGGTGCGTTGCCCACGTCGATACCGCCCGTCCCGAGCAACGTGTAGTCCTCGAACACGCCCACGACGCGCACGAACGGAGCAGCCTGAGTCGTCTGCGTCGTGACGCTGCGGCCAAACCGGCCGTCGGAATCGAACACCGACAGCCGTGCCAGACGGAAATCCGATACGAGAATCGAGTCGCCACGGTACGGGAAGACATGCTCCAGTCCGCGGAATTCTCCGGGTCCCTCACCCTCTCGGCCCACGGCGCCGACGAACGTGCCATCGTGTTCGTAGAACCGGACTTGGTTGGTCCCGCCGTTCGCGACTACGATCCGGCCATCGGTTAGCCGAAGGCTGTGCGAAGCGCGAAACAGCTCGTACTCGGGACTCTGGTCCGCTCGCCCAATGTCGACGGATGGCCGATCGGCAACCAGCCAGATCGGGTCGCGCTCGTCAGCAGCGCGATTGGAGACGATCCGCACGCCGGCGCTGTCGCTGACCGTTGTCGAAGGCGGCTCGTCGGTCGCTGCACACGCCGGCGCCAGGACCATCACGAGGATGACGCGGTGCGTCCACGGGCGCGTCCGTGGCGTCCTCGCGAGTGAGACGCGCGACTCGGCGCGTTCGTTCGTTGAGCGCGGTGGGCTCGATGCTACTGGCATCGCTCGTTCTGCCCCCGCAGCATGCGCTCGCCATTCACGAACACTCGGTTCTGCTCGTAGTCGTACTCCAGCGACATCGAGCTTTGCTCGCCGTTGGCCCACTGGAGCAGGAGCGTGCCGGTCTTTCCCGCGCCGGAAGCCGACCACCGCCCGCCACCCGTACTCTGCGCCGCGCCACTCGCCCCGCCGCCGAACCCTCCGCCCTCGCTGTTGTAGGAGAACCTGCCATCGCCGCACAGCCATAGCTCGGTGGACTCGGTATAGCCGGTTGCCGTGTAGTACCTCGCGAGATACAGCCCCCGCAGGAACGGCTCCCACTCGTCGTTCCCGCCGGCTGATTGCGCCGTCTGTTGCATTACCCCGAGGCTGAACGCGAACTCGCGCATCGCGTCGAGGTGTCCGGCCGCCGCCGGCGGCGGGGACAGCAGGATGAACGCCACGCCGAGCCCCGCCCGGGTGAGCCGCACGTCGACCGTACCGACGAACTCGGACTGCGCGCCGCTCACGGCGTAACTCGCACTCAGATGGCCGGAGGCGACCTCGCTTACGGCACCGGTCGGGGTCAGTACGATGCCGCCGCCCAGGTCCATCGACTCGGCCAACTGCTGCCGCGCTTCCGTCTCGGTCATCTCGTCCGCGATCACCACGAGGTAGCCACCGCCCCCCTCGGACTCGAGCACGAACGACTCGCCGTCCGGTGAGAGCCTCCCCCGCCAGCCGGCGGGAATGGTCAACCGGAGACCCACTGCCGGATCGCCGATCTGTTCGCCGCCGGTGTAGATCCGACCCGGCTGGATCTGCGCGATGGCGGCGGGCGGGGCGGATGCCGTGAGGGTCGCCACGATCAGCCACGCCGGGGCCGCGTGGATGCGTTGCATGCGTGTTCTCCGGAAGGTTTCAAGGAAGTATGGGGTTCCGTGGACCTTACGGCCAGCGCTCCATCGAACGGCCGTGACGGCCGACGGTGCAAGACGGTGATGGACGGTCTGGGACACCCGATTCCCTATCGCCAGCGCGTCATCGGCAACAAATTGAGATGCTGGGCGTATTCCACGGAGAGTTCCACACAGGGAGACCGCATGATTAGCCGTCGACAGTTCGTTGGCATCAGCGCCGGTGCCGCAAGCGCGCTGACGATCAATCCGCGTCTATGGCGTCGGTTGCAGGAGGGTCAGCTCATCCAGCGCGCCATTCCGTCATCGGGCGAGATGGTGCCGGTGATCGGTTTGGGCAGCTCGGCAACCTTCTCACAACTCGCGCGGCGCGAGGAGCTCGACGCGCTGACGGAGGTGATGCGCACGCTGGTAGGCAGGGGCGCCTCGGTCTTCGACACGGCCCCAAGCTACGGCGCCTCCGAGCAAGTGGCGGGTGATATCGCCAACGCGTTGGGTGTCGCCGACAAGATCTTCTGGGCTACCAAGGTCAATGTGGCGGGCCGGGGCGGCGGGAGCGCCGATCCCGTGGCCGCGCGCGCGCAGATCGACGCATCGTTCGCCAAGTTCCAGGTCGACACCATCGACCTGATCCAGGTACACAACCTGGCGGATGTGCCCACCCAGCTCGGCATCCTGAAGGAGCTGAAAGCCGAAGGCCGTATCCGGTACACCGGCGTGACGACCACGAGCGACCGCGGCTACGAACCCCTCGAGGCGATCATGCGCAACGAGCCGATCGACTTCATCGGGATCGATTACGCGGTCGATAACCGCAACATCGAGGAAACGATCCTGCCGCTCGCCATCGAACGGAAGATCGGCGTGTTGGTCTACCTGCCGTTCGGGCGCTCACGCTTGTGGGCGCGCGTCGAGGGTATGGACGTGCCGGAGTGGGCGGCAGAATTCGACGCCACGACTTGGGCGCAGTTCTTCCTCAAGTACGTGGTGAGCCATCCCGCCGTGACCGTGGCGACTCCGGCGACCAGCAAGGCCCACCACATGGCCGACAACATCGGTGGTGGGATCGGCCGGCTCCCCGACCCCGCCACGCGCCAGCGCATGGCCGAGTTCGTCGATGCGTTGCCGCCCGCACCGGGGCGGCGACCGGGGTAGGCGCTGAGACCGTCTTTGACCGTCTTGTTCATTGGGAGTATTTTTGTCGGCAAGGTGTACGTTCTCGCGATTCTCAACCACGAGGGATTCATGCGCTCACTGATCGTCGCCGCGTTCGCGGCCAGCCTCAGCGTTTCCACCGTCGCTGCGCAAGACCACGATCCCGACCACGCGATCGCGGGCGGCGGCGTCATCGCCGACGGATGGAAGGCTCGTCCGGACCGTGGTACGCTGGACAATCTCAACTTTCGCACCATGGGCGCGGGTTTCCACGTGACCGTCGGTCCCGCCGTCATCCTGTATCGCGACGGTGACGTCGCCCGCGGGTCGTACGAGGTGTCCGGGTCATTCCGGCAGACCAGCTCGTTGGGCCACGCGCATGGCTACGGCCTTATCATCGGGGGGGGCGATCTGCAAGGCGAGGCGCAGCGCTACACGTACTTCCTGGTCCGCGGTGACGGTGTGTTCCTCGTGAAGAAGCGCAACGGCACCGACTTGGCATTGCTGAGCGAAGGACCCAACGGCTGGGCTCAGCACGACGCCATTCACGTCGAGGATGCCGACGGACAGGCCACGAACGACCTCAGTATCCTCGTCTCGGGCGGCACCGTTTCCTTCCGCATCAACGGCACGGAGGTGATGCAGCTTCCGGCGTCGCAGGTGGACGTGAACGGGATCGCCGGGATGCGGATCAACCACAATCTGGACATACATATCGGTTCGTTTGCCATCGCGCAGATGTAGGGGACGCGCAACACGTCGTGCGCGGCTTGAGGTCGTCGCGCTCGGCGCGGAGAAACACGCCGAGTGGGAGGCCATGCGGCAATGGATGATCGAACGCCGGGGTCGGTTGCGTACGGTCGAGCCGCCCCCTGTCCCCCACACCAAGGCGGCGTACGGCGGACCGCGCAGCGGCGGGTACGGTGAGGACCATGTCGTCCGATTGCTCGTTGTGCGCACGCCGGGGTTCCAGGCCGGCTCTGGCGGGCACGGAGGGCGTGGACGGTCGGTAAAGGTGCTTCCCGTGATCGTCCGTGACCGGCTACAACCCACCATGCCGGCGTCGTTTGTAATGCTGCCGTAGCAGATCCTTGCCGTAATCGTTGCCGTTCGGCGTGCGCACGACCGCATGAATGTGCTGGCGGTTCGGCACGTTCGGCATGAGGTGGCGGAGTCCGGCCGGGCGCTGATGATCGAACTCGATCAGGATCACCGGGCTGTGGATGCGGTAGTAGTACACCGACCGGTCGTCGGTGCCGCCGATCCAGGCGAAGTACGTCCCATCGAGATGTGCGGCGACCTCCTCCATGCGGACGCGGGCGTGGCCGTCGTCCATGTTGCCGACGTACCGCTCGATCAGCGCGAGCAACCGGGCCTGCTGCTCGGAGGAAAACGACGAGACTGGTACGCCGGCGTAGTCGAGCACGGTGTTGTCCTTGAACGCCTCGCCCAGCGTGTTGTTGCCTTCCTTGGCCGCATGGAGGATTGCCAGGGCCCGCTGCGCGTCGGTCAGCGCCCGCAGTATCGCCAGGCCCTGGTTTTGCTCCTCCTGCATGATCGTCGTCCCCTTGTACTTGCCCGCCTCCGCGCTCACCGGCTCGGAGCCGATGAACATCGGGGTCATGACGACCTGGTCACCCAGTACGAAGTAGTTGATGATCAGGTGATGCCCATCGAGTTGGAATCCCCACGGTTCGGTTGCCGATGGCTCGCCCATCACGGTGAGGTAGTACAGCCACTCACCGTATTCGACGAAATTGTCGTTGTTGAGTTCGCCCAGCGTGTGGTTGAGCCGCATGATGTCGCGTGTGAGCCGGAGTCCCCGCGCGCTCAGGGCCGCGCGGAGCATGCCGAACGCCGCATGGCGTTGCGACTCGCTCATGTCGATGAATCCGACGCCTTGCCGCACGTAGAAATGCTGGTTCATCCACTTGCGCCATTCCGGATCGTCGACCGGGAACACGGTCTTGGCGCGCTGCGCGCCGTCGAGCGACGCGAGGAACGCCGTGGCCGCCAGACGCACCGGTTCGGTGGACACGCCGGTCGAGCGGATGCCGAACAGGCCCGGGACGACCTCGCCGTGCGTCGTGACGCCTTTGAATGGGCTCGCCAGGCCCGCCGCCTCGGCGCGTTCGGACATCTGGCGGAATCGGTCGGTTACATCCTGCCGGGCGAGCAATGGGCCCGGAGCGGAACCGGCCAGCACGAGGAGCGCGGCGCCGCCGCGAAGGGAACAGCGATTCGAGGAATGGGCCATGGGTGATCTAATAGCGGTCCCGCCGCCTTCGAGCAAGGACGCGGTCAACATGCCTGGCAAGGCTTCCGGCCATGGTCCCTGGCTCCGACGCAGCGTGGCGTGGAAGGGTTTCGGACGCCCGCCGCCGGGACTGCCCATGTTGCGGAATCGATCCAAGAGCCCCACCTTAGTCACCGGCACATGCTTGGGGGGAACCGTGCTCACGGTCGTCGCGCTGTCCCACGCCCCGTTCCGCGTCGCCCCATGACCACCGCCGTGCGCGTTGGGGGTCAGTCGGAGGTGGCGCCGCTGCGCGCCGTGGTACTGAAGCATCCGCGTGACGCCTTCCGCAGCGAGGCGGTCATCCTGCAGCAATGGCGCGGCCTGCAGTATTCGGCGCCACCGAACTTCGGCGCCGCGATACGTGAGTACGACCGCTTCGTCGAGTTGATGCAGTCCTTCGATGTCGATCTCCATTTTCTTCCGCCGGACGATACGGTCGGCCTCGACTCGCTGTACGTGCGGGATGCCACCGTCGTGTGTGACGGCGGGGTCCTCCGTTGCAACATGGGGAAGACCGCGCGCCGATCGGAACCGGCCGCGTGCGATGCGGCGTTCAGCGCGATGGGGCTGCCCATGATCGGCACGATCAACGGCGACGGGTGCCTCGAAGGCGGCGACGTCGTCTGGCTCGATCGGCGTACCGTGGCGGTGGGCCGCGGGTATCGCACCAACGAAGCCGGTATCGAGCAGCTACGCGGGTTGCTGGCGGATCGGGTGGACGAGGTCGTGACGGTACCGCTGCCGCATTGGCGCGGGCCGGACGACGTGTTTCACCTGATGTCGGTGCTCAGCCCGATCGACGATGATCTGATGCTCGTGTATTCGCCGTTGCTCCCCGTCCCGTTTCGAGAGTATCTGTTGGCGCGCGGCGTCACGCTGGTCGACGTGCCGGCGGAGGAGTTCGAGTCGATGGGGTGCAACGTGCTCGCGGTGGCGCCGCGGCGCTGTGTGATGATGGCCGGCAATCAGACCACCCGGCAGCGGCTCGAACACGCCGGCGTCGAGGTCGCCGTGTTCTCGGGTGACGAGATCTGCCGCAAAGGCGGCGGGGGACCGACGTGCTTGACCCGGCCCCTCCACCGCGCCATGTAGCCGTGCCGATTCACCCGCCGTGGCCGGCGGGGACCTTCTCGAACATGATGCCGCGCGTGCGGCCGTTGGAAACCGTGAAGCCGGTGACGGCACCGTCTTCGCCGCGGACGAAGTCGACCGTGCCGAAGAACGACGCGGAGCCCGAAAACTGGTCCTCTTTCTTCGGCGTCAACACGATCTCATTCGGCAGTCGTCGATTGCGCGCGACCAGGGCGGTGTCGTTCACGGCCAGGGTGTAGAAGGTCTCGATTTCCTCGCTGTAATACCGCCCCGCGAAGGCCTGTAGCTCCGCCGTTGTCGGTGCGTACGGCGGGAGCCGCGCCAACGGCAGGTCGCGCCCGCCCTGGTGGTGCGTCGCTCGCTGCACGGGCCCGCTCCCGTCGGCGTGGAAGGTGACGGTGGCCTCGACACCCTCATAGCCGAACACGGTGTCGGATTGGGCGACGAGGTCGATCTCGCGCTGACCGGTGGCCTGCGCGTAGAAGCGTTCGCCGGCCCGGGTGTAGGTGATGGTCAACGCCACCCCTTCACCCTGGTACCGGCCGACGTACCGGTCGAGCACCGCGGGCGCGACGATCACCTCGTCGCCGGGCTCGGCTGTGGCCGTTGCCGCCTCGTTTTCCATCTGGGCTTCGAAGAACGCGTCGGCGAGCCGGCCGGGGATCTGCCCGTTGAAATTCGCGACGTTGCTCAGGGAGATGACCCCGGCGTCGATCTCGGGGAAGTACATCACCATGGCGCGGTGGGCCACGTCCGCGCCGCCGTGACTGATCATCCGCAGGCCGCGGCGCGTGCCGACAGCCAGCCCTCGGGCGTACGGAATCGTGTCGCCGTTCGTGAGCACGCCGCGTTCCACCATCAGCGCCATCACGGCGGCTCCACCCACCTTCGGGTCATGGAAGTTGCGCAGCCACTTGGAAAGATCCCCCACGGTGGTATAGATCCCGCCGGCACCGTACGAGGCCGCGAGATCACGCGCCTCGCGGTACCCGCCGCTATCCGCCGGGACGTAGCCCTGTGCGCTGCCCGGAATGATCTCGCCGTGCCCGCGCTTGATTATCGTGTGTTCCATGCCGAGGGGACCGAAGACGTGCTCCCGCATCCAGTCGGGGAAGGCCACGCCGGTGACGCGGGTCACGATCTCCGCGAGCAGGATGTAGCCGGTGTTGTTGTAGTTGAATTCGGATCCCGGAGGTGTCTGCAAGGCCGGTTGCCGCTGGACGATGGTGATCGCCTCGTCACGCGACAACGCGTCCTCCCCCTGCCAGCCGGTGATCGGTTCCGTGTTGTACAGCTCGCGGTAGCCGCCGGTGTGGTTGAGCAGGTTCTGGATGGTGACCGGCTGGTCGAACGCCGGCAACTCCGGAATGTGCGTGCGCACCTCGTCGTCCAGCGACAGTGTACCCTGGTTGGCCAGCAGCAGGATCGCGAAGGCGGTGAACTGCTTGGACACCGACCCGATGTTGGAACGCGTTTCCGCGGTGAACGGTACGCCGTGGGTGAGGTTGGCCATGCCGTAGCCCCGCACGAACACCACGGTGCCGTTCCGGACCACCCCAATGACGCCACCCGGGTTCGCGCTCGAACTGTACGCTACCATGAGTTGGTCGGCCCGCGCCTCGGGCGCCGTGGCAATGGGCTCGATTCGTTTGAGCACGAGGGCGTAGCGGCCCGAAGCGTTCTCGAATGCCGTGATCTCGATCCGGTAGACGCCGGCGGCCTCGGCGTCGAATTGGAACGGCTCCGGGCCGCGGGCGGGACCGTCCCACCGGCCGACCTGTTCCCCGTCGGGTCCCAACACCGTCACGATGACGTCGACGGTCTGCTGGTTTGCTTCACCATACACGAATCGATCGGCGCCAAGCCGGATCTCGTAGGTATGCTTGTCGGCTCCGCCGAGTTCACCGGCGACGGGTGTATTGGGCCTCAGTTGGGTGGCTTGGCCGGCGCCGGGTGACGCGACGACCAGAGACAAGAGAAACACGGCGATCAGACAGCGCATGGCGAGTCTCCAGGAGTGTTCGGGTGATCGACGGTCAAAGATCTCCCGCCGGCCGTCGCGGCGCCAGCGGGTCGGCGGGTCGTGGGCCGGCGATCGGACATGACCGTCGGTGACCGCCCGTTCGGGATCGCGAATCTCGCTCCGATCCGGTAGTATCCGTGAGCGATGTGCGTTGGTCGGATTCCCTCTTCCGCTGGCCCGAAACGGAGCCCAACGATGTCCGCGACCCTTCCTCCCGTCAGCATTGCTCTGGTGGCTCTCAGCGTCACCCTGTCGGCCGCTGCCGCTCAGCGGGGCGGTGGGCTCACCCCCGAGGAGATCCAGCAGCGCTGGGATCTCGAGCACGAGCTGCAGTCGATGGCGGTGATCGAGCGTAAGGTGATGGTGCCGATGCGTGACGGAGTGCGTATGGCCGCCGACATCTACTACCCGAAGGATTCGTCGACCACGTACGGGACGATCTTCTCGCGCACCCCCTACAACTTCAATTTCTGGGACGTGCGGAACGGCGTCCCGCGCGCCATGACCGCGCAGCTGGACGCGATCAGGCGCGGGTATGCCTACGTGGTCATGAATGAACGCGGGCGCTTCTTCTCCGAGGGAAACTACGACATTCTGGGTCCGCCGCTCACCGACGGGTCCGACGCGATTCAGTGGATCGCCGCGCAGCCGTGGTCGAACGGCAAGGTGGGGCTGATCGGGTGCTCGTCGACCGCGGAATGGCAACTCGCGGTGGCGTCCACCGCGCCGCCGGGACTCGCGACGATGATCCCGCAGGGGTTCGGCGCCGGCGTGGGGCGCGTCGGGCCCTACTTCGAACAGGGCAACTGGTATCGTGGCGGGGCGGTGCAGATGTTGTTCATCGCCTGGATGTACGGCCAGCAGAACCAGGTCCGGCCGATGTTCCCGCCGAACACGTCGCAGGAAGACCTGATCCGCGCGTCCACGGCGTTCGATCTGGCGCAGCAATTGCGGCCGGTGGATTGGTCGCGGGCCCTGGCACATCTGCCGGAGCGGGACATCATCGAAGCGGTTGGTGGTCCCCACGGTATCTTCGCCGATTCCATGCCGGTCGCGACCGGCGGGGCGATGATCACCCGCGCGCCGAACGACTCCGCATGGTATCGCGGCGGTCTGTGGCACGAGGACATGCCGATCAATGTGCCAGGTCTGTGGTTCATGTCGTGGTACGACGTGTCGGTCGGGCCCAACCTGGCGGCGTACAATCACGTGCGCCACACGGCGGCCGGTGCGGCGGCGGATCAGCAATACGCCGTTATCGCTCCCACGCTCCATTGTGGATACAAACGGGCCACGGAGGACCTGGTCGTGGGGGAACGGCACGTGGGCGACGCGCGCTACGACTACGACGCGCTCACTTACGGCTGGTTCGACATCTTCCTCAAGGGGGAGCAGTCGCGGTTGCTCGATACGCTGCCGAGGGTGCGGTACTACACGATGGGTCTCAACAAGTGGCAGACATCGGATATGTGGCCGCCGCGCGGCGCGTCCCCGGTCACGTTCTACCTGTCGAGTGGCGGCTCGGCTAACACCTTGAATGGGGATGGTGTCCTCACGACTCGGCCGCCGGCGCAAGATACGCCGGACGCGTTCAGCTACGACCCGATGAATCCGGTTCCCTCATACGGCGGCAACGTGTGCTGTACCGGCAACGCGGTGCGGGGCGGCGCGTTCGATCAGCGTCAGATGGAGCAACGGCCGGACATGCTGGTCTACACCAGCGAACCGCTGGGGGAAGGGATGGAGGTGAGCGGTCCGATCGAGGTCACGCTGCACGTATCGAGCGACGCCAAGGACACCGACTTCACCGTGAAACTGGTCGACGTCTATCCCGACGGCCGGGCGTATAACCTGGATGAGACGATCCAGCGGATGCGCTACCGGGAGGGGTACGACCGGCCGGAGGTGTGGATGGAACCGGGCGAGGTATACAAGGTCACGCTCCAGCCGATGACGACGAGCAACTACTTCGAGGCGGGCCACCGCATCCGCCTGGAGGTGTCGAGCAGCAACTTCCCGCGCTTCGACCGCAACCTGAACACCGGTGGGCGCAACTACGACGAGACGATCGGCGTGGTGGCGCACAACGCCGTGCACCATTCGAGGTCGTACCCATCGTCGATCACGATCACGGTGGTAAGGCGGCCGCAGCCGTAGCGTCGCATTCCGTGACGGGGTACCGCGACCCCCGCGGGTGCAACTTTCCGCGGCGAGGCAGCGTCTATGGGGTACCCCTTTGGCCTCGGAGAATCCGTCATGTCGGACCTGCGCTCGCTCATCCCCACCGCATTGGCCGGTGATCTGCGCTTTGCCGGGCGCACGCTTTGGAAGCACCCGGGGTTCGCGTCGCTCGCCGTCCTGACGATCGCGCTCGCGATCGGTGCCACGACCGCGATCTTCAGCGTCGTCAACGGGGTGCTGCTCGCGCCGCTGCCATTTCCCCAAGCCGACCGGCTCGTGCGGATCTACGAGCAGAATAGCCCGACAAACAAGTTCCCCCTGTCGGTGGCAGACTATCAGGCCGTGGTCGAACGCCAGCGTACGTTCGACCACGTCGCCGCGTTGCGCTATGCCAACGCGACGCTCACCGGCGCGCGCGAGCCGGAGGTGTTGCGCGCCGGGTACGTAAGCGCCAACTGGTTCGCGACGTGGGGCATCGTCCCGGCGCGCGGCCGTGGGTTTCGCCCCGGCGAGGATGGTCCGGGTGGGGAGCGGGTCGCGATCGTGAGCCGATCGTTCGGCGTACGGCGATGGGGGGAGAACGCGGATCCCGTTGGACGGTCGCTGCTGCTGGATGGAACCTCCTACACGGTAGTTGGCATGCTGCCGGCGGGTCTGGAGACGTTCGGCGACTGGAGCGCGGACGTCTGGCCCATCCTG
Source organism: Gemmatimonadales bacterium (assembly GCA_036397455.1). GTDB lineage: Bacteria > Gemmatimonadota > Gemmatimonadetes > Gemmatimonadales > GWC2-71-9 > JADFNB01. The sequence continues at coordinate 65,364 of DASWIX010000041.1, read as the reverse complement.
CAGGTCGATGCGCCGTCCCGCCGAGGACCGTTCTTGCTGCGCGTGGTGGGACGGTTGGCTCCGGGCACAGCGATGGAAGCGGCCGCGGTGGATCTGGCCCGAGTCAGCGAAGAGTTGTTCCCCGCCTGGTCCAGCACGTTCTCGGACGCCGAAGCGCGGCTGACGCCGTATGGCCTGAAGGCCGAAGTCATCGGTGACGTGGGCCGACCGCTCGTCCTGCTGCTGGGTGCGGTGGCGTTCCTGTTGCTGATCGCAGTGGCGAACGTGGCGAACCTGCTACTGGCGCGCGCGAGCGCGCGGGGCGGCGAGATGGCGATCCGGACCTCGCTCGGCGCTACGCGAGGCGCGCTGGTGCGGCAACTGCTTGTGGAGAGCGTCGTGCTGGCCGTGATCGGCGGGGTACTGGGCGTGGCGCTCGCGTACGTCGCGCTCGACGCGCTCGTTGCGCTTGGCCCAAACCTGCCGCGACTCGGCGACGTGCGGCTCGACTCGACCGTCCTGGCGTTTGCGGCGGCCGTGACCCTGGCGAGCGGATTACTCTTCGGGCTCGCCCCCATGATGCACGCGCTCCGCGCTCAGCCGGCTGCCGCGCTGGCCGGCAGCCGCGGCGGGTCGTCGGGCAAGGCGGCCAACCGGTTCCGGGGCGCGCTCGTGTCGATCGAGTTCGCGCTGGCCGTTCCGCTGCTGGCGGGCGCCGCCCTCCTGTTCACCTCGCTCGGGCGCCTCCAGCGGGTGGACGCCGGATTCGATCCGGACGATCTCCTGCTGGCGCGCGTCTCCCTGCCCGCCGCGAGCTACCCCGACGGTGCCGCCGTCTCACGATTCTGGGATCTCGCCCTTCCGCGCATCGCCGCCATTCCCGGCGTGGAGACGGCGGCCATCACGTCCGGCCTCCCGCCTGACGAACCGAACATGATCACCAATTTCGATCTGATCGACAAGCCGGTTCCGCCGGGCACGTCGGAGCCCGTCGCTCCGTGGCTTGCCGTCACCCCGACGTTCTTCGGGACGATGGGGATCCGTTTGGTGCAGGGACGGTTGCTCGACCGAACCGATACGGAGGACGGTCCGCCGGTCGTGGTCGTTAGTCGGAGTTGGGCGAACCGGTACTATCCCGACGAGTCGCCAATCGGCAAGCGGTTGTACGAGGGTGGTGACCGGTCCGACCCCTCGACGATCGTGGGCGTCGTATCGGACGTGAAGTATTCCGGCCTGGCCCGCGAGGAGGCCGATGCCGTGTACGTCCCGCATCGGTGGTTCGCGGTGCGGTCGGTGAACCTCGTCGTGCGGACCGCGGGCGCGGCGGCCACGGTGGGAGACATCTCGCGGGAATTCCGTACCATCGACGCCGACCTGCCGCTGACGAACGTGCGCACGATGCGCGACAAGCTCGCCGGGGCGGTGACGCGCCCGAAATACTGGACCACGCTCGTGACCGTCTTCGCGCTGCTCGGCGTCGTGCTCGCGGCCGTCGGCGTCTACGGCGTCCTGTCGTATTTCGTGACCGGGCAGACGCGCGAGATCGGGATCAGAATCGCGCTCGGCGCGGACGCTTCGTCGGTTCGGCGGCTCGTCCTCCGGCGCGGCATGGGGCAGGCGGCAACCGGGCTGAGCGCCGGCCTTCTGATGGCGCTCTGGGTCACACGCGGGTTGGAAAGCCTGTTGTTCGAGGTCTCCGCGACCGATCCCGCCACGTTCGGCGCCGTCGCGGTCGCGCTGCTTGCCGTGGCGCTGACGGCCTGTTATCTGCCTGCCAGGCGCGCCACCAGGATCGACCCCGCGCGTGTCCTGGTCGAGCAGTAGGACCGGTGGGGAAGGGCGCCGCTCTCGATCGCCCGGCGTCGCCGGACGGCCGCCTCCCGGGATTGACACCGGTCCATTTGTTACTTAGGGCCTTCGGTGTTTCGTATGGGTTGTCACAGGTCCGGTGCCCAACCCGCGGAGGGGTAGGGGCCGCTCACGCAGACCGTTGCGGCCGGAGGGGGGCCCCACCCCGCCCGTGTATACCGCAGAGGACGCGGAGAACGCAGAGGGTCTCCGCCTGATTTCCCGCCGCTCCCCGTCGGGCCCATTGAGTTCAGGAGTTGTTGGGGGTGGAAGGGCCCATTGATGACCAATGGCCCGGGTCGCGCGATCTGGAACCTGTCGCGGGTGGCCGCAAGCTCTCTGCGTCCTCTGCGCCCTCTGCGGTCCAACGCGGGGGGGAGGGGCGATGCCGAGGAGTGTGCCCCTCCCAGGAACCCACACGATTCCCTGAAGACCCCCTCATTGCCGGTCCAGAGGACGCATTCCAGCGCCATGCTGGAGAGTTCGACGTTCGGCGCGCAGATTCCCGCTTGACATGCATCTTCGGATATCCGTTCCGGCGGTCGCCTGCGGTATCGCCATCGCGGCGTGCTCACCCCGTGCCATCCTCGATCGACGTGAGGTCCTCGAGCGACAGTCCTGGTGGGACAACCGGGACTGGGAATGGTACGAGGCCCACGTTCCGTTCTTCGAATCCCCCGACCCCGACCTCGACGCCACGTACTACTACCGCTGGGAAGTGGTGACCAAGCATCTCGTTTACGGTTCACCGGAAACCGGATACACGTTCACCGAATTCATCGACCGTCCATTCTGGTCCGGCGCCTACGGGTCCATCAGCTGTCCGCTTGGCCACCAGTTCTACGAAACGCGCTGGCTCAAGAACCGTCGAATCGTCGAGGACTTCGCGCGCTACTGGTTCGAGACGCCGGGCGCGGAACCACGGAGCTACAGCAACTGGTACGGCGACGCGATGTGGGCGACCTACCTGGTGCTCGGCGACCGGCGGTTCCTGCGGACCGTGCTGCCGCACATGGAGCGACAGTATCAGGGGTGGATCGACGAGCACTGGGACGCGGACCACCGGATGTTCCGTTGGGACGGGATGCACGACGGGATGGAGACCAACATCAACAGTCGTCTGACCATCGATGCGTTCTCGGGCGCCCAAGGATACCGGCCCACGCTCAACAGCTATCTCTATGCCGACGCGCGCGCCATCGCGCAGGCGGCCGCCCTCCTGGGGGATTCCGCCAAGGCGCGGCGCTACGACGATCGGGCAAGCGATCTCAAGCGGCGCGTGCAGGACGAGCTATGGGACCCGGAGCGCGAGTTCTTCTTCCACCAGTTCGCGCAGGACGAGGTGAACGGGATTCGTGCCGGAAGCCTGACCTATGAAACGGGGACGCATGCCGGCAGCGGTCGGGGCCGCGAGTTGTTGGGTTACGTGCCGTGGCAGTTCGCGTTGCCGGATTCCGGATACGAAGCCGCATGGCGGTTTCTCATGGACAGCGCGTTCTTCACCGCGCCCTACGGTCCCACCACCGTCGAACGTGGCGACCCACAGTTTCTCGTCTCCGATGTGTGCTGTGTGTGGAGCGGCAACCAATGGCCGTACGCCACCACGCAGACCCTCGTCGCGTTGGCCAATCTGCTCAACGACTACGACCAGTCCTACGTGACCAAGGCCGACTACCTGGCACTGCTCGGGACCTACAGCCGCAATCAGCGAAGGGGCGGACGCCCCTACATCGCGGAGGCTGCCGATCCGTTCACGGGGTCGTGGGACGGTCACAACACGTTCTATCACAGCGAGCACTACTTCCACTCGTCGTACGTCGATCTGATCATCTCGGGACTCATGGGGCTCCGACCCCGTTCGGACGACTCGCTCGAAGTGAATCCGCTCATCCCGGACGACTGGGACTACGCGGCATTGACGGACGTCGGCTATCATGGCCGCGACGTGGCGATCGTGTGGGACCGCGACGGGCGTCGCTACGGAGTGGGGCGGGGTCTGACGCTGTTCGTCGATGGTCGCGCGATCGCGAGCGCACCGGCATTGGCGCGGACGGTAGCGTATCTCGGGCCGCCCGTCCTGCCCGATTCTCTCGACCGACCACACGACTTCGCGGTGAACAACGGCCGAGCGTTTCCGGTGGCCACCGCTTCGTATAGCGCCGCCACCACTCCGCCGTTCTACGCGGTGGACGGCAACATCTGGTATCACGCCACGCCGCCGAACCGGTGGACCACGGTGGGCTCCGATCACGCGGTGGATTGGTTTGAGGTGGACTTCGGGGTGGAACGACCGGTCGAGTCGCTGGTCCTCTACTTCATCGACGAGGGTGACAGCATCGTGCCGCCCACGCGGTATGACGTCGAGGCGTGGTCGGGAGACCGTTGGGTGGATCTCGCCGGGAATCGTTCACCACGGGAACCCGCCGGTCGACGGGCGAATCGCCTGACGTTGAGCCCGGTGCATGCGTCGCGGGTCCGCGTCCGGTTCACGCATCGTCCGGGCGCGGCGACGGGTCTCTCGGAGATCGAGGTATGGGGTCATGCGGCGCTGCCGCTGCCCGAGCCCGCCGCGCGCCGTCGCAACCTCGCCGCCGGGGCCACCGCGACCGCGTCCTTCAGTGCGGCGGGCGATCGCGTGGAGCATCTCACCGACATGCAGATCGGATTCACGCGGTACGCGCGCAATCGGTGGTCGGCGCGCGGATCACCCAACGCGCGCGACTGGGTCGCCATCGATCTCGGAAGCGTGCAGACGATTGCGGCGATCGATCTCTACCTGTACGGTGATCGCGGGCTCGCGGCGCCAACGGCGTACGCGGTCGAGATCTGGAACGGCCGCGATTGGGTCCCTGTGGGTGAGCAGCGGCGCCGGCCGACGCAGCCCACGGCATGGGCGATGAACCGTGTCGTGTTCGACCGGGTCGACACGGATCGGATGCGCGTGGTGTTCGACCATGCTCTGCCGTCGTTCACGGGCGTGACGGAGATCATGCTCTGGGAGCGCGCGCCCTGAGCGCGTTGGGGGGCTACGACGCGGGTCGCAAATCCCGACGGGGTTCGGTGGCTTCCCCTGGGATCGGTTCCCTCCCGATGACCCACCGTCGTATCGCGTCTGCCATGCGGTGGAGCGTGATGTAGGCACTCGGCAGAACCAGGAGGGTCAGCACCGCGGATGTCGAGAGCCCGCCGACCACCACGATCGCCAGCGGCTGCATCATCTCGGTGCCCTCCCCGACGCCGAGCGCCAGGGGCAGCATCGCCAGCACGGTGGTACTCGTGGTCATCAGGATGGGGCGCAACCGAATCCTGCCCGCTTCGACGACTGCCTGTCGCAGGTCAAGTCCGCGGTGACGAGCCAATTCCGCGTACTGCACCAGCAACACGCCGTTGTTCACCACGATGCCCGCGAGCAGGATCACGCCCAGCAGCACGGGCGCACTCTGCGGTGTCCCGGTGATTTTGAGCGCGAGCACGACGCCGATGAGGGCGAGCGGGACCGACACCATGATCACCAGCGGATTGGTGAGGCTTTCGTACTGGACCGTCAACACGACCAGCACCAGGAAGACCGCCAGGGTGATGACGATGGCGAGATTGCGCTGGTTCTCCTTGATCGCCTCTTCTTCCCCACCGACCTCGATGCCATATCCGCGCGGGAGGTCGAGTTGCGGCAGGCGACCGCGAATGGCGCGGTTGACGTCGCCGATATTCGCCACGGCGGTGTTCACGTCTCCCGTAATGCGCAGCCGGCGGCTCTGGTTGGTGCGGAGGATGGTCGTGGGCCCGGCCGCGCGCCGGACGGTCGCGACGTCGCGCAGGTAGACCGGTTGCGTTCCGCCGGGGAACAGCGCCACGGCGCCGAGCGCCTCGGAGGTCGTAAATTGGTCGCGCGGCAGACGTACGCGGATGTCGTACTCGTTGTTGACATCCGTGTACCGCGTCGGGATGGTGCCGTCGAGCGCCGTACGTACCGTTTGTCCGACCTCAACGGTACTGAGGCCCAGGTCCGCCGCACGCCGGCGATCCACATCGATGACCAGTTGGGGGCTGGCCTCTTCCGTCGACGATTGGATCCCGTCGACGCCCGGAATGTCCCGCAGCAACAGCATCAGGTCCCGACCAAGACGGTCGAGGATGGCGAGATCGTCCCCGATGATGTTGATGGCCACGTCCGATCCGGCAAAGTTGGTTCGGAGGCCACGCAGCCGCGGGGGGCGCGCCGAGATACGCGCGCCGGGAATGGCCAGGGCGTCGAGGCGTTGCTGTAACGCGTCCACCCAGCGACCAGCGGGCATGTCGGGACGGTCGGTGGCGCGTACCAGGCGGATATCGAGTGATCCGCGGCCGGCACGCGCCGCCGTGGCGCCGCCGAACAGGAACCCACCCGCCGTGGTGAACACGTGCTCGACGTAGGGCATTTCCGCGACCACCGCTTCCACGCGCTTGGCGACGGCGTCGGTCTGCTCCGCGGAAGCGCCCGCCGGCATGGAGATGTAGACGCCCACGCCCCCGTCGTCGACGATCGGAATGAACACGTTGCCCAGGTTCCGGGCCGCGAGCAGACTCACCGCCAGGAGCGCAAACGCCCCGGTCAGGACCCATCCAGGTCGATGGAGTGTCGCATCCGCCACGCGGCAATAGCGCGCAGTGAATCGCCGGATCCCGCGATCGAACGCGATGAGCGCACGCGCGCGCGACAATCCACTGCTCCGCTGCACCTTCGCGAACTGGGCCGACAACATCGGCACCATCGTCAGCGCGGTGACCAGCGACGCGGCGATGCCGAACGAGATGGTCAGGATCAACTCGCGGAAGATGAGCGCCGCCAGTCCGGTGATCAGCAGGAACGGGACCACCGCCGCGAGGTTCGTGAAGGTCGCCGCGAACAGGGCCGACGTCACTTCCTGCGCCCCGTTCATCGCGGCGACCTCGGGATCCCGCTCTCCTTCCTCGCGATGTCGGAAGATGTTCTCCAGCATTACGATCGAGCTGTCGACCAGCATGCCGACGGCAAGCGCGAGTCCCCCCAGACTCATGATGTTGAGCGTGAGGCGGCCCAACCCCATGAGGAAAAACGTCGCCAGCACGGCGAGCGGAATGGACAACCCGATGACGAACGTCTTCCGCAGGCTGCCGAGAAACAGCAGCACCACGAGCATGGCGAGGCCGGCGCCCAATATGGCGGCGGTCTGCACCCCGTGGACGGCGCTCCGCACGAAAAACGACTGATCGGACAGCGTCCGGTACTCGACGTCCTCCGGGATGAACCGGTCATCTGCCAGGGCGGCCAACCGCGCGGCCACCCCTTCCGCCACGGCGACGGTGTTCGCGTCGGGTTGCTTGCGAACCGAGAGCTTCACGCCCGGGACGCCGTCCAGCCGCGCCCAGAGTCGCTGCTCCTGGTGGGTGTCCTCGACGGTCGCGATGGCCGACAGGGGGACGCGCGCGTCCGTACCGCGGACCCGCAGCTGCACGTTCCGGATGTCGTCGAGCGACTGGAACTTGCCCTCCGCCTTCCCGACGATCTCGTACGTGGGCGAGCGCACGTTCCCCACGGCGACGTTCTGGTTTTCGTCCCGCAGCGTGGTGAGGACGTCGGAGACGGTGATGTTGTAGTGACGCAGGCGTTCCTGATCGAGGGTGACCCGGATTTCGCGGACCAGACCGCCCGCCACGTCGAGGGACGCGATGCCCGCGACCGTGAGGAGCTGAGGCCGGAGTCGCAGGTCCACCCAATCCCGGAGATCCACCATGCTCCGCGTGTTCGAGCGAAAGGCCACCTCGTACACGGGGACCTGGGACGGATCGAACTTGCCGATCGAGGCAGGGTTGGCATCCCGGGGCAGGCGGCCGCGTGCGCGGTCGAGATTCTTCGACGCGTCTTGCAGCGCGAAGTTGATGTCGGTCCCGTAGCTGAAGTACAGGTTGAGTGAGACGCGCCCCTCCGCCGTCTCGCTTTCCATCCGCTCCAGGTTCTCGGTGGTTGCGAGGCTCGTTTCCAGGACCTTCGTCACCTGTTCTTCCAGCACTTCGGGCGCGACGCCGGGGTAGTTCTGGCCCACCCGGACCTGCGGGTAGACGATCTGGGGCAGGAGATCCAACGGGAGCCGCCCCGCGTAAAACAACCCGAGCACCACGACGACCAACGCCAATGCGACGCTGCCGATGGGCCGCACGATGGCCCACGCGGAGATGCCGCGCATGCGCGAGCCGCCCGGCGCGGCGGTCATGGAGTGCTCCCCGATGAGTCGATCCGCGGCGACTCGGCAATCAGGACACGCGAGCCCTGGCGCAGGTTGGTGAACCCGGAGACGACCACCTGTTCCCCGGAGTCGAGACCGGCTGCGATCTGCACCCAGCCGCCGGCCGACAAGCCCGTGCTGACCGACCGCTGGACCAACGTGTCGCTCGTGACGACGAAGACGTAGGCGCCCTCCGCCCCGGTGCCGATCGCGGGTTCGGGTACGGCAAGCGTGTTAGTGACGTCCTCGAGGTCGAGGGTCACGCGGGCCAGGTATCCGGGACGGACCACGACGCCGGCAGGCGGCGTGCCGAGCGCGATCTCCACGGGCACCAGGCGGCTGATCGGGTCGGCACTGGGGAAGATCCGGCGAACGCGACCGGGGATGCCGGGCGCATTCGGGTAGGCGTCCAGCGCCACCCGGACCCGGACCCGGTCGGAGAGATTCACCACGTCCAGTTCCGAGACCTGCACGCGCACGACCAGCAGCGACTCGTCGGCCAACTCGAACATCCGTTGGTTCGGGCTCACCGCACTGCCGGCCTCGACGATCTTGGCGGTCACCACCCCGGCCGCCGGCGCCAGAATCCGTCCGAACCCGAACCGCGTTTCCCACAGTCGGACGTCGCTCCGCGCCGTCTCAAAGGCCGCGCGGGTTTGTTCGAATTCGGCCTGGGTGATGATCCTGGCGTCATGCATCTCGCTGGCCCGGCGAAAGGCCGCCTGGGCGTTGGCGAGCGTGGCCCGCGACCGGTCCAGTTGCGCTTCCATCTCGCGGGTGTCGAGCACGGCCATGAGGTCCCCCCGGCTGACTCGGTCACCTTCCTGGACGAGGACGTCGAGGACGGTGCCCGTCATCTGGCTGTTCACCCCGATCCGCCGGAGCGGTTCGACCGGAGCCGTCAGCGTCACCGAGCGGGCCAGGGTGCGCCGTTCGGTCGGAGCGACCGCCACGGGCACCGCGGAGCCCTCCCCGCCGCCGGGGCGGCGACCGGCGGCGGGCGTATCGGAACGGGCCGCACCGGACGAACAGCCGGCCGCGAGGAGCGCCACCAGCGCGAGTCCGCTTGCGGACAGGGTCGCGCGCGCGGGGGGCCTTGAGGATATCGAAGGAAATGGGGTCATGAGATTCTGCCGGGCCGGGTCGCACCCAGCGAGCGCCCTTGAAAGGTCATGTGAAGTGTACGTATGAAGTGTACGTATCGCCGGACCAAGATGTTGACGACGACGAGGCACGCCGCCGCTCGGTTCATCATCCCAAACGCTCAATCTACGATGTCCACCCGCGACGTGCGTCGCCGGGCGGATCGATGCGCCGTTCCGGTCTCGGACACGCTGGAAGTTGCTAACGGTTTCGACGCTCCATTACCATGGGAGATGATCCTGTTTGGCGCCCGCCACCCGCCGCTGGCCGTTGCCGCATTCCTTGCGTGCATGGCTGTTCCCAGCCCGGCGGGGGCGCAGGCCGATTCCCTGCCGTACCGGAACGCCGAGCTTCCCGTTGCGCTGCGCGTGCGCGACCTCCTGAGTCGCATGACGTTGGAGGAGAAGTTCTGGCAACTGTTCATGATCCCGGGGGACCTGGACAGCGGCACGGCTGCGTTCGGGCGCGGCGTCTTTGGTCTGCAGATCGGGACGGCGGGAGACGGGGAGGGTAGCGCGGGGCGCGTCGCCCGCGACCACGCCCGGCGCATCAATGCCATCCAGCGCTTCTTCGTCGAGCAGACGCGGCTCGGCATCCCGATCGTGCCGTTCGACGAGGCGGTCCACGGCCTCGCGCGGCCCGGGGCGACGGTCTTCCCCCAAGCAATCGGGCTCGCGGCCATGTGGGACACCGTGCTCCTCGGGCGGGTTGCCGAGGCGATCGCGAGCGAAGCGCGGAGTCGCGGGATCCGGCAGGTGCTCTCGCCGGTCGTCAACATCGCGGACGACGTCCGCTGGGGCCGGGTCGAGGAGACGTACGGTGAGGATCCCCATCTCGCCTCCAGCATGGGGAGCGCCTTCGTCCGGGCGTTCGAGCGGTCGGGCATCGTGGCCACCCCGAAGCACTTCGTCGCCAACGTCGGCCAGGGGGGACGGGACAGCTATCCGATCGATCACAGCGAACGGTTGCTGGACGAGCGCTACTTCCCGCCGTTCCGCGCCGCGCTCGACGCGGGGGCCCGGTCGATCATGACCGCGTACAACTCGGTCGACGGCGTCCCTGCCACGCAGAATCGCCGGCTGCTGGCCGACAAGCTCCGCCACTCGTGGCGGTTCGACGGATTCGTGATCTCCGACGCGGCGGCCACCGGCGGCGCCACCGTCCTCCATTTCACGGAACCCGATACGCCGACCGCCGCCCAACACGCGTTCGAGGCGGGCCTCGACGTGGTGTTCCAATCGTCGGTCGGCCAGTACCGGCCGTACTGGCAGGCGTTCGAACGCGGGATGATCGCCGACTCGATCATCGATGCCGCCGTCGCACGGGTGCTGCGCGCGAAGTTCGAGTTGGGCCTGTTCGAGTCGCCGTTCGTCGAGCCCGATTCGGCGGCCTATTGGAACGGGCATCCGGAGCACCGCTCACTCGCGCGCGAGGCCGCCCGCGCATCGATCGTGCTCCTCAAGAACAACCGGGCGATGCTTCCCTTGAGCGAGAATGTCCGCTCGGTGGCCGTGATCGGCGCCGACGCCGACGAGGGCCGACTCGGCGGCTACGCCGGGCCGGGCGTCGGGAAGGTCTCGATCCTCCAGGGCATCCGGAACAGGCTGGGAGCGCCGGCGACCGTGCGGTTCGCGCGAGGCCCGGGACGGATGTCGCCCGACCACGTCACCGTACCCGGGACATTCCTGACGCCGGCCGGGGGCGACGGTACCGGTTCTGGGCTTCGTGGCGAGTATTTCGACAACAACGCGCTCGCGGGCCAACCGGTGCTCGTGCGCACGGATCGTGGGGTCGATGTGCGATGGACGCTCAACCCGCCCGGCCGGGGCATCCCCTTCGACTGGTACTCGGTGCGGTGGACCGGGACGATCGCTGCCGCGCCGGGCGGTGTCGGTCGACTGGGCGTGGAAGGCAACGACGGGTACCGGCTGTACCTCGACGGGGATCTGATCGTCGACAACTGGCGCAAGCAGTCCTACCGCACGGTCATGGCGGATGTCGATCTGGAGCCGGGGTCGCTGCACGACATCCGGCTGGAGTACTTCGAGAGCACCGGCAACGCGCGCGTGAAGCTCGTGTGGGATGCGGGTGTTGTCGATTGGCGACCGTCGGTCGACAGCGCGGTCGCCGTCGCGCGGCGGAGTGACGTGGCGATCGTGGTGGCCGGGATCGAGGAGGGAGAGTTCCGCGATCGCGCGTTTCTCGGCCTGCCGGGCCATCAGGACGCGTTGATCGCGGCCGTCGCCGAGACGGGGACGCCGGTCGTGGTCGTCCTGATCGGGGGCAGCGCCGTCACGATGTCCGCATGGTTGGATCGGGTGGACGGTGTGATCGACGCCTGGTATCCCGGCGAAGCGGGCGGGGACGCGGTCGCCGACGTGCTGTTCGGCGCTTACAACCCCGGCGGCCGGTTGCCCATCACGTTCCCCATTGCCGAGGGCCAGCTCCCGCTGACCTATGACCACAAGCCGACCGGACGCGGCGACGACTATCTCGATCTCACCGGCTATCCGCTCTTCCCGTTCGGGTTTGGGCTCAGCTACACCACCTTCGAGTATTCCGCGCTCTCGATCGACCCTGGCGTGATCGGAGCCGGCGATACGGTGACGGTCCGCTTCCGGTTGCGGAACGCGGGCAACCGCGCGGGAGACGAGGTGCCGCAGCTCTACGTGCGCGATCTCCTGGCGTCGAGAGCGCGGCCCGTCATGGCCCTGCAGGGATTCACGCGGGTCCATTTGGAACCGGGGGAAACACGGGAGATCGTGTTTCACTTGACGCCCAGGCATTTGCGCATGTTGGATGGCGACCTGCGGTGGATCGTGGAACCCGGGGCCTTCCGGATCATGGTAGGCGCGTCGTCGGCCGACATTCGTCTGCGGGGGACGCTCGAGGCGCGCTGAGGGCTGAATCGGCCATGCCGAAATGCCTGGACGGTTGCCAGCGCTTTCGTGGCGCGCGTTCGGTCGAGCGCGGCCGTCACCTCCCACGGGTTGAGCGCCGCGATGGCCTCGCGGCGGTGTGCGTCATTGGACCTGCACGATCGTTGATCCCATATTGGTCCGGGAAATACCATCGGCCAACACGCGAGAGCGCCGAGGGGGAAAGGCGATGTCACCGCTCGTTCTCCGACGGTACCGAAGGTCCGTCATGATCCTCATTGGCGCGCTAGCGCCGCTTTGCGTCGCGTGCGGAACCCGCGAGGCGGGCGGCGTGCGCGAACTGGTGGTCGATCGCGCCACACCGGTCATCACCTCCGAATCTGAACTCCTGGGCGCGCCCGTCGACATGGTCGTCGTCGGAGGCGATCTCTATGTGCTGGATGGCCGGCCGGCTCGGGTCGTCGTGATCCCGGCCGACGCGTCGGCCCCGCGTATGATCGGCCGCGCAGGATCGGGTCCGGGGGAGTTGCGGTTTCCCGCCGCGTTGGCGGTGTCGGATGATGTGATCCGGGTGGTCGATGTCGGGAACGCGCGAGTGCAACTGTACGCATTGGATGGCCGTGCGCTGGGGCAAGCGCCGGTTCCGCCCGCCGTAAGAGGCGGACCGGCAGCGATACGCGCGGACGGATGGATCGTGGTGGGAACCGGCGGCCGGGATAGCGCGCTGGCGGAGTACTTTGACGCCGAGGGGAACGAACGCGGACGGTTTGGGGAGCCGGTGGTGCCTCCGGTGGCGGTATGGGATTTCGTCGCGATCAAGAATGAGATCGTGAGTGGAAACGTCCCCGATGCGTTGCGCAACAACACGCGTCCCGCGTTCGCCACGGCCGGCGGTTTCTGGCTCGCGCTGCTCGCCGATCCGGTGGTACAACGTTACGGCACGTCGGGCGAACTCTCGTGGTCGGTGGTGCTCGATGAACCGCAGTTCGCCACGATCCGGGAGGACTTCATCGCGCGCAATCGGGCGGAGGCGAGCCCGTCAGCGCTTATCACCCTGCGGTACGTGACGGATGCGGCCGAGGTGGCCGGCCGGTTGTGGCTGCTGCTTGCCACACGGGACGACGCGCCCACGGTTGTGCTGGTGATCGGTCCGGACGGCGCGGTGGAGAGGCGCATGCGGTTCACGGACGTACGCGGCGGGGCCCTGTTCGCCGTGGACGAGACGACCCGGATGGCCTACTTCGCCGTGCCGTCGGCTGCGGAGGTCGTGAGCGTTTTCCTTCCGAAGGATGTCTTCTAGCAGGCATTGCTGTGCTGGAAACTCGGGAGAAAACCGCGATATTGGATGCGCCGGGCGGGACCCTCCGCGGAGGTGTCGATGCGGGACGAGCGCAAGACCAAGAAGGAACTCATCGCAGAACTGCGTGCACTTCGCGCCGAACTGGCCGTCCAGCCGCCGCCGGTCGCCGACGTGGCGTTGCGGGAGAGCGAGGCACGCTTCCGAACCCTGGCCGACGCCGCGTTCGAGGGGATGGCGGTGACGCTCGACGGTGTGGTGGTGGACTGCAACGCGCGCTTGGCCGAGATGTTGGGTTGCCGCGTCGCCGACCTCATCGGTGCCAACGTCATGGAGTTCGTGGCGCCGGAATCCCGTGCGACCGTGCTGGCCCGGATTCAGACACATGACGAACAGCCATACGAACACATGGCGCGGCGGCGCGACGGCAGTGTCTTCCCCGTGGAAGTGCATGGCAGGCTGATGCGGGCCGAGGGAAAAACGTTGCGCGTCTCGGCGATCCGCGACATCACGGAACGGCGCAAGGCCGATGAGGCGCTGCGTGCCTCGGAAGCCCACTACCGGGCGTATATCGAACATGCCAGCTACGGGATCTATCGCTCGACGCCCGATGGTCGGTTCTTGATGGTGAACAAAGCCTTGGCAGGGATGTTGGGTTATCCCTCGACCGACGCCCTGCTGAAGATCGATCTGTCCCGGGATCTGTACGCCGACCCGGCGGTGCGGCTGAAGTTGGTGAAGCGGTCCGAGCGGATGGAGCAAATTGAGCCCGTCGAGTGCCAATGGAAACGGTGGGACGGGAGCCTGATTACCGTCCGGCTATCGGGACGCCCGGTTCGCGATGACGACGGTGCCATCGCGTGCTTCGAGATGATGGCCGAAGACGTGACCCAGCGGAAGCATCTTGAGGCCCAGCTGCAGCAGGCGCAGAAGATGGAAGCGGTTGGGCAGCTGACGACGGGCATCGCGCACGACTTCAACAACATGCTCGCCGTGATTCTTGCGAACGCGCAGCTTCTGCAGAACGCCCCGCCGGATGCGGTCGTCGCGGGTCTGCAGGAAATCGAGGAAGCGGCGCAGCGGGGGAGTGCCGTCGTCCGGCAGTTGCTCGGTTTCAGCAGGCGCGCAGACCTGGCAATCGTGCCAACGAGACTCGAACCGGTCGTGAACAATCTCACACCGATGCTGCACCGCGTGCTCCCATCGAGTCTCGCCATTCGCGTCAGCATGGAAGGGGAGATTGGTGTGGTGCAGGCCGACGCGAGGGCGGTCGAGCAGGTGCTGGTCAACCTCGCCACCAATGCCCGCGACGCGATGCCCGACGGCGGAGAGTTGTTTCTGGACGTAAGGAATGCGGATCTCGATCGGGAGCATCTCGTGGCCCACCCGTGGGTCGTCCCGGGGCATTACGTCCGCATCTCCGTGCGCGATACCGGTGAGGGGATGGACGAGAAGACCAAGGCTTCCTTGTTCGAGCCCTTCTTCACGACCAAGCCGATCGGTTTGGGAACGGGGCTGGGCATGTCAATGGTGTATGGACTGATGAAGCAGCACGAGGGGTTCGTCGACGTGGAGAGCCAACCCGGCGTCGGAACGACGGTGTCCCTCTATTTCCCCGTTGCGGCGGGCGCGGTGGTCCCGGCGAAGCTCCCCGCAGCCTTGGGGGAGATCCGAGGTGGTACCGAGACAATCCTGCTCGTGGATGACGAGGACGCCCTGCGCCGCACCGGCCGGCGCGCGCTGGAGCGCTTCGGCTATACTGTTCTGGCCGCTCGCGACGGCGAAGAAGCGCTGGAGATGTTCCGGAGTGCGGCGGCGCCTATTGACCTCGTTGTCTCCGACCTGGCCATGCCTCGACGGGACGGGTGGGGGCTCTACCGGGCGCTGCGCGATGGCGGGAACCAGGTGAAGTTCATCCTGGCCAGCGGCTATCGCGAATCCGACACGCAGGAACGGCTGACCATCGCCATCGAGGTGGCGTTTCTCCAAAAGCCGTGGACCCTCACCGAGCTGGCTGCGCGGGTGCGGGAGGTGTTGGACGCCACGGATTGACAAATGCCGCCGGCTCCTCGACGCCACTTTCTCGTCCCGCCTCACGATTTGCGCGGACGACACCGAGAACTTCCCGGACGGCAAACCAAATATCGGGTCTTCGGTGTTTCGCATGGGTTGTCACAGGTCCGATGCCCAACCCGCGGAGGGGTAGGGGCCGGTCACGGAAACCGTTGCGGCCGCAGGGGGCCCCCACCCCCGGCCCGTGTTTACCGCGGAGTACGCAGAGGGTCTCCGCCTGATTTCCCGCCGCTTCCCGTCGTGCCCATTGAGGTCAGGAGTTGTTGTGGGTGGAAGGGCCCATTGATGACCAATGCTCGGGTCGCGCGATCTGGAATCTGTCGCGGGTGCCGCAAGCCCTCTGCGTCGAACCCACACGATTCCCTGAAGACCCCATATATCAAATGCCGCGAATGAAGTTCTCGATACCGCAAATGAAGTTGGGTCTTCGGGGATTTCGAGTGGGTGAATCGGAGCTTCACACGTCGTCGGCGTCACCATGCTACCTCAGCAACCGAATGGTTGTGCTCCTCCGCCAGGTCCTGCGCATGGTCGCGAGTGCGGGACCGTGTGCTCACGCGGAGCCACGAAGGCCGCGGAGGAGGAGCGGGATGCGGCTTTCGGTTCGAGCGACAGAAAGGTCATTCGCTTTGCGTACGAGGGTATGGTGTTCGAGGAAGGACTTCGCGCGGATCTCGTACCTCCGCGCCTTCGCGTGAACCAAAGCGTGGAAATGCAAGCCATCCCAGGGCCACCCCCGCACCTTGGGACGTAGGGCTCGCCAGACAAACGAACGGCTCGTCGCGTCTTGTTTCAGAGCCACTGCTGAAACAGCACCATCCCCACCAGAGTGCAACTCACCACCAGGGCCACGTGCGGCCTGCGTGCCTGTCCGTACGCTTCGGGCAGCAACTCGACCAGTACCATGAACACCATCGCGCCGGCGGCGAACCCGATCCCGTAGGGCAGCGCCTCGCGGAACGTTTCGACGAACAGGAACGCGGGCACCGCCATCAATGGTTGCGGCACGGACGAAAAAATGCTCCAGCCCGCACAGGCCAGGACGCTCGAGCCCCGCGGCCGCAGGACGGCACTGATGGCCAGCCCCTCGGGGATGTTGTGCACCGCGATCGCGGCGGTGATCACGACCGCGAGCGTGGCGCCGCCGCCGAACGAAACCCCCACCGCGACGCCTTCCGAGAAGGAGTGCACGGTCATGACGATGATCATAAGCAGCATGCGCCGTGCTCCGGCGCCCCGCGCGCGGCCGAACTCGATGTCGTGATGTCCCAATACCTGCTGGGTGCCGAGGATGAACGCGACGCCGACGGTGGCGCCGACCAGCGTCTGCCACGAGCCGTGCGCGGTCCCTTCGACGACCAACCCGAAACTCGCGCCCAGCATGAGACCGGCGGCCGTAGCGTTGGCAAAGGCGACGACGCGCGGCGACACGGACCTCAGGAACGCAAACGGGATCGCACCGAGGCCCGTGGCCAGCGCGGTCGCCAGGCCGTAGAGGAATACGACGACGGCGGGATGGGTGGTCATCCGCCGAACTGGCCGAGCAAGACGACCATGCCCATCGCCGCGATCGTGACGAGCGCGATCGTGGTGCTGCCGGCCTGGTGATAGGACTCCGGCAGCAACTCGGCGAGGACGAGGTAGACCAGCGTTCCCACCGCGAATCCGAGCGCCCACGGCAACAAGATCGGTACGGCCGCGACGACGGCGTACGTGACGATCGCCAGCAGCACCTGGCTCACGTTGGTCGCGACCGCGAGGCCACCCGCGTTGACGACGCGCACGCCGCGACCGGTGAGAATGGCGCACAGAATGGTGGCCTCGGGGATATTGTGCGCCGCGATGGCCAGTGCCATGAAGATGCCAAAGGAGATGTTCACGTGCATCGCCACGCCGATCGCGACACCCTCGGCCGCGGAGTGCATGGCGTTGATGAACAGCACCTGGTAGCCGTATTCCGGACCCGGCTCATCGATACGGTTGAGATCGAGATCCTCTGTGCTCGACGCGAGGTGTGTCCAGTACACGAATAGGATGCCGAGCAACGCCCCGCCGGCCGTGCGTCCGAGTCCGTATTGCGCCGCCAGCGCCATGAGCGCGTATGCCGCGCCGAGCATCATCCCGGCTGCCAACGCGTTGGCCCAGCCGATCCGGGCGACCGGCAACCGTTCGTGCAGGACGAACGGAAACGCGCCGAGGACCGCGGTGGCGGCGGCGAGCGAGGAGTACAGCAGAACGGTGACGGTCGGGTCCACGGTCACGCGGATGGCGGAAGCGGTGACAACGCCTGTCGGCAATCCGCTTGACGCAGGTGGTCAGCGAGGTACCTTACCGCAAGGCGGGATGACGCGTGACGACTCATTGAACCAACAGAGTCGAATTGCGGTGCCGCACTTCAGCCGATGCCACGCCCCAACCCGGGAAGGGGAAGGCAGACGCGACGCGAGACCGGTGCCGCGCTAGTGTTGAATCTGATTCAAGAGTCCGCGGCATCCCGCCGACTCGCGTCCCCCTTCCAGGTTTCCCCACGAACTCAGCTGTCGTAGTACAGGTGGAACTCGTACGGGTGCGGACGGAGCCGCAAGGGGCCCACCTCGTTCTCCTGCTTGTACGCGATCCAGGTCTCGATAAGATCGTCGGTGAATACGCCCGCGTTGGTCAGGAAATCGTGGTCGCTCTGCAAGGCATCCAGGGCGTCGGTGAGCGATGCAGGGGTGTGGGGATACCCGGCCAATTCGTCCGGTGTCATGTCGTAGATGTCCCGATCGAGCGGATCGCCTGGCTTGATCGTGTTCTGAATCCCGTCGAGCACGGCCAACATCATGGCCGAGAACATCAAGTAGCCGTTGCAGCTCGGGTCGGGACAACGGAACTCGAGGCGCTTCGCCTTGGGGTTGGGCGAGTACATCGGGATCCGCACCGCCGCCGAACGATTACGCTGTGACATGGCGAGGTTGACGGGCGCCTCGAATCCCGGAACCAGCCGGCGGTAGGAGTTATTCGTCGGCGCGGCGAACGCGAGCACCGCGCCGGCATGATGGAGCAGCCCGCCGATCCCGTGCAGCGCCAACTCGCTCAAGCCGGCGTAGCCATCACCCCCGAACAGCGGCTCGCCGTCCTTCCAGAGCGAGAGATGGGTGTGCATGCCGCTGCCGTTGTCCTCGAACACCGGTTTGGGCATGAACGTCACCGTCTTGCCGTGGCGTTTGGCGACGTTCTTGATGACGTACTTGTACCACATGAAGTTGTCGGCCATCTGGAGCAGGGGCGCGAACCGCATGTCGATTTCGCTCTGGCCGGCCGTGCCCACCTCGTGGTGGTGCGCTTCGACCACGATCCCGAGCTTGCGCATCGTGTTGGTCATCTCACCGCGCAGATCGTGGTACGTGTCGGTCGGACTCACCGGGAAGTACCCGCCCTTGTAGCTCGGTTTGTATCCGAGGTTCGGTTCCTCGAATCGGGCGGTGTTCCACGCTCCCTCGACGCTGTCGATCTCATAGAAGCCACGATGCTGAGTCTGTTCGTAGCGCACCTGATCGAAGATGAAGAATTCGGGCTCCGGCCCGATGTGACAGGTGTCGGCAATGCCGGTCGCCTTCAGGTGCGCGGTTGCCTTGCGCGCCACGTGGCGCGGGTCGCGTGAGTAGTCCGCACGCGTGATCGGGTCCACGATGTTGGCGATGACGCTGACCGTGGGCTCCTTGAAGAACGGATCGATCTGCATCGTGGCCGCGTCCGGAATGGCGAGCATGTCGGACACGTGGATGCCTTGCCAGCCGCGGATGGACGACCCGTCGAACCCGACCCCGTCCACGAACGTCCCTTCATCCCACGTGTCGATTGGAAACGAACAATGCTGCCAGGTACCAAGCAGATCGGTGAACTTGAGGTCGATCATCTCAGCATGGTGCTGCTTCGCAAAGTCGAAGAATGCTTTGGCGGTCACGGTAGCGGGCTCCGCGAGAGGGTGGGGGCGACCTGCGAACTCAAGTATGCTGTCCAAGCTGCCGCCGCGGGAGGGCTGCCTTCACGGGCTCAGGGCATCGTCAGCAGCGCGCCGTAGAGGTCGATCCCGTACCACAGATTCGCCAGCCGGAGGTTCTCATCCGGCGCGTGTTGATTGTCGTCGTGGTTGGCGATCGGCAGGATGACCGCCGGCTTGCCGAGCACGCTGGTGAACAGATAGAGCGGCAACGATCCGCCCAGGCCCGGCACCAGCACCAACGCCTGATCGCTTGCGCGGCGCGCCGCCTCGACGACCCGCCGGGCGAGGGCGCCATCCATCGAGGTGCGGGCCGCGGGATAGCCGGTGGGGTCGCGAAGGACTTTGGCGATCTTGCGGTGCGCCAGCCGCGTCTCCAGGTCGGGATCGTCGCGCACGATGAAGTAGCCTTGCGCACGGACATGCGCCTCGAGCAGATCGAGCATCGCCTCCGGGTCGTTTCCCTTCACCAGCCGCAGGCCGAGCGCGGCCGTCGCGGTCGACGGAATCACGTTTCGGGTCAGCGGTCCGACGTTGCCGCTCGACAGGCCGCGAATCGTGAGGGACGGTAACAGCAGGCGCTCGGCAAGCGTCGCGCCGTTTCCTTCGGTCCACGCCAAGCCCAATTCGCGTTTCAGTTCTTCGTCGTAGGTGGGTACGCTGGCCAGTGCCGCCCGTTCCGCGGCGCCGATCGGCTCGACCGAGTCGTAGAACCCGTCGATCAACACGCGGCCATCCGGGTCCTTCATACTGGCAAGCAGTTGGGCCAGCATCTGGCCGGGCACCGGGGCCCAGTTGCCATAGTGTCCGCTGTGCAGCGATCGCGTGGGACCGTATACGGTGAGTTGCACACCGGTGACGCCGCGGACCCCGAACGTGACCACGGGCCGGCCGCTCTGGTGCACGGGCCCGTCGAGGAACAGCCACAGATCGATGTCGTCGAGCTGGTCGCGATGCGCTTCCAGATACTGACGCAGATGAGGCGAACCGGCTTCTTCCTCACCTTCGAAGAAGAACTTCAGGTTCGACGTCGGCGTGATCCGCGCGTCGCGCAGGGCCCGCAGGACCGGCAGCAGCGCAGCGATGGGGGCCTTGTCGTCGCCTGCCGATCGTGCGTAGAGCCGCCACTCGGGATCCACCGGCTCGCCGTCGGCGGGGAGTGCCCGCGGTCGCCCGCCCGATTCCATGGCGCGCGTGTACACCGTCGGCTCCCAGGGACCATGGCTCCATTGCGACGGGTCGACCGGCTGTCCGTCGTAGTGCACGTACAACCCGAGCGTCCGGGTGGCGCCAGGCACCCGCAGTTCGCCAAACACCACGGGTGGCGCCCCCGGCAGTGTAAACAACTCGGTCGTGACCCCGAGATCCGACAGGGCCCGCCGGATGTAGCCGGCGTTTCGGTACATGCCGGCCGAATCGGACGCGACGTTGGGTTGCGCCAGCAATTCGGCGAACCCGCGCACGATGGCGGCGGCATGGACTTCCCGATAGGCGCGAACCACCGCCACGCCATCCTGCTGGGCGTCGAGCGAGGCGCAGGTGATGAGCGGCAGGATCGCGGCGATGGGGCGGAGGACGGCGAGTCGCTTGGTCATGCAACGTCACGGGGTCGGGTGTGGGTGCGCACGGGACAGGCCAAAAGCTAACGCCCCCCCCTCCCGCCGCTCAAGCGGCGCGAGTGACACCGGCAGAGCCGCGAGGCCGGCCTATGGCCCGTCCGGCCGGGGTGGAGGCGGGCCGGGAAACGGGCCGGGCAGGCCTCCGGGTCCCATGCGCCGGTGCCGTATCGGCGGGGTGATCGAATCGAGTCGTGCGCGTTGCGCCGGCGTCAGTACCTCGCGAATCTCGAGCCGTACGGAGTCCATCGTTGCCAGGATGAGCGGCATCGACTGCGCGATGACCGCCTCCGTGCGCGGTTGATTCGCCTCGACAATCCGGTGGATCTGCGCACGCTGATCGTCGCTCAGGCCGAGTTGTTCGTAGAAGCCGGGAATCCCCCCTCGGGGACTCCGCTGCCGAAACGCCCCGCGCTCCCAAGGGGCTCGTTCGAGCGCCGGCCGCGCGCGCGTCGCCCGGACCCGCTCGCCGGCGAATCCGGCCAATACCCCGGCCGCGAACGCGATGGCGACCAAGGCGACACCTTGGAGCCGCACACGACCCAGGGAATCGAGTCCGTCTTTCATCGGGATACCTCCACCGTGCTCTCCAACAGGTCGGCGGTCGTGGGGGGGGCCTCCGCATCGATCAGATTGGCGAACCCCTGGGGGAAACCGAGCGCCACCGCCAGATCGGCGTATCCGGCGTCCGACTCTCCCGTCTCGCCCGAATCGACCTGGGTCAGCACCGTCACGGCGGCGATCGCGATCGCGGCGGCGGCTGCCAGCATGGGGCGGTACCACCGTGCCACCTGCCCGATGGCGGTGGTCCTGAGCCGTCGCCGGGCCAGTTCCATCGCGGCAGCATCGGTCACCGCCCCCACCAGCCGCTCGTACCGGTCCGGATCGCGCGCGGGATCCAGCGGCGTGAGATCCATCCGCTCGTCATTCATTGATGTACTCCTCGAGTACGCGTGCTCCCAAAGACTCTCGTAGCTTGCGTCGAGCCACGAACAGGTGTTGCCGTGCCATCACCTCCGAGATCGACATCGACTCGGCGATCTCCCGGTGCTTCCACCCCTCGAGGTCGTGCAGCAACACCACCTCGCGTTGCGCCTCGTTGAGGGTGGCGAGGGCGGTCTCCAGGCGCTGCCGCAGATCCTCCCGCTCCACCGACCGGCCGGCCGACGTGTCGCCGGCGACCGCGATGTCATCGAGCGATACGCCATCCCGCACACGGCGATAGTCGCGGAAGTTCCGCGCGCGGTTCCTGACGATCTGCAACAGCCACCCACCGAATCGATCGGGATCACGGCATTCCTCCAGCCGCTCCAATGCCTTGATAAACGCATCCTGGCAGACATCCTCGGCGTCCATGGCGTTGCCCACCTGGCCGAGAGCGACCGCATAGGCCGCACGGTAATACCGCCGGACCAGCGCGTCGAACGCGTCGGTGTTTCCCAGTCGAGCGCGCTCGACCAGCTCTCGGGTATCGGCCATGGCTCTATTCATGAGACAGGCGCCGCGCGGGCGCCGTTAGGGCGCGCTCCCTGGCGGTCCCCCGTCTCACCGAGTACGTTTTTTGCAGTGCTGCCCCACACCGGTTGACCGGTCCCAACGACAATCGCGACGCCAATCTCAGATTGAAGGTTTCCCATATGTCCAAGCACGATCTGGCATCGATCGCCAAGGCGATGGTCGCTCCCGGGAAGGGGATTCTTGCGGCTGACGAGAGTCTTCCCACCATCGAGAAGCGGTTCAAGAGCATCAACCTCAGCTCGACCGAGGAGCGGCGCCGCGCGTATCGCGAGCTGCTGTTCAGCACGCCCGGTTTTGGCGATTTCATCAGTGGCGTGATCATGTTCGATGAATCGCTTGGCCACAAGTCGAAGCAAGGCCAGCCGTTTCCGGCCCTGCTCGCCAAGACGGGCGTCATAGCCGGGGTCAAAGTCGACCAGGGCGCCAAGGCGTTGAGCGGATTTCCCGGGGAGAAGATTACCGAAGGGCTCGACGGGTTGCGCGACCGTCTGACGGGGTACTACGCGCAGGGCGCCCGGTTCACCAAATGGCGGGCGGTGATCACGATTGGGGACAATCTTCCGACCCGTTTCTGCATCGATGCCAATGCCCACGCGTTGGCGCGCTACGCCGCGTTGAGCCAGGAAGTGGGCCTGGTGCCGATCGTCGAGCCGGAAGTGCTGATGGACGGCGATCACTCTGGTGAACGCTGCGAGCAAATCACCGAAACGGCCTTGCACAGTGTGTTCTTCCAGCTCCACGCGCACCGCGTATCGCTCGAGGGCATGTTGCTGAAGCCCAACATGGTGTTGCCCGGCAAGAACGCCGCGAAGCGATGGTCGGTCAAGCAGGTGGCCGAAGCCACCGTGCGCTGTCTGGGACGCACCGTTCCGGCAGCCGTGCCGGGCATCGTGTTCCTGTCCGGCGGGCAGACGCCCCAGGAGGCGACCGCGCACCTCAACGCCATGAATGCGCTCGGAACGCACTCGTGGGAATTGAGCTATTCGTACGGCCGCGCCCTGCAGGAGGCGGCGCTCCAGGCGTGGCTTGGCAAGGAGGCCAACGTAAAGGCTGCGCAGCAGGCCTTCGGCCATCGAGGAACGTGCGTGAGTGCCGCGCGGTACGGGAAGTACACACAGCAGATGGAGATGGCCGTAGCCTGATGCGTGGTGTTGCCTGACGCGACGGCTCGGCGGCCGGAGCCCTACCGGCGAATCCGTTAGCAAAGGGCCGCGAGGAGATCTCGCGGCCCTTCAGTTTGTGGCGGCACGGCAGCCACTCGCTCACAACGTACGTGCAAGATCGCCTGGGCATGACTTGCGGTCAATGCCAGGGTGCGGGTGGTGGGAGTCGAACCCACACGGGCTTTCGCCCGGCACGTTGTGAGCGAGCTGCGTCTGCCAATTCCGCCACACCCGCCCCAACTCTGGTACGTTGGCGGCCAAGGCATTACGGCACAGGTCTGACAACGAGCGATACCGCTGGCGGGGGCCTCTGCGCCTCGACTGGCGCGCGGTCAAGGAGATGGACAAGCTCTACATGCGCGAGCAGCTGGCCCGCGCGGGAGACCCGCTTCCGGAGGTCATCGGCATCGACGAACTCTCCCTGCGCAAAGGCCACATCTACCGCATCTTGGTCAGCGATCTGATTTGGAGGCGTGGACCGGTCGGAAGAGCGCATGGCCATGTTCTACGACTTCCTCGGGGCGCGACGGACGGAGCGGATCCGCTTGGCCGTGATGGACATGTGGAAGCCGTTCCGGAACGTGACGGAGGACCGTGCCGCCCGACTACGATCCTCTTCTTTATGGGGCCGGCGTACTCAACGCAGCCGCCGCATTCTCCGCAGGCAGTCCATGTCTCACGGGCCTCTGTGCGACTGGTGAAGGAGGCGGAAAGCAACCTCCGCCTATCGACCCATGATCCCAGGGATCTAACGCAGGCCAGGACTGGTAAGAACATCTGAGCCACCCGCGGGAGGATACATGAGAGCGCAAGTGTTACTGTACGGTGCTGCCATTGCAGCATTGGTTGGGGTGGTTTCGTGTGGGTCGGGGGCGACCGATGTATGCGCGGGAGGCGACCCCAGCGTCACAACCCATGAAACGGCGGTGACGCTGGATCAGATCCCGGACGACTCTCTCATCGGCCCGCTGCTCTACTGGTCATCGGGCGGGGTCCCGGCGGGAACGGTGGCCAAGCTGCAGGAGATCGGCATCGAGGTGACTCATGTCTTTCACTTCCAGCCGGCGATCTTAGTAGGCGGGACGGGAGCGCAGTTGCGTGAATTCGTCGCGCAGGATACGACGGTCGAGGTGCAGTTCGGAGCAACGGTCGTCTTGCCAAGTTGTAAGGAATGGACCTGAACTCCCGGACCAACCGGATCCTGACTGATACTGATGGCCGCGATAGGGCGAGCGAGGCGAGTAGGAAGGCGAGTGCGCGCTGGGCTCGCGAACAGGTTGGTGTTCGCGGCGGCGTGCACCCAAGTGTTCGACGCGGTTGGGAACGAGGGCCTCGGCCTGCCCGAGTGGAATGGGACTCTGGAACTCGAGGGGCAAGTCCGGAAGCGAGAAGAGGGTTAACCCATACGTCCCGGTTCGCGGTACCGCGAGTACGGTGCCCAGGTGACTGCCACGAACGTCGGGAAGGTCGCCCTGGTTGGTGAGACCCACCCCAACTATTGGTGGTTCCGGGCGTACGCGTCACCGGAGCGGTCCGGTGGTCCCGTGTGGAGTGGCCCCGTTTCAACCGTCGGTAGTTTCTCGAGTCGGCGGACATCCGCCCCTGCCGGCCGGAGAACACGATCGCGCCGGGGTTCGTCCTGCGGGGAACGCCGGCTCTCAACGTGGCGGCGATGTTGCGCTCGGCGACCGATCATCGCAGCCGGAAGGTGGGCGTGGAACCCCCACGGCGCTACGATCCGTGGCACAACTCCCCGACGCGTACGCACAGCGCGCGCCACACGGCGGCGAGATCCCGATCCCGTTCCTCGATGTCGAGCGCAGGCAGCACCCTTGCGACCTCGGCGGCCGCATCGGCGACCCACTCCGCGTTCGTCGCCGCAGCGGTATCCGCCGTCGCAGATCGGAATCGCGTGAGGAAGTACCCGAGGTTGCCCGCGACGAGCGACAGGGCCCGGGCGGCGTCCTCCTTCGGATGGGCCGGCGGTTCGAGACCTGCGCGCGCGTAGGGCAGTGCCCAATTGTTCCTGGCGAACACCCCTTCGGGATTGTCCAGCCACACCCAGGCGTGCACGACCGCCAGCCGGCGATCGCCCGGTGCATCGTGCATCGCGTGAGGGAGGAACGACTCGTCGTGCACGCTTCGCGAGTGGAAGTGCCACTCGGCCCCGTCGATCGGAAACGCGGGGAGCGAATCCTCGGCGTTTACCGGAACGGCGAACGCCACGCCCACGAGCGTCGGCCGGCCACCGATGGTCGCGTAGGAGAGAATCGTGGGCCGCGTGGGATCGAGCACACGGCGCACCAGGAGGGGAACGTTGACCCAGTGTTCACCCATACCCCGAAAATCGGGGCCGATCAACCGGTATCCGGCGCCGATCGCCTCACTCCGGTCATGGTAAACCGCGGTCGCCGCACGGACGGTCTCGGCGAACGCGGCGCCCGACGAGTCCGCGTCTGCTTGCGCGGCGCCCGTGCGCGGCAGCGCACACGCGAGCGTGGCGGCCAACGCCGCGATCGCCGACGTGATCGGACGCATCACTGTGAAACCAGCTTCGGCTCCGTCAACCCGTACCCCTCGAGCAGGCGTCGGAGCAGGTCATCGTCGATGCCCTGAGGGTACCGGGCGTAAAGCCGCAGCCGGTCGCGCTGCTGCACTGAAAGCGGATAACGGCGCGACGCGAGAACGCGCAACGTTCTAGCCTCGACGCGTTTGATGGCGGCGTAGCGGACGACGGCAATTTCACCTGATCCCAAGACCGTGAGCCCGGTGTCGCTCACCGCGAGCAGCTCCCCCGTGACCCGATCGGCATTCGTTGTGATGTCGATTTCGACACCGCGCGGCTGGTGCGCCAGGGCGAGTTGCCGAGGATTCCCGCCAAACCTGCAGGCGCCACACGCGAGCGTGAGCGCAACGGCCAGCATGGTTCGTCGTCGCATAGTCATCTCACGGGAAAGCGGCTCTCGAAGAACCGCCGCTCGTAGGCGTCCTGCACGGCACGCCAGCGATCGATGGCTTCAATGAGGCGCTCGTTGGAGGGTACGAACGGCGCGGTCCGGCCGGCGTTGCGAATCCAGTCCGGCCTCATCCACTCGACATAGTATCCCTGCGAAACGAGGAGCATCGTCCGTGGCACGCTCGCAGGCCCCACGTCAAATTCCGCCGAGAACCACTGCCCCGGCGTCGTCGTGAGATAGGCTTCGTCCGGCGCCCGGGCGGCGGCCAATGCCCGCCCGTTCTCGCCCCCGGCGTCTCGGATACGCGCCAACGGTATCTGACGAGTCGCCGGCCGGTGTGCGGTGGCCGCGACGGCAATGCGATCGATCCTCCACGCGTCCGCGACGAACGAGAGGCGGACACGCACCGTGTCGGACAGGACGGGGACCATGATGCCGACGTCTTCCCAGGCGATCGGGCCCACGTCTCGCACCCATGCGACGTCCCGCCACCCATCCACGTCCCAAACGCTCACGCGGAGGCCCATCGCGCCCACGTACCATTCGCCGAGCTCGAGCGACGTGCCGATTTCCTGGAGGTCACGGCCGATCCAGTCGAGCGCCCCGGCACCCTGCCCGGCGAGCATCACGTCGTAGAGCAGGACCGTTCTATCCCCCGGCGATCCTTCGGGGTCCGGGACCGGCCCCAACGGACAGCGAGATCGTAGCTGCGGACAGCGGGTACGATGGGGCCCGGCGGTCTGTGCTACCTTTGATCAAGGACGCACTCGGCACGGAGATCAGCCGCTCATCATGCCCGATCCCATCGGCACCGAATTCCTCGCGCTGCAGGCGCTGTTGGCGGGACGCTACTCGCTCGAACGCGAGTTGGGTCGCGGCGGCATGGGTGTGGTGCTGCTCGCGCGTGACGTGGCGCTCGACCGGCTGGTCGCCATCAAGTTGTTGCCCGAAGCCCTGGCCCTCGATCCGGCGCAACGCGATCGGTTCCTGCGTGAGGCGCGCACCGCGGCGGGATTGTCGCACCCGAATATCGTCCCGATCCACTCCGTCGAGGAACACGGCACCCTCGTGTTCTTCGTCATGGGATTTGTCGAAGGGGAAACACTGCGGGAACGGGTCGAACGCGCTGGACCGTTGACGCCCCGGTTCGCCATGAAGGTGCTGCAGGAGGTCGCCTGGGCGCTGGGTTACGCGCATCAACGCGGGATCGTGCACCGTGACGTCAAGCCCGACAATATCATGATCGAGCAGGCGACCGACCGGGCGCTGGTCACCGACTTCGGCATCGCGCACGTGGCGCGTGATGGGGACGGCGCGGATACCGGCGAGATCATCGGCACGCCGCGCTACATGAGTCCCGAGCAGGCATGCGGTGAGGCGGTGGATGCGCGGAGCGATCTGTACTCCCTTGGCGCGACCTTCTTCTATGCGCTCACCGGCCGCGTCCCGTTTGACGGACCGAACCTGCCGGCCATTCTGGCGAAGCAGGCGACGCGTGACGCGCCCGTGGTCCGCAGCATGCGGGCGGAGATCCCGGAACGACTCGCGGCCGTCATCGACACCTGCCTCGACAAAGACCCCGATCGCCGGTTGCAGACTGGTGACGACGTCGCGCGCGCGGTAGGCGAGGCGCGCGGGCGGGATTTCCGTGCGCCGCCACTGGTGCGGAGCTTCGTGCGCAACGCCGAGATCTCTACGATGGTGCTGTTGGCGACGGCGGTGGCGGGCGGCGGCGTGACGATCGCGGAGAGCGGCGTCAGCATCGGGGGGGGAGGACCAGGTATCATCGGGACGATCCTGGTCATCCAGCTCATCATGGTGACCCGGCGATTGCTGCGCGAGGGATACTCCTTCGAGGATGTGCGCGCCGCCCTGTTGGCCGAGGCGGAAGTGCAGAAGGAAGAAACGGATCTCATCCTCAAGCGCCGTTGGCTGCGGCGGCTCGACGGCCTGTGGCATCGCCTGTGGGCGGGGAGGTTCGGTCGCTGGTTCTTCCGCAACGCGGGGAGAGGGATCAAACCGCCCGCGAGGCCGGCCCTCGCGTCGGCGGACGCGACGGAATTCGTGCTGGGTCGCTCGGCGCTGGACGTGTACCACTCGCTGCCCGACCATACGCGGGCGCACGCACGCCACCTGCCGGCGGTCATCGAGCGCCTGGAAACGCGCGCCAAGGACCTGCGCGCCCGTGGCGAAACCGGGCAATCGTTGATGAACACCGTCGCGGCGCTGGAGAACGTCCGGCTGGCGCTGCTACGACTGCGGGCGGGACAAGGGTCGGTGGAAGATCTGAGCGCGCACCTCGCGCGGGCCACGGAGATCGGGGAAGAGGTTGACCGCCGGATCGATGCCCGGCGCGAGGTGGAAGATCTCCTGAAGCCGCGCCGCGAGCCGCTCACGCCCGCGAGAACTCCGCGGCGTCGATAGCCGCAAGGTCGTCGGGGGACAACACCAGGTCGGCGGCGCCCATGGCGTCCAGCGCATGCGCGACGGTACGGCTGCCGGGAATCGGAATCACGCTCGTCCCTTGCGCCGCCACCCATGCCAGCACGACCGCATGGGGCGATGCGCCATGCCGTGCCGCCACCGGCTGCACCGCGGCGTGATCCGGCAGCTTCTTGTTGAGCCGGCCACCACCCACCGGACTGTAGGCCAGGAATCCCAACCCCTCCGTGGCGCAGTGTTGCACCACGCCGTCGTCGATGGCCTCCCGGAAGAACGGATTCAACCGATTCTGGACCGTCGTGACGGGGAGGATCGTGCGCGCGCGTTCGATCTCGTCGACGGACACGTTCGAGAGGCCGAACCAGCGGATCTTGCCCGCGTCGCGCAGGTCCGCGAACGCGCCGACGCTCTCCTCCAGCGGGATCTCGGCGTCGGGGGCGTGGAACTGATACAGATCGATCCGATCGACGCCCAGCGCCACGAGCGACTGGTCACAGGACTGCGTGATGAAGCTCGGCCGACCGTCCCGCCCCCATCGCTGGTCCGATCGGGTCATGCCCGCCTTCGTGGCGACGACGATCCCGTCGCGAGTGCCGCCCCACGTCGCCAGCGCCTTGGCGATGAGCCGTTCGTTGTGACCGATGTCCGTGTGGTCGCGGCAGTAGACGTTTGCGGTGTCGATCAGGGTCACGCCCCGATCGAGCACCGCGTGCAGCACGCGCATCGCCTGCGCTTCGTCGGGCCGGTTGGCGGTCGACAACGGCATCCCGCCCAGGCCGAAGCACGTCACCGCCTGGGCGTCCGGTCCGAGCGGCAGCGTGCGCATCAGCGGTCGGACACGTCCCGCGGCCGTTGCGGCCACTTCTGGAACCAACTCATGATGTACAGCTGCGTGCGCATGAAGTTGGAGGGCTTGGATCCCGTGCCGTGATACTCCTCGTTGAACCGCAGCAGGACCGCGGGGACCCCCCGGACCTTGAGCGCGGCGTAGAACTCCTCGGTCTGGGACATGGGCGTCCGGAGGTCGAGTACGCCGGTCATGAGCAGCGTCGGGGTATTGACCTTGCCGACATGCATGATGGGAGAATGCTCGAGCCAGTTGGTTGGGTCGTCCCAGTAGTAACCGCGGAACCGGGCGAATCCCCACTCGACGATGTCGGCGGTGCCGGCAAAACTGATCCAGTTGATGACCGGACAGCGCACGGCCGCGGCGGCGAAGCGATCGGTGTGCCCGATGGCCCAACTCGACAGCACACCGCCACCGCTGCAGCCCGTGACGTACAGGTGGTCGGTATCGATGTATCCACGTCCGACCAGCGAATCGACCCCGACCATGAGATCGTCGTGATCGACACTCGGATACCCGTTGTCGATCGCGTTCCCGAAGTCGGTGCCGTAGCCGGTGCTGCCGCGCGGATTGACGTACAGCACGACGTAGTCGTTGGCGGCGAAGTTCTGGAAACTGTAGTTGAACGCCACGTTGTACATGGCGTGCGGCCCGCCGTGAATGTGCAGGATCAGCGGGTAGTCGCGGGTGGCATCGAATGACGGTGGCTTGACGATCCAGCCCTGGACGCGTGCGCCGTTGGTCGACGGGTACCAGATCTCCTCCACCGCGCCCAGCCTGATACCGGCGAGGAGGTCGTCGTTCACGTGGGTGAGTTGGGTGATCGCCCCGCGCGCGAGATCGACCCGCACCACATCCGCCGGCTGCTGCGGTGACGTCAGTGTCCCCACCGCCACGCCGGCGCCCGTCATGGAGCTGATCGACAACATGTGCGTACCCTGCGTCACCTGGCGGACGGTCCCGCCGCTCGCCATGTGCACGTTCTGGCTGCCGTGATGGCCCGCCGTGAAATACACGCCGCGGCTGTCGCGCGTCCAGTGGAGGCTGCCCGCGTCACGGTCGAACGATCCGGAGATCTTGGTCATGCCGCTCCCGTCGATCCCGATCGTGTACAGCTCGGACGTCGTGTAGGTCTGCTCGGTGTATGCGTACCCCGTGAACGCCACCCGGCGCCCGTCCGGCGATACGACCGGTCCGGTCCAGTTGCCGCGCTGTTCGGTCAAACGGCGAACGTCGCCGCTTGCCACATCGACCGCGTAGATGTACGCCTCGTTGAACGGCGCTTCGCCGCTGTCGGCGACGTAGCCGTCGAATACGATGCGGCGCCCGTCGGGCGTCCAGTCTATCCCGGCGCCGAACGACAGGCCCGAAAACCGCGCGCCGACGTTCCAGTGCCCGTGCGTGATGGCGCGGGGCGTGCCGCCGTCGGCCGGGACCACGAAGAGGTGGGTGTACCCCTCGGGGATGAACCCCTGGCGGTCCTGGCGGTAGTTGGTGCGCGACACCAGACGCGGCGCGGCGGTCCACTTGGCGCCCTGTGGCGCGGACGGCATCGAGATGGGCCAGGTCTCTTTGTCAGGAACGAGCATGACCAGCGCGATACGGTGTCCGTCGGGGGACCAGCGATACGTCTGCGGCGACTCCGTCACGTGCGTGATCTGCGAGGTCGCGCCCTCGGCGTCCATCCAGCGGATGAACAGTTGCGTGCCCTGCGGTTCGCCGGGAGCCATATAGGCGATCCGCGTGCCGTCAGGCGACCATTGCGGACTCGAACCCTTGGTCAGGAACCGGTTGCGCGAGCCGTCGGCGTTCATGATCCACAACTCGGAGTCCCAGCGATCCTCCAGCCGGTTCACCGAGGCACGTGTGTAGATGATGGAGCTGCCGTCAGGCGAGAGCTGCGGGTCCCCGACCCGCTCGAGATCGAGGAAGTGCTCGACGGTGAGCAAGGTATCGGAGGGTGTCTCCTGCGCCGCAACGGCTTGGGCGACGCTGGACACCGTGAGGGCGAGTATGAACGACGAAGTGCGCATCGGTCCTCCTGGACGGGGTGCGGCGAACGGCGAGAATAGCCCCGGCGGAAGACGTGGGCAAGACGCGCGTGGGCAGGGAAACCGGGTCTTCAGGGAATCGTGTGGGTTCCTGGGAGGGGCACACTCCTCGGCATCGCCCCTCCCCCCCCCGTTGGACCGCAGAGAGCGCAGAGGACGCAGAGGGCTTGCGGCACCCGCGACAGGTTCCAGCCGCGCGACCCCAGCATTGGTCATCAATGGGCCCTTCCAGCCCAACAACTCCTGACTCAATGGGCATGACGGAGCGGCGGGAAATCAGGCAGAGACCCTCTGCGTCCTCTGCGTCCTCTGCGGTATACACGGGCGGGGGTGGGGCATCGGACCTGTGACAACCCACACGAAACGCCGAAGACCCGGGAAAACAGATGGGGGGCGAACCCTCAGGTCCGTGCCCACCCGCAACCCCGGTGATCCCCATAGCCGTCTATCACCGTCTATGACCGCCGCTGACCATCACGTCCGGCGCTTCGGTTTGGGCGTCCGGTTCTCGTAGTCCGGCCGCTTCGGCGGAATCGGCGGGTTCTCCTGCAGCATCCGCAGGGTCTCCTGGATGGCCCGCTCGAGCTGCGTGTCGATGCCGCGGGCGAGCTGCGACGGGTCTTCCGGTACGAGGATGTCCGGGTGGACCCCTTCACCCTCGGCGAACCACTCGCCGTCGGTACCGAACATGCGGAAGGTCGGAACGGTGACACTGCCGCCGTCGATCAGCGGCGGCGCTCCGCTGATCCCGATCAGGCCGCCCCACGTTCGGGTCCCGATCAACGGGCCGATCCCGGCCTCGCGGAAGTAGTAGGGGAACGCGTCGCCGCCGGAACCGCTCCAGCCGTTGGTGAGCATGACTTTCGGGCCGCGATGGGCCACCGGCGGCCATTGCCAGTCCTTGCCGGCCCGGACCGCCCAGTAGCTCAACATCGGGCGGTTCAACAGCTCGATGAAGCGGTCGGGGATCTGGCCGCCGGAGTTGAACCGCTCGTCGATGATGAGGGCGTCCTTGGTGAACTGTGCCATGAACTGCCTGACGAGTTCATTCTGGGCATCCACACCGGTACTGCGCACGTAGATATATCCGACGCGTCCATCGGTCGCTTCCTCCACCCGGCGGCGATTGGCCTCGATCCACTCCAGATGGCGCAGGCGCGTCTCGCTGCGCGTCGGCTCGACCAGCACCTGCCGCGCGCCATCCAGGCTCGGCCGGCTGTTCACCGTGAGCATGACCGGCTTGCCGTCGAGATTCTCGAACGCCGCCCACGGGTCCTTTGCCGTATCCATCGGCACGCCGTTCACGGCGAGCACGTATTCGCCCTCGCGCACGTTGACACCGGGCTCCTGCAACGGGGAACGCGCCTCCGCATCCCACGGGGCACCGTCGACGACATGGCGAATCCGGAAGGCGCCGTTCTCGAGCGACCAGTCCACGCCCAGCAATCCCACGCCGCGGTTCTCGGCCGACTCCTCGTCGCCGCCGCCGCGGTAGGTGTGTGACGCGTTCAACTCGGCGATCAGCTCGCCGATCACGAAGTTCACGTCCCAACGGGTGACCGCGTCCTCCATCAGGCGGCCGTATCGCTCGCGCATCTCGCGCCAGTCGACCCCGTGCATGTTGGGATCGTAGAAGAAGTCGCGCTGGAAACGCCAGGCGTCGTTGAACAACTGCCGCCACTCCGCCTGTGGGTTGACCATCACCCGCATCTCGGCCGTGCGGAGCGGCGTCTCGATCTTCTGTCCGGGCTTCACGTCCACGATGGCGAATCGGCGGCCATTCACGACCAGCATCTTCTTGCCATCGTGCGAGATCTCGAACCCGTCGGCGTCGTCCATGATCGTCTTCTCTTCGCGCTCGGCGAGATCGTAGGAGACGATCGGGCTGTCGCCGCCGCCCGTGCCTGAGCGGGGTTGGCGCCGGAATACCACCTTGCCGGACACGGCCGCGAGCTCCGCGTAGTTGCCCGCCTCGGGCGGCAGCAGCACGAGCCGTTGTTCGAATTGCTCCAACGCGATGACGACCGCCGAGTCGGCTGTCTTGGCCTTGTCGTCGTCTCCGACATTGTCCGCCACCGTCTCCACGTCGTTGCGCGGTGCCAGCGGTGACGGGACGTCGGGGCGCAGGGTCACCGCGGCGATGTTCGTGGCGTTGGGATAGGTCCAGCCGTTATCGAAATCACCGTAGACCGGCTGGAACGTACGATTGGTGTAGAAGTACAGGTACTTCCCGTCCGGGTCGAACACAGGCCCGAAGTCGTTGTAGTAGCCCGACGTCGCCTGATGGAGTTCGCCTTGCTCGGCGTCGAACAGGAAGACCGCCCCGTTGCCCGAGGCGACCGCGCGCGAGAAGACCAGCCAGCGGCTGTCGGACGACCAGTTCAGGCTCATGTTCTGCAACGCACCATTGCCCATCCAGATCGGACTCTCGTCGATCACGCGGACACGTCGCGACTCGACCTCGAGCACCCGCACCCGCATGTCCTCGTCGACGAAGGCGATCCGTTTGGCATCGGGGGACCAGTGCGGGGCGTAACGATAGCCCTCGCCGAGCGACGTTACCGTCCGCGGCTCGCCCGTGCCGTCGGCGGCGCGGATCACCAGTTCGTATTCGCCCGACGCGTCGCTCCAGTACGCGATCGACCGTCCGTCGGGCGACCAGCGCGGATAGCGTTCGGCGTGGCTGGACGTGCGCGTCAGGTTCAGCACGGGTCCATGCTCGGCGGGCACGGTGAACACGTCGCCGCGCGCCTGCATCACCACGCGCTGCCCCGTGGGCGAGATGCCCCCCGCCTGGATCAGTCCCGCCACGCTCTCCATGCGCGGTTTCAGCGTCGCGCGATCGGTCACGACATCGATCGCGACCTCATGCGACTGCTCGGTGGCGAGGTCCAGCAGGTAGAGGTGGCCGCCGGCCTGGTAGACGATGTCGTTGGGGCCGATCGACGGGAACGTGATGTCGTAGTCCTCGACCGACGTGACCTGCCGCGTCTCCCCGCTGGCTCGATCGTACGCCCAGATGTTGTGCCGCTCGTTGGCCCCGCGATCCGACAGGAAGTACAACGTGTTGCCGTGCCACATCGGCTGCGTGTCGTCGGCGTCGTGCTGCGTGATGTTCGTCGCAGACGAGTCGCGGAGGTTGAACAGCCAGATGTCGGGGTTCATCCCGCCGCGGTAGCGCTTCCAGGTGCGGAAATCGCGCGAGATCGGGATATAGGCAAGCGTGGTCCCATCATGCGACACCATGCCGAACTCGCCGTACGGTACCGGCAGCTTGGTCGGCAGGCCGCCCCCGGCGGCGACACGGTAGAGTTGATTGAATCGCTGCCGGCCGCTCTCGCGGCTCGACGCGATCAGCAGGGAACGACCGTCGGGATACCAGTTGAGAATCCGGTCTCCCATCGGATGGTGCGTGACCCGTACGGGCTCGCCACCCATCGTCGGGATGACATAGACGTCCATGTTGCCGTCGTAGTTGGCGCTGAAGGCGATCCGGGATCCGTCAGGCGAAAACCGTGGGAATTGCTCCTCACCACGCGGCGAACTCAGCCGTTGGGCGGTACCGCCCAACTTGGGGACGACCCAGATGTCCCCGGCATAGACGAAGGTGATATGGGTTGCCGAGACGTCCGGGTAGCGGAACATCCGCGCGTTGATCTGGGCGACGGCCGGGGTCCCGCCTACCAGCAGGGCGCCGGCCAGGCTCAGTGAGCTTGCCACTCGCATGTTTCACCTCGGAACTTTGGTTTTCGTGTGGACGATGTAGTATCGCCAGCCGCACCCAACGACGGAAGCGCAAGCCTCGGGACGCATTGGGCTCGGAACACCCGTGACGTTGCAACGTACCAAGACAGCATGCCTGCACGACCGCTGATGCTATGTCTGCTGCTCGCCTCCCCGGCAGCGGCGCAAGACGGGCTGATGGTTCCATCCCTGTTGGATGTATCGGGGTTGGATCCGGTTGCACTCGACCGTGCGTTCGACCACGCCGCCGAGCTGGCCCCCCTCAACAGCCTCATCGTGGCGCGATCGGGGCGCGTGGTGCGGGAGCAGTACTTCCGTGGCCTGCGTCCCGGCCAGCGCGTGAACGTGAAGTCGGCGTCCAAGAGCATCATCTCGACGCTGGTGGGCATCGCGATCGCGCAGGGTCATCTGCGGACGGTCGAACAGCGCGTGGCCGAGTTCTTTCCCGAGCAGTTCGAGGGCGAGACGGACGCGCGGCGCTGGCGCATCTCCATTCGGGACCTGCTGTCGATGCGGGCGGGCCTGGAATCGACCAGTTTCGGCAATTACGGTGCGTGGGTTTCGAGCCCCAGTTGGGTGCGGTCGGCGCTTGCGATGCCGATCACGTGCGTGCCGGATCAGTGCTGGGAGTACTCAACCGGCAACTCTCACCTCCTGAGCGCGATTCTCACCAAGGCGACCGGAGTCAGCACGCTGGCGTACGCGCGGCGCGCCCTGTTCGAGCCGATTGGCGTGCAACTCGCTTCCTGGGAACGTGATCCGCAGGGGATCTATCTTGGTGGCAACAACATGCGGCTGTCGCCACGCGAACTCCTGGCGTTCGGGATGCTGTACGCGAACGGCGGCAAGTACGGCGACCGGCAGATCGTACCCGAGGAGTGGATCGAGCTGTCGTGGCAGAGCCGGTCGCGATCCCCCTGGAACGGACATCAGTACGGATATGGCTGGTGGACCCGCGAGTTCGGCGGTCACGCGGTGCACTTCGCGTGGGGGTACGGCGGGCAGTATCTGTTCGTGGTCCCCGATCTCGATCTGGTGGTGGTGGCCACGACCTCGCTCAGCGGACGGCGGCCGCGCGATCACAACCGGCAAGTGCTGCGGCTGATGCGGGACTACGTGATGCCGGCCGTGCGCGGCAACGATTGACCGTCCCCAGGGGAGGCGCGCTCTCAGGGCGAGACCGGTTCACCCACGCCCCCGATGCTGAATCACTTCTCGATGATAGGAGGTCCTCCTTCTTCGCAGGCACTGCTGTTCCAGAAAATGCCCGCATTCAGGACGCCCGAGCCGAGGTAGCCCGGATCATGATCATTCGTTTGCCAGGCGGTGTTCTCCAAGTGCGCCCGTATCACTCCCGGAAGGGGGCGACATGCTGGGTACCTGTGGTAATGGACGGCGATGGCCGCCGTAACGATGGGTGTCGCAGCCGATATACCGTTGAACGTCTTGGTGCCTCCGCCGAACGCGCTGGCTTGTGGTGCGCGCACGTTCTCGGCCGCGGCCGAGATGTCGTGATACGTGGTGAAGAGGTCATCTTCCCAACGGCGAACAGAGTTCCTGGATGAACACTCTTGCTGGCTGCCTGACGCGCACTCGACGCCTGGCACGGCGATTCGCCTTGGTCGCCGGCGGCTCGTGCACGTCAGAGCACCCAAGCGAGATCACCGCTCCGACGACCCAGGTCACCCAACCGTAGTTACCGCAATGCACGGCTACCTCCTGCTATCGTTTTGTCCATCACCGCGTTGACAGACTGCCACTGGAACTTGAACTAGCAGGTTGCGGAAAACGTGATCTCGAACGTCGAGCGGTCCTCTCCACGCATCGTTTTCGGCTGGGGGGTCCTCGAATGGGCCTCTGGGTGCCTCGGATGCGCCTGACGAACGCCTAGTGCGCGAGGAATACATTCGCTAGTTCGCGCGGTCGCGCAAGAGGCTCCGTCATCGCATCACACTCCTGACTTTTTCCGCAACCTGCTAGAGATCTCCGTTGCCTCGGCATCCCAGCTGGACTGCTCCTTCGTTAAGCGAGACGGCCACGTACGCTACCCGCTCGAGTTCAGCAACCCTCAGCGCGTCTGTGATTGTGACAAGTCCGGCGACCGCCGGAAGGAAGTTGAAGCGATAGGTGACCTGGATTCCGTGCTGCCACACTTCGGTGATGTCGGCGTCGCTCATGTGATCCTGCGCGAAGCGGACGAGCACCTCGATGGTGGAGTCGGCTGGGGCCGCCGCAGCAACCGAGTCGAGGAGGGCGTTCCAATACTCGACGCGTCCCTCGTCGGAACCCACTAGCGCCACTGCCGCGCTGTGCTCGCAGTCCGAAAGGTCGGTAGCCGTCCCGCATCCGGCGACCACAAGTGCTGCAAACAGCATGACGTTCGTCAACATTCTCATTTCGTCCGATCTCCTTCTCGATGGGGACTCTTGCGAGCCAACAAACGAACTCCTATACCCAGTCCCGACGTGCGCCGCCTGTCCCGCCGAGCCTCGCGTCGTGACAATGGACCGGGATTGGGATATCGGTTGTCCCCGTTGCATCGACCGGACGCTGCCAAATCGGCCGGAGGGGGTGCAGTCCCGGTCGGGGCTGGGGATCGGCGGCTCGTGCGCCGCGCGAGGAGGTTCCCGATGCGAGCGTTTCATGAATGCGAATACACCAAACCTGCAGTATAGATTCCTGGCTAGGCCGGGGTGTTACGAGCAGGCCAACCGGACGCGTACAACCCCCGTGCCGCGGGTCGGACGCCGCGCAACGCCAGCCGTGGGGATTGGGATCACGCGGGCACTGCCGTTCGGTGGCCTTCGGCTTGGTATTCAGGGCCGATGGAACCGCAGTGTAGAGACGGCGACCGTCACGCCGTTGGTTGGCGTGAGCGCGGTCCACCAGCTTGAGGGCTATGGAGGGCCCGAGCCGATCCACGTTGTCATGATGCAGTATCGACGCCGCATCGTTTCTGACATGCGCGCCGTCGGCGCGTCCCTCGGCGGCTCGGTCGCGTCTGTTGACTGGACGCTCTTCGTTCGACGGGAACGACATGATCAAACCCAGAGCAGTCGTGCCGAGGAGGACCCGCCCGTCGATACCTGGCGCGCCCGCGCAACGACGGTTGGCGGCGGCGCTCAGCGATCGTTGTTCCATGGTGCCGCGATCCTCACGATACGAGGAACCTGGACGGGCCTGCGAGGAGACGCCCGTCGAGCCGACCTTGCTGGCGTGATCTTCGCTGCGTCCGAGCATGTGCTTCGCGGATGGGGTGAGGTGCGCTTCGGTCGGGCGACATCCCCTTGGCAGGCCGCAAGCCGATTCACGTTGACCCGGGAGTCATGGGTCAGGCGGGATTTCGTTTTCGAGCGATCCGCTGAGATCGACAGTTGGCTACCGGGCGGCGGCATCGAGGTCGCCCGCGCATTCAAGAGCGGTACGGCAGTTTCTCTCGCAGTCGCGATGGCCTTGTACGCGGCGATATCGCGGATTCCCGACCCCGTCGGACTCGAGCCAGCCTACCAAATCCTCATCGCGCCCGAACTGTCCCTCTACGCTACTAGGGTCGCGCCGCGGTCCACTACCATAACCGTTCGACAAGATGTCGGGCGCAGTCGGTGGGTGTTCGCGTCAAGCAGATACGAATCCGTGGGGACCGATGACGAACCACTCCCATTCCGCCCCGACGGACGGCGCACGAAGTGGCAGCTCACGTTCGGGGTCGTGCTGGGACCGGGCTAGCTGTCCCAACCTGCACGTAACTCGCCGCAGTGGTCTTCCCCCAGTTTGACGGACAGGTGAGTTAAGGTCGTCCATCCATGCGTTGGGCATATTCCGCCGGTGGTACACCGTTGGCGTAGGAATGCCGCCGGCCATGCGGGGAAGCTGACCAGGCGCGTAGGCGCTACCCACGTCCGACCACTCCTCTCCCGAAGCGCTTCCGCAATTCATCGATCGCCCGTGACAACCGGCGGTCGCGATCGGTCTCCAACTCGCTCGCGTCATCATCCGCGAACAAGCCGAGTTGTTCTTCGGTCGACGCGCCACCGAGCTGCGACAGCGCCACGCCGAGCAGCCGTGCAGGGATCCGGCGCGCGCGCCGCAGCTTGGCGAACAGCTCCAGTGCGACGGTCGCGATGGCGGCGTCCGCGCTGACCGACGCCCGCAGTGTCTTGGCGGCGCTACGGTCCTTGAAGTCACGGTCGCGGATGCGCACGGTGACCGTGCGGGCCACGTAGCCACCGGTCCGCAGGTCGCCGGCCGCGCGGTCGGACAGGCGCAGCAGCTCGCGGCGCAGTTTCGCGTCGTCGTCGATGTTTTCGGCGAACGTCTCGTCACGGCTGATCGACCTGGCACGGTCGCGATGCACCACCGGCGTCGGATCGACGCCGCGGATGCGGTCGTAGAGCCAGTGGCCCGCCCGCTGGCCGAACCACTCCTCGAGCGTCGCGCGATCGTGCCGCAACGCGTCGGGCACGGTCTTGAGCCCGTACACCGCCAGACGATCCTGGAATCGGGGGCCGATCCCGGGGATCGCCGCCAGCGGGAAGGTCTTGAGGAACGCGCCTTCCTCGCCCGGCGGGACGATCAGGACGCCGTGGGCCTCCGGGGTGCGGTGCGGTTTGGCGCGGTTGGCGGCGAGCTTGGCGACCAGCCGCGTCGTGCCGCCGCCGACCGAGACGACGATGTCGCTCTCGGCGCGTACCGCCTCCCGAATCCGGCGCGCCGTCTGCTCCAGTGTTTCGTGCTTGTACAGCGTTTCGGTGCCGGTGAGATCGAGATACATCTCGTCGATCGATGCGGGCTCGACGATGGGTGCGAACCGTTCGAGCGCGGCGTGAATCGCCTTGCTGCGCTCGCTGCATGCGCGGCCCGGCACGCCGACGACCATCGCCTCCGGGCAGAGCCTGAGCGCCTGCGCCATCGGCATGCCCGACCGGGCGCCGTATTTCCGGGCCGAGTACGACGCCGATGTCACGACGCCGCGGCCTTGCGGCGTCCCACCGACCAGCACGACCTCGGCCTTGCCGGCGCCCTCCGGGTCGCCTAGCCGCGCGACCTGGACGTAGAACGCGTCGGCGTCGACCTGTAAGATACGCGGGGTGCCGGGGACAGCCATGCGCGCAATCTATCGGTCGGCTGCGGCGGCCGCCCTCCGGCACGTGTTTACTCGCCGCGCAACGTCGGCGCGGCGCAAGCCGCAAGGAGCGGTTTGGTTCCTAGTACATCGGTACATTAGTACGGTTACGTATTTTCACCGCAGAGACCGCAGAGACCGCGGAGACCCCAGAGAACCCAACGTCCGCCGCGCATTCGACCGACTGCCCCTCTGTGCCCTCAGCGTGCTCCGGGGTGAAAACGATGTGGTGAGTGCGTGAGGGTATTTGTGGCCGCGTGTACTAGCGTCGTAGGCTGCCCCGTCCGAGCCGCGTGCTCTGACCGAGGTCATATGCGAGCGCGAGCCCAGCTATGTGTTCGTCCAGCACCGGCGGAGATCGGGTTCCCACCACGCTCCGAGCCGTTCGCGTTCATTAGAGACAAGACGGAGCCCGATCCCACGGTCCGTGCGCCAACGCTCCTTCTCACCGGAGCCGGACTCGTGGTTGCCTGCGGCAGCGAGCCGCAAGCGCCCGACCCTGGTCCCACGGCACCGATTCGCAAGATCCACGGCGACAACGAGCGCGTCGACCCTGGCGCTGCGCCGACGCGCCTGTCGATCCAGATCACCGATGCGGCAGGAATCCCCGTTCCGGCGGTTCCAGTCGCGTTGGAGTTCCAGACCGGCGACGGCGGGCTCGAGCCCGACGCCGGCCAGACCGATCTGGGCGGGAAGTCGAGCACCAGCGTCCGTGTCTCCGCAAACACCTTAACCACCTCGGGCAGGGTGGACATCGGAGTCCGGGTCGTTTCGGATGAACGCCTCCACGCGACCTTCTGGCTATTCGTGGGTGACGACGCGTTGGCGCCGCAACACGCACAGCCCGACGGAGAGGGAAGTTTCAGGGGGATCGTCGCCGACTCGGGCAGCTACAGCTACATCTGCCTGGATCACATGACCAGCGAGCCTCCCGCCACGTGATCGTCGACTGACCGTCGGCACGGCGCGCAAAGGCGGGCAGCTTCGAGACCGGCGCGTGGCGGGATCTCGCCGCGTCTAACCCCCCTCTCGTCGTACGGAGCTCGCTAGCGCTGCGGATCCGCCCGCGATTCCACCAACGCGGCGCACGTCAAGCGCTCGAACTGCTGGAAGACTTCCTGGTGCACCGGCGGCGCGCACGGTGTCACGAGCACGGCGACGATATTTTCGATCGGATCGACCCACCACTGCGCACCGGTCCCGCCGGCCCACCCGAACGTTCCCGTGCTCCCGATGTCGCCATCCCGCACACGACGGCGGATCGCGAACCCGAGGCCCCAGCCCACTTCCCCGCGCTGCGTTCCAGCCAGTTGTCCGATGTGGTCGGTTGTTATCAGCTGGCCGCTGAACGACGCGGACAGGGTGGAAGCAGGGAGAGGGTCTGGTGCTTTAGATCTCGAGTGAAAGTGGGCTGCGTTCCCGTTACGCCTTTCCGACCGCACCGTGATGCTTTTGAAGCCGAAGTAGCGCTAACGGCGTTGTCGCCAGGCTGTTTGTGCGACACAGCGCAGCTGTCATCAACGACGCATACTGTGACGGAGTTCTGCGAACGCCACTGGACTCGACCCTGTGGCCGGGCACCTCATTGGGAATCCCCGGCTGAGGTGTCGGGTATCAGTTGACTCCTTGCTCGGTGCTGATCACATTGACAATGTGAGGTCTTTTCGGTTGCAGGGGAGTGACTCATGCCGCGAATACTAGCTTGGGATCCTCTGAGTCCTGCTGGTCGGTTTGCTGGCCCTCTGAAGTGGTTCACCGACGCTGCCTTCAGAACTGTGGAACTGCGAACCACTGTCATCCGCACAATTGATCCCGTTGTGGTGGTCTGCCTGATGTCCTGTGGCGTCGCTACAGATGCCGGCCGGGAGGAAAGCGTGCCCCTTCTGTCGGCCCTAGCATTCACCGATTCTGCCCCCGAGCCTGGTCGCGCACTCGAGATAGTGGCCTTGCTCGCCGTCGGGGAGCAGTTGGCCGATTCAGCCGCGCTGAGGCTCGACATCGCGACCAGCGGGGCCTCCCAACCCAGCGTCTATTGGGCCGAGCGCAGATTGTGTGGAGATAGCCTCCAGCCCATCCTGTGCGACAGGTTGACCGTGAAGCTCAAGTTGGGCTTTCGTCGCAGCGTTCTTCAGCC
This sequence comes from Gemmatimonadales bacterium, assembly GCA_036397455.1. Lineage (GTDB taxonomy): Bacteria > Gemmatimonadota > Gemmatimonadetes > Gemmatimonadales > GWC2-71-9 > JADFNB01. The sequence continues at coordinate 22,327 of DASWIX010000041.1, read as the reverse complement.
AGTGCTTCAGCGCGTCCAGGGGCAATTCGTTCTGACGTGGATTCTCGGGGGTAGTGAGGGTGGTTCGGTGCACATCTTCGGGCCTGCACTGGATGAAGCAAGAGCAGAACTCGAAGGTGACTCACACATCGAGCGAGTTTCGTATGTGGGCGTTAGCCGGCTCGCGGGCGGTCAGCAGCAGAGCGCGCGGGTGACAGTCCCAACCGGTAGCTGGCTCGGTGGGGCACTCAAGGTGACGTCTGGGACTCGAATCACTGCAACCTACCATCAACCGGATGGAAGTGTGATGCAGGCGACAGCTGTAGCGAACTGATGTTGGGAGTGTTCCACATGAGGCTCGGAATACTGTCGTTGGGCGTCTTAACGCTCGCAGTGCCTGCCTGTCGGCGCGACGATGTTGCAGAAGACAGCCTACCGCTCGGGCCGGATCTTGAGGTGATGGGATCGCAAGCACAATCCACCGTCGGCGCCGCCATCTTTGGCCCCCCACGTAACTTTGGAACCCGCCCCCCGATCACTTGGTCTGGGCGCAATACGGACCTTCTCGCCGACCCCGACCAGCTCATCGCAGCAGTGCGAAACGCAGGTGGGCGAGTGCACATAAGGTTCAAGGATCCAAGCCGACTGAGAGTAACGGCGCGGCTTTCGATTATTGGGGACGACACTCTTGCGACTCAGCCGCCGATTTCTGAGGCATCGATCAGATCTGGTCGTGAATTGGTGACGGCTTTCGGCGGCGAAATCTACATGCCCTTCCGAAACCTCCCGAGTGTGGTTGCTCGCATAGATCCTGCTTCCGCAAAGGCCCTCCTGGAAAGCCCGTTCGTTGAATACGTCCTCCCGGTCGGGTCCTCCACCCTTGCTGTCAGGCATGGACGTGGCTCTCACACCCCCGGACCAGTCGCATCTGGCCAGACGATCCCATACAACCTTCAGCAAATCCGCGCTCCAAGCGCATGGGACTCGACGCGAGGCGCAGTCGGTCACCCAATCCTGATTCTCGATACGGGAGTCTACGATGGAGAGGATACACACAGAGACTTGCCGCACTGGTCGACGATCTTGGATCCTATGACGTGCCTGACTTTCCTCTGGCCCGAAGAGACCGACTGTGACGACCCGATTAACGGGCACGGCACTCAAGTTGCGGGTGTCGCGTTTGCGCGTGACAATACAATCGACGTTGTCGGCGTTGTACCGATCACTGAATTCGGGTACTACAAGGTCTGTGTGCCCATCTTGGGAGAGAATGGTTGCAGCACGGATGCCGAGACCGCGGCCCTAGTGTGGGCATCGGAGAACGGCTCGAATGACGTGATCAACATGAGCTGGTCGGGATCGGTTGATTTCCCGGACGTGGCGGAGGCCGTGTACCAAAGCCACCTTTCCGGCGATCTGCTGATCGCAGCCACGGGGAATGATCCGTCCCAGCCAGTCGGGTATCCGGCGAAGTACGCTGCCGTTATCGCCGTCTCTGGCGTCTCGCCCGACGACAACACTGCGCTCGGCTCAACAGGACCGGAGGTTGAACTGTCAGCCCCCTACTATGTCAAGACTACGACCATACCGTTTGTTCCTAACGGGTGTTCAGCTTGTCTGCCAAAGTACGTCCGAGATGTGTGGGGAACTTCGTATTCGGCTCCTGCGGTCGCAGGCGTCGCTGCTCTCGTTTGGTCTCTTCATCCAACTTGGACCAACGAACAGGTTCGCTTTCACCTTACCTCCCACGCGGTCATCGATCTGGGTCCTGTCGGTCGCGATCCCAAGTTCGGCTTCGGGAGAATCGATGCCTTCCTAGCGGTCTCCGACCCAGTCGCCCCGCCGCCGGGGCCCCTCTCCACGTCGATTGGCGGACCACTCCTCATCCAACCCACCCTGGTTTGCACTTGGGTCGCGTCACCCTCTGGTGGTTCTCTGCCGTATTCCTACGAGTGGCGCAGGGATGGGTCCTTAGTTGGAAACGGCTCCCAGTACTCGGATGGCATGAACGGTGCTCCGAGCTTCGTTCTGAAACTCACTGTGCGCGACGGACTTAACGACTCCGATAGCCACCAAGTGACGGTAGTGGGCTCCGAATCTGCGCCCCCAGCGTGTCTGGAAGCGTAGTGGACGGAGGCCTGCGAGTTTCGCTAAGGGCTCGCGCAGAAATAAAGTATACGAGTTCCACCTCGCCGGTCAGCGACGCCGTGGCGAGATCGTGTAGTTCCAATCGCCGTGGAACTCGTGGAGCGTGAGGCGCACGCTTGCCAGCTGTTCGTCACTGACTTTGACCTGCGTGCTATAGTGCTTGCGATCCAGTGCGGCGCGCACGATCAGGCCGGACCGCGTGGTCGTGCGGGCGATGAGCTGGACAATGGCCTGATGGCTGATGAGGGGGTGGCCGCGCCAGTTGCTCGCGATGAACGCCGCCACCGCCGGGGCCAAGCTGTGGCAGAGCCCCCCGGGCGGTACCGGCGTAAGCGAACCGGTGGTGACGGCAGACGGCCGCCTGTTTGTGCAACTGCAGGACGGGCTGGTGGCGTGGAGCGCGGATGGCGCGGAACTCTGGAGGCATCCGGGACCAAGACCACGCTGGTTCGGATGGATCGGCGGGCCGGCGTTAGCGGCGGACAGCGTGTTGTACATGGTGGGCCAGGACGCGTTCTACGCGATCGGCACTGATGGCGCGCTCCGGTGGAAAACGCGTACGGTGACTGGGGACTCGGCGTGGTTCGCGGGCTCGTCGGCGATCGGGCCGGACGGCACGGTCTACACCTCGGCGGGAACCCACGTCTACGCGTTGTTCGGGAGTCACCCGCCGGACCGCACCGCGCCGTGGGCCATGTGGCGGCACGATGCACACCGCACCGGCTGGGTGCCAGCGAACTGATTCTCCGGTTTGCGGTGCTCAGGACGTCAAGGAACAGGTCCATGAGTGACGAGCGCGCGGTGCTCCGGTGACCTGCCCACCAGCACGACCTCGGCCTTGCCGGCGCCCTCCGGGTCGACTAGCCGCGCGACCTGGACGTAGAACGCGTCGGCGTCGACCTGCACGATGCGCGGGGAACCGGGCGGAGCCGACATGGGCGGAATCTAGCGGGCGGCGCGCGCGGGGGTGAGACTACGACACTCGTTCTTTCCGGGAGTGTCCATGTCTCGCCTCACGCTGACCGCCGTCATCATGCTGCTCACCGCCACACGCGCCATCGCGCAGAGTCCCGACGAGGTCGTTCGCGCGTTCCACGAGGCCCTGGCACGGGCCGACAGCGGCGCCGCGCTCGCCGTACTCGATCCGGACGTCGTGATCTACGAGTCCGGCGGGGTCGAGTCCTCGCGGGACGAGTATCGTACCCACCATTTGGAAGCCGACATGGCGTTCGCCTCCGCCACCACGCGCGCGGTCACCGCCACGCGCGCGGACGTCCGTGACGCTGTGGCGATCGTGTTGAGCCAGTCGCGGACGACCGGCACGTTCCGTGACCGCGAGATCGACGCCAGCGGCACGGAGACGATGCTCCTGCGTCGCACGCCTGACGGATGGCGTATCGTGCACATCCACTGGTCGTCACGCAACGTGCGTCGAGCGGGCGAATCGGACTGACTTGTACCCCCCACCCGACCCCGAGTAAGGATCCGGGGCCGGTGGCTGTGGCTGGAGGGTAGGCGTTACCGGGCTCGTGCCGCCAGGTACGCGGTTATCGCGTCGACCTGCGGCCTCGTCAGGCCGAGGTTCGGCATCATCGATGTCGCATTGTTGAATACGGGATCGAGGCCCCTTAGCGACCCGTATGGGCCGCGTGCCGGGTCCGCGCCGGCCCCGATCGCGTGGACGCGCGTGACCGTGAGCCGCGGACAGCCGCACTCCTTCAGCCGGTGCACGACCCGGCCGAGCATCTCCATCCGCACGATCGCCCGGACTTCCCCCATCTGATTCAGCGGTGCCTCCTATTCGGCCGGCGCGAGCGCCATCTCGTCGCGCAGCGCGTCGCGCACGGCGACATCCGGCCGGCGGCGGACCTGCCAGCGCCGCCACAGCAGGTAGATGGACGGAATCACGACCAGGGTGAGCACCGTCGACGTGACCATCCCGCCGACCATGGGCGCCGCGATCCGCTTCATCACGTCGGCTCCCGTCCCGTGGCTCCACAGGATCGGCGCCAGCCCCGCGGTGATCGCTACGACCGTCATGATCTTGGGACGCAGGCGTCCGACCGCCCCTTCGTGCACCGCTTCCGCCACGTCGGCGCCGTCCCGCATTCGGCCTTCGAGCGCGCGCTTGTGATACGCCTCGTCCAGGTAGATGAGCATCACCACGCCGGTTTCGGCTGCCACGCCGGCCAGCGCGATGAGCCCCACCCAGGTCGCGACGCTGGTGTTGTAGCCCGCCAGCCAGAGGTACCAGATCCCACCCACCAGCGCGAACGGCACGGACAGCATGACGATCAGCGACTCGGTCACGCCGCGGAAATTGAAATAGAGCAGCAGGAAGATGATCGCGATGGTGACCGGCAGCACCAGCCGCAGCTTCTGCGTTACGCGCTGCATGGACTCGAACTGCCCGCTCCACACCAGGCTGTAGCCGGGAGGCAGCGTCAACTGCTCCGCCACTGCCTGCTGCGCCGTGTGCACGTAGCCGCCCACGTCCCGGCTTTCGATGTCAACGTAGATCGTCGTCGTGGGGAAGGCGTCCTCCGTCTTCACCGCCATCGGCCCCTGCACCACCTCGACCCGCGCCAACTGGCCGAGGGGGATCTGCGCGCCCATCATCGTGGGGATAATCACCTCGCGCAGCTTCGCGAGATTGTCCCGCAGCTCCCGGGGGTACCGGACGTTGACGGCGTAGCGCTCCCGGCCTTCCACGGTTACCGCGGCGTCAATGCCGCCCACGGTGGCCATGATGGCGTCGTGGATGTCGCCGGCGTTGAGGCCGTAGCGCGCGGCTTCCGCGCGGTTGATGTCGATGTCCACGTAGTAGCCGGAGACGTTGCGCTCGGCGAAGGCGCTGCGCGTTCCGGGCACCGCCTGCACGATGCGCTCCACCCGCAGGCCGAGGGCCTGGAGGGTGTCCAGGTTGGGGCCGAAGATCTTGACGCCCACGGACGTCCGGACGCCGGTCGCGAGCATGTCAATGCGGCCCTTGATGGGCATCGTCCATGCGTTGGTGACCCCCGGCATCCGCACCGCCTGGTCCAACTCGGCGATGAGTCGGTCATAAGTCACCCCCGGCCGCCACTCGCTTTCGGGCTGGAGCGTGATGGTGGTCTCGTACATGTCGAGCGGCGCGGGGTCGGTCGCCGTGCTGGCGCGTCCCGCCTTTCCCAGCACCCGCTCGACTTCGGGGAACGTCATGAGGACGCTGTCCTGGTACCGCATGATTTCCCTGGCCTGGGCAATGGACACCCCCGGGACCGTGGTCGGCATGAACAGCACCGACCCCTCATGCAGCGGCGGCATGAACTCGCTCCCCAGCCGTTTCCAGGGCACCACGGTCACCCCGAGCACGACCGCCGCGCCCGCGATGACGAGCCAGGGCGACCCCAGGGCGAACCGAATGACCGGGGTGTAAACCCACTGGAGCGCCCGGTTGATGGGATTCGCGCGCTCGGACCGGATCTTCCCCCGAATGAGGTAGCCCATCAGGACGGGGACCAGCGTGATGGACAGGAAGGCGGCGCCCGCCATGGCAAAGGTCTTGGTGAAGGCCAGCGGCTTGAACAGCCGTCCCTCCTGCTGCTCCAGCGAGAACACTGGCAGGAAGCTGAACGTGATGATGAGCAGCGAAAAGAAGAGCGGGGGGCCCACCTGCTTCGACGCTTCCAGCACGATGTCCCAGCGGTTCGTGCCCGGCTCGGCCCGCTCCAGGTGCTTGTGCATGTTCTCGATCATCACGATGGCGCCGTCCACCATGGCCCCGATGGCGATGGCGATCCCGCCCAGGCTCATGATGTTGGCGCTGACCCCGATCCAGCGCATCACGATGAACGAGATCAAGATGCCGAGGGGAAGCGTGATGATCGCGACGAGTGCCGAGCGGAAGTGCAGCAGGAACAGCACGGCGACCGCCGCGACGATGATCGACTCCTCGATCAACTTTTCCTTCAAGGTGTCGATCGCGCGGTGGATGAGGTCGCTGCGGTCGTACGCGGTGCGGAGCCGCACGCCGGCCGGCAAGCCCGTCTCGATCTCGGTGAGGCGTGTCTTCACCGCCTCGATGGTTTTCAGCGCGTCGGTCCCGAACCGCATGACAACGATTCCGGCGACAACTTCGCCTTTGCCGTCGAGATCGGCGGCCCCGCGTCGTGGTGCCGGTCCGATCTGGACCGTCGCGACGTCGGCGACTCGGATCGGCGTACCGTTCGCAGTCGCGCCGACAGTGACGTTCTCGATGTCACCGATTCCATCGAGATAGCCGAGACCGCGAATCATGTACTCGCGTCCACCCATCTCGAGCACCCGCGCGCCGATGTCGACGTTGTGCGCACCGATCGCCTGGGCGACACGCGTGACCGGAATGTCGAAGGCTCGCAACCGCTCGGGGTTCACCTCGACCTGGTACTGCTTGACGAAGCCACCGACGCTGGCGACCTCCGAGACGCCCGGTACCGCGGTGAGTTGATACCGGATGTACCAATCCTGGAGCGTACGGAGCTGCGCGAGGTCGAGGCTGTCGGACTCGAGCGTGTACTCGAACACCCAGCCCACGCCGGTCGCATCGGGCCCGAGCACCGGCTCGACCCCCGCCGGCAGCTGGCGGCGGATGCCGTTCATGTACTCCAGCACGCGCGACCGGGCCCAGTAGATGTCGATCCCGTCCTCGAAAATGACGTAGACCAGACTCAGCCCGAAGAAGGAGTAACCGCGTACGACGCGAGCGCCGGGCACCTTGAGCATTTCCGACGCGATCGGGTAGGTGATCTGATCCTCGACGATTTGCGGAGCCTGTTCGCGGAAATCGGTCTGGATGATGACCTGGACGTCGGAGAGATCCGGAATCGCGTCGAGTGGCGTCGTCATCATCGCCCACACCCCGCCGCCGATCAGCGCGGCGGTGGCCAGCAGCACCAGCACACGGTTCCGCAGCGACCATGCGATCACCGCATTAATCATGGCGATGCTCCGCGGGCGCCGGTGCCGTGTCCGGCTCCACGGCCGGACCGTGCTGCATTCCGGGCATGGCTCCACCGGTACTTCCCAGACGGGACTCGGCGTCGACCAGGAAGTTGGCCGAGCTTACGATCGTCTCATGCTCCGAGAGACCTTGCAGGACCTGCACGCGATTCCCGGCGCGGGCGCCGAGCACGACTTCGCGGGGAGCGAGCATGCCCTCCGCGTCCCGGACGAATACGAGGTTTCGCTCGCCCGTGATGATCACCGCCTCCAGCGGCACGGTGACGGCGTCGCGGCCCAGCGGGGAATCGAAATAGATGGTCGCGAACATGCCGGGCTTCAGCCGACGCCCGGGGTTGCGGGTGGTGACGCGGACGCGATTCGTGCGGCTTCGGACATCAACGGTCGGATAGACGAAACTCACGCGACCCATGAGGTGCTCTCCGGGATACGCGGCGACCTCGATGTGTGCCTGGGCCCCGAGCCGAACAAACTGAAGGTCCTGCTCGAATACTTCACCTTCCACCCACACGCTCGACAGGTCGGCGATACGAAAGAGCCGCGGGCCGGGCATGACCCGCTGGCCCGCGAGCACGTGTTTCTCCAGCACGATGCCGTTGACCGGGGAGACCAGGGTCATCGTCTTGGTGACCTCGCCGGTCTCTTCCAACCGGGCGATCTGTTCCTCGGTGATGTCCCAGTAGGTCAGGCGGCGCCGCGCTGCATCGAGCGTGGCCTGGGCGTTGCGCCACGCCTCCCCGGCCGTCGCATCCACCTGCGCGACAAGCCGGTGCGCCGTGAGCAACTCTTCCTGTGCCGCCACCAACATCGGGCTGTAGATGGAAAGCAACGGCTGGCCGCGCTGCACCGCTTCGCCCGTGGTGTTGACGAACAGTTGCTCGACGAATCCCTCGATCTTCAGGGTGACGTCGGCCACATTGGGCTCGGCCGCCATGATCTCGCCAACCGTGCGGATCGTTCGGACCAGCGACTCCAGGCGCGGCCTCGTGTACACGACGCCCAACGCCCGCTCCTGCTCGGGAGTCAGGTGGATCGGCTGGCGGACCGCCGCTCCGGTGCTGTCGAACGCGCCCTGCGTGCCCCCGGCCTGCATGCGGGCGTGTTCCTCGGCGGTCATCCCGCCCATCGACGCTGCGCCATCCGGGTCCTCTCCGCACGCGATCGCGACCACGAGCGCGACGAGCGGTATCCACGCGTTGGCTCTCATCTATGCTCCTCCCGGCGCGGCGCCGAGTAGCGCTTCGATCTGTGCCCGTGCCTGCCGGAACTCCGCGGCGAGACGCACGACTTCGATTTCGTAACGGTTCACGGTCATCTCGTTCTGCACGAGTGTGGTGTATTCGAGGCGTCCCACGCGATAGGCCGACAGCGCCGCCTCGACGGCCGCCCGCGCCTGGGGCAGCACGGCGGTCGCGTAGAGTGCCGAGAGGTTCCGAGCGCGCTCGGCCTGAGCGCGCAGCTCAGCCAGCCGGGCGAAGGTTTCGTTGTACAGGTCCAGCGCCCGGGCTTCTTCCATCGCGTGCATGGCCTGCATCTCTCGGCGCATCGGGAGCTGCCGGGCGCCCGCCCAGAGGGGGATGCTGACGCCGGCCATGAGCGTCACGAAGTTGTCGAACTGCGGTCGGGCCGCGTACGCGAGTGTCACGCTCACATCGGGGTACAGCCGCCGCCGTGCCGCACGGTATCCCGCCTCGGCGGCACGCACGCGGGCGGCCGCGGCAAGCAGGGCCGGGCGCCGTGCCTTGGCCGTCTGCATCAGGGCGTCCACGGCAGGCAAGGAGTCACCTGGTAAGGGAAGCTCGAGTGCCCCGATCGGCACGGTCGCGGGCCGGCCTAGCAGCGCATTGAGCCGCGCCGCCATCGCGACGCGGTCCTGTTCCATGACGGTGATGTCCTCGGTCATCCGCGCGATGGCGACTTGCGCTTGCAGCACATCCTGTTGCAGGCCCTGACCCACCGAGTACCGAGCCCGCGACACTTGAAAGAAGTCGCGCAGGAGACCGCGCGTGCGATCCATGACCCCGATGGCCCGGTCCATGAACGCGAGCCGATAGTAGAGCCCCTCGATGCGCGCCACCAGCGACCGTTCCGCCTCGTCGACCTCAAAGCGATCCGCCTCGGCGAGGTTTCGGGCCCGCTCCCCGGCGAAGCCCAGGGTGCCCGGCCACGGGAAGCGCTGCGTAAGCTGCACCGTATTCATCGTCATCGGTTGGTCGGAGTCGAATCCGGCGATCGGCCGGTTCATGAGACCGACCGACAGCATCGGATCGGCCCAGGCACCTGCCTGCGGGACGCGCTCGGCAGCGGCATCGGCTCGGAGCCGGACAGCCGCCAGCATCGGGTTGGCTTCGCGGGCGGTTGCGATGACCTGCGCGAGTCGGAGGGTATCGGTCCCCTGCGCGCTCGCCAGAACGGGCACCGCGAGAGCCGCCACCACCACGGCCGTCCGCGGACCCGCTCGGTGCCTGCGCGGTTTCGCCTCGATCCTCCCATCCTCCCGGCACGGTCGATCCATGGCGACGAGCGCCTTTCCGAATGCCACGTTGCATTCCTCTCAAATGGGTTCGCGGCCTTCATGGGCAGAAGCCGGGCCCAATGACGCAGGCACGTAATTCGTTGACTGACAACAGTATAGGTGGCGTCGTCCCGCAAGTTGTCGTGAGGTTGGCGGGGGAGCGAGCCCCTCAAGTGGGGCATTTACCCCAGGTCACCAGCCCCGCTTCCTCGGGCGCGCGATCTCCAAACTCACGAGCCTTGCCGGGTCGGTCACCGCGGGGTCGTACGTGATGACCGCACGCTCGGTAATGGGGTTCACGGCAGCGCTGTGAACTCCCGCGAATCGCTTGATGCGAGCGGCGAGCGAAGCTGCGGCGCCCGCAGAGGACAAGTTGACCACCGGGATCTCGAGCCGCGCGAGCGATATGGATTCGCGTCCCCGCCACTCATGGCCGCTCATGCGACCTCCCATTCGCGCGAGGGCGGGACGGTTGTTACCGGCGCGCGTGTGACGCGTCGTTTGGGGAATCCCGGTCGTGCCGGTCCCGCATCATCCCGTGCGGCATCATGCCGTTCATCTCGCCCGGGTTCATGGGGCACGGCATCAGACCTTCGAGTCGCTCGCGCTGCGGCCCGGTCAACAGCCCGCGCACCGTTGCGGCAGCCACGATCTGGGCCGCGTGGATCTGCGCGTGCGAGGACATGAGCTCTTCGGTCGCGACCCGCACCCCGAGCGGATCGGGGTGCTTGGCTTCGAACGCGCGGCGCAAGGCTTCGTGGCGGCGCATCATCGCGTCGTCGGGCTGGCTTTGCAGCAATTCGGTGCGAAGCGCTTCGAGGTGGTGCACCTGCTCCGCGTCGAGTCCGAGGCTGTCCCGCAGCGCCAGCACGCGGTGGGGCATGAGCCGCATCACGTCACGCATGATCTGGTGCGCCGCCATCGCCCGCATGTCCTCGCCTTGCATCATGCCCGGCTGACCACGTTCTCCCAGCATCTGTACCATGCCCATCATGTTCATCATGTCCGACCGGCAGGCCATCTGATTGGCGGACCCGCTGTCGGCCTGACTCCCATGATCATGCTGCTGTGCCACGGCGGGGTTGCCGGCCAGCGCCAGGGCGATTGCGAATGCGATTCCCGTTTTCATCGTGGGTCCCTCGATCGTGTTTGTCGTCATTCATCGGCGGGCTGCCGACTCCGGCGCATTCCGCGCATGGTTCCGGGCCCGACACTTGCGCCTTCGCTTGTACCAGCGGCAACTTGCACACCGGCGAGGCCATGTTCCGAACTTGTTCACTTGCAGGAGGTTAGATCGCTTTGGACGCGTGGTGTGGCGGCCGGATGATGGGCCGTTTGGCTTGGCGGTCGGGTCAAAAGCCCCGCAGGGGCGGGGGGAAGCAGCGTCGCGATGGCTGAACGCAAGCCCATCGGGCTTCGGGGGAAACTGCTCTTGCTGCTGCTCGGATTCGGCGTCGTGCCGTTAACCGCGGCGATCGGCATCGGATACCGAACCAGTCGCTCCGCGATTACCCGCCAGGCCGAAAGCGCCCTGCGCGACCTCGCGGCGCAACAGGCGGTGCATCTCGGTACGGAACTCCGTCGGCAGCATCTGCTGCTCCGCACGATTGTCGGGCAGCTCTCCGTGGATGCGTCGTCGAACGGAGGGCCGACGCGGCTCGAGTTCGCGTTGCGTCAGGCGCTTCCGGAGGACGGTGTGTTCGATGGGCTGCGCCTGGTAGACGCGCAGGGTGACGTCATCGCGTCTGTCGCGCTCGGCGACGTCGAGCCGCGATGGCCGGCGCACGCGCCGGCGGCGGATTGGGCCGTGGATCGCGTGGGGTTGCACGTGGAGCAGGGGAGCGTCCACGCGTACGTGATCGGGTTGGGTCAGGAAGGCGGGGCCCGCGCACCATGGCTCGAAGGACACGTGCGTGCCGCGGACTTCTCGCGGCTGTTCGCCGTGCCCGAGCACCTGATGGCCGGGGCGGAAGTGGGGGTCCTGGACAGGGAGGGGCACGCGATCTTCACGGCGCACGAACACGGGGTGGAGCAACTGCGAAGTGGCGTTGGCGATTTCAGGCCGGACACCGCGAGTGTGGTCCGGGGGGGCACGGGCCGCAACCCGCTCATGGTTGCCGTGGCACCCGTCGCCGACGTGGGCTGGTTTGTCGCCGCCGTGCTGCCGCTCGACATGGCACTGGCGCAGGTCGCGCGCGTGCGAAATCTCACCCTGATCGGGACGGTCGTCCTGGTCGCCCTGTTGATCGTGACCGGTGCGCTGGCGGCGCGAACCGTCACCACGCCGTTGCGCGAGCTCGCGGACGCCGTGCGGGCGTTCGGCCGCTCGGAATCGTTCACGCCGCTTCGCACAGCCAGCAGGGACGAAGTCGGCTCGCTCGTGATCTCGTACAATCGGATGGCGCAAGACCTGATGCAGTCACGGCGTGAGATTGAGCGCCTGCACAAGATCGAACTCGAACGCACGCATCAGCTCGCCACGGTTGGTGAACTCGCGAGCGGCGTCGCGCATGAGATCCGCAATCCGCTTACCGGGGTGCTCGGCGCGATCGACCTTGCCCTCAAACGGATCCCGCCGGGCGACCCGGCGCAGCCGCTGCTGCGGGAGGCCGAGCAACAACTGCGGCGCATGGAGGCCACCACCACGCAATTGCTGCGCTATGCCCGCCCACCGGAACTCCGCGAGATGCCCGTCGATGTGAACCTGCTGGTTGACCGCGCGAGCCGCATCATCGATCCACAGGCGCGAGCCGTGGGAGTCGAGGTCCATCCGCAGCCGAACGCCACGCCCATCGTCGTCCGTCTCGATCCGGAGCTGATGGTGCAAGTGCTGGTCAACCTCGGCCTCAATGGCATCCAGGCGATGACGGCCGGGGGTCGCTTGACCATCCGATCGTGGCGTGACGACACGACCGTCGCGATCTCGGTCAGCGATGGCGGTCCGGGGGTACCGCAGGACATGCGCCAAGAGATCCTGCGGCCCTTCTTCACCACCAAACACCAGGGCACGGGCCTGGGACTCTCGATTTCTCAGCAACTTGTCAGTCGCCACGGGGGAACGCTGCGGGTTGAGGAGACGCCGGGGGGAGGGGCCACGTTCGTGGTCGTGCTGCCGCTGGACCACGAGCAGGTACGATCGTGACGAACGCGGCGCGACACATCCTGGTCGTGGACGACGAGAAGCTCATCCGTGTCTGGCTCGAGGCCCACGTCACCGATGCGGGATATCGCGTCACCGTGGCGGAAAGCGCCAAGCGGGCGCGGGAGGAGTTCGCGCGTTCCGGACCGGACGCCGTGTTGCTCGACCTCAAGCTGCCTGACGGAAGCGGGATGGATCTGCTGCGCGAGTTCCGCGAGGCGGATCCCGACCTCACCGCGATCATGCTGAGCGCACACGGGGACATCTCGACCGCGGTCGAGGCGGTCAAGAGCGGGGCCTACCATTTCCTGGAAAAGCCGCCGAAGCTCGAAGACGTGCTCATCACACTGGAAAAGGGACTCGAGACGCGGGGCTTGCGGCGGGCGGTATCCGGGCTGCGGCGACAGGCCGGTTGGCGGTTTGCCGGCGTCGAGATCGTCGGCCGATCGGAGGCGATGCAGCGGGTGGTGGATCTGGTGGACAAGGTCGGCGCGAGTGAAGGCACGACCGTGCTCGTACGTGGTGAGAGCGGTGTCGGCAAGGAGGTCGTAGCGCAGGCGATCCATGCCCGCAGCGATCGCGCCGAGTTCCCGTTTCTCGAAATCAACTGCACGGCGCTGCCGGAGACGCTGCTGGAGTCCGAACTGTTCGGACACGAGAAGGGCGCGTTCACCGATGCGCGAGAGCGCAAGCTGGGCCTGTTGGAACTCGCCGACCGCGGGACGGTGCTGTTGGACGAAATCGGCGACCTGCCACCGGGCGCGCAGGGCAAACTGCTCCGATTCCTCGAGACACGGACGTTCAAGCGCGTCGGCGGCGTGCGTGACATCAGCGTCGATGTCCGTATCGTTGCATCCACCAACCGGGATCTCGAGTCCGCCGTGCGCAACGGGAATTTCCGGCGCGATCTCTTCTTCCGCATCAATGTCGTGCCGATCCTGATCCCGGCGCTGCGTGAGCGGCCGGAAGACGTAGCGCCGCTCGCGCAGTTCCTGCTGGAGAAGCTCACCAACGCCATGCGGAGACCTGCGCGACGGATCGCGAAGGATGCGCTTGCGATGCTGGAGCGCTACGGGTGGCCCGGTAACGTACGCGAACTCAAGAACGTCATCGAGCGCGCGATCATTCTCGAGGAGGGCACGGAACTGCTGCCTGGGCATTTGCCGGACGAACTACGCCCGGGAATGAGCGCGCTGGACCTCGAACCCGGGTATGCATTGCCGGCCGGCGGGATCGACCTCGAGATGCTCGAGCGCGATCTCCTGCACCAGGCACTGCAACGCACGCGGGGGAACAAGACGCGAGCCGCCGAGCTGCTCGGCCTCACGCGCGATACGTTACGCTACCGGGTCGAGAAATACGGACTGGCCACGGACGACGGTCGGCTTGAGGACTAGCTTCCCGCGGTGCACCCCGCACGTCTCCCGAGCGAGCGTCCCCAACTGATAAGCGATCGCACCCGCGCGTTGCTGCAGCCCGGCTTTTCCCCTCCCAGCCCGCTCGAGTCCCATCGCTCCCGCCAGGCCTTCGCCGCCGACCCCGCCCCGGTAGCAACCGACTCCTTGCAGTGGCGCCTCAGCGTGACAAACCGGCCGGCGACGCCTTGCGCTCGTAGAGCGAGGCTTCCCATGCGATGGTGGCCCGCCGCGACCGCAGGGTGAACCCTGCGGTGTGTAGCAGCCGATCCATCGCCGCGGTTGGATGCACGAAGGTGCGAAACGCGTTCCCCGTCACCCGGCGACCCAGGTTCTCGAGAGCCGTCACGAGCCGCACGTACCATCGGTCCCTGGGGGCGCTCAGTCCATAGTAGCGTCGCGCCTTGTCCGCTGAGCGGGTGAGGAGGGAGATGTAGTCCGGGTAACAGCAGATGACTCGGTCCAGCGTGACGACGTCGGCCGGTGCGATATCGTCCGCGAGATCGACGAAATCGCCTTGGATGAACCGGACCCGGTCGCCATGTCCGCGCCGTTCCGTCTCCGCCCGCGCCTCGGCGATGGCGGCGGGCGCTGCCTCGACATGGGTCGCCGACGCGAACCGGTCTCCGAGGAGTTCATGATGCAGCACGCCGATGCCGGCGCCGACGTCCAGCAGCGCGGCCTCCGAGAGATCGACCGCGGCGAGCGCCGCCAGGAGGTGACGGGTGGTCGTGTCCGGTCCAGCCCGGCGGTACCGTTCCATGTCGCGCCGCGCCGTTCTCTCGCCGAACTGATGCTCGGCGGCCAAGCAAGGGGCGCAGCAGCGCATGGTCCGGGCTAGACCCAGCCGAACCGAACGAGTGTGCGGTTGGCCCGCCACGCGAACAGCGCGGCCAGCGCGATCAGGCCCACGGTGAGCGCGGGTGCGAAGCGGCTGTAGACCTGCATCCCCAGAATGATGGTCACGATCATCAGGAACAGGCAGAACGTGGCCAGCCGCTTGCGCAACACGCGGTGCGGCTTGAGGCGCGCCGGGAGATCGTCGGGGATCGGTGCATCCGGCCGGGCTTCGGCGAGGATCGCGTCGATGGTTGGCTGCAAGCGCAGGTGGACGAACGAGAGGAGCCCCATTAACGCGAACACCAGCACCAGCTTGGCGAGCACCACCCAGTTCGTCAACAGCGCGTTGATGTCCAGCGGTCCCGTCACCAGCAGCAGCACGCCGGAGATCAGCACCGTCCCTTGGAAGGCGAAATACCGGCCCGCCCCTCGGCGGATGATGTTCTCCATGTACGTGTCGGCTTCGTAGCTGAACGCGCCGCCGAGTTGGGCGCGCTCGTTGACGACGATCAGGTTGAACAGCGGTACCGACATGAACACGAAGGCCATGACGTGCAAGAACCGCAGGGCAGGGTAGGCGATGTCCGTCATGTCACTCGCTCGCTTTCGAGAAGATCCGTCAGAAAACCAGTACCTGGTCGGCCGCCTGGGTCCAGTCGGTGAGTTCGTCCATGGAACTGCGGCGGCATCCGTCTACCAGGGCCGTTTCGGTCATGCCGCGGGCGTCCATGCAGGTCCCGCAGACGGCGACCTGGCCGCCGCGCGTGAGTACCGCTTTGAGCATCGTGCCCACGTTGTAGTAGCCGGTCGGGACGCGCTGGCCTCGTTGCGCACCGACCGCCGCGTCGCCCATCAGGAAGACGCGCACGTGTTCGCCGTCGCGCGCGCTCAGCGTGGCGGCGAGCCGCAGCGCATTGTAACTGCGTTCCGACCCATAGGGCGGGTCGTTCAGGATGATCAGGCACTGGTGCGTCATCGCGCCGGCATCGGGGGGGCGACCGTTGTGGTGAGATCGAGCCCGCGCGCGCGCCACTCCAGCACGCCGTCCTCCAGCCGCACGGCGTCGTATCCCTGCTTCCGGAGGGCTTGAACCGCGTCGGCCGCAAGCACGCAGTACGGCCCGCGACAATAGGCGACCACGGTCCGATCGGTGGGCAGCTCGGCAAGGCGGGCGGGCAGCTCCGCAAGCGGGATCGAGATCGCGCCTGGAATGTGCGCCGTGTGGAACTCTTCGGGCGGCCGCACATCGAGCAGCGTGACGGCGCCCGACCGCACGCGTGCGATGAGCGCCTCACGGTCGACCGGTTCCATCTGCTCCCGCGCCTGGAAGAACGCACGCGTCACGACGTCGATCTCGGCGAGTCGCGATTCCGCGAGCGCCCGCAGGGCGAGGAACAATTCGCAAACGTCCTTGCCCGCCAGGCGATAGGTGACATACAGGCCGGCTTTGTCGGCCTCCACAAGCCGCGCACCACGCAGTATCTGGAGGTGCTGCGACGTGTTCGCCACGCTTTGGCCCGCCTGCTGTGCCAGGATTTCTACGGTCCGCGGCCCCTGGCAGAGCAGGTCGAGCAACTCGAGCCGCCGCGGACTGGCAAGTGCCTTGCCCAGCCTGGCGAACTGGTCGTAGATGGCGTCTTTGAACTGGCGAGACGAGCCCGGCATTGAGATCCAATGGTCAAGTATTCAATAAAATACTTGATGATTGGTGTTGCGTCAAGACACCCAGCCCCCCGGGCGTCACAAGGAGACCGACGCTTGCCCGTAGGCGAGGTGGCCGTATGCCCCGAACTCGCGACGGGCCAACGCCGCGCTGGTGAGCACCGTCCCGTAGTCGGCGGCTTGGGTCGCGCCGAGACCGTTGCGGTGGTATTCGATCGCGACCTGGACGTCCCCGCCGATCCGGTCAGCCGCCGCGGCGAGGGTACAGCGCGTTGAGCACCTGGCCGCGCGTGTGTTCGGATTCGATCTGGTCGATGGCGCGCAGGAAATCGGCGCGCAGCGCTTCCGAGGCGGCGCCGGCAGCCGCGAGTTTGATGAGGACCTGTCCTAATGAGTGGTCCGAGTCGATCCCGCGCGTTGTCGCAGCGAGAATCGCGCGCACCAACTCGTTGTCGAGCGTCTGATGCTCGATCACGCGCCCGAGGACCGTGGATTGGGTGTGGTCGGACTCGATGTTGCCGAGGGCGCTGAAGAACGAACGTCGGAGGGCGGGCGACAGGGGGCCGCGTTGCGCGAGGTCGGCCAGCAAGCCACCCAGCTCGTGGTCGGAGTCGATGGTGCTGGCGGCGTCGAGAATCGAGGCGGCGGTCGCTTCGGTCACGCCGTCGCGCGCCAGGAGCGTCCGCAACACGCGCCCGCGGGTGTAGCTCGACTCGATCGATGTCGCCGCCCGCAGGTATGAGGCCGGGAGGGCCGTCTCCACCGGGTACAGTTCAGCCACTTTGAGCAGCACCGCGCCGAGCTGATGGTCGGAATCGATGTTGCTCGTGAGTGCCAACACGTCGTCGAGCACGGCGACATCAGGCGCCCCCTTCTGCAGCAATACCATGATGACCTGGGTCTGCTGGTAATCGGACTCGATATCCCGGACCGCGTCGAGGAACGCGGGTGTCAGCGCCTGGGTGAGCGGATGGGCGGCGATCACGTCCATCAGCACCTGCGTTCGCTGGTAGTCCGAATCGATGTTCTTGGCGGAGCGGAGCATCGCGTCGGCCAATTCCTGGCTGATGCCCTCGCGTCGCAGGATGGCGCGCAACACCTGTGCATGCTGATAGTCGGACTCGATCGAACCCGCGGCTTCGACGTAGGCCGCCTGCACGTTCGCGTCGATGGTCTGGTGTTCGGCGACCGCGATCAGCAACTGCCCAAGTGTATAGTCGGACTCGATCTGGCGCCCGGCGTCGCGCACCACCCGCTGAATCGTGGCGCCATCGAGATTGGGCTGACTCAGCAGCACCGCGTAGTACTTCCCGGCGGCCCAGTCGCTGCGGATGAACGAGATCTCCTGCAGCAGTCCGTCGACGCCGTCCCGCTCCAAAATGCGTTTGGCCCGCGCCTCGGCGTTGATACCGGTCCGACGGAACACCACCGGGAGTACCCGGGCCAGCCACGCGGCGGCGTCGGGATCCTGTGTGGCGAGCGGGCCGGCAGCGGTCCACTGTTCGGTGCCGTCAACGAACCAGCGGCGCTCGATCTCACCGGATCCGCTCGGGCGCATCTCCATACGCCGGCGTGTGCGGCCGTACCGTTCTTCGATACTGAAGAACCCGTTCCGTGCAATGCCGGCGACGTCGCGGTCGTCGTCCGTAAAGGTCACATCGCCTTCCGCGTCGATCCGCAGTTCACAACTGCCGATTTCGATCCGCACACGCCACACATGATCGTCGACGCGGGTCGAGGCCGACATGTGATCGGACCGGGTGTCCCAATCACAGGACTGTGCGCCCGACCACACGACCGCGGCCGCCGGCGGCGCGTCCCCGACCACGAAGTCCCGCAACCGTTCCAACAGTCCCTGCTTGAGCGTCGCCGGCTTGACGGACGCTGCGTCGACGGCCGCGACCGCTTCGATAGCCGGCGCGATGGTCGCGGTGTTCACCGCCGCGGGGATCGGATCGCGGTCCACGCGGGCCGCGGATGCCGCCGCCAGCGGGAGCACCACGGCGAGTGTCGTCGCAATGGCGGGCACGGCGAAGCCCGGCGTCACCATCGCGCGCCGGCGGGTTGCGTCGAGTATCGCGTGGAGCCGGGTCCGCAACTGTGATGGCCGCGCCATGCATACTGTGGCCACCGTGGAAAGTCTGGTGGGACGCAGCACGCGCGCGATGTCGAGTAAGTGACCCGCGTAGTCCGACGCCAGCGCTCCGCGCGACAGGACCAGGTCGTCGCAGGCCATCTCCCGCTCGGCGCGCAGGCATCGCGATGCCACCCAACTCAGCGGGTTGAACCAGTAGATGGCACAGGCAACCCGCGCGAGCAATTGGGTCAGGAAATCGTATCGTTTGACGTGGGCGAGTTCGTGCAGGAGCACCGCCCGCAGCCGCGCATCCTCCCACACCGCCGACTCGCTCGGCAGGAGCACCACCGGCCGCCAGGCGCCCCAGGTCATCGGCATCGCGGGTCCGTCGATCTCGAGCAAACGGACCGAACGGCGGATGCGCAGCGCGGCGGTGAGTTCCCGTGCGATGGCCCTACGCGCCCCACCGCGAACCGGCCGCGCCACTCGCTGCAGCCGAGCGATCCGCCCGAGACCGGCGAGGATCCCGCCCATCACCAACAACAGCCCCGCGGCCCAGGCCGGGAAGATCCACGCGGTCCACGGAACCGACGGTATCCCGAGCGGCTCCGCGCGCCGTTCCCCGCGCGTCAACGGCGCGATCGGTGCGGCGGACTCCGCAACCGGCGCCACGAGGTCCCGCCGCGCCGGTTGGGCGGCGCGGGCATCGACGCGCCGCGCGGGTCTGGGTGCGATTGCCGCGCGGACCGTCCTGGATGCGGGAACCGACGTGACCGGCCGGACGGCGGCTGTCACCACGGCGTTGGCCGTCGGTACGGCAATCACCGGGTCGGGTGCCCCGATTGACGGCAACACGGTCACGGTCCACTGCGGCAACGCGACCGACAGGACGGGGAGTGCCAGGACCCCGACCACCCCGAGCCCCCACACCAGATGCCGCAGCGATGCGGCGCTACGCCGGAGGATCGCCGCCGCGGCCGCGGCCAGCAGCAACAGGATGGTTGATTTCACGGCGACGTCGAGCAGCCCGGGAAGGATGCCGGCGCCAAAGGCGATGAGAAGCGTGAGCCCGTTCATGATCAGCGTCCTTCCTTGCGTGCGCGGTCGATCAGGGACTGAAGCTGATCGAGTTCCGTTACCGAGAGGTCGTTTCCGGAGAGGTCGAGCAGCGCCGCGACCGCGTCCGGAGGTGAATCGTCGAAGAACGTGCGAACCAATTGCTTGAGGGCGGATGCCCGCGCCTTTTCCCGCGGCACCGTCGGCGCGTAGAGATAGCGCGGGCCGTCGGCACGGTGGCGGACATGGCCCTTCTCCTCCAGGACCCGCAACAGCGCCCGCACGGATGAGTAACTCGGCGGATCGGCGAGGTTCGCGAGGACTTCCTGCGCCGTCGCCTGGCCGAGTCGATAGATCACGTCCATGATCTGGCGTTCCCGTCGGCTCAGGGGTGATGGGGCTTCGCGTGCCATGCCGTTCCTTCCTTAGTAAGACGCGCCGGGACGCAGAAACGTGTCATCCCAAGATGCTAGAAAACTAGCCTATTGCTAAAATATTAGCACCTGGCGTCCTGTCAAGGGGTCGGGGGGGGGCCGGAATGCGCCGGCAAAAAAACCGGCGCCGGCCCGAGGGCCGGCGCCGATACGACCAGGTGAAGCAGATCTTAGCTGACCTTCACGACGTTCGCCGCTTGCAGCCCTTTCGGGCCTTCCTTGATTTCGAACTCGACCCGATCGCCTTCGGCGAGCGAACGAAAGCCGTCGGCCTGAATTGCCGTGTGGTGGACGAAGACGTCCGCGCCATCATCCTGCTGCACGAACCCGAACCCCTTCGCGTCGTTGAACCACTTCACCGTTCCCTGCGCCATATCAGCGTACTCCTCAACAGTGGGCAACCGCCCGTGACGCACCGGCCACCGTGGCCAGTGTACACAAGAAACACACAGCAGGGTTGAGCCTCCGACGCTGTGTGATGGTCATGGCTTACCGATACGAATCCCGCATGAGATGGCCAATAAGGTGTTTCGCGCCACCGATATTTGTCAATGGGTGGGGGCGCGCTAAGTTGCGGGCGTGACGGTGCTCGTCGATTTCCTCGCCGAACTCTGGTTGTACGTTGCCGGCGCGCTCACGGTGCTGCTGGCGATACTCGCCTCGGGCCACGCCATCCTCTATAAGCGCGATTCGCGCGCGGCCGTCGCCTGGGTCGGGTTGATCTGGTTCGCCCCCGTGGTTGGCGCGGTGTTGTACGCCATGTTTGGCATCAACCGGATTCGACGCCACGCGTCGGACCTGCGCCCCGTCGGCCGGCGCCTGTCGGGAACGGCTCCGCTGCTGACCGATGCTGCCACGGTGCTCGCGACGAAGGTCGATGGAAACCGCGACCACCTGATTGCGCTGGGCACGTTGGTCGACCAGGTGACCCGCCGGCCGCTCACCGACGGCAACGCGATCGAGTATTTCGTGAACGGCGACGAGGCGTACCCGCGGATGCTCGCCGCCATCGATGGGGCGACGCGCACGGTCGCGCTCTCGACGTACATCTTCGACCACGATGCGTCGGGTCTCGCCTTCGCGGACGCGCTGGACCGGGCCGTCCAACGCGGCGTGTCCGTGCGGGTGCTGGTGGACGCGGTGGGGTCACGCTATTCGTGGCCGCCCATGGTGGGCGTGCTGCGCAAGCGTGGCGTGCGGGTTGCCCGGTTCCTCCCCACCTATCTGCCATGGCGCGCGCCGTTCTGGAACCTGCGCAACCACCGCAAGATTCTCGTGACCGACGGTCGGGTCGGCTTCACCGGTGGGATGAACATCCGTCGCCATCACCAGCAGAGCACCGCCCCCGGTCGTCCCATGCGGGACATGCACTTCGAGATGCGAGGGCCCGTCGTGCGCCAGTTCATGGAGACCTTCGCCGAGGACTGGGCGTTCACCACGAAAGAGGTACTCGAGGGACCCGACTGGTTTCCCGAGTTGGCGGCCCGTGGCGCGATTGCCGCGCGCGGCATCACCGACGGTCCGGATGAGGATTTCGAGAAGCTGCGGTGGACCATTCAAGGGGCGATCGCCACCGCGCGGCGCAGCGTTCGGGTCGTGACGCCCTATTTCCTTCCCGACGCGGCCATGATCAGTGCGTTGAACATCGCGGCGCTACGCGGCGTGACCGTCGAGATCATTCTGCCGAGTCGGAGCAACCTCCCGGTTGTGCAGTGGGCGTCCAATGCGATCCTGTGGCAGCTCGTGAAGCGAGGTTGTGACGTGTACTGGTCACCACCACCGTTCGATCACACCAAGCTGGTGGTGGTCGACGGTGCCTGGACCTTGTTCGGCTCGGCCAACTGGGATCCCCGCAGTCTGCGGCTGAATTTCGAGTTCAACGTCGAGTGTTACGACACGGTGTTTGGGGGAAAGATGGAAGCGCTGTTCGCGGCGCGGCGGGACGCGGCGCGTGGGTTGACCGGCGAAGATCTCGATCGGCGGCCGCTCTGGATTCGCGTGCGCGACGGGATCGCGCGGTTGTTTTCGCCCTACCTGTAGGCCATTGGGCGGTGGGGGGGTGCACGGTTGTGGGGGCGCACG
>DASWIX010000040.1:0-3243 GCA_036397455.1 Gemmatimonadales bacterium | reverse complement strand
TCACCGCCACGTCGCAGACCCGAATCCAGAACGGCCCGTGCGACGGGCCGACGTTCTTGGCATCCCGCAGGTCGTCGAGCATGGGAACGACGTAGGGCGCCAGAGTGCGATCGTTCACGTACGGCAGATCCTCCAGGGCCGCGACGCGCACCGCCGGATCATTCTGGGCGAGCCGGGCCAGGTACGCCTGGCGCTGCTCGGCGTCCCCCAACCGGGCGAGAGCGAGCGACATCGCGTGCTTGGCGTCGGGGTAGCCTTCGCCGGCAAACTGCTTGCGAAGCGGTTGGACCGCGGCCTGCTCGCCGAGCTTGCCCAGCAGCAGTGCGACCTGCTCGCGCACATAGTCATCGTCGTGCTTGTGGAGCAGGTCGACGAGCACCGGTACGTCCGCGCGTGAACAGTGCTGGTGCAATCCCCGGGCGGCGACGGCACGGACCATCTGGTTTTCATCGTCCAGCGCCCGCAGCAGACCGGTCTTGGCCGCCGGTCCATCCATGCGAGCGAGCAGCGAGACGGCCAGCTCGCGGACTTCCGGATCGCCATGCCCCAGCATCGCGACGACCTCGCTTGCCTGCTGCGGCGATGGGGGCCGTTCCAGCAGGTCCCAGTCCTTGGCTTCGATCCGCTGCGTGATGGACTGCGTATTCATGGGGTCGCCTTTCTCAGCGTGTGCAGTCGTGTTGCCGGAGGTCGCCGCTTCCGCCAGGGTCTCGCTGGGCCGGGCCGAGCCCGGGCACTGCACACTCGCCATACACAAGGCCGCTACGCCGGCGGCGAGAATGCGACGGAATTCCGCGCCAGTGGTTTTGATCGATATCACGTTCGGCTACGGCGTCGGCCAGGTTCCGGTCAATACGGGTTCAGGGACCTTCGCCGGGCGCGGGGGGTTTCGCCGTCGGTGCCGCTGACTGCGGCCGGCAGGTCTTTGACGGTGATCAACGCCCCGCGCGTCGTGGGTCCATAGCCGACGTCGTCGCGGTGCGCGATGCCCGTCGCCGTGTATGGGCTGGGCGTCCACATCAGCCGCCGCCGGGCCCACATGTCCTGGTGGGCGGCCCCCGGAGCGACCGCATCTTGCCCGTGCGCTGGGTTATCCAAGTAGTGACACAGCTCGTGGGCCACCGAGTTATCCGTGGCGTTGTCGGCGCAGACGATGCCGTATCCGTTGGGTCTGGCGTTGGTGTTATCGAAGGTCAGTCCGAAGACCTCGTTCGCCGCTTGGACGAAGTAGACATTGATGTGATTGGCGACGGGACGCGTGTTGATGATGGTCGAGAATTCCCGCCAGTCCTGCGGCGAGTTCGTGTGCCCAGGCGTCGAGTTGTTCATCGTGGTGGTCATCTGCCCGGCAACGGCAAACGGGGTGACCCCGTCGCGCAGGACGGTGAGGTTCTCGGTCCGCGTTCTGGCGGCGTCATAGACGAACTCGATCCCCAACGGCCGCCAGATGGTGTTGATGTTCTGGAAGGTCGTGACGAGGGATTGTGCGGTGCGCGCCGTCGCCACACCGCGGATCGTCACCAGATGCGCTACCACCCGAAGATGGCGGAGTTGGAAGATGTGCGGCTCCAGCTCGCCGAGCACCGGACCGGTCATGCTGCCCAGCCGAATCTGAATGCACACCGGCCTGCTGGCATAGTCTCTCACCCCCTTGACGCTGACGATGCCGTCGTTGGGGATCGGCCCACCCCCGGCAGGGGCCATGACCTCGGCGCATTGCGTGTCCGTGCTGGTGGCGAACAGCGGGGCGGTGGCGTCGATGTCCTCGCGGAGCAGCTTGACGCGGACCGTGTCGCCCTCGGTGATGCCGACCATGGCTCCGCGCGCCGGGGAGCTCCCCCAGGTCCCCGGACGTGCGCCCATGGCAAAGCCCCGGTCGTCCACGTCCGGGGCGTCGATCACCGGCGGCCCGGTCACCGCCCGGGTGAACCGCAGCGGACAGATGATCTGGCGATCGTGTCGCACCCTCACCTTCACGGTCATGGTCTGGCTCTCCGTTGCACCCGCCGCCGGGCTATGCCCCCGCGCGAGTGGTCATCTGGTTCTGCGTGGCGGCGTTGATGACCGCATCGTCGTAGAGCGACTCGTCGCTCTGGAAATCCAGCACGGAACGTTCGAACTCCATGACGTTGGCGGTGTTGTCCACACCGTTGCCGTCGGGGCCGCCGTGCCCGATCTGATAGCCCAACAGGCGCAGGCGCTGTTTCTGTCCCGAAAGATTGGCCACTGGCGCCAGCGCGGCAGTCGAGGCGCGCACCTCGTAGTCAGCAACTCGACTTCCGTTATGCAATAGCTCTAGCGTCGAGACGCCGCCGCGAATGGGCATGTTGATTTTCCCGTCGTTGCCCGTGACCCCTCTCTGAATCACGAAGCCCTGAGCACGGACCTGGTACTGGAGCCCGACGATGGTCCGGTCTGCGCCGTTATCGTTTCCGGGGGAGCGTTGAAAGAAGAGGTCCACCGTGCGGGTATTGAGCACATTGTGGAGGACCGAATTTATCGCCTGTCGCGCGATCGTCTCGAGGTCGCTCATTGTCCAAACACCTCCCGCAGCTTGGCCTTCGTGGGTTCGTCGATGTGACTCGTGGGATCGAGTCCCTCCCTGTGCTGAAATTCCCGCACGAGGTCGGCAAACTCAAGACTGTCATCGTAACCGAGGCCCCGCAATCGCCCGCGCACGCCCTCCTCGGAATCGAGAGGATCCAAGGTACCGAGCCGGAATGGATAGATCTCCTCGACATCGCCCTCGGTGATTTTCAACTCGCCCTGCCGTGCACCGGGAGGGATGGGCACCTCCACCATGCCATCGCCGTCGGTCGTGCCGTTCGTACTCGTTCCATCGACCGTCAGGACGAACGGTACATTCGCCCGCGGCTGATCATCTCGTTTGATCTGCAACCGCAACATCGCCGGCACGCCTTTCCGCCGGAAGCGATGGCGTTGCTCCGTACCCCCAGTCTCTTCCTTAGCCCGTTTATCAGGGATGACCACCACGTCCCCCGGAGAGAGGACGTTGGGATCCGCGCGCTGCTCCTTCAGGTCCGCATTGGCGGGGTCATCCCAGATCGTCTCCGGGAAGAGGCCGTACTGTGCGGCGATGCTGGAGATGCACTCCCCCTGTTTGACCTTGTGCTCGGTGGCCATCACGCCTTCTCCCATCCGTTTTTGTCCAGGTCGGCAACGGTGGTCCCACGGTCCGCGCCACACACGCGGCGGGCGGCCTACATGCCGCCGATCCCGGCC
>DASWIX010000039.1:0-20468 GCA_036397455.1 Gemmatimonadales bacterium | reverse complement strand
CCGCGGCACCGGCCCCACCCCGGCCAACGGCCGCCCGACCACCTCCCGATAGAGAAACAGCAGCGCCGCCAACGCCTGGGCCAGGGTCGACGGCGCCAACTGACGGTCGACCGCCAGGTGCGTCAGGAACGCTTTGACCTCCGCCTCACCCATGTCAGCAGGATGCCGCAGCCGGTGAAACCGGACATAACCGCCTGACCCAGCCGGAATAGGCTTCCTCGGTACGCGGCGAGAAATGCCGGAGGCGCAGGTTAGCCCGCAACGAGTGCAACAGTTTCGGTTTCGGCATCACTCCCAGACTCGCGCCTCAACCGCGTCAGACTGGGACCAAAACAACGCGAGCCGGACAGGTTTCGTTAGTCTCGTACGGCCGCGGCAAATGCGCTGAGGTGTGGATCGGTCAGGCCGTCCATCTCAAAGGCGCACACCCCGGCGGCACCCGACCGCATGACACGGCGCGCGCCATCCCCAAATGCCGGCGGCGAGAGACTGGGCAGGTAGAGGCCGCCGTACAGCGGGATACGTGACGCGAGCGCGGTGACGCCTTCGCGCGCCGCCTGCTCGATCCACGGTACCGCTTGTTGGTAGAACTCGTGGTAGATCATGGGAAACACGGCATCGAGGGGCCACCGATCCCAAGCCTGGCGCACGAGCCTGCGCGCAATAGTGGGAGTGGGGAAGACCGCCGCCGAAATCGGTTTGCCGTGCCGGTGCGCCGCCGCCGCCAGCACCTCGACCATACCGGTTACCGCCTCCCAGCGGAATGCGCGCCAGGCAACGTCGCTCGCCGGATCATCCAGGGACATGGGATCGACGCCGGACCGCCGTCGGAACGTGTCACGGCAGACCGCGCAGTAACAGCTGTCGAACTCGGGGTACTCCCGATCCTGCACGAGATGGTAACGGGACCAGAGGCCAACGGGCAGAATCACATCCGGAAACCGGATGTAATCGAGGTGGACTCCCTCGACCGCGGGGTCGCGCGCGACCGCCTCGATCTGCGCGGCCAGGTAGCGCCGCACCTCGGGACGCGTGGGACAGACCCATTTGTAGTAGCCGACATACGGGGGGTTCTCGAGGCTCGACTCGCCGTTGCGGTTGACGGTGAACCACTCGGGGTGGTTGGACTTGACCCACTCGTCGCCGTTGCGGTTCAACGTCCAGATCCATCGGTGGAACGCCAGGCCGGCTCCTCGAGCCGCGGTCGACAGGGTGGCGCTGTCACCGCCGGATGCCAAGACGCCGTGGAACCCGGCCTCGCGGATCTGCGCAAACCGGTCGGCCCACTCCGCAACCGTGCGGTCACGGCCGCCGTGCACCCAACTCCAGTGCCTCGGGGAACGCCGAGACCGGAATCGCAGCAGCCCGCCCCCGGCCGCCGCGACGCGACCGATGGTCTCGAGGAACGTCCGCCGCCGCATCATGCGCCGTGCAATCGTGGTGTGGTGTTCCGCCGGCCGAAGGCGCTCGGCGCCGCCCTCGCGCCGGGCATCATCCATCGATGCGGATCGGGCGCCGCCTGGCGCCCCACGTCCCGGCCGGGCCGTCGAACACGCCGGCACAGCGCGTCCCACACCGTTCGCATGATCCGTCGTCGTCCAGGCGCCACGCGCGGAGTTCGTACCAGTCGCGCGCGATCACCACGGCACCGCAGCCGGGACACCGGGTACTGCCGCCCTCGAGATCGTGCACGTTCCCGGTATACGCGTAGCGGACCCCGTTGCGCAGCGCGATCGCCCGCGCGCGTGTGAGGGTGGCCGGCGGCGTCCGTGGCACCGTGAGCATCTTCCAGTCCGGATGGAATGCCGTGAAATGCATCGGGACGTCCGTACCCAGGTGCTCGACGACCCAGGACGTCATGCGATCGAGTTCGTCGTCGTCGTCGTTCTTGCCGGGGATCAACAGCGTCGTCAATTCGAACCAGACGTCGGTTTCGTGTCGCAGATAGCGCAGCGTCTCGAGCACGGGATCGAGGTGGCTCTTGGTCACGGTCCGGTAGAAGGCTTCGGAAAACGCCTTGAGGTCGACATTGGCCGCGTCCATGTGGCGGTAGAATTCTCGCCGCGGGGCCGCGCACATGTAGCCGGCCGTCACAGCGACCGTCTTGATCCCACGGGCGCGGCAGGCCTGGGCCACGTCGATCGCGTATTCGTGAAAGATGACCGGATCATTGTACGTGAAGGCGACGCTGCGACACGCGTGGCGGACGGCGGCATCGGCGAGCTGGTCCGGCGTCGCGGCATCGGACAGCGTGTCGATTTCCCGTGACTTGCTGATATCCCAGTTCTGGCAGAACTGACACGCCAGGTTGCATCCCGCCGTGCCGAACGACAACACCGCCGTCCCCGGCAGGAAGTGATTCAACGGTTTCTTCTCGATGGGGTCCACACAGAATCCGCTCGATCGGCCGTACGTCGTCAGCACCACGCCACCATCCTGCCGCATGCGCACGAAGCACATGCCTCGTTGGCCCTCGCGCAGTTTGCAGAAGCGCGGACAGAGATCGCACTGCACCCGGCCGTCCTCGAGTGGGTGCCAGTACTTGGTGGGCACGACCGCCGACGCCGGATCGGCCGGGTCGCTAGTACGCCTCATGCCACACCTCCGTCTCGAATCCCTCGAGCGTGGCGTTGGGACGCCGCCACGCGTCGTCCGGCAGACCCGCCTTGCGGCACACGTGCGTGAGGAACTCGTGGCGGCCCCATCCATGGTCGACCGGGACGTCGGGCAACAGCAGGCCCGCGCGTGTGCCCGTGGTCACCATCAGGCCGTGGCGGCCAAGCTCGATGTCCGCCGGGCGGATCGGCGCGGGGAGGGTGAGCGCGCTGATTTCGATATGGATCGATTCGAGTTCATCCGCGGTGACCGCCTCGAAGCGCGGATCGTCCGTGGCGGCCGCGACCGCCATCCGCATCACGGACTCGATCAGCTTCCGTCGTGGTTGCACTTCGCCGCGGCACCCACGCAAGTCGCCCGAGCCGCGGCGTCGCAGCGTCACGAACGACGCGCGGCGCGCGCACAGCCCGGGCGAATCGGTTTTGACTTCGACAGGCCCGCCCCCGCCGAGGTGGCTTTCGAGCGCCCGCCGCGCGTACCGAAGCGCGAGGTCCCTCTCGTGCGCGCTCAGCTCGGCGTTCGTCACATGCCCTACGGCACCAGCCGCGTTTCCCGCTTCTTGAGGATGAACAATCCCTCCCGCATGCTCGACACGATGATGACGCCACTGGCAAAATACGGGTAGTTGCTCCACGATCCGGCAAAGCCCGGCGCGTCGTCACCAAACGGCACCGTATCGAAGAACCCGACTTCGACCGGGTGAGCGGGATCGCCGATATCGATGATGCGCAGTCCGCTCACGTAGTTCGACTGGTACATGTACCGGCCGCGGACGTACAGATTGTGGTCGCTCGCCGCGGTCGTCCCCAGGAACTCGGTCAACAACACCGGATCGTCGAGATCCTCGATGTCCCAGACGAGAGTCCGCGTCTTCGGGGTCGACCCCGCCAGCTCATCCAACTCGTCGTTCACGTAGAAGTGCCGGTGATCGTCGGAGATCCATCCCTGATGGGTGTAGCCGACGTTGGGATACGTGCCGCGCGAGACCGCAACCGGATGCTCCTTGTCCGACACGTCGGCGATGCCGAGGGCGGTTTCGGACGCGTTGAAACAGATCTCCTTGCCGGCGTGGTCGCCGTCGGGCCCGTGGTAGGCCACGCACTGGGCATCATGGGTATATCCCGTGCTGGCATTGCCCGTCTGCGCGTCGGCGAAGCAGCCGGCGAATGTCGGCTCCGCGGGACTGCGAATGTCGATCATGTGCAGTCCACCGCCGCAGGTCTCCCCGCCCATGCTGTTGCCGACGGTGTAGGCAAAGCCCGTTTCCTCGTTGATCACGATGTTGTGCGCGCTGAAGATGCCGTCGTAGTGCGCGGTTTCCTGGAACGCGATCGGCGGATTGACCACGCGACGGAGTTGCGTGAGATCGAAGATCTGCACCCCGTGCGGACCGGCCCCGTCCGCCACGATGAAGGCGTGGTCCTGGTACACCTTGATGTCACGCCACAGGTTGCCTACCGCGCCCTCGGTCAGCGGCAGCTCCCCGAGGTAGACCGGATTGGCCGGATCACTGATGTCGATGAAGGTGGTCGCGTCAAACCGGCCGAGGAGAGCGTATTCCTTCCCGGTCGCTCCGTCGGTCCAACCCCAGATGTCATTCACCATGATCCCGCGTTTCGCGCCGAGTGCCTTGAGCGGCAGGAACGCGACGAGGTCGACATCGGAGCAGGTGAACCCGCGCGCCGACCCATCGGTGCAGTCGATCTGGCCTCCCGTCACCGCCGCGATGCCCGCGTCCGCGTTGACGATCGATGCACGTTCCTTCCAGTCGCCGCTCGTTGGGTCGGGCGTGAACACGTAGCCCACGCCCTCGAAGAAATCGGCCCCCGGGGCGCCAAGGACGGCGAGGTGCTCGCTGGCCGCCACGGCAGCACCGAAGAACGGGACGAAGCCGAACCCGTTCACGGCCAGCAGCTGCTTCTCGCTCCACGCATTGGCGGCGGCGTCCCATCCGAACGCGACCACGGCCCCGGATCCGCCGTTGGCCCCCGGCGAGCCTACCAGCAATGTCTCACCGGCCCGCGCAAACGAGGCGCCGAACATCCCCTGCCCTGGTCCGCTGGGCCCGATCCGGGGCAAGGCTTCCCACACGCCGCTGTCCCCATGCTTGAACGGAAACAGGGCCCCGGTCACCGGAGCGGCGATGAACGCGCCGCCGGCGTCGATCCGGACGGTCGCGCCGAATGTCCGAACGCCTTCCGGGGCCTCCAGCCGCTCTTCCTGGACCCAACCGGCCCCACCGTGGTCATGCCGGATGACATACGCTGAACCCGGACCGAACGTCGGTGGCGGCCCGAACAACGCCGGGGCTGGATGCGTTCCAGGCGCTCCGATCAGCGCCCGCCCGTCACCCAGCGACACCGCGGCCCCGAAACGATCTCCCGGGGAGGCCCCCGCCCCCATCGGGTCGAGTCGGTGATGTTGCTCCCAGGTGCCGTTTTCCATGCGGTGGAACACGTACACCGCCCCCATCTCCCCATGGCCGGGCGCTCCGAGGAGGGCGATATCGCCTTCGACGGCGACCGCGAACCCGAGACTGTCCCCCGCGGTTCCGTCATTCG
This sequence comes from Gemmatimonadales bacterium, assembly GCA_036397455.1. Lineage (GTDB taxonomy): Bacteria > Gemmatimonadota > Gemmatimonadetes > Gemmatimonadales > GWC2-71-9 > JADFNB01. Next base: position 15,291 of record DASWIX010000039.1, on the reverse strand, counting down.
CCTGCAAGCGCGCCGTTTGGGCCCACGCGGCACCCATGCCGCTTCGCTCGAATACATACGCCACGCCACGCTGCTCGTCCTGTTTCGGGGCGCCCACGATCATGATGTCGCCATGCAGAGCGAGTGCCTGACCGAACCCGTCGCCGAGCATCACGCCGTCCCCGACGATCGGCGTTCCCTCGACCCAGTTCCCCCCCACCATGCTGAACCGGTGGACCGCTCCGGTGCCGGTGGGTGGTGCCGGAAACAGCGGGAACTCGCCCGGCTGGCCGACATAGATCTCGTTACCGGAAACCACGATGGCGGTCCCGAACCCGGTCGCGGGTGGTGCGGTCCGGTGGTTGCGGTTGGTCTGGGCCCTCAGCGGTGCGACCAGGACCATGATCGCAACGGCAAGCACGGCGCAGCGGGCAGTCACGGGCATACGACTCTCCATCTTGGCATTGGGGGGAAGATACAAGTGTGGCGCCGCGCGGTGCCGAACGCAACATTGCGGCTGAACCCGTGCCCCACCGTCCGGCTCAGCCCCAAACTACCCACACAAAGTGTAGAAGACCCCTTGTTAAGCGGGGACCTGATCGACCGGCGAGCGGTCGCTGGCTGGCCGTGAGTCTTCCGCAGCCCCACCGGGGACCGTATGTTTGCCTCCTCCTGTCGAGACGCCATGTTGCGTACTGCGCTTTCCATGCCCTCCACGAGGCGTCCCCCCGAAGGCCTGACCGCCCCCGGCCGTCGCACCTTGGGCGCCTGTTGCGCGGTGCTGCTCGCATTCGCCTGCGAACCCACCGGCCCGGACACACCCATTGCCCAGGTCGCTGTCGACCTCACAACCGACATCCCCACACTCGGGGCGGTTGCGTTTGTGATTCATCCCCCGGCAGACGGGTCGATCTCGCAGGTCACACCCACCGCGGGGTACGCGATTTACCAGCGTGCCCTTCCGGACGGGCTCGTGCGCGTCATCCTGGTCGGCACCCTGAGCACGGGCGAGGTGCTCCGCTTCACCATCCCGGATCGGGCCGAGGCCTCGGGATACAGTCTCACCAACGAGGGAGGCGCGGTTCGCGTCAGCTTCGACCTCATCGACGCGTCGCAGGTCGCGCTTACCGCTCGACTGATTGACGTGGTGCCCCAGTGACCGGGCGGTGGGTATGGTGCGCCCTCGCCCTGTGGGCGGGCGAGGCCATCGCGCAGACCCCCTCGCTCGTCCCGCAGGGCTATCCGCTTGCCATCGGACCGGCCGGTGCCATTCTCGGCGGGGCACCGGCGATCGCGTTCGACGGCGGCAACTTCTTCGTGGCGTGGCAGACAAGCGCGGGCGAGATCGCCGGTGGGCGCGTCACGACTGGCGGCGTGCTCCTCGACCCGAGCGGGATTGCGCTCGGGACCGGCTCGGGGACGCCGTCGGTGGCGTTCGATGGCGCCAACTTCCTCGTGGTGTGGGCAGACGGTAGCGACTTGTGGGGCACGCGCGTCACGCCGGGCGGAGTGGTCCTCGATGCCCCGGTGCTCCGACTCACCACCGGCGCCAACGTGTTGATCCGCCCGACGGGAATCGCGTTCGGCGACACCACCTACCTCATTGCGTGGCGAGAGGGCAACAACACCCTGTATTCAGCCCGCATCTCGATGAGCGGCATCAACCTCGATGGTCCGAGAGGGCTCCCAGTCGGCCGGGGCTTCTACCCGTGGGTGCAGTTCGACGGGACGAACTTCTTCGTCGTCTGGTACTACAACTCCGACAACGGGAACGGTCTCGACGTCTTCGGCAACCGCATCAGCCAGGACGGTACACCGCTGGATAGCTTCGGATTCGCCATCGCCACGGACGCCGAAGATCAGCAACACCCCACGGTCGCGTTCGACGGGACGAACTACCTGGTCGCCTGGAGCGATGCGCGTGGTGGCGACGACTTTTTCGGATACAACGACGGCACGGCGCGGGCGGTGCGCGTCTCCCCGGCCGGCGCGGTGCTTGACGACCCGGCGATCGTGGTCGCCGACAACGCCAGAGGACCGGGGCCCGTCGTCGCCGCATTCGACGGGACGAACTTCATCGTCGCCTGGATGGTGGACATTCCGGCCAAGTCCCGGGGGCCCGATCAATTCGGGCGGCGCATTGCCGGGAATGGCACGTTCGTGGACCCGCTGCCGACCCCGCTCGCGACCGCATACGCCCAACAGTTCGAGCCCACCACTGGCGCGGGCAACAACGCCTATTTCGTCGTGTGGGTCGACCGGTTGAATGCCGGGCGCTGCTACGACGGGTGCCTCTATGGCCAGGTGCTTGGCCAGGGAGCGGCGCTCCCCGATCCCTTCACGAGCACGAGCGCCCCCGTCCCGGCCGACTGGCAGCCCGCCGACAGCCCCACGCCCCGAGCGCTCGACGCGATCTGGGCCATCGAGCGCAACAGCGTCTTCGCGGTCGGCGAACAGAGTGTCCTGCTGCGCTATGATGGCACGGCATGGCAGCTCCTCGCCCAGCCCGACGGGCGACTCCATGGCGTGTGGGGCGCCCGCGACGACGATGTGTGGGCCACCGGATTTGGTTGGACCGTGTTTCACTACGACGGTCAGACGTTCACTGGTCAGGGATGCGGTCCTGGTCCATTCGAAACAATGGCCCTAGGGATGTGGGGTGCGAGCAACGATCAGATCCTGGCCGTCGGCGCCAACGGGGGCTTCGCGCGGTACTACGGGGCCGGCCCCATGTGTGCCGGACCGACCGGAGTGGAGTGGACCCTGTTCGACGTCTGGGGCACATCAGTTGCGGATGCTTACGCCGTCGGGGAGTTCGGTACGATTCTCCGGTACGATGGTGCCAACTGGACGACGATCCCCAACATCCCGACGCTGCAAAGCCTGAACGGCATCTGGGGGAGTGGCCCCACCGACATCTTCGCGGTCGGCGACTTCGGCACCATCGTCCATTACGACGGAGCAGCGTGGACGCTGCAGCCCGGCGGGACCACGCAGCACCTGTTCGGCGTCTGGGGCTACGATCCTTCGCACGTCTACGCTGTGGGGTTCAACGGCACCGTCCTCCGGTATGACGGAACCACCTGGCACGCCGAGATGAGTGGCACCGGCGCGCACCTGCTGGATGTGGGCGGCTCCGACGGCGACGTGTGGGCGGTCGGAGACGGGGGTACGATCATAGGGAAGTCGGTGTTGGCCGTGAGCTTGAGCACGAGCGGTCGCCTGGATACGCTGGCCCTCGGGTCGGCGCCGCGTCCCGACTCGGCCGACGTGCTGCTTACCGGGCCGGGGGCCACCGGAGCGGGGTGGTCGGCGACCCACGGGTCGGCGACGTGGCTCACGCTGACCACGAGCGGGGGCATGGGATCGGGCACGGTGCGGTGGTCCCGGGATCCCTCCGGCCTGGCGGCGGGTTCTTACATCGACACGATCACCGTCACGGCCGCCGGCGCCGTCGGGAGCCCGACGCGTCTGATGGATACGCTCGTGGTCGAGCCCGCAATCGTCCTGGCGGTGAGTCCCGGAAGCCGATACGACTCCGTGGCTCAAGGCACGAACACTCCCCACGCCGACTCCGCCACCATCACGCTCACCGGGTTCGATGCTGCCGCGGCCGCGTGGTCGGCCACGCATGGGTCGGCGGCGACGTGGGTGAGCGTCACCACGGCCACGGGCTCGGGCTCAGGGGTGCTGCGCTGGAGTCGGGATCCGTCCGGCCTGGCGGTTGGCACGCACGTTGACACGATCACCGTCACAGTGGTCGGGGCCGTGGGGAGCCCCGCGCGCGTGGTGGATACGCTCGTCGTCGAGCCGGTGCTGGCGCTGGTGCTGAGCCCCGGGAGCCGGCGGGACTCGGTGGCCGAGGGAACGTTCACGTCGCGCCCCGACTCGGCCACGGTGACGCTGGCAGGTTTTGGCGCCGCGGCAGCGGGGTGGTCTGCCGCGCACGGGTCGGCGACATGGGTGACCCTCACCACGAACGCGGGTACGGGGTCGGGCACGGTGCGGTGGGCCCGCGATCCCTCGGGCCTCGCCGCGGGCACCTATCTCGACACTATCGTCGTGACGGCGGCCGGGGCCGTGGGCAGTCCCGCGCCGCTCGTGGACACACTTATCGTCGAGCCCGCGCTGACGCTGGCATTGAGTCCCGAGAGTCGTCGCGACTCGGTAGCCGAGGGTACGAGCACGCCGCGCCCCGACTCGGCCACGGTGACGTTGACCGGTCTTGGCGACGCGGCAGCGGCGTGGTCTGCCGCGCACGAGTCGGCGACATGGGTGAGCCTTACCACCGACGCGGGCACGGGCTCGGGCGTGCTGCGCTGGAGTCGGGATCCGTCCGGCCTGGCGGTTGGCACGTACGTTGACACGATCACCGTCACGGTGGCCGGTGCAGTGGGCAGCCCCGCGCGCGTGGTGGATACGCTCGTCGTCGAGCCGGTGCTGGCGCTGGCGCTGAGTGCCGGGAGTCATCGCGACTCGGTGGCCGAGGGAACGGACACGCCGCGCCCCGACTCCGCCACGGTGACGGTGACCGGTTTTGGCGCCGCAGCCGAGGGGTGGTCTGCGGCGCACGGGTCGGCGACATGGGTGAGCCTCACCACCGACGCGGGCTCGGGCTCGGGCGTGCTGCGCTGGAGTCGGGATCCGTCCGGCCTGACGGTTGGCACGTACGTTGACACGATCACCGTCACGGTGGCCGGGGCCGTGGGGAGCCCCGCGCGCGTGGTGGATACGCTCGTGGTCGAGCCGGGACTCGCGCTGGTGCTGAGTCCCGGGAGCCGGCGGGACTCCGTGGTTCAGGGTGCGAGCACGCCGCGCGCGGACTCGGCCACGGTAACGCTCACCGGGTTCGGTGCGGTCGGGGCCGCGTGGTCGGCCACCCACGGCTCGGTCGCGGCGTGGGTGACCCTGACCACGAGCGCGGACACCGGCTCCGGGACACTGCGGTGGAGCCGGGATCCCTCCGGCTTGGCGGTGGGCACGTACATCGATTCGCTCTGCGTCACGGTGGCGGGCGCCATGGGGAGCCCCGCTCGTCTCGCGGACACACTGATCGTCGCTCAAGCACTGACGCTTGTCACAGACCCCGGGACGCGGCGCGACACGACGTTCGCCGGACTGACCGGCACGCGCGCGGATTCGGCCACCGTGAACTTCTCCGGTGACGGGGCCGCGAGTGCGGCCTGGTCCGCCGCCCATCGGGCGGCCGGGACGTGGGTGACGCTCACCACGAGCGCCGGCACCGGCTCAGGCGTGGTACGGTGGACCCGGAGTCATGGCGGGCTGACCGAGGGCACGTATGTCGATTCGATTGTGATCACGGCAGTCGGCGCGGCAGGGAGTCCCGCTCTGGTGGTGGACAGTCTCGTGATCCAGCCCCCGCCCGTCACGTCATTGGTCGTCGTGGACGCGATTCTCGAGGGCAACGCGCTGACGCAGGAACAGATCACCTACCTCGATCAACTCGGGAATCACAACGGGAGGTTCGACCTTGGCGACTTCCTGGCCTGGGCCCTCCAGCATCCGGACCAGGTAAATGTCAGCGAGGTGTTTCCGCGGTTCCCTCGGGCCGGCGCGCCGGTTCGTCGCGTCATCCGCAAACGCTAGCAGTCCGGAGACTATGGAGTGCTCGGCAATCGCCACCGCGCCGCGACCCTCGCCCGCCTCCGCACGCTGCTCGACCAGCCGCCCGCCCCCACGCCCGAGCCCGCGGACGCGTGCCCACACTGCGACACCGGCGGCTCGTGGTGGTGGCGACGCTCGCGCCGGTCGGCGCCCCTCCCCGCACCACGGGGCCGCTCGCATGGGACACCTCGTAGCGGGGGCCCGACCCGCCCGGCCCGTACGCCCGCCCACCGCCCACCGACGGGAGCGGCTTGCTGCGTGCGCCGCCCTGCTTGCGCGCCTGATGCACCCAACGCACGCCGCGTATCAGCCGCCGAGCCAATGACGGCCCGCCCGCTCACGCGCTCGCGCCGGCCCATCCCTACCGCCGCACGCCCTCGCGGCCCCATACAATCCCCATAGCGCATAGCGCGCAGCGGCTCAGTTCAACAGATTGTATCCGGAACGCTCCCGCGCCGCCTGCGGTCCGCTCGGTCGCCGGGCGCCGGCATCCGTGCACCGGGCCGGGAGCACTCCGGATACAATCGTGTACGTTATGCCTACAGACCAGCAGTTGCGGACTTCTCAGGAAGCTCATCTCCATCACGGTTGAGAAGTACCGCTCCATCACGCGGGCCCATCGCGTGCCGATCAGCGACATGACTGTGTTGGTGGGGCCGAACAACGAGGGCAAGTCCAACATCCTTCGTGCGTTAGTAGCCGCGATGAACGTCCTTACTCGCGGCACGCTGCGCCAGTCGCATGGCACCTTTCCCGCCAATAGGGGTCCCGGAGGTTCCAGGATCTATGACTGGGACACTGACTTCCCGATCCATCTCCAGGAAAAGCAGCCCACCGGCCAGTCGGTCATCCATTTGGACTTCCGCCTCAGCGGGGAAGAGCTCCAGGAATTCCGCACCGAGGTCGGAAGCAGAATCAGGGAAAACCTCCCGCTCCGCATCGCCTTCGGGCCACGGGAATACACTGTCTCTGTCCACAAGAAGGGGCCCGGAGGTCCTGCCCTATCGAAGAAGCAGGCGAAGATTGCGGATTGTGTGGCGCGACGACTCGATTTCCAACACATTCCCGCGGTACGTACGGCGGAATCCGCTCAGCAGATCGTGTCGGCTCTTGTAAGCCGAGAGCTCGCACGGCTCGAAGGGAATGACGAGTACGCTCACGCGCTCCGGAAGATCGAAGAACTCCAGCAGCCGAGCACCTCGGCGCAGGCAGCGGAATTGATCGGCACGTCTGGAGCGTAGACTCGAAGCGAGTCCTCGACTGCTTGCACGGTCCATCGTTTCAGCCCGACGAACTCGACGGTGGAGCCGCCGCGGTGGATTACTTGCGCGCCCAGCGTCCCGCCCCAGAGTCCGACCGAACAGCCAACAGACGCCGCGAAAAATGCCAGCGGGCGGACGGTAGCAAGACGGCCTCCAATCATGCTCAGCTCCTATGATTGACGACACTGAGATAGGCCTTCTGGGCATAGACCGGCACCACGGTCTAGGCGAACTGCCGTCCCACTCGGCGAACGGCACGGACCACCAACAAATCGTCGCCCGTGACAAGGCTGCCACGTCCGTCACGAAGTCGGCGGTGAGCACATCAATTCGGCTAGCGAAGTCCACCCACGAGACCAAGGTGGTAAGGCCAACCGCTTGACGCCGGTCCAGAAGGAAGACTGGCCAAAAGTGGGAGCGGAGCGCCGTTCGCCGAGGCAGATGTCTTCCTGCCGAGTCCCGCTGGGTAGTGGCCCCGTTTGCGCCGGATAGTCCGCGCAACGCAATAGGTCACGGCGCCTACTCCGGCTGAGGTATTGCCGCTTGTACCAGCCGCCGGAAATCATTGAGCAATGCGCCATCCCCCGGGGGCAGGAGCGGGAAGGCGACGTACGCAACGAGTTGGGCGCCGCGGTCCACCCAGAGAACGGCGTAGTTGCCGCCGACCCAGCCGTACTGCTGCGGTGAGGCGGCACCCGTTCCCTGCGGCACGGCGGCACCAATGCCCCAACTGAGGCCGCTGCCGTCCTGCGGCGCCCGTTCGCCCAACTGGTCGCTCATCATGAGACGAACCGTTTCGGGCCTGAGGATGCGGACACCGCCGACCGTGCCATCGTGCAAGAATATCTGCGCGAAGCGCAGGATATCGCTGGGTGACGCGGCGACGCCCCCACCGCCGTTGAAGTACGTACTTCTCGGCACGTCGACACCGTGCGCCCGTACCAACTCGAGCGTATCGCCGGCCCGCCGATAGAAGGCGGGCAGGCGGTCGGACTTGTCCGTGGGCAGGTAGAAGTACGTGTCCTTCAGGGCGAGCGGATGTTTCCCACGTCTGGTCGAGGGCACTCACCCAGCTCAGTTGGGGCGTGACGAATCCAACCCCCGCGAAGGCGGCGTCGGCGCCTACCGTAAGTACGTTCCACGTCAGGCCGCCGTCTGTCGTCTTGAGCACGGTGCCGGAGCGCGCCGGACCTTGGACGGATGCGTACCCGACGTCGCGTGTGGGGAAACTCAGCTTCCACCCCCACGCCCGGACTTGCGCATCCCAAGCTCGGCGAATGTGTATGACAGCTTGGGCGAGGCGCTTGCGCTGCACGGTGACCGCGCCTTGGTTCATGGGATCGTCTTCCTGACGGTTCGTGGCTGGCCGTCGGCTACTGGTTGTTCCGCAGTGAATCCCGCGCGCCGGCCAGGCGACCAGTAATCGCCTCAAGGGAGGGGTGCCGTTGCGCCCGAGCGAGCGCCTGCGCTCGCTCGTAGCTGGTGATTGCGTCCTCGAATCGGCCCGCCGCTTCGTAGCCACGGGCGAGTTCATCGTGAGCTCCGGGAGAATCCGGATACAGCGCTACCCTGCGCCGGAACAGGACGATGGCCAAGTCGAACGCCTCGCGCGTATACAGCCGATCCCCCAGAATGCTGAACATCAGTTCCGGGGGCTGAACCTCATAGCCGAACCGCAAGGACAAGTTCGCGTAGTGCTGGTCCAGGGCATCGAACGTACCGTCTTCGAGGACCCGATTGGTCACATTGAACGAGAGTGCCCAGTCCTCGAATAGCCAGCGCATCGCACTGTGCAGCGATCGCAAGGGTGCCGTCAGGTGGTTCTCATCGGCAACCGTGGCGAGCGTCCATGCGGGACCGTCGGTGCTCCCCTCCGCCGACAGCGCTGCCGCGACGCGACGGGTCGCGCTGTCGATGGCCGGGTTCTCACGCCCGGCAAGCGAGAGATAAAGGAGGCGTGGACCGCGCGGAGGCCCGGCGAGTGCTGTCGCGGCGCGAACGACCGTCGAGTCGTACTGAAGAGCAGGGCTGCTGGCTACATACGCTCCGAACGCGCCCGGTGAGGTCGTGGCCGTATACACCGCGAATAGGCCGCCAAGCGAATGACCGATAAGCACCGAGAACGGCGCGGTGTTGAACCGTCTGTTGACGACGGGCATGACCTCGTCAACGAGGAATCGGCGGAAGGGCTCGGCGCCGCGGCTGGGTAACATGTCCCGACCGCGCTCCGTTGTCGGGATACCGACAACGATCATCTCGGGTCCACGGAGGTAGTAGGCCAGGAAATCCGTCAGGGCGGTCGTGTATTGGAAGTACACATCCGCATCAAGAAGGTACACGACGGGCAGGCCCGGCCGAGATTCCGAGTACCCCGGCGGTGTCCACACCCAGATCGGTCGTTCCTCGTTCAGGCTGGAAGATCGGATCGAGATGACCGCGCCGGTTCGAGGCGCGTCATAGAGGGCCTGCATTCCCGCCAGCGGTGAGCCGAATGCCGTGGGGAGGCCCATGGCGATGTACATCGAAATGCGACCAAGCATTGAGGACACTCCTTATGGATGCTTAAGGTACGAGATCCGTGAATGACGAGTCCTGAACGCGGTTGCTGTACGCGATCACCAAGAAGGCGCTGTGCCACCGTGGTGGGCGGTCTACCCGAGTGTTCCGACTCAGATATTTCCTGCGGCCGAGCGGGGGGAACCGCTGGACATCCAGCGCTTCGGCCAGCAGTATGCCGGCGCGGCGCAGGGCGGCACTGAATGTGGCGAAACGAAACAAGGGTGCCTCTTTGGTGTGTGGTATACGCGCCTTTGACACCGAGTGTGGAGAAATGGTTGCGGCGACGCCCCTCACCGGGTTTCAGGCTCGTTCGCAAAGACGGCGCAATCGCATTCAAGGCCGTGCTCGCACTCGGGCGAAGTAGCTATGAGGCACGCCAGACCCGGCAGTTCACCTGGGTTGTCAGCGACCGTCACGTGGAAGAGAAAGCCTTCACGCGATCAGGTGACGGCAGGCTCACGAACATCGGAATCGTACTCTATTCGTTCGACGACTCCACGTCGCAAGTGCGCCTGATATCTTTCTGGCCACGTTCACCGCGGCGATGGGCGGACCTTGTCGGCTGCCTGGAACACGACCCCCTGCGCATCGTCGGCACGATCACCAGTCACCGCCCGAACGAGCCGGTGCGCGTTCGGCGGGTCGAAGTGGTCGTGGAATCGCCTACGCAACTACGATGGCGCGGTTTCGAGCGTGCCGCCGATGGGCGCGAGTACGTTGCGGAGGAGCTGATTTACACGCGGGGCACGTCAGACAGTCGATGACGCCACTGAGCGTTCCACCCGCCCCGCAGGGAGATCGCGGAAATGTGCGTGGCTGGGTGGCGTTGTGGCTCCGGCGGGACCGCGGCGAGGCCGGGCCGGGCTGAAGACCATTCGGATGCTCCGCGCTTGCTGCCGCTTCGCGTTGGCCTCCGTCTCTCACTCTACTTGGTTAGTGCCCAACCGTTCTGTCCAGCCAACTCCACAGGTCGTCGGTCCACGACGACGGATCGAGGTTGTGATCGGCACCCTCGTACACGTGGATATGGTACGGCTTTCCCGCATCGCGGAGCAGCTGGAGGCGCTCGACACTCGTCTCGACGGGCCCGAACCGGTCCAACGCCGGGTCGCCGAAGAGCCAGAGCGTGGGGGTCTCCAGCCGTTCAAGAAGGGGTACCGGATCCACATCAAGCACCGTCCGGTACCACACGCGGTATCGTGCGTCGGGGGCCGTGGGCGCATCACCGAGGTATACCCTTCGAAACCAGCGGGCGTCCTCGACGGGTCCTGAAGGAGATTGCTGCCGCGTCGCTTCTGGCTGGGCCGGGCTGAGGACCAAACGGTAAGGATGTTTAAAGAGGTGCGGTCTGCCGGGCGCGAGTTGTGCACTGGTGTCAGCAGCGGCGAGTTGATAGGGGGGCGGCCCGCGGCAGCCTGGTGCTCTCGTCCGCGGGCCGCTCCTCGATCATCAGGCGGCTGCTAGCGCAACTGGACCTTCGATGCGTGCACAACCCAGGTGGCTGGGTTGTTGGGATCGTGGACCGACGCGCCGAGTTGATACACTTCCGTCAGGCGACGACTCTCGCCGGTGGGTGACGTGATGGCGCCCGTCCAATGGGCGCTGAAGCTTGCATTGGAGAAAACGGAGACGCGGCGAACCGACCCTGACGCAACAAGCGCTGGGCTCTGCAGGAAGGCGCAGAACGCTCCGACGTCCACGATCCCGCCGATCCCCGCCGTTCCGGCGGTCCCGACCATGCCGGCATCCGCAAAGGCGGTAGCGGCGTACACGGCGATCTGCTCATTATCCGACCGTAGTTGCGCGATGAACTGCTGGACCTCGGACGGGGTCGTGACGAACTGCGCCTCCGCCGTGTTGAATCCACCGCCCAGGCACAGTGTGGTGGGCGCATGGATGCTGAGCAGCCCTCGTCTGGTGTCGAGATGGGCGAGGAACGTGGATACGGTGCCTCTGACGATGACCGCACCACCCGCCTCGTTTGCTTGGTGACTGGTCAGGGGCTGCAAGGCGATGGGGGACGTAGCGTCTGGCGCACACGCCCCGAGCACCACAAGGGAAAGTGCCGCTGCAACGAGACTTCGCATGGTTCCTCCGCAACTGGGGTAGATGACCGAGACCGCTCGCCGGGAGTCCGGCGGCGTCTGCCACAGTCAACTAAGCGGTTGCAAGGAGCCGACTCCTCCCCTTCTGGGACGATCCGCCGAATCTGGGGACGCAACGCCGCGCGATCGGATCAGGACGTCTCGCGGAGTAGCTGGTCTCGGTAGGTTCGCGATACCTTAAGCTTCTGCCCATCCTGCAACACCGCGACATAGTCGTTTCCGAACCAGGGCTGGACTTCACGGATTCGGTCGACGTTCACGATGGTCGAGCGGTGGATCCGTACGAACTGTCGAGGGTCAAGCTTCGTCAGGAGCTTGCCGAGGGACGACCGCACGAGGTGCCGGGTCGCGCCCGTGTGAAGCCGAACGTAGTTCCGTGCGGCTTCGATCCAGTCGATATCCCTCGTTGCGACGAATCGGATGCGATCGCCTTGTGACGTCATGATGCGTTGTGCGTACCGCGAGTGGATGGCGGCCTCGCCTTGCTCGTGCAACAGGGCACGGAGGCGCTCGGTCAGGTCCCCGCCGCCGTCACCGAGGGACCGCCTCAGGCGCGCCACCGTCTCCGCAAGACGCTCATCCTCAAATGGTTTGAGGAGATAGTCGAAGGCGTGGACCTCGAAGGCCCGTACGGCGAACTCATCGTACGCCGTGACGAATACCACAACAGGCATGCGGGACGGTCCAACCCGTTCTATCACGGAGAACCCATCTCCGCCCGGCATGCGAATGTCGAGGAAGACGGTGTCGGGACGAAGCGACCGAATCAATGACACGGCCTGCTCGCCGGTGGCGGCTTCGCCGACCACTTCGATTCCATCGAGATCGGCCAAGGCCAGCGAAAGCGCGGAACGCGCGACGGGCTCGTCGTCCACGACCACGGCGCGAAGCGGTGCGTCGGCTCGTGTCACTGATCCAGCCCAGGAACGTCGGGCTCCGGTTGCGCGTTGTGACGCCTCAGAGGCATCGTCACCGTCACTTGCACGTCACCCGGTCCGGAGCGCGTGACATCGAGCGTGGCGTCCGGGCCGTACAGCTGCACCAGACGCGCCCGCGTGTTTCCGAGTCCCACTCCTTCGCGCCACGCGGCAATGTCATTGCCCGGAGCGTGCTGGCTGTTTTGCACGCTCAAGTGCAGACTTCCATTCACGGGGGCCGCGTGGATGCGCAGCGTTCCCCCATCGGGGGCGGGGGCGATGCCGTGGCGAACTGCGTTCTCAGCCAACGGCTGGAGCATGAACGTCGGGACCAGCGCTTCGATGACCGTCGGGTCGATCACGATCTCCACCGTAAGGCGGTCGGCGAGTCGAATCCGTTCGATCTCCAGGTACTCGTCGAGCAACTCCAGTTCGTCGCTCAGGGGAACCTCGTGACCGCGGGATCGATCCATGGTCCTGCGCAAGAGGTCGGCCAGACGTGCAAGGACTGTACGCAGAAGGCGCGTCTCCCCCTGGCGTGCAAGGCCCGACACGGTATGGAGCGTGTTAAACAGGAAGTGGGGGTCGAGTTCCCGTTCGAGCGCATGCAGGCGGGCTTCACTCAGGCCTGCCTCGAGTTGCGCCGTGCGAGTTGCCAGTTGCGCGGCGCGGATCTCCTCATCACGGAGCCGATCCCGCAATGCGATGGCCGTGGCGGCCGCCAAGATACATGCATAGGTCACGAGATCAACGATCAAGTACGTATTGGTGAGCCAGCGGATCTGGTCACCGAGCGTGGCAAAGGTTCCCCGAAACCCCACAACACGCATGAGAGACGCCGCCGCCGCAAGGTGGGCGGCGGAGATCAGTGTCCCGATCATCAGATGCGCGACCAGCGCGCGTGGCCACGTACCCCGCGCCAGAGGGAAACGACGGGCAGCGAGGATCGTGAGCGGCGTGAGGGCGGCCCACAGGTACCACCACGGCATGTTCAGGAGCAACAACTCCGGCACGGACCGCGCCACCCCGCCAAACCCCAGGAACAGCCACGTCTTGAGCGATTCAAGGATGCCGATGATGGTCCACACCATCACAATGGTCGTCGCGGAGCGCCACCCACCCACCCGGCCACCGATCTCGGGGACCTGCGGGTTGGCGGAATGACCCATGCGGACCATCCTCAATCCTGCGGTGCGCCAGCGGGGACGGCAACTGTCACCCAGTATCTGGGCCCGGCCGACCGGCGTTTCGTCCCAATCCTGCCGCGTTTCGTCCCAGGACAGGTACCGGTATCGCCCATGCGACCCTCAAGTTGGAGGTGCGTATGACCCCGACCGCAACGGCACTGCGTGCGTACACGCCGATCCCAGAGACTTCCCCGGTTGTTCGCTCGGATGCATCCGAGTCCCACCCCAGTACACGTTTCACAGTCGTGTGGTGCGTCAGCAGCGAGCCCCACGCCTCGCTCGCCATCGCCCGTCCGGGTGCACCAATGGCGCTTCTGGTGGAGCGGGGCCGCAGCACCGTGCAGGTGATCGGAGGCGAGGGTGCAGGGCTGGCGGCCATGCCGGAGGAGGTTCTGGGAGGTCTGCCGCTGCACGGGGAGCGCCTTACCGCGATCCTCCACTGTGGGGACCGAATCGAATCCGTACGCGTCCAAGATCGTACCGCCGTGGTCCGACGGGCACTTCATGACGACCCCGGACGGCGTTGGACCCTGCAGGATATGGCCACATTGGCTGGGCTGTCGTCGTTTCATTTTCTCCGCGTGTTCAAGCACGCGTTGGGGGTGACACCCCATCACTTCCTCCGGCATGTGCGCTGCCGCCACGCGCTGGTCGGCATGCTCACTGGCGAACGCCTGTCAACCTGCGCCTATCGAGCCGGGTTCGCTGATCAATCGCACCTGACCCGCATGTTCGTGACCTTTCTCGGCGTCCCCCCCGGCCAGCTGCGCGAAGCCGTCGCAGCGACTTTCCGGAGGGCCGTACCGCGCCTCACTTGCAGCACGGATGACATACGCGTCCAAGAGGGCCGCATCGAATGCCGCCGCGACAAGCAAGCCAATAGCATGTTCCACATGCGCACGCACGACTAGTCTCGCTTCCGCACGTACAGCCCGTCAAACGTGGTCGCCCATACTCCCTGGCTGTCATTCCACGTCTGCCAGTGCTGACGTACGCTGTCTGGTGCAAGCGGTGTCCAGACAATGCGATTCCGGACAGGGCCCTGGGGACGCTGGACCTGGCCTTCGAGCACCATGCTACCGTCCCGCCACCCCCCCTCCAGCATCAGCAGGTTGCCGGTACCGCTCACCCACGTCTGGTGCCAGAGGCCGCGTGATTGATCCCAGATGTTATAGCTGAAGCCGGGGTAGCCACGGGTACCCGTCCAGGCCTCGTGCAGAGCGCACCCCCCCAGAACGGTGTCAATCGTATTGGTGCCGACCCGCTCGCCGGCCGGGTTGAAGACGTCCCATGTCCCGATCCAGAAGTCGAACTGCCGATACTCCAGCGCTCTGCATGGCTGGTTAGTTGGCTGTTGGGCGGACAGCGGGATCCAAAGTACGAGCAGGACCACGACACGCATGTGCAAACCTCCAAGTGAGTCTATCGACGTTACTAATACACTTTGGACGCCGAAGAGTCCTGTACGGGATTGTCATGCATGGAGTCGCTTGCGAACCGGCGCAAGAATCTACTAGCAGGTCGCTGAAAAAGTCATGAATTGGGTATGGCGGAATTGCGAGATTCTCCTATCTTGGCGCGACCTCAACAGCGAGTGCGCGCAATGCGTGGTCCAGATCATCCGCAGACGGCGCTGTTCAGCTATGTCTCGATCGAA
>DASWIX010000038.1:0-11384 GCA_036397455.1 Gemmatimonadales bacterium | reverse complement strand
GATCGAAGGGGGCAGCGGCGGGCCGCTCAGGATCGTGGCGCTATTGCCGACGGGCTCGGCTGCGCGATAATCCGCGGAGTGAACCCGCGGGGCTCGGCTCGGTCGGGTGAACCGACGCAGCCGGTGCCGCGTCAGGCGGCTGAGCCGAGCGGCGGCTTCACGCCGCCGATCCTCCCGGTGCGGCGTCCCGACCGATCATCCGCGGCGTCCCGATTCGATCGTGACCCGTTGGGGCGACATATGCGTCGCCCCACCCGCGATGCCCGCTGGGGCGACGCACGCGTCGGCCGGCGTCCCGATCGATCAGCCGCGGCGTCCCCCCGCCAATCGAGATGGCGCCTGCGCGGAACGATGTGACGGTCGCCCGCCCCCGGGGTGGGGACAGTCTCGCGCGCTTGAGGCATGGCGTGGTCCGCGGACCGACACAGCTCGGCGCGCTTCGGGTGCCTCACCCCCTGTCCCCCTCTCCGCGCTGAACGCGCGGAGAGGGGGGACGTGATGCACGCTTCGACCGTCCTCGACCGTTCTCGACCGTCTTAGCCTACTCGCTCATCTCGCGCATCACCTCGAGCGGCGCCCGTTTCACCACGTCGCGTCCCGCCGCGAGCCCAACGGCGGTCGTGAGCAGCGCTGTGCCCAACCAGAATACGAGCAACGGAATCCACGGCACGCTGAACGGGAGTTCGAACAGGAAGTGCAAGGAGGCCCAGCCCGCCGCCACTGCCAGCAGGACTCCGGTGAGTCCGCCCAGCGCGCCGAGCGCGAAGTATTCGGTTGCAAGCACCGTGCGGACGCGTCGCGCGGTCGCACCGAGCGTCCGGAGCAACAACGATTCGCGCAGGCGTTGCAGTTTCGAGGTCGTGAGCGCGCCGATGAGAATCACCAGGCCGCTGGCGATCGAGAAGAAGGCCATGAACCGGATCGCGAGCGTCACGCGATCGACCACGGTTTCGATCGTGCGCTGAAACGTGGTCAGGTCGAGCGCGGCGACGTTCGGGAACGCCTGGATGAGATCCCGCTGGAACAGCGCCCGCTCGCGGGGGTCCTCGGCGCGCGTCAGGATCACGCTCATCTGCGGCGCACCCTCGAGCACGCCGGGCTCGAACACCACGTAGAAGTTGGGCTCGAAGCGCGCCCAGTCGACCGTGCGGATACTGATGACCTCCGTTTCGACTTCGAGGCCCTGCACGTTCCACGTCACGCGGTCTCCCACCCCGAGGTTGAGGCTCTGGGCCACGTCCTGTTCCATGGAGATGCGCGCCGGTTGGTCGGGTGCCCGCGGTCCGCTCCACCAGGCGCCCTCGACGATCCGCTCCGAGCCGACGATGGTGTCGCGATAGGTGTGGCGATACTCGCGACGCAGCGCCCAGCGCTCGTATTGATATGCACCCGGCGTGTCGAGCACTTCCTCCACGGTCCTGCCGTTGAGCCGCGCGATGCGCGCCGGGACGATCGGCGTCGTTTGCAGCGTGCGGAGGCCGCGCGCGTCGAGTAAGGCCAATACGCCGTCGCGCTGCTCCGGTTGGATGTCGAACATGACCAGATTAGGGCGGTCGGGCCGCGCTTCGATCGAGAACGTATCGATCACCCCCCGCTGCACGACGTACAGCGTGGCGACGAGGAAGCTGCCAAACCCGAGCGCGAGCGTCACGGCCACGGTCTGATTGCGCGGGCGAAACAGGTTGGCGATGCCCTGCCGGAACTCGTAGCGCGCACGGGTCGGGAAGAACCGTCGGGTCGCCCACATGAGGATCAACGCGGTAATCCACAACGCGAACGCGGTGCCGCCGATGGCCCCGGCGAATCCCAGGCCGATCGCCGGTTCGGGGGCCTGCCACATGGCGAGACCCACCACGCCGCCGACCAGTGTCGCGCCCGCCGCCAGACGCCACGGGTCGACACGACGCCGGACGGATACGAACTCGCGCCGCAACGCGCGTAGCGGTGGGACGCCGCGCAGGGCGAGCAACGGTAGCAGCGCGAACAGCATGGCAATCGTCACGCCCACGCCGAACCCGATGCCGAGCGCCGGCAGGTACACCGAGGGCCGGACGTCGAGCGGGAGGAACTGTCCGAGGATGCTGGGCAAGGTGAACTGCACCGCGACACCGAGTGCCACACCGACCGCCGCGCCGGCGGCGCCCATGATGCCGGCCTGGACCAAGTAGGACAGGAATACAGTCTTGTCGTTGGCACCGAGGCAGCGGAGGATCGCCGCAGAGTCGAGCCGGCCCTTCACGAACACGTGGACCGCGCTGGCCACCCCGACGCCGCCCAGTAGCAGCGCCGCCAGACCGACAAGTCCGAGGAAGCGCGCCAAGATGTCGAGCGCCGACGTCAGGTCATCTTCGGTTTCGTCGACGGTGTCGTACGGCATCTGGTGTCGCTCGAACGTCTTCTCGTGTCGGTAGAGGAAGCGTTGCAGCACGTCCGGATCGGGTATTTGCAGATTGACCCAGTAGAACGCCCGGCTGCCGCGACGGATCAGGTTGGTCTCGGGCAGGTACCGCAGCGGGATGTAGACCCGCGGGCCGATGGCCGCCTGGAGGCTGACGCGTCCGGGATAATTGGTCACCGCGGCGGCGATCTCGAAGTCGAGGTCGCCGAGCCGCAACGTATCGCCGACCTGCACGTCGAGCTGGTACAGAATCGTGGGATCGGCCAGGACGTATCGGCCGTCGCGATGGGTCTTCCATCTTCCCGCCGGTACGGTCGCGACCTCGCCGTAATACGGAAAGTCGCCGTCCATGGCGCGGACCTGGACCAGCCGCGTCGCGCCGGTGCGCGGCACGAGCGCCATCGAGGCGAAGCTCGTCAGGTATGAGATCGGCACGCCGGCCTGCCGCGCCGAATCGAGGATGGCCTGCACCGAGTCGGGAAACTCCCGGCTGTTGCGGATTGCCAGGTCGGACCCGAGCAATGCGCGCGACTGTTCGCGCACCGACGCGGTGACATTGGCCCGGAACGAGTTGATCGCGACCAGCGCGGCGACGCCAAGGCTGATCGACAGCATGTGCAGCCCGAGGCGGCGCCCGCTCGCGCGGAGTTCGCGCCGCACCATGCGAAACACGAATCGGAAGTTCACGTGGTCGTCGTTTCGTCGGACGCAACCACGCCGCCGGCCAGCCGGATGATGCGGCCCGCGCGGTTGGCCAATTCCGGATCGTGCGTCACCAGCACCATCGTGGTTTCGGATTCGCGATTCAGCCCGACCAGCAGATCGATAACCGCCTGGCCGGTCTCGGCGTCGAGGCTGCCGGTGGGTTCGTCGGCAAACAACACCTTGGGTCGATTGGCGAACGCCCGCGCCAAACCCACGCGTTGTTGCTCGCCGCCCGAGAGTTGCGTGGGATAGTGATGGGTGCGGTCGCCGAGGCCGACCCGCTCGAGCAGCTGCCGGGCATACGCCCCATCGTCGTTGTCGCGTCCACCCGGCCGGAGTTCGAGCGGTACCAACACGTTTTCCAGCGCCGTCAGCGTCGGCAGGAGCTGGAACGTCTGGAACACGAATCCGACGTGGGCGGCCCGGAACGCGGCGCGCTGGTCCTCGCTGAGCGAGACGAGGTCGCGCCCGTCCAGCGCGACCGTGCCCGTCGAGGGCTGATCGAGTCCGGCCAGCAGACCGAGCAGTGTGGTCTTGCCGCTGCCCGACGGCCCGATCACGGCGACGAACCCCTTGGGCTCGACGGTTAGATTGATGTTCCGGAGGACCGTGAGGGGACGGCCGCCACTGGTAAACGTCTGACTGAGGTTCTGCGCGACGATCATCGACATGGATCGAAAAGTACTGTTGGGGATGCTCGCCGGGGCAGTGGCGCTCAGCGCGTGCGGAAACTCGGGCGACGAGCGCGCCCGTCCGGCCGATGCCGCGGCGGCGGTCGATTCGGCCGGGATTCGCGCTGAGTCCGGCCGTATCGTGTTCCTCGGCACCAGCCTCACCGCCGGGCTCGGCGTGGCGGTCGAAGACGCGTATCCCGCCCTTGTTCAGCAGCGCATCGATTCGGCGGGATGGCCCTTCCACGTCGTCAATGCCGGTGTGAGCGGCGAGACCTCGGCGGGGGGGCTGGCGCGGCTCGACTGGTTGTTGCGCCAGCCGATGGATGTGCTCGTCATCGAACTGGGCGTGAATGACGGGCTGCGCGGGCAGGATGTGGATACGCTCCGGGCCAACCTGCAACGGATCATCGACCGGACACGAAACGCGTATCCGCACTCGCGCATCGTGCTCGCCGGCATGGAGACGCCGCCCAACCTTGGCGCGGCGTACGCCGGCCGGTTTCGCCGCACCTTTGCTGACCTCGCCCGCGCGAACGACGCGGCATTGATCCCGTTTCTGCTCGACGGCGTGGCCGCGGATCGGGAGTTGAATCAGGCGGACGGCATCCACCCAACGGAGGCCGGCCACACGATCATCGCCGAGACGGTGTGGCGCGTGCTGGAACCGGTGTTACGCGCCGGGTCCCGGCTCGCTCCCCTTGGCGGGACGCGCGGCGATCGGTAGTATCAACCCACGCTCACCACTGGAGAGAACATGCTGCGCGCGCTATTGCCCGTTGTGATGCTCGGCGCCGTCACCCCGTTGGCTGCGCAACAGTTCGACCGTGATATCGACCGCGCGGTCGCGCGGGTCTCGGCCGAGATGATTCAGATCCGTCAGCGCATCCACGAGCATCCGGAACTCGGTAACCGCGAGTTCGAGACCGCGCGTCTGATCGCGCAGCACCTGCGGCATCTCGGATTCCACGTGGATTCCGGCGTCGCCCATACCGGCGTGGTCGCGATCCTGCGCGGTGGTCGGCCGGGTCCGGTCGTGGCGATCCGGGCGGACATGGATGCGTTGCCGGTCACCGAAGACACCGATCTGCCGTTCAAGTCCATTCAGCGCGCCATCTATCTGGATCAGGATGTCGGCGTCTCGCACGCGTGCGGCCACGACATTCACGTGGCGGTGCAGTTGGGCGTCGCGTCGGTGTTGGCGTCGATGCGCGATCGGATCTCCGGGACGGTGAAGTTCATCTTCCAGCCCGCCGAAGAAGGGCCGCCGCCGGGTGAAGAGGGCGGCGCGGACCTGATGGTGGCCGAGGGCGTGCTGAACGATCCGCGTCCGGCGGCCATCTTCGGACTGCACACGTTCGCGCGCATGGACGTCGGCGTGTTGGGCTACACGCCGGGTCCTGCGCTGGCCGCGGTGGATCATTTCCGGATCGAGATCGAAGGCACGCAGGCGCACGGGGCGTCACCGCATCTCAGCGTCGATCCGGTGGTGATGGCGTCTCAGGTGGTGATGGCGCTGCAGACCATTCGGTCTCGTAATCTTCCCCCACTCGAGCCGAGCGTGGTCACGGTCGGTATCGTGCGGGGCGGGACGCGATTCAACATCATCCCGGCGACGGTCCATCTCGAAGGCACGGTCCGCACCTACAACCCGGATGTGCGCGACGCGGTCGAACGGCGCATGGGTGAGATCCTCGACGGTATCACCCGGGCGGGCGGTGGCTCGTTCACACTCGACTACGAGCGAGGCACACCCGCGACGATCAACGACGTGGCGCTGACCGACCGGATGATACCGACGCTCCAGCGCGTCGTCGGTGCCGACAACGTGAAGCTTGTCGAGCCCACGATGGGCGGCGAAGATTTCGCGTACTACGCCAACGAAATCCCGGGCTTCTTCTTCCGACTGGGACAAGTGGCGCCGGGCACCACGTCGGGTGACCACCACACGCCGACCTACCGCGCGGACGACAGCATGATCCCCGTGGGCATCCGCGCGATGTCGGCGCTGGTGCTGGATTTTCTCGAAGGATCCCCGCGTCCTTGACCGTCTTCGACCGTCCTCATGGTGTCGCGTTGCCACGCGCCAGCAGCATGATGATCACCACCACCGCGACCAGGATCACCGTTGCGATGAGTGCCTGCGCGACCGGGTTGCGCGGCCGAGTCCCGGTCACCGTATCGCACGCGGCGTTTGCGCGAAAGCCGTGTCGTCGCGGCCGGTGAGCGCGGCCGGAGGCCTATCGAATTGGCCGGTCATGGTGACCAAGTGTATGCGGGAATTCCGGAGACCGCCATGGCGACGATTCCGGGTCGAGGCGGCGCGTTGGGATCAGCGCGGTTAACCCGCGGCTCGGCTCTGTCGGATGAACCGACGCTTCCCGCCTTACCGCCGCCGCACGTATCGCCCGTCGAACGCCACGTCCCAGGTCTGGCCGCCGTCGCTGGACGTCTCCCACAGCTGTTGCACGCTGTCGCGGGTGAACGGAGTCCACGTGATCCGGTTTAACGTCTCCTGTCCCTGTGCGGACCGCGTCGTCCCCCTGAGCACCATGCTGGTTCCCTCGAGCTTCCCTTCGAGCAGCAGCAGCAATCCGCCGTTATCGACCCAACTCTGGTGCCATTGGTCGCTCGTCCGGTCGTAGATGTTGTAGCTGTTGCCGCGATGGGCGCCACCGAGGCTCTCCCAGTGTTCATGCAGCACGCAACCGTTCAGTTCCGGCGTGATGGTGTTCATCCCGACCGGTTGGCCCGCCGGATTGACGACGTCCCACGTCCCAATCCAGAAATCGAACTGGCGGTGCGGCGCGCCCTGGCAGTTCGGCGGGCGCTGTGCCTGCTGGGCTTGCGCCGAGGCGAATGCGACGAGGAGGGGTAACGCCGCACCGACGAGTGGTTTTTGCATCCCAGGCTCCTTCATGAAGTGTGGGGCCAAGTACACTCGCCGGGCCGTAGGGTGCCCGGCGTCGACCCGGGAACATGTCCTGGCGGGCGCGGCCGACTCGCCCGTGCGACCAGGTCATGGTGACGATCGGGTTCAACTCGGCCGCGGTTCCCACCGCCTGCACGGGCGTCGCGGCGACGGGGGTAGACCTCTGATACGGCGGTCGGGTATGATGGTCCATGCCCTGCCGTGCGCTCACGCTCGCGCCCATCCTGCTGGGCGGCATCGTTGCCGCCGCGAACGCCCAGGAGGTGTCGGCTTCCTGGTGGCCCGAGACACCCAGCCAGGGGTCGTTCACGTACGTCACCGTGGGAATCGCCGGTCAGGAACCGACCGTCGTCCGCGGGGCGCTGGACCGCGCCCCGCTGCACTTCGAGCGCCGCGACGACCGATTCGTCGCCTTGGCCGCCGTTCGGATCGACGCGACCGATTCGGTGCGGCTGGCGCTGTGGATCGAATTCGGTGACGACTTGGTGGAGACCACCAGCCGGTGGCTGCCGGTTACGCGGACGGCGTTCGCGATCGAGCGATTGACCGTGGCGCCGGAGTTCTCCGAACGACCCGACTCGGCGCTCGCGGCGCGGATCGAACGGGAGGTCGCGCAGGCGTTGGCGGTGTCCCGCAGAGCGCACGAGACCCCGCGGCTGTGGCGGGAGGCCTTCAACGCACCGCGCGTCAGCCGCGTGACGAGTCCCTACGGCAAGGGCCGGATCTTCAACGGCGAGCTCCGTAGCCGGCACATGGGCACCGATTTCGACGGGAACTCCGGTGATCCGGTCCTGGTGGCCAACCGCGGCGTGGTGGAACTGATTGGCGATTTCTACTACGCCGGCAGTGTGATCTACGTGAACCACGGGGCGGGCGTCGTCACCGCCTACATGCATCTCAGTGAGTCGCTGGTCTCGGTGGGGGATACGGTGACCCGAGGTCAACTGATAGGGCGAGTGGGGCAGTCGGGACGTGTCACCGGCCCGCACCTGCATTGGACGGCGAAATATGGGACGGCCTCGATGAACGCGCTCTCGCTGCTCGGTCTCCCGGCCCTCGAGGCGGTGGCCCAACCGGGATCGCCCTGACGCATTTCCGGTCGCTTGCCTCGCGCCGACCTCCGTGGGTATCATCCCTGCGTTCCAACCCCAAGCCAACGTCCAACGGAGCTGCAATGCGGCACGTTGTCACGCTTTACCGTTCCTCCGTCGGCAAGAAGGTGATCATGGCCGTCACGGGGGTCGTCTGGGTCGGCTACGTCATCGCGCACATGATGGGAAACCTGAAGGCGTTCCAGGGAGCGGAGCGCATCGACGCGTATGGGGAGTTTCTGCGTGAAGTCGGTGTCCCGCTGTTCGGGCACGGTGAAGTCCTCCTGCTCGCCCGTGTCGTCCTCATCATCTCTATCGGACTGCACGTGCTGTGCGCCTGGCAGCTCACCCGGATGTCGCAGGTCGCAAGGCCCGTGTCGTACCGCCAGGCGCCGCATCTCGAGCTGAGTTATGCGTCGCGCACCATGCGGTGGGGCGGCGTGATGATCGCCCTGTTCGTCATTTTCCATCTGATGCATTTCACGATCGGGAACATCCATCCGGATTTCGTGCCGGGCGGCGTGTACCACAATCTGGTGGCCGGGTTTCAGTCGTGGCCCATCGCGATCGTGTACATCGTGGCGGTGGGGGCGCTCGGCTTTCATTTATATCACGGCGTCTGGAGCACGTTCCAGACGCTCGGAGCGAATCATCCGACGTACAATCGTTACCGGCGGTGGGTGGCGGCGGTCATCGCCGTCGCCGTCTTCGCTGGTTTTGCGTCCGTTCCGGCGGCCGTGCTCGCCGGGATCCTTCGGTAGGTCACAGAGAGCGACGTTCGAATGGAACTCCGTTCGAAGATTCCGTCAGGGCCGATCCACGAGAAGTGGGAGACGCACCGCTTTGACATGAAGCTGGTGAATCCGGCCAACAAGCGGAAGTACGACATCGTCGTGGTGGGGTCCGGCCTCGCTGGTGCGTCCGCGGCCGCCACGCTGGGCGAGCTGGGCTATCAGGTCGACTGTTTCTGCTTCCAGGACAGCCCGCGCCGCGCCCACAGTATCGCGGCACAGGGTGGGATCAATGCGGCGAAGAACTACCAAAACGACGGCGATAGCGTCTACCGGCTGTTCTACGATACCGTCAAAGGCGGTGACTTCCGCTCGCGCGAGGCGAACGTGCACCGGCTGGCGGAGATCTCGCTCGCCATCATCGATCAATGCGTGGCGCAAGGCGTCCCGTTTGCGAGGGAATACGGTGGGTTGCTGGCAAACCGATCGTTCGGCGGGGCGCAGGTGTCGCGGACGTTCTACGCGCGGGGACAGACCGGCCAGCAACTCCTGATCGGGGCCTACCAGGCGCTCGAACGACAGGTCGCGGCCGGGACGGTGACCATGCACGCACGTAGCGAGATGCTCGATGTGGTGCTGATCGACGGGCGTGCCCGGGGCATCGTCGTGCGCGACCTGGTCACCGGCGCGGTCCGTTCCCACGCGGCCGACGCGGTCGTGCTGGCGACCGGCGGGTACGCCAACGCGTTTTTCCTGTCGACCAACGCCAAGGGATGCAACGTGACCGCCACCTGGCGGGCGTACAAACGTGGGGCGGCGTTCGCGAACCCGTGCTTTACCCAGATCCACCCGACGTGCATCCCGCAGAGCGGCGACTACCAGTCCAAGCTCACCTTGATGAGCGAGTCGCTCCGGAACGATGGGCGTATCTGGGTTCCGACGAAGCAGGGCGAGAGCCGGCGTGCCGCGGATATCCCCGAAGGCGAGCGGGACTACTACCTCGAGCGGATGTATCCCAGCTTTGGCAACCTGACCCCGCGCGACGTCGCCTCCCGACGCGCCAAGGAAATGGTGGACAACGGCCTGGGTGTCGGGCAGGAACGCAACGGCGTGTACCTCGACTTTCGTGACGCCATCGGCCGGCTCGGTCGCGATGAGATCGCGGAACGATACGGTAACCTGTTTGACATGTATCAACAGATCACCGGCGAGAATCCGTACGAAGTGCCGATGCGGATCTATCCCGCACCGCACTATGCGATGGGCGGACTGTGGGTGGATTACAACCTGATGAGCACGGTACCCGGGCTGCACGTCATCGGTGAGGCCAATTTCTCCGATCACGGCGCGAATCGGCTCGGCGCGAGCGCGCTCATGCAGGGTCTGGCCGACGGATACTTCATCCTGCCGTACACGATCGGGGACTACCTCGCGCGGGGAGGATTCCGGCCGGTTACCTCGTCCCACCCCGAGTTCGTAGCCGCCGAGCGTGCCGTCGATCACACCGTCCAACGCCTGCTCGACGTCAACGGCGCCCGCACGGTCGACTCGTTTCACCGGGAACTCGGCAAGATCTTGTGGGACCACTGCGGGATGGCGCGCACCCGAGCGGGATTGGAAGACGCCATCGCCCGTATTCCGGCGGTGCGCGAGGAATTCTGGCAGAACGTCCGCGTGGGCGGGACCGGCCAGGAACTCAATCAGGAGCTGGAAAAGGCCGGTCGGGTAGCGGATTTCCTCGAGTTCGGTGAGGTGATGTGTCGCGACGCGCTGCACCGTGAGGAATCGTGTGGCGGGCACTTCCGCGAAGAGCATCAGACCGACGACGGCGAGGCACGACGCGACGACGAGGCGTTTGCCTACGTAGCGGCCTGGGAGTACGCGGGCGCCGAGCGCGACCCGGTCCTGCACAAGGAACCGTTGACCTTCGAAAATGTGGCCCTCGCGCAGCGGAGCTACAAGTAATGAACCTCACTCTCCACGTGTGGCGACAGCCCGATCGCTCCGCGGCCGGCGCGTTCGAGCGTTACGAGGCTCGGGACATCAGCGAGCACATGTCGTTCCTCGAGATGCTCGACGTCGTCAACGGTCAACTCATCGAGGCGGGCCGAATCCCGATCGCGTTTGAACACGACTGCCGGGAAGGGATCTGCGGTGCTTGCGGTGTGCTGATCAACGGCGAACCGCACGGCCCCAAACGACTGGTGACGACGTGTCAGCTGCACATGCGCAGTTTCCACCACGGTGATGAGATCTGGGTCGAGCCGTGGCGCGCGCGCGCGTTCCCGGTGTTGCGGGATCTCATCGTCGATCGTTCGAGTTTCGATCGCGTCATCCAGGCCGGCGGCTATGTCTCGGTGCGAACGGGATCGGCGCCCGACGCCAACGCCACTCCCGTTCCCAAACGCCACGCCGACCGCGCGATGGACGCGGCGGCCTGCATCGGGTGCGGTGCCTGCGTGGCGGCCTGTCCCAACGGATCGGCCATGCTGTTCACAGCCGCCAAGATCACACACCTGGGCTCGGTACCGCAGGGACAACCGGAGCGCTACGGCCGCGTGCTTGACATGGTCGCCCGCATGGACGCGGAGCTGTTCGGCAGCTGCACCAACCATGGGGCATGCGAAACCGCCTGTCCCAAGGGGATCAGCATCGATTTCATCGCGCAACTGAACTGGGACTTGATCCGCGCCGGACTTGGCGCGGGAGCTGAACGCTAGGCCGAAGTTCCCGGATGTGAAATAAGGATAACCTGTGAATGGAGTGTGGCTTACCTATGGAGCAAGGGTACGGCGCACTGGGTACATGTTAGCCGCCCAGTCGCACACCCAGGAGGTCGAAGGCTTGCTGCTGCAG
>DASWIX010000037.1:0-78292 GCA_036397455.1 Gemmatimonadales bacterium | reverse complement strand
GATCACATACGCGCCGGTGGGCGGGACGCGCTCGAGATGCGCCACGTTTTCGAACCCGGGGATGTTGGCGCGGTAGAGGATGCGGTGCGTGTCGAACGCGCTCGACTGGCCGTAGTCGATGCTCGGCGTGTCGATGCCGACCGCGCCAACCGACCGATGGTCCACCAACCAGCGCGCCGCGCTCGAGTCGATACCGGGAAAGTGCAGGTCCGGCACCGCGTCCGGCCCGCGCCTGTCGGTGCCGAGGTAACGCATCGGGTCGGGCCAGCGACTCCCCCAGCCGGTGTGGATCAGGACGATCGCGCCGTCGGGGATGCGACCGTGGTCCGTTTCGTAGCGCTCGAGGTCGGCGACGGTCACGAGATAGTCCGCGTCGGTTCCCGCGCCGGCCGTCACGTCGATGACCGCCGCCGGCCCGATGAGCCGCGACAGCGGGATCTCGTCGCTCGCGTCCATCCCGTCGGCGAAATGCACCGGCGCGTCGAGATGGGTTCCGCCGTGTTCCGCGGCGTGGAAGTTGAACGCCGTATAGTACCACCCCCCCGGCGTCATTCCGGCCGAGACGGTGTCGATTCGGAACGTCTCCGCGGTGGGCCAGTAGATGGTCTGAGCGTTGAACGCGTAGGTCAGGTCGACCCATGCGTCGGGATTGGCAAACAGCTCGGCGAGGTCGGCATCATCCGATTCACAGCCGACGCTCGCGAGCAGGGCGCACAGCACGAGGAGTCTTGGCATACGGGCTAGGTTGCAGCGCCGGGCTGCCGTCGTCAACCGCCGATCGCCATCGAACCGACGGCAGGATCGGTCATGTCGTCGTGGTACGACGCGACGCGCCGTACCAGCCATGTCCCTCCGGATCGCGGGCGCCATTTCGATTGATCGGCCGGTTCCTCAATGATCTCCGCCCCTGCCGATCGGCGGTGCATTGACGCTGCCTCCATGCGGCGTGGACCGCCGGGCAGGTGGTGGCGAACTTCCGGAAACACGGGATGGCCCCACCGTCGTGCGTGTTCTTCTGGCGTTCCGGCACTGGGACCCGACGGCGTGGGGCGGGGGAGCCGGCCCACCCCTCGGGCCGTCGGCCACGGGGCCTCCGAGACGCCCTGTCGCGCTGGTCGCGGTCACGGGTGACAACGGGAGGGGTACGCCGCAAGATTGCCTGCTGGCCCACTACGGAGACGCCACATGCCATTCACCGGTGCTTCCCTTCGCTTCCTGCGCGGGCTCGCCCGCAACAACGCCAAGCCGTGGTTCGAAGCGCACCGCTCGGACTACGAGAACCACGTCCGCACGCCGATGCAGCAGTTGATCGAGGAGATGGACGTGCGGTTCGCGCGGTTCGCGCCCGAGTTCACGGGCGATCCCAAGCGGTCCATGTTCCGCATTCACCGCGACACGCGGTTCTCCCACGACAAGTCGCCCTACAAGGGGCACGCGGCGTGCTGGTTTCGCCACCGCCACGCCGACCACAAGGTGGGCGGCGAGGCGGAGGGCGGTGGGGCGGGGTTCTACTTCCACCTCCAGCCGGGCGCGTCGTTCGTGGGTGGCGGCATCTGGCGACCGCCGCGCGGGCTGTTGAACAACCTGCGCGACGGAATCGCCGACGATCCCGCGGGATTCGAGACGATCGTGATGCATCCGGCGTTTCGCCGCCGGTTCGGCGGTCTCGACGGCGGCGACGTACTGAAACGGATGCCGCGCGGGTTCGCGGACGATCACCCGGCGGCGGAGTGGCTGCGATACAAATCGTTCACGGTCGGCCGGCGTGTTACGGATACGCAGGTCACCGGCGGCCGTCTGCCGGGACTCATCGAGCGGGATTTCGCGGCGATGCTGCCGCTGGTGCGATGGCTCAACGGGTGCCTGGGGCTTGGTGCGGGTGGGCGGGCGCGCGGGTTTTGATCCACGACCCTCTCGGACCGTCTCCCACGACGAGCGGATCCGATTCACCGCTACTGTCGCAAGTCGGCGTACCACGTCGCGAATCGAGTCCATCGGTAACGCCTCGACGCTTCCACGTTCTTGTGCCCGAGGAGACTCGCTTGCGTATTCGCCGCACCCGCTCCGGCATTTCGGTCAACGCAGTAACCGGCCACGTTCCGCTCGGTCGTCCCATCGCCCGTTCATCGCGGTGCCGTGAGGAGACCCTACGACCGCCCCCCCTTCAATCGAACCAGGAACCCGCCATCATCCACGTCCCGCATGTACTCGGCGACCATCCCGGCGAACTCACCCGACGCGAGCAACCGTCCGACAGCACCCCGCAGCACCGCCTTGCCCCCGGAGCCTTTACCCCGGCCCGTGATGACGTGGACCGTTGCGCCGGAGCTTCGTCGCGCCCAGGTGGTGAGGAAGTTGCGCACGGCGAGCTGCGCCTCGCTCGAAGTGAAGCCGTGGAGGTCGAGCGTGGCGACGGGGCGGGCATCGAGCAGATCGCCCGTGTCGAGTGGTTCGGATGGCTGTCGGCGTTTGCGGGCCATGAGACCCTTTCCATATCCTGTGACCGATGATTGCTCGCGGTGCCCCACCCCCTGTCCCCCTCCCCATGCTCGACGCATGGGGAGGGGGGACTTACGGCAAGACGGGTCGGGATTTCATCCCGGTCGATGCCACTGCCGCGATGACGTCGCGCAGGCGCTCCGGAGTTGCCGCGCGGTTCGCCAAGCGCCGCACCCGATACCCGCGCCGTACCAGCCAGTCTGAACGGGCGGTATCGTGGGCGCTAACCTGCTGCTGTTGGTGCTCTTCACCGTCCAGTTCCAGCACGAGCTTCAGCTCGGCACAGTAGAAATCTACAACGAACGGCCCGATGGGATGCTGACGCCGGAATCGGAAGCCGAGCATGCGCCGATCGCGAAGCAAGCGCCACACGTACCGCTCGGTCGGCGTCGCTTGCCGACGAAGTCGCCGCGCGACATCGCGCCGAGATGAACGGAAGCGCATCAGCGGAGTGTACAGACATCCCGGCGCTCGAGGGCATCAATTCCGTGCACACAACACCGGCAGATTTCAGATCGCAGATTGACGATTGCAGATTGACGATGGTGCATGGGAACTCCCCCTACGTCCCCCCTCATCTCTGCATCCAGCGCGGAGAGGGGGGCAGATTTCAGATCGCAGATTTCAGATCGCAGATTGAGGGTGCATGGAACTCCCCCAACGTCCCCCCTCATCCGCGCGTCCAGCGCGGAGAGGGGGACAGGGGGTGAGGCACGCGCATCCAGCCCGGACAGGGCGCCAGGGGGTGAGGCACGCGCGATGGCGTGATGAACAGCGGGCGAGATCCCCGGCGGTCACCGCCCTCCCCCCGCCACCGCCACGTACGCATCTAACAACACCGCCCTCAGATCTTCCGGACCATAACTCCGCCGTCCCGCCAACGCACGGTGGAATATCACCACCCCACCCACATCCCCTGTCCGGAGCTTGGCGACCACCCCGCCCTCGATCAACTCGTCCGCCGAGATCCAACCGTCCTCCCGCAACACCACCGACAGCAGCGCGTCCGCCGCGCGCGACGCCTCGTCAAACTGCCACCGGCTGATCGCCAGGCGAAACTCGAGCACGTCCCGCACGACCGCCGGTGCGCCGTGGCGTACCACATACGCGATCGCGCCCTCGTAGAACGACGTGTCCGCATACCCGCGCGTCCCGCCGTGCAAGCCCTGTTCCACCAGGCGCGCTTCCGCCAGCCACATCTTCCAGTCGACCGGTGGCGCGTCGACCGCGAGTGCCGCGTCCCACCGTTGCTTTCGCAGGATCTCGTTGCGGAACCCGGCGGTCACCGCCGTGGCGACCGTATCGCGCACGCCCACACGCAGCGTGGCGCCAAGCGCACGCCGTGCCACACCCGGGATGCCCGGCAGGTCCGGTACCAGCGCATCACTCGGCCCGGCACGGCGGCCAAAGAACGGTGCCGTGAAGTCGAACGTCGCCGTGGCAAAACCGGTGAAGCCACTCGCGGTGCGCCTGAGATACCGCGCGCGCTCGCCGAACAGATCGAAGATCGGGTAGAAATCGGAGTTCGGCTGCCGCCACCCATCGAGCAACGGCGCGAGCGCACGCCGGTGCGTGAGCCGCATCGCCTCGAGCGATTCCGCACTCGGCACGACCGTATGGCACATGTCCGACGCGAACGAGACCCGTTGAATGACACCCCAGTCGGGTGACGGCAACGACGCCGCCTTCGTCGCCACCACCAGCATGTCGGCGCCGTCCGTCAGGAAGATCTCGTACGCCGGGAACGTCTGGTGGATCGCCGCCAGGATGTTAAGCACGAGTCCGTCATCGATCTCGTACAGGTGCACCCACTGGCCGAACACGCCGTCGTCCGCCAGATAGTGCGTCACCCGCTCGTAGAACTCGCTGGTGAACAAGCTCGCGACCCCGCTCACCCACGGATTGGACGGTTCGGAGACCATGAGGTCGAACGGTTCGGGCCGAGTCGCGAAGTACGCCTTGGCATCCGCCATGACGATCCGCGAGCGCGGGTCGTCGAATACGCGCCGGTTGGCCGGATAGAACGCGCGTGACGCCGCCACCATTTCCGGCTCGATCTCGATGGTGACCACCGTGGCCAGGTTCGAAGCACCGAGCAGGAAGTGCGACGACATCCCCGATCCCTGTCCGATGACTGCAGCGTTCCGCGCGCCGGGATGGTGTGCCAGCGTGATGAGCGGTGCCAGCGCCTGGGTGGACACGTCCCCGCGAAGCGGGACCTTCGTGGTCGTATCGCTACACGCGGAGAGCCAGGCCGCCGCCAGCGACGCGTCGCTCTTGCCGTTGGTCGCCACCACCAGACGACCGTCGGAGACATTGCGCACGACCGAGACGCTGGCCGTCCTGCCGTCCCGATAGAACTGCATCTCCACCGAGCCTGGACCATACAGCCGACCGGTGCGGAACACGCCGCTCGCCAGCACGGTGGTATCGAAAGCCGGCGCCAGCAATGAGGCGATCGTGATCACCGCCGTCGCCATGGCGGAGCCGACGGCGAGCCGCCGTAAGGACACGTTGTGCCCGCGCACGACGAACAGAATCCACACGCCGAGTCCCATGTCGATCGTCGCGCCGAGCACGAGCAGTCCCTTCAACCCGAGGAGCGGCAGCGCGATCAACCCTGCAACGACGACCCCCACGATCGATCCCAACGTGTTGACGCCGTACACCGCCCCGATCGCCCGCTCCCCCACACCGCGACCCAAGAGCATGCGCGTGATGAGCGGCAGCGTCATCCCGGCACAGAAAGTCGACGGCAACATAATGGCCAGACAGATCACGTAGCGTGAGACGGTAAACCCGGCGTATCCTCCATCCGAACGGGCAAACGTATTCATCAGATGCGCGGTCCAGCCGAACGACGCCAGGTAGAGCGGAATGGTCGCCAACGCGAGCAGACCCATGCTCCATTGCACGGCCCCGAGCGCCAACAGCGGGTTGGTCCAGCGGTCGGCGCGCTCGCGCACCCAGAACGCGCCGAGTGCCAGTCCCAGAATGAACGCGGAGAGCATCAGCTCGAACGCATGGGTCGCGGTCCCGAGCACGAGCGCCAGCATGCGCAGCCAGCCGATCTCGTACATGAACGACGCCGCCGCCGTTCCGAAGCTCACGAGCAACAGAAACCGCAGCCACCGCGTGGTGTCGGGTGCATCGCCATCCGCCTGGCGCACCGCCACCGCGGGCACCGCCGTCACTCTGGCCACGATCGGTCGGCTGCGCGCTACCAGGTACACCGTCAGGGCGACCACCACGTTGATCATGCCGGCCGCGAGCACCGTCCCCGGCAGTCCCGCCAACCGCAGCAGCCAGAACCCGGCCAGCAGTACCCCGACCGCCGCACCGAAACTGTTGGCGAAGTACAACCAGGCGATCGGTTTGCCCGGCGGCAGCGCCGTGCGGCGCAACGCGCCGGCCACCATGAGTGGGAAGGTGGTCCCGAGCAGGATCGACTGGGGAAGAATCAGCGCCCCGGCGATCGCCCACTGTACGGCGGTGAGCATCGCGGTCCCCGCCAACGCCGGAAACACCCGGTCGTACGCGGCCTGGGTCACGGCAAGGTAGGCCGGATGGAACCCGAACGCCGCCACTCCGAGCATCAACTCGACGCCGGCATAGGCGAGCAGTGGGTCGGGTACCTTGTCGGTGTATCGGGCGACCAGGATCGCTCCCAGCGCCATCCCACCGAGGAAGATCGCGAGGACCAGGACCTGTGCGTAGGCGCTGTGTCCCACGAACAGGCCGAGGTAGCGTGCCCAGATCGATTCGTAGATCAGCCCGGCCACGCCGGAGACGGCAAAGATCAGGTAAAGTGCGATGCGCATGGCCCGCAGGTTGCGCCCGCGCGGCCCCGGTGTCAATTTCGCGGCAGAATCCACCCGGAGCCGGTTCATGTCCACAGGACGTCTTTTCCTCCTATTGGGGATCGCCTGCGCGGCGGTCCCGGCGCTCGTTGCGCAAGACGACGCGCGCGACCGCCTGACCCTTGGCCTCTACCTCGAGTGGGAGCGCGTCGCCGATCCGCAGATCTCGCCCGACGGGCAGCAGATCGTGTACACGCGGATGTACGTCGACAAGGTCAACGACCGCTGGGACCCGTCCCTGTGGATCATGAATGCCGACGGCAGCCGCAACCGGTTCCTGACCGAGGGCAGCTCGCCGCGGTGGTCGCCGGACGGAACGCGGATCGCCTTCACCCGCCAGGGGGACCCCACCGGATCCCAGCTGTTCGTGCGGTGGATGGACGCGGAGGGGGCGACCAGCCAGATCACGCACGTCGAGGAATCGCCCAGCAACATCGAGTGGTCGCCAAACGGCGAGTCGATCGCGTTCGTGATGAACGTGCCGTCCAACGAAACGTGGCGTATCCGCCTGCCCGGGCGGCCCGAGGGCGCCAAGTGGACCGGTGACCCGAAGATCGTGACTCGGCTCGGCTATCGGCGCGATCGGGTCGGGTATATCGACGACGGATACCGTCACATCTTTGTCGTCCCCGCCTCGGGCGGGACGCCGCGCCAACTGACCGACGGCGATTGGAACCACAGCGGCCCGACCTGGACACCGGACGGCGGCGCAATCCTGTTCTCGTCGCTGCGCGTGGAAGACGCCGTGCACGTTTGGCGTGAGTCCGAGATCTACGCGGTCTCCGTCGCCAGCGGCACCATTCGCCAGCTCACCACCCGGCGCGGGCCGGACGGCAGTCCGGTCGTGTCGCCGAACGGCCAACTCGTCGCATACACCGGCAACGACTGGAGCGACGATACCTATGAGACGTCGAAACTCTACGTGATGGGAATCGACGGATCCAACCCGCGTGAGATTCTCGATGATCTCGACCGGTCGCCCGGCAGCCTGATCTGGTCGCCGGACAACCGCGGCGTGTACTTCGCGACGCAGGACCGCGGCACGTCGAACATGTACTACGCGCCACTCGACGGAGACGTCCGGCCGATCACGCAAGGCGCGCATCTGTTCAACCTCGCGAGCATGACGAATACCGGCGTGGTGGTCGGCACCCGCAGCAGTATCCACGAACCTGGCGACGTCGTCACCTTCACCCTGCGTCGCCCGGCGGCCATGACGGAATTGACGCACGTGAACGACGACGTGCTGGCCGGCCGGACACTGGGCGAAGTCGAGGAAATCTGGTACACCTCGCGCGACGACTACCGTATTCAGGGATGGATCGTCAAGCCGCCCGATTTCGATCCCGCCAAGAAATACCCGATGATGCTCGCGATCCACGGCGGCCCGCACGGCATGTACGGCGTGGGGTTCAACTTCGGCTGGCAGGAGCACGCCGCCAACGGGTACGTGGTGCTCTACACCAACCCGCGTGGCAGCTCGGGCTACGGCAGTGCGTTCGGGAATGCGATCAAGCGCGCGTACCCCGGCAAGGACTTCGATGACCTGATGGCCGGCGTCGATACCGTCGTCGGTCGCGGCTACATCGACCAGGACAAGCTGTACGTGTACGGTTGTTCGGGGGGCGGGGTGTTGACGTCGTGGACGGTCGGTCACACCGACCGCTTCGCCGCCGCGTCGGCCAACTGTCCGGTGACCAACTGGCTCTCGTTCGTCGGCACGACCGACGGTCCGGGGTGGTACCGCAATTTCGACAGTCTCCCCTGGAACGATCCGTCGGAGCATCTGCGTCGTTCGCCGCTGATGTACGTCGGCAACGTCACCACACCCACGATGCTCATGACGGGCGAGAACGACCTGCGCACGCCCATGCCCCAGACCGAGGAGTTCTACTCGGCGCTGGCGTATCGCGGCATCCCGACGGCCATGGTCCGGTTCAAGAACGAATGGCACGGAACGGGGAGCCGGCCGTCGAATTTCATGCGCACGCAGCTCTACCTGCGCAGTTGGTTCGAACGCCACACGAAACGGGCACCGAACGTCAGCATGAATCCGTAACGGTCGGTGGCGCACGGCCCCAAGAAACTCGTCGTCGTCGGCGACCGCGTCCTCGTGGTACCCGAGGAGGGTGAGGAACGCACCGATGTCGGATTGTACCTGCCGCCATCCGCGGTAGACCGTCAGGCGGTGCAGGGCGGCCGCATCCTCGCCACCGGACCCGGGACGCCGCTGTCGGAACCGGCATCACTCGGCGACGAGCCGTGGAAGGTCACGCACAGTGAAACGCGCTACGTGCCGATGCAGCCGCGCGTCGGTGATTTCGCGCTGTTCTTCCGTAAGGCGGCGGTCGAGATCACGTTCGAATCGAAGCGATACCTGGTCGTGCCGCAGGCGGCGATTCTCGTCTTGGTGCGGCAACCCGACGTGTTGGACGAGCTGGAGGAGGACTAGGTCGGTCCCGTGTTGGTGGTCATCGCAGTCCTCGCCACGATGGCGGCCCTGCTGTGGCTTGTGAAACGCCGCCCTGCCCCGACCCGCCGCGATGACGTCGACCGCGATGCGCTCGACGAGGCCGAACGCGAGGTGCGCGATCTCGACGTCATGACCACGCCCGACGAGGCGGACGACCATCTCCCCGACTGGGGTCCGGGCGCGCCCAACCCGTAAACCGTGAAATACCGCCGCTTGCGCCCGGTGGGGCTCCGCTATCACCCTCCACCAATGGCCAACCCAACCCTCCCGCTCTGCTTCGCGGTGCTGCTCGCCGGTCCCTTGCTGGCACAGTCACCCGAAGGACACATCGCCCGCGGCGACAGCTTGAACGATCTGTTCATGCCGGGGGACGCGCTGGAAGAATACAAGTCCGCCATTCTCCTCGAACCGCGAGATTACGGGGCGCTCTGGCGCGCCGCGCGGTCCCAGGTCGACGTCGCCAAACTGCTCCTCGGCGACACCGATGTCATCAAGCGCGCGCGGGACAGCGCGTACGCCATCGCCCGCGACTTCGCCGTGCGGGCGGTGGAGTTCGCGCCCAACGAGGCGGACGGTCACTTCACGCTCGCCTTGGCGCTCGGACAACTTTCGCGCACCCGCGGGGGCAAGGAACGGGTCCGCTTCGGGCGGGAGATCTACGACGAGGCGGCACGATCGCTGGAACTCGATCCCGACCACGACGGGGCGCACCACATCCTCGGCGCATGGCACGCCGAGGTGAAGCGCCTGTCGGGACTGACCAGGTTCCTGGCCAAGACCTTCATGGGCGGCGGTTTCATGGACCGCGCCAATTGGGATTCGTCCGTGGTCCATCTCGAACGGGCGGTCGAGCTCCGGCCGAGCTACATCCATCACCGGCTGGAACTCGCCGAGGTCTACATCGATCTCAAACGGTTCGACGAGGCCCGCGCCCAACTCGAACTGATCCCGGGCCTACGACAATCGGACGTGCTGGACGACCGGCACCGCGAGCGTGCCGCCCAACTGCGCACGGAGATCACCGCCCGATAGCCCGGGATCAGGAGGACGACAGCCGCCGTTTGATCTTCCGCCGCTGGCGCCGCAGGCCGCGGCTCGCATCGTCGCGGATTTCCCCAAGCTGATCGGCCGCGTCGTCCTTCAGGTCGCGGAACCGGCGTGACAGTCGGCGACGGGTCACCGTCCCCGACTCCGGCGCCACCAGCAGGGCCGCCCCGGCTCCCATGACCGCACCCACGAGCAGCCCAATCGCGAATCCTCGCAGGCTACCCCTCGAACCCTCCATCTCCTCTTCGAGCTCATCCTCGAGATCGTCGTCCAGTTCGTCCTCGAGTTCCAGCTCGTCCTCACGGTCGCTCGCCATCAGTTCCTCCTCCGCGCACGCGTATCGTGGCCGCCGGCCATCAACGCCTCGATGTCCTCCGTTGTCCGTGGCGCGCCGGCGGAAAGAACCTCCGCGCCCCGCTCCGTTACCACCACGTCGTCCTCGATGCGGACGCCGAGTTGCTCGTCCGGCAGGTAGATCCCGGGCTCGATGGTGAGGACCATGCCTGGGGCTAGCGGCATCGCATAGTCACCGACGTCATGGACCCGCATCCCCAACCAGTGACTCAGCCCGTGAATGAAATACGCGTCACAGGTACGCGCACCGCACAGCGCGCCGCTGTGTTGCCGCATGTAGCTGCGCGCGACCGCGCTCAGCTCGGGCAGGGTCACACCGGGACGAACCGCGTCGATCGCCGCCTGCTGCGTCCCGAGGACCAGCTCATAGATGGCGCGCTGTCGGTCGGAGAACCGCCCGTTGACCGGAATCGTCCGCGTCACGTCAGCAGTGTACTGCCCGAACTCGGCCCCGACATCCATGACGACGAGGTCGCCGTCCCCCATCAGCCGCCGGTTCGCGTCGTAATGCAGCGTGGTGCTGTTGGGACCGCTGCCGACGATGGACGGAAACCCGACCCGGTCGGCGCCCAGATTCCGGAACGTGAATTCGATCACGGCTTCGAGCTGGTACTCGTACATGCCCGGCGCGGCCGCGGTCATCGCGGCGCGCTGTGCCTCCGCCGTGATCTCGGCGGCGTGACGCAACCGGCGCAGCTCCGCCTCGTCCTTCACGACCCGCAGGCTGTCCAGGATCGGCCCGACGTTGCGCGTCTCCATCGCGCCGGCCCCGGCCCCGGCCGGTTCCTGCGTGACGTAGAGCGGTCCCGCGATCAGCCGGCTGAGCGCCGGGATGAGGGAATCGGCGGCCCTCACGCGGAGCAC
Organism: Gemmatimonadales bacterium; assembly: GCA_036397455.1. GTDB lineage: Bacteria > Gemmatimonadota > Gemmatimonadetes > Gemmatimonadales > GWC2-71-9 > JADFNB01. The sequence continues at coordinate 67,195 of DASWIX010000037.1, read as the reverse complement.
CGCCTCGATGCCTGTTTCGGCGGCGGCCTCGGGGCCCGGCCCGAGCGTCGCCCCCGTCCACTGCTCCCGTCGCGGATTGCGCTCCGGCAGCAGCAGGAAGGTCTCGTCCGGTCCGTCGCGCCGTGCCGCCAGCACGAGGACCGCGTCGGGCGTCTCGATCCCGGTCAGGTAAAAGAAGTAGTCGTTCGGTCGGAAATCGTTGTCCTGGAGCACGTCCGCTTCCAGGTCACGTTGCGTCCCGGACGCGATGACGACGACGCCCTGCCCGACCCGCGCCAGCAGCCGCGCGCGCCGTGCCGCGGTCTCCGCCCGATCGACCGGCCGGCCGGCTCCCGGCAGCGCCGGGACCGCTGGAGGCCACACGGTCGACTGCGCCGCGAGCGGGCCCAGCGGGACGGCTGACAGCGCCAGAATCGCTCGTACGTGTCGCATGCTCGTATGGTACCGCCTTGACGCCTTGCAGTCGAGAGACACAAACTTCACGCACGCTTACCCGTGCAGGGGTCCATGACAAAGCCCGTCACCCGAGAAACCGTCTCCGAAACCGCGCAACTCAACGCGCGCGTCGCGGAGTTGGAGCACGAGCAGAAACAGCTCTACGCGCTGGTCGACATCCTGCAGGAGATCTCGGGGACGCTGAACTTCGTCGACATCCTCCAGACGATTACCCAGAAGCTGGGCGAGACGTTCGGCCTCGATCGGTGCTCGATCTTTCTCGCGGAGCGAGGCGGATCGACCGCACGGCTCGTCGCGTCCTATGAAGACCCCAGCATTCGCAACTACGTCGTAGACCTCGAGCGGTATCCGGAGTTGAAGCGGGCCCTGGAATCGGGCGAGGCGGTGTTCATTTCGGACGCGCAGAAGGACCCGAACCTGGTCCACATTCGCGGTGCCCTGGCCAACCGCAACGTACGGACGATCACGGTCATCCCCATCACGTGGCGTCGCGTGGCCATCGGCGCGATCTTCCTGCGGACCTTCCGCGACGGGAATGTGTTCTCGGATCAGGACATCGAGTTCACCAAGGCCGTGGGCAATCTGACCGCCAAGGCCTTGCGCAGTGCCTACCGATTCGAGCGAGTGGCGAATCGTCGCAACGAACTGACCGACTCCGAACGGCGGGCCAGCCTCGAGCGCATCGCCTTCCTGGGGTTCCTGCGCCGGCTGGTGGACACCCTCGCCAAGCGCCACGGCACGCAGGAAGAACTGCTCGCCGAGGCGTCGGGCGACGAACTCGACCGGTTGGTCGACATCACGATGGCCGTGCTCGCGGAAGAAGGGAAAGGGCGATGAGCTTCGACGGGACGTTGGTCGGGTTTGGCACGCGCGGACTTCACAGCCTGCGCCACATCCTGGAGCGGGAGTACGGCGAGGCGGCCACCGCGTCGTTGCAGGAAGCCGGCTTCGCCGCCGGTGACCAGGTGTACGACGTGTTTGCCGCGTGGTTGCGCGAAACGCGCGGGCTCGCGGATCCGGCCGATATCGCCGCGGATCAGCTCGGCTCGGTGCTGGCCGGATTCTTCCAGGTACAGGGATGGGGTTCGGTCAGCATCACGCCTCTCGGCGCCAGCGGTCTGGCCATCGATTCGTCGGATTGGGCCGAGGCGGAGCCGAGTGCCAATGCGCTCGCACCGGCCTGTCATATCACCGCTGGGATGTTGGCGGGGTTCCTGGGCCGTCTCGCCGATCAGGACGTGGCGGTCATGGAGATCGAATGCCGCACGCGTAACGATTCGCGCTGCCGGTTTCTGGCAGGGGCTCCCGAGACATTGCAAATGGTCTATGACGCGGTCAACGCCGGCCAGGACTATATGACGCTGCTGGCGGGCCAGGGCGTCACGCCCTGATCCGGCACCAGGGATCCCTGCTTCACCGACGCCCCGATATGTCGTTTCGCCCCCGTGCTGCGGGATTCAGCCCGGCGGTTTGAGCCAGGCGGCGTAGTCGGGCCGCGTCACCAGTGCCCCATCAATCACCACCTCCCGATCCCACGGCAGCACGATGAGGCTGTCGGTGGCGAGCGCGTAGTAATCCGGCGCGTACGCGCCGGTGTTGAACGACACGGCGGTCCGCACATCGGCCGGCCGGTGCTCGCGCACCGCGGCCAGGGCCAGCTTGAGCGTGTCGCCAGAATCGCACGTCTCGTCCACGATGAGGACCCGCCGGCCCTGCACGCTGGGCGGAGGAGCGGTGACGAGCGTGGGTCGCACGTTGGCGCGCGACCGCGTGACGGCCATCGAGGCGAAATCGCGTTGCAGGATGGACGCGACGACCGCACCGGGAATCACGCCCGCCTTGGCGATACCGACGATGATCTCGGGATCAAACGTGGTGGCGACCCTGAGCGCCAGCGCACGGCACAGTTCGCCAAAAAAGGCCCAATCGACCTCCAACACGTCGCGCGCTGCACCGGATCCGGTTGCCATGATAGGGGTAACGTATCCTGCGGACGCGCCGGCATCAACAGCTAAGCAGCGCGTTGCCAATGCCTTGGGGCAACGGTATCTTGACCCGGACATGGGCTTCTGGAAGCGACTTTTTCGGCGCCGGCGGGATGGTGAACTCAAGCCGCAACGGCTCGACTACCTGAACGAGGCACTCGCCCTGGAGCGGCAGGGCGATTACGACGCGGCCCTGACTTCCTACCGCCTCGCGTTGCGCGACCATCCAACCGATCTGCGTGTACTCCAGAACATGGCGATCGCGTTCACCAAGACCCACCGGATCGACGAAGCGATCCGGATCTATCGCCGCGCGCTCGAGGTCGATCACGCGCTCGCCGGGGCGCACTACGGCCTGGCGTTCCTGCTGATCCGACGTGGGGAAACCGAAGCCGCCGCCCGGCACCTCAAGGCGTTCCTGGGACAGCCCCCGCGTGGGCCGGATGCGGCGCGCTGGATCGCGCATGCCCAGGAAACGCTCGCGAGCATCGATGCGGGAGGTACGCCCTGAGACGGGCCGTTCTCGTGGTGGCGTGTGCCGTCGCGTGCCAACAGCTCACCGGCGACTTCAGCGACGTCATCGCGATCGAGTACACCGGGCCGGCGTCGCCGCGGCTCGAAGAAGGCGATACGGTGACCTTGACCGCCCGCGCCATCGACATCCGCGGGAAGACGCTGCCCGAGGTCCAGTTGACGTGGGTCGTGCTCGAACTCGACACCGTTCCGGTCGGCATCTCGCTCGATTCGTTGACCGGCCACGTCGTGGCACGGACACCGGGCGGACCGTGGCGTGTGCAGGGGCGTGCCGAGGGCATATTCATCGACCCGCCGATCCAGGTGTTCGTGACAGGCGCCCCCGACTCCATCGCGGCGGTGAGCGATATCCGGCTCGAGGTCGATACCGCCGCGGAGTTCTCCCCCTCGCTCGTGGTGATGGTCTACGACCTCACTTCCAAGCCCGGCGAGGCCCAGGCCGCCGGGGCCAAGCCCGTCATCTTCGACCTCGTCGATCCGGCGGCGGCGAACGGGGTGGCGCTGGAGTCGGCGGCGGATACGGTCGATGATCCCTTGCACGTCGAACTGCGCACCGCCTCCGACGGCCGGGTCTCGCTCACGGTCCGTCGGGTCGGGCCGACCCAGCCCGACAGCATCGTGGTGGAAGCGGTCTCGACGACGGCACTCGGCGACGTCGTGGCCGGTTCGCCGGTGCGGTTCACCGTGATCTTCCTGAAGAACTAGCGCTCACCAAGGCGGAGGCACCGATGGAAACGCCGCGAACGCTCAATGAACTCTTTTTCCGCGCAATCGAACGGTACTCGTCGAAACGCGCGGCGCTGCGGTTCAAGTCCGGCGACACCTGGCACGACCTGACCCATCAAGAGTTGGCCCGCCGGGTCAAACACACCGCCCTGGGCCTACGGGATATCGGCGTGGTACCCGGCGATCGCGTGGCCATCCTCTCCGAGAACCGGCCCGAATGGGCCCAGGCCGACTTCGCGTGCCTCACCGCCCTGTGCGCCGACGTGCCGATCTACCCGACGCTGCCGGCCGCACAGGCGGCCTACGTCATACGCGATTCGGGCGCCGTGGCGATCTTCGTGGCCGATCGGCAGCAATACGACAAGATCGTGGAAACGCGCGATCAGACCCCCGACCTCAAGCACGTGATCGCGTTCGAGGATCTCGGCGATCCCGCGACCATGACCCTCCAGGAACTCATGCAGCGCGGGGCGGCCATCGAGTCCTCACATCCCGCCTACCGCGAAGAGGCGCTGGCGGTGGACCCGGATGCACTGGCTACGCTGATCTACACGTCGGGAACCACCGGCGACCCAAAGGGCGTGATGCTGTCGCACGGCAACTTCACGACCAACGTCCTGGGCGCGCTGAAGGTCCTGCCGATCGGACCGGACGATTCCGCGCTGTCCCTGCTGCCGTTGTCGCACAGTTTCGAGCGCATGGCGGGTCATTACACGATGTTCCACGGCGGCTGTACCATCAGTTACGCCGAGAGCATCGAAGCGGTGTCGGCCAACATGGGCGAAGTCCGTCCGACCATCGTGCTGGCCGTGCCGCGGCTGTACGAGAAGATCTACGCGCGCGTGCTCGAGAATGCACTCGCCGGTGGCGCGGCCAAGCGCCGCATCTTCTTCTGGGCCAAACGCAACGCCGAACTGTGGGCCGACCTGGTGCTCGACGGTCGTCCGGTGCCGGCGTGGCTCGGCGTCAAGAAACGCCTCGCCGATCGTCTGGTGTTCTCGAAGCTCCAGGCGCGCACCGGCGGTCGTATCCGGTTCTTCGTGTCCGGCGGCGCGCCACTCTCGGCGGAGATCGCCAAGTTCTTCTACGCCGCCGGCCTGCCGATTCTCGAAGGGTACGGCCTGACCGAAACGTCGCCGGTCATTGCGGTCAATCCGCTCGACCGCCCGAAGATGGGCACGGTGGGCCGACCGATCCCCGGTGTCAGCGTGGTCATCGCCGAGGATGGCGAGATCCTCGCGAGGGGCCCGAACGTCATGCTCGGCTACTACAAGAAACCCGAGGCGACGCGCGAAACCGTCGATAGCGAGGGGTGGCTCCACACGGGCGACATCGGAGAACTCGATGCGGACGGATACTTGCGCATTACCGACCGCAAGAAGGACCTCATCGTGACCGCGGGTGGCAAGAACATCGCCCCGCAACCGATCGAAAACCTGGTGAAGACCAACAAGTTCGTGGAAAATGCCGTGATGATCGGCGATCGCCGCAAGTTCTCCAGCATGTTGGTGGTGCCGGCCGCCGACGCGGTGACGGCTTGGGCGCGCGAACGCAACCTGCCAGCCGACGATTACCCCGCCTTGCTGAAACACCCCGACGTCGTCGCCAAGCTGGAGCGGGAAGTGATGCTCAACTTGCGCGGGCTCGCGTCGTACGAGACGCCCAAGAAGCTGGCCCTGCTGGAGCGGGACTTCACGATCGAGAGCGGGGAGTTGACGCCGACCTTGAAGGTCAAGCGGCGCGTCGTCGAGCAGAACTATGCGGACCTGATCGAAATACTGTATGCGGAGTAGCAGCCCTCAGCGCTTCACGCCAACCCAGGCACCATGACCCACGGCCTGTTGGTCCACGCCATCGGGAGGCGTCACCTTTTCGGTGAGGACCACGAGTCGCTGACCGCGCAGCAGTACGCGAGCAGCTTCTCGCAGCCATGGCTCGCTGGCCCGCTCGGCTCCCACCACCACGCCGCGCGCCATCCCTGACCGGACCATGATGCCCGGTCCGCGAATGACGCTGACCCGCGGTGCGCCCACTTCGCCGATCGGGTTCACCGCGATGAAGCGCACCTCCTCCATGCGCGCCGTGAGGCCGGCGGCAAGCTGCCCCGCCGACCCGACCAACACGACATACCCCCCGGGGCTCGCGAGGCCGAGCCACGCGTGCACCATGTCGCTCGCGGCCATGCTCTCAGGAGCCGGCACCTCGTCCACCTCACCGAGACGGGCCACGCCATCGATGATCAGGAATTCCTTCCGGCAGACCGGACACCCGATCGTGCCGAACACGATCGAACGCCGCTTCATCGCGCCGGTCGCCACGACGAGCGGTTTCTCCTCGTGATCGGACGGGCACCGCAGGAATTCAGCCAGCTCGAGGAACATGACTACCGCAACCGGTGAGAGAACGATCGCGCAGAGATCATCCGGCTTCCAGGTGCATCACGTTGACGCGGACCCGCGGCGGACGAGTCACCGCAAACAGCACCGCGTCGGCGACGTCCTCGGGGCGCAGCATGGCCGACCGGTCCGGGAGATCCGCTCGACCATCCGGATCGACCGCATCCCACAGCGTGGTATCGGTCGCGCCGGGTGAGATCAGGGTCATCGTGACGCCGCGACCAGCATACTCCGCCGCCACGGTGTCATGCAACCCGCGCAGCCCGGCCTTGCTGGCGCCGTACGCCGTATTGCCCGGCAGCGGGACGTGATCGGTGATACTGCCGATGGTCACGACGCGGCCGCCGCGCTCGCACATCGCAGGCACGAACGCCCGCAATACGTGAAACGCCCCCACCAGGTTGGCTTCGACCTGCTCGCGGAATTCCGCACTCGTCGTCTCGGCAAACGCCTTGAACAGGAACGCCCCAGCGCTGTGCACCAGAATGGACGGCGCGCCGTGCCGTTCCATGATCTGACCGGCGGCGTGTTCGACACTCGATCCATCGGTCACGTCGCATGGCATCCCCTGCACCTGCCCACCGTCCGGCGCCGTGCGGGCGAGCCCCACGACCGTCGCGCCGGCCCCCACCAGCACATCCGCCACCGCCCGACCGATCCCACGACTCCAGCCGGTCACGACCGCCAGACGCCCGGCGAGCGCGTTCAATCGAGGCCGCGATGGCCGCCGTGCACCAGGCGGAGAAACTCGTCACGGGTCTTGAAATCCTCGCGAAACGACCCGCGCACCGCGCTGGTGACCGTCTTCGAGTTCTGCTTCTCGACCCCACGCATCATCATGCACAGGTGAAACGCTTCCACCACCACACCGACGCCGTGCGGCGCGAGCACGTCCATCAGGGCGTCCGCCACATCATCCGTCAGCCGCTCCTGCACCTGGAGCCGGCGGGCAAACACATCCACGATGCGCGGGATCTTGGACAACCCGATGATCTTCCCGTTGGGGACGTAGGCCACGTGTGCCTTGCCGAAAAACGGCAGCATGTGATGTTCGCACAACGAATAGATCTCGATATCGCGCACGAGGATCATGCTCTCGTGTGCCTCGCTGAACACGGCCCCGTTCACCACGTCGGAGACGCAGGTCTCGTAGCCGCGGGTGAGCCATTTCATGGCTTCCTCGACCCGCCCGGGCGTTCGCTGCAGCCCCTCGCGGTCGGTATCCTCCCCGAGCAAGGTCAACTGCTCGACGACCAACTCGGCATACCGACCGGTGGCGGCGGCACGAAACCTGGCCAGTTCCGCGCGCTGCTCACGCTTCGAGCGCACGTGTTCCGGCTCGTGTGTGACAGGCGTGATGGGCATCGTTGGCGGCACGGCGGCTCCTGCGACCGGGTGGGGCACGTTGTCACGGTGAACTGTGAAGGCTATTTTCGCGGTTGCCGAAACACAAGACCGCCGGCGCACCCAAGGCGCACCGGCGGCAATGTGGTTGGGAACGAAGAGGATTATTGAAGCCCGAACCTGATACGTCCCGAACCCTCGCTGCGACGTTTGCCTTCCCCCGAGGGGCATGACATGGGCCGCGGCAACCGGATTCGCATTCGAGCCTGTTGGCTCAATAACGTACTCTCCGCCCCCGATACGCGATCGCAATATACGGGCCAGCTTTTGACAACGTCAAGCAACCAGATACCGGAGTCCATGCGCCATGCGTAACCCGATCGTGTTGTTCCTCGCGGCATGCATTTGTGGCGTGGCATGGGTGACGCTGACGTTCATCGCCGATCTCCACACCGGGTGGACCCATGTCCCGCTGGTACTCGCCGTCGCCCTGGTGGTGGTCGGGATCGTCGAGGCGGATGCGCGGCGCGACGCCGGCGGACGGTCGAATACGCCCTGACGACGACACGACGGCGGCGAATCCCCGCCGTTGAGCCGCGCTATCGAGGACGACCGACGCGTGCGGTGCTCAGATCTCCCAGTTTGAGAACAGGACTTCACCTTCGGGCACGGCGACCTCGGGATACCCCTCCAGGGTCATCCGCAGGTCGGTCCAGCGGACCTGATACCCACGGGCAATCAACGTCCTGAACGACGCGGCAAACGCGGTCTGGCAGCGCACGGTCACCCGCCGAATGCTGAGCGCCACCGCGCACGCTTCGACCGCGCGCAGGACCTCGCCAAACGCCTCCGCCGATTCCGCGAACAACTTGAGCACGCGGACCTCGTCCGCCGGCCGCGATTCGGCCAGCGCCGCCGAATGCCACAACGCGAACGCCCGGACCCGCCCTCCCGTTTCCAGCACCACCGTATCCCCAATCGCCAGTTCCTGGGTGAGTTCGTGTTCCCGGGTGAAGTCATGATCCGGCGCGGAGGTGGCAAGCCGGTCCTGGCACCGTCGCACGAGATCGGCGCGTTCGTCTGCCTGGAGCCGGTGGAGCCGTGTACCCCGTTCGCGGGCCGCTTGACCCACCACGTCCAGACTCAGCGTGACCGTGAGATGGCCGGGCACGAACCCTATGCGGCTGTAGAAACCGATGTTGTCGACCGTACGGGGCATCGTCTCGAGACCAATCGTGCCCACGTCGGCGCCTTCCAACCACTCGATCGCCGAGCGCACGATGGCGCCGCCCACACCCAACCCCTGCCGGTCGGGCCGTACCGCCAACGGGCCCATCCACCCCTCCCCACCTGAATGGTGCGCGATGTTGAACGCCACCAACGCATCATCTTCGTCGCGCCACACCATGGCACCCGGCCCGGCGTCCCGCAGCGCGTAGCGCCAGATGGCTGGATTGAGTTCCGGCACGCGCACTCCGACCATCCCATCCCGACGATACCGATCGGTGAACGCGTCGGAAAACACCCGGTTCAGGTGGGGGATGTCGGCTTCGACGGCGGCAAAGGGGCCGGTGACCGCGCGGTCAGGCCGCCACATCTTCATCGGAACCTCCAGCGTCCTCCCGGACAATGGCGGCGCCCACCGCGCTGTCAAGCGTCACACGGAGGACGCGATCGACGGCATCGCGTACCGACTCAATGTGCGTGATGAGTATCACCTGGGGAAAGCGGTCGCCGAGCCGGCGCAACAACTGCACGACGTGCTGGCGCCGATGGTCATCCAGACTCCCGAAGATCTCGTCCAGCACCAATAACGAGAACGGCTGGCCGGCTCGCGCCGCAACCATCTGGCTGATGGCCAGCCGGAGGACGAGGTTGCCGATATCTTCCTCGCCCCCCGAGATCACCGGCTTGGGATCACCATCCTCCAACACCGTCATCCGATACTGTTCGTCCAACTCGAGTTCGTGGTAGCGCCCTTCGGTCAGATCTCCGAGAAACCCGGATGCGATATCCGACAGTTCCGGACGCAGGCTCGCGTTCAGGCTGGTCCGCAGATCCCCGAACGCTTCGTCCAATTCATCGTGGACGGCAACGTCCGTCCGGATCTCGACCGATCGCGCGGCCCGAGCGGCGCGCTCCTCCACCCGCCGGGTCACCGAGGCCAGCGCCGCCTCGGCGGCTTTCACGTCGCCCTGATGCGCAGACAAACTCAGCTCCGCCTCCCGCACGGCGGCCTCCGCCGCATCGTACTCAGCGCGGGCCGCCTGGTAGCGCTCGTCGCTGTAACCCAGCGCCGCAATCGACTGCACCAGCTCGGCAACACGCGCTTCACACGCGGACGCAAGACGATCCGCGACCTCCGCCTCCTGCACTAACAGCTCGGCGCGTTGCGCCTGCACCCGGTAGGCGGTCGCCTGATTCGCGGTGGGCTCCAACTCGCGCAGTCGATCCCGCACCGCATCGTGTCGCTCCGCATCGTACGACTCGGGCAGCGCCGCGATCGCCGCTTCCAGGTCCGTCGCTCGCGTCGAGTGGCGACTGAGTTCCTCGTCGAACCCCCGCGCCTCGTCTTCACGCGTGCGCGCGGCCGCGTGACGCTCCCCGGCGTGCTCCAGCGCCGCGCGCGCCTCCGCCGTCGCCCGGCGCCGCTCGACGAGTTCGTCCGGTTCCTTGGCAAGTTGCTCGACCCGTTGCTTGAAAAACCTCCCGTTCAACTCGATGGCCTCGAGTTGCTCCGCCAGAGCAACGAGGACGCTTTCATACTCCGGGCCGAGCGTGCGCGCGCAGGTCGGGCAGGCACCGTCCGGGCCGGCTTCGACCACGTGCTCGCGGTGACGTTGCAGATCCCGGTACTGGTCACGCAGGGTAAGGCGCTTGGTCTCCGCGTCCTGCTTGTCCCGCACCCACTCGGTGTGAACCCGCTCCTCGTCCTCCTCGCAGACCTTGAGGCGCGCGCGGGCCGCGTCCAACTCTTCCTGCGCTTCCCGCACCGGCGGCAGCGGGTCGCCGATCGCAAGGCGACGCTTGGCGGTACGACCCGCCTGGGAACGCACCTCGGCCAATTGCCCGGTCAGGAGTCGCCGCTGGCCCGCCGCGCGCCCTTCCCGTTCGAGTCGGTCGAGTTCCTCGCGAAGCGGGGCGATGGCGGCGAGATGGGGCTCGAGTTCCTTCAGCTTTGACTGCGCGGCGAGCGCCTCCGCCATCTCCCGATCGAGACGCTCGAACTCCCGGCGTGCCTCGAGCACGTCCTTGTCGGCCACGCGCCGATCGCTCTCGAGGGCCAGCACCGATTCGCGCACGCGCCCCATCTCCGTCCACGCCGGCCCAACGTGGTCGCGCCGTGCCACCGCGGCGGCCATGGTCTTCTCGCCGCCCGCGACCGCCTTCCGGACCTCAGCGCAGCGCCGTTCGGCCTCCGTGCGCTCGCGCGCGAGTTCGGCCGGATCGCCCAAGGCGCGTTCGAGCCCCACCAACTCGCCACGCAACGCCGATCGTGTCGTGCGCAGCTCGTCCTGGGCCAGTCGCAACCGCTCGTACCCGAGGATCCTGGACAGGAACCGCCCGCGATCCGTCGGCCCCATCGAGGCCATCACGGCGAGTTCCTTCTGACCCGTGAAGTAGGTGTTGAAGAACTCTTCGCGCGACATGCCGAGCACGCGGCGGACCCGTGCCGTCACCTCCTGCGGGCTGTTCGCGATCGGCGCGTCCGCCCTGTCCTGGAACAACTCGGCGCCGTACAACGTGCGGGCGACGCGGTAGTCGTGACTTCCCAGCCCGAACTCCACGTCGACCCGTACCGGCGACCGCGCCGGCGCGCGATTCCAGCGGATCGAGTCGCGGCTGCCCCGCACCGCCGGGGTTCCGTAGAACGCCCACGCGATCGCTTCCAACAACGTGGTCTTGCCCGCCCCGTTGGGACCGATGATCGCCGTGACGCCGGGGCCGAACTCGATCACCGTGTCCGCATGCTGGCGGAAATTGACGAGTTGCACGCGATCCAGTCGCACCTACGCGCCCCCGTCCGTTTCTTCGACCGCGTCGAGATAGTGCGCCGCCAGCGCGAGGAGCCGCTCGCGTGGGACCTCCGCCGGCAACGTCCGCTGCTGGAGGAACTCCGCCAGGATTTCGGGCAGGGTCTGCCGGCGGCCCGGCGCCCCGACACCGATCTGACGTGGCTCGTCCGGCCGGCGCAGGTCGAGCCGGTAGTGCAATGCCCGCGTCTTCCACTCGCGCACGGCGGCGTGATCGAGGTCACGCGCGGTAATGCGCGGCACATCGTACACGACCTGCCGCACGATCTGACCCTCGATCCCTCCCGCCACACCGGACACCCGATGCGCGATTTGCCCGTCGATCTCCGCCGCCGCCAACCCGGCGCCGTGAATCGGATCGAGGTCGATGACGCGGCGCGCGAGATCGATCGCATGGAACGTGACCTCCGCCTGATCGGTGAACGCGACCGATAACCACCCCTTGCGGCCCACCCCGCTGGCCGAGCCGCGCTCGCGCGATTCGCCCCACGGGTTCGTCGTCACGTACTCCAGCGATCCGGCGTACCACATGTTGGGTTCGACTGCCGTCGCGACGTGGTAGTGCCCGAGTGCCACGTAATCGAATTCCTCGGCATGCACGTCCGCGTGTTTGATCGGCGTGCCACCGTATCCGAGCATGGACGGGTCGGCGGGCAACGCTCCCTCCACTTCACGGTGTGTCATCAGAATGTTCCAGCGCACCGCCGGATCGGGGGCGACCGCCGGGCGCGGGACGCCGCTCCACGCGTGGTTGGGAACGCACAGCACCGCCGTGTCGAGATCCTCGAACACCACCCGGCGTGACGCGTGTGCCACCACGTGCACGCCCCCGAGGACGGAAAACAACTTCAGAATCGACCCGGTTTCGACCGAACGGGGCGTATCATGGTTGCCGGCGATGATGACGACCGGCGTCTTCGGCAAGGCCTCGCGCAGACGGCGGAATTGATGGAAGGAATCCAGAATGGCGACGTTGGTGGGTCGAACGGAATGGAACACGTCGCCCGCCACGAGAATGAGGTCGGGCCCCTCCTCGATGATCGCGTCCAGCGCGCGCCGGAACGCCCCGGCGACGTCGGCTTCGCGCTGATTGATGCCGTGCGGGGTCTGCCGCGGGTACTGCCGGTAGCCGAGATGGAGATCCGCGATGTGGGCGAGCTTCACGTGCCTAGAAACGCACCTGGTGCGTGATCGTGGCTTCCCATTGCACGTGCCCGCTGAACGCTCCGGCGGCGGACTCCGCCGTCACCTGGCCCTCCACGCGCACGCGCACGACGCCTGACACGAACGCGTTCCATCCACGCGACCAGATCAGCCGCCCGGCGTATCCGCCCGCCAGCGACGATTGCGCGTTGCCCGCCTCACCCCCCGTCGCGACGGTTTCGGGCGCGAACGACCCCGTGAAGCTCAGGTACGTCACCTCGTCGGACTCGTTGGCGACCACGCTGTCGACCTGCATGAGCACCGGCCCGGACAGTGGGACGCGCAACGTCATGCCCTGCTCGGGGATCAATGCCGCCACGAAGCGGAAGGCGCTACCCGTTTCGAACGTGCCGCCGGCTGCAACCGGTCCCTCGGGAAACGCGAATCCGCGCCCCGCCACCCACGCGCCCATCACGCGCAGCACGTCGTGGTCGGCGGCAATCGCCGTGTGGACGGCGGCCATCGCGAACCGCGGCGTCATGACCAGCCGCACCGGCTGCCCGACGCTGCCCGTGTCCACCACCGCCAGCCACGCACCCTCGGGCGCCCGCCGCCGCGCGCGAACCGAGTCGATTTCGACGGCGACCGTCCACCCCCCTTCCTCCGCCGCCACCACGCGCTGCGTCGCGCTGACCCGCCGATCGTGTTCGAAGGCGGCGCCATCGGGCAGGGCGGGAAACCCGAACAGCGTCGTGACGGTCCGGACTTCGGTGAGCGTGTGCACGACCGTACCCGCCGTCGGGCCGAACCGGAGCGGCGTCTGTTGCGCGGCGAGCGAACTCGCGGTGATCGCGAATCCGAGGGCCGACACGGCGACACAAACGTCAGGGCGCATAGGGATCCTCCACCGGCTTCAGGGACCGCAGCCCGTCCCCGTCAGGGGCGTCGCCTCTGGTTGTCGCAATGACGGCGCCGAGCCGCGCACGGAAGTAGGCCAGCGGATCGCTCGGTTTGGCGCGCCTGGTGGCAAGCAGCGCCGCCCGCACCTCGTCCTCACGCCGGCCCGCAATCAGATCCACCACCCGCGCCCGTACGATCCGCCGATCCATGGCCGAAAGCTGACGGGCAATGGCGTCGTCGAACGGGACGTCCGCCACCGGGGGAAATTGTTCGATCCCCTGCCGTCCCGCCAGCGACGCCGGCCGGGGAAACTTCAGGAAGATCGGCTGCGTGAAGTGCGGATGCCGGACCATGAGCTCGCCTTTGGGCAGCGTCGCCAACTTGATCTTGGTCGCCGGGGAGAGTACGGCGTACCCCGGCATGGCCAGTTCGTCCATGTCCATGCGTCCGTACACGGTCGTGCTCGCGTTCCCGACGACCCGCCGGTGCACTTGCGAGCGAAACTGTTGCGCACCGAACAGGACCAGCCCCAGGTATCGTCCGCGTTCCGAGATATCCAGCAACATGCGCCGCACGTATGTATCCGGTCCGTCGCCCGGCGCGTATTTGTTGAGCTCGTCGACGAACACGATGACGTGTTCCACCCCGAGATCGCCCCGCTCGAGATGCTCGCGCAGTTTCGAGACGACCCGCGTAAAGACGAGGTCCTGGCCCAGCGGATCCACCCCCGCCACATCGACGACGTAGACCGACCGGTCCTCGAATGCGCCAAACGGCAGATCGTGCGCGCCCTCGTCGTCGGTCACCAGCCCTTTACAGCGGGTGGAGATGTTGAGCAACCGGTTGCGCACCTTGCGGATGGTCGCAATGTGATGCGTGCGCCACATATCGCGGCCGCCCGTGGTTTCGAGTCCGTCGAAGATGGCCCGGAACAGCCGCTCGAGCGCCGTGAAGCTCTCCACCAGGTGCCGCCCGCCCCAATCATCGTCGAAGCGTTTCCCCACGACGCGGTCGGCGAGGAAGTCCAGAAACGCGTCGGCTTTGGCGTCGATGTCGTCCCGGTTCAACAGGACCTCGCTGTAATCCAAAACCTCCCGCAGCCCCCAGATGAGCGGCTCGACCGATGCCGCCAGATCCTCATGCGAACGCAACGTGTTGAGGTTGACGCCGTCCGCCTTGAGCGGCGCGAAGTAGCGCAACCGTCCGAACGGTTCGGCCGGCACACGCAACGCCGCGTACATCGCGCGGTCGTCGTCGTCCAGGTCGGCCGGTTGATCGAGAAACGCCAGGTCGGGTCCTTTGACGTTGAAGCAGACCGCGGCGATGCGCCCCTTGGACGCGGGAAAGTGCGCAAAAACCGATTGCAGCAGAAACGTGACCGCACTCGTCTTGGTCGCCAGACCGGACACGCCGTTGATGTTGAGATGCGCCGATTCCGGACCGAGCAGGAAATCGGCGTCGAGATAGATCGGAGCCCGCATCCCGGCCGCCGTGTACATGCCGACCGGAATCGCCGTCGACGGCGTCGCGCGCACGTACGCATCCATCCGCAACGCGATCTCGACGTCCGCGGCCGTGGCCTCTCGCACCTCCGCCAGCGGAACCGGTTGCAACGGTTCCTCCGGTATCTGGCGCAAGACCGCACCGGTCCACAACCGGATCTCGGTACGGCGGGTCGGCGGCGCCGTGACGGCGGGATCGCCTTCCGCCGCAAGCACGTCGTGCAACGGACTGACGAGATCGGAATACGCGCGGCCGTCGATCACCACGGCGTACACCACCCGCCCGTCCGGGGCGTCGACGCGGACGATCGCCCCGATCCCGATCGACGTGTGGGTCGCCGTCCAGAAATGGAACTGGTGGGGCCCGGCGGGGAGTTGCTCGGTCGCCACCACCCGCCCGATGACCGGGGCCGTGTCGGCCGTCATCCCCAACCACCGACGCGCGCGCGGAGATACATCTCCACCTCGTGAATTGGATAGATCAGTCGATCCCACCGCGCGTCCGGTGCCGAGATCGGCGTCCGCTCCGCGAGCAACCAGCGGCTCACGTCGCCGGCTTCGGCGATCACGTGGTCACCGGGACATCGTTCGACGCGCATCAGGCCGTGCAACAAGTCCAATTCGCTCCATGGCCATAGCCTAAGGTACCACGTCAGCATCGGCCGCCGCCCCTCTTCGATCCGCTCGAACACCCCGGATCGGCAACCCTCGGGAAGCGTCAGCGCCACGACCAGGTCTTCCCCGTCGAGAAACTGCGTTTCGTGGCTCTTGACCAACCCGACCACCCGGTCGCCCCCCGGCAACGCCGCCAGTCCCCCGATGCTGCCATCCCTGAACAGCCACCCGCCCGGGCGCGCCCGGAGAAACGCGCCGGCCGCGGCCAGTTCCGCCCGCTCGCGCCGGCGTTCGATGACCTGCAGCGCCGCGTAGCGATCGACGATCGGATGGGGTCGGGCGCCCGGATCGCTGTCATACACCGCGAGACCAACCTGTTCGAGAGCCGTGTGCTGTGGCGCCGACAGGCGGCGGACCGGCACGACGAGAAACTCCTCGAACTCGGTTGCGACCGCCGAGAGCACACCGTCGACCCGCTCGAGCACGGCGGCGGCCACGTGCCCGCGAATCACTGGGACGAGGCCGTAATGGCCGTCGACCACCAGACGCTGGATTCCGTCGACGAACCCGGATCCGTCCGGAGCGGGATGCGCGTCGCCAACGGGGAGCGCGGCCATCCGCGCGCCCTCAAGCACCCGCGCGGAGGCGAACGGATGCGCCACCGGTTCGCGCGCCCGTTGCTCGACCGCACCGCGCGCGGCGACACCGCCGGCGCGAGCCAGCGCCTCCCGCACCCGCGACCTGGTGGATGTCAGTCGGCGACCTTGACCGCGACGAGCAACCCGTCCCGTACGGGGATCACCGCCGTCACGAGCCGCGGATCGGCGGCGCACAGCGCGTTGAACGCACGCATACCGGCGAGATCCGCGGCATCGGCCGGACTGGGAGGCGCGGCGATGCGCCCGTCCATGAAGGTGTTGTCGCACAACAGGAGCCCGCCCGACCGCAGTAACGGCATCACGAGCGCGAAGTAGTCGGGCAACGGCGCCTTGTCGGCGTCGAGGAACACCGCGTCAAACGGGCCCGCAACCGTCGCGAGCGTGTCGCGTGCTTCGCCGACGAGCAGGTCGATCCGGTCGGCGAGCCCGGCCTGGTGGAACGCCTGTTGCGCGACGGCGGCGTGCCTCGGACTCCCCTCGATCGTCACCAGGCGGCCGTCGCGCGGCAGCGCACGCGCAAGCCAGATGCCGCTGTAGCCGCCGAGCGTGCCGACCTCGAGCACGCGTCGCGCGCCGATCGCCCGCATCAGCGTATGGAGGATCTTTCCTTCATCGGCGGAAACATGGATGGCCGGCAGATCGGCCTCGACATGCTGGGCACGCACCTGCCGCAACACCGCGTCCTCCGGCGCGAACAGCGCGCCGACGTACCCCGCAACGTCCTCACCGCTCACGGTCTGGTCGATCTTGGTCCTCGAACGCCGGGACTTCGAGCAGCCAGAACCCCGTGATGGCCCCGGCGCGATCCAACTCGACGATGAACTTGTCCGCCACCTGGACCGCGCGTGCGGCGGCCGTCTGCCCCACGCGCAGATGGATCGTGCGCTCGTCCGGCGACGCGTCGGCGGAGATGACCGTTTCCACCTCGACGGCCCCGATGCCCGGCTGGGACGGCCGGCCCGGGAGGCGTAACTGCCCCAGCGGCGCGTCGTGCGGTGGCGCGATGGGGCGCGACGCCACCGCGGGCCACACGACGATCTCGATCCCACAAATGGTGCCCTGGTCGACGTCGAGCAGCGCGAAGGCCCCGTCGGCCCCCTCGAATTCCACCGATCCGGTGAAACCGGCGCCTGCCGCCGCCGGAAACCGCGCCGACAGGATCTCGGTTTCCTGGTCCCAGGTGTAGCGGAGCGCCGGTGGTGATCCGCTCAACGATTCGGCCTGCACCGTCAATCGCATGGTGTCTCCCGGATACCCACCGGTTGCTGTGCCGTGAACCTCATCACCCGCCTGTCATGAACCGGGTCATGCGCTCGAGCGCGCGGGAAATCTCTTTCGCCGCCGCAGCGTAACTCAACCGCACCCAACGCTTGTCGCCAAACGCTTCACCCGGTACCAAAGCGACGCCCTCCTTCGACAACAGCAAGTCGCAGAATTGCTTCGCGCTGTTCAGGTCCTCGTTGAACAGATGGTCGATCCGGAAGAAGAAGTAGAACGCCCCGACCGGATCGACGAACTCCACCCCGGGCAGATGGTGACGGAACTGCGACTCCACGAGGTCGCGCCGTTGCCGGAACTCCTCCACCATCCGCGCGACGTCGACTTCGATTCGCTCGTCCGAGAGCGCCGCCGTCGCGGCCCACTGAGAAGGCTGAGACGCCCCGCTGGTGATATGCGACTGCATGCCCGCCATCGCTTTCGCCACCGCGGGCGGCGCCAGGGCCAGCCCGATGCGCCAGCCCGTCATCGCGTACGCCTTACTTACCCCACTCACCATCACCACGGAGGCGAGCAACTCGTCCGGGAGATCCAGGACCGACGGGGCCGGGCCCGGGCCGTAGTGGATCCGACGGTAGATCTCGTCCGCGATCACCCACACGTCATGGGCCGCCGCCCACCTCACAATCGCGGTCAACTCGGCGCGCGTATAGACCGCCCCCGTCGGATTCGTGGGTGAGCAGAGAATGAGCCCTTTGGTGCGGATGTCCTTGACCTTCTCCAGATCCTCCACCCCGATCTTGAGGCTCCACTCCACCGCGCCTGGCACGAAGACCGGTTCCGCGCGCGCGAAGCGCACCATGTGCGGGTACGACACCCAGTATGGACTCGGGATGATCACCTTGTCTCCGGGACCAAACAGCGTGAAGCACGCGTTGAACAGCGACTGCTTGGCGCCGGTGGACACGACAAGGCAATCGGCATTCACCGCGCGCCCTCCGGACAACAACGAGAAGTGCCGCGCGGCGCTGGCCCGGAGATCGAGCAACCCCGCGTTGGGCGGGTAATGCGTCTTCCCTTGTTGAATCGCGCGAATACCCGCCTCGGACGCGATCCGCGGCGTCTCGAAATCGGGCTCGCCGGCCGAGAGATCGATGACGTCCTCACCGGCCGCGCGCTTCTGTTGCGCGAGCTGGCTGATCGCGATCGTCGCCGACGGTGTCAGATGCTCGAGATTCTTCGACAACCCCTTCATCGTGTGATCGCTCCGTGCCGTCGCAGGATGGCCACCGTGGAGTCGAGCGGCAAGGCATCGATCGTTCCCCGGTACCCTCGGACCGTCGAGGCCAGGAACAGGGAGTTGTAAATCGCCTCTTCCGTGGCTTCGATGACGGCCTGGAACAGCGGGCTGATGCGATCGTTGGCGACCGGCACGACGGTCGTGTCGCCAGGCAGGCCGGTCGTCGAGAACGCAATGACGTAGTCGCCGGATCCGTTCGTCAGGGAACTCCCGGTCCGCGCCAGCCCCGCAAGGGCCCGGTGCGCCAGCCGTTCCAGGTTGCGATGGGACAGCGGCGCATCGGTCGCCACCACGATCATGATCGAACCGTCGCCGAGGTCCCGACCCGGCCGGTCGTCCGCCGCGCCGATCGCGTCCCGCAGATAATACCGGCCCAGTGCCCGCCCAACCGGCGCGCCGTTAATCTGTAGCACGCCACCGAAGTTGCTCTGCACCAGCACGCCAACCACCCAGCCGCCGAGCGACGCGGGAAGTGCCCGGCTCGACGTCCCGATGCCACCCTTCCACCCGAACGCGACCGTACCTCGCCCCGCCCCAATACTCCCCTGCGCCACCGGCCCGGTATCGGCACTGGCGATCGCCCGCAGCACATCGGCTTCACGGATCGCCCGGCGACGGATGTCGTTGAGAAATCCGTCATTGGTCTCCCCCACGACGACGTTCGCCGATCGCACGTCTTCGTTCCCGGGCAGGCTCAGCAGGTAGGTGAGCCCCGCATCCATCACCCGCGGCACGCACAGCGTGCACGTCAGCAAGATCGGCGACTCGAGTTCCCCCAATTCCTGCACCTGCGTCGCGCCGACCAGCTTCCCGAACCCGTTCCCCACGACGATAGCCGCCGACACCTTCCACCGAAAGGGATTTCCACCGTGCGGGAGCACCGCGGTGACGCCGGTATTGATGGAATCGCCCACGACGATCGTGACATGGCCGACCCGCACGCCCGCGACGTCGGTGATGGCGTTGTAGGTGCCCGGGCGTAGCACACCCACCTCGAGACCGAGCGCGCGCGCATCGCGGCGCGGTGCCTCCTGCGCCGCGGCGAAGCCGCGCGTGGCGATCAACAGGATCAGGAGCGTGCGGCCGGTCATCACCCCTCAGTGTGGCGAGGAAGGGAATGGCATGCGCGGTTGCCAAGCGACGCGTCGCAAGGTAGCATGCGCCCAACGGGGTTTCCACCTCCCCATGTTTTTGACAATCGAGGGCGCCGTGGACTGGGTATTCGAACCACCGCTCGACGCGAGTCATCGAGCGGCACTGACCAGCGGGAATCACCTGGTGTGCGTCGGACCACCTGCTGCGTGGACCGTGGCCTCGGTGTTGTCCCGGCTTCCCCCGGCTTCCGCCCTCGATACACCTCCCGTCGTCGTGCTCGCGCCCGACACCGCGGATGCCGCGGATCTGGCGGCCGTATGCTCCACGATCTCCAGCCTGGCGCCGGCGCTCGCGGTGACCGGCATCGCGCGCGCCGAACGGCTCCTCCTCGCGGGCATCGCCCGCACGGTCGTCCTGGCACCCTCCGACGCGCTGGACCTCGTGCGGCGTGCGGTCCTCAAGCTCCCCTCCACGCCCACCATCGCGCTGGTCTGGCCGGAGGTGATGCTGGCCGCGGGCGAGGGGGGGACGCTCGACACCCTGCTCGCCGAAGCCGGCGCCGTCCAGCGCGTGGTGTTCACCGCCACCCCCGACGACCTGACTGATCTGGTCGAGCGCCACGCCCGCCGGGCGCCGGTCGCGATCCTGTCCCGACCGGCCGCGGCACCAACCGTGTCCATCCGTTATGCCTGCATCGACACCCCACGCCGCAGCGCCGCGGTCCGCGCGGTACTGGATCAATGGAATCCCGCCACCGCCGTGTTGTGGGATCCTCCGCCGTATCGGTTGGCGGGGTTCGCGCCGCAAGGCTCGGGCGACCCCACCGTGCTGCCGTTCGGCGAGACCGGTGAGCGCACCGCGGATTTGGCCATCGCGACCGATCTTCCCTCGGCTGAAGTCCTGGTCGCGCTCGCCGCGCAAGCGCGCGACGTGGTGGTCCTTGTCCGGTCGTCGCAGCAACCGTATCTCCAGCGCCTCGCCGCCACGCTGCGCCCGCAACGGCTGCCCTCGGAAGCCGATCGGGCCCGGAACCAGGCGCGGGTGTTGCGCGATCGGCTGCGGGCCCGGCTCGACCGGGGGAACCTGACGGGGGCGTTATCGGCGCTCGACCCCCTGTTCGATCTGTTCGATCCGGCGCTGGTGGCGGCGGCGGCGGCGGCCGAACTGACGGCCGACCCGGCGGTGGGGATTGAGACGGCACCGTCGACCCCGGCGGCGGCGGGGCCGGCGGCGGCGTCACGGATCCGGGTCCGACTGGATCAGGGTCGGCGGGACGGACTGCGCCCCGGCGACGTCATGGGGGTGTTATTGAACCACGTCGGCGTGGCGAAGGACCACGTCGGCCGGATCGACATCCGGGACGGGTTCACGCTCGTGGAAGTACCCGCTCACGAGGCGGAGACCGTCGTGCGCGGGCTCGCTGGCGCCTCCATCAGGGGCCGCCGCGTCTCGGCCCGGGTCGAGCGACGCTAGGGGTTGAGCGCGTCCTTGAATCCCTGCCCGGCCTTGAAGACGGGTTGGACCGAAGCCTTGATTTGTATCGCGTTGCCGGTGCGGGGGTCGCGTCCGGTCCGCGCCGCGCGTGGCCGAGCCTGGAAACTCCCGAATCCCGTCAACTGGATCTTCGCGCCGCCGCGCAGCGCATCGACGATGATCCCATCCATCCCGAACATCGCTTCGACGGCACGTGCGGCATCCGTCTTCGCCAGCCCCGCGCGGTTCGCCAACTCGTCGATCAATTCCGCCTTGTTCACCCGTACCTCACTCAGTGAAGGGAGATATCACGTGCGAGCCGTTTCGCTGCTCGCAATATGGCCTGCGGGACCCGCTTGGCAAGCGGGTTGTGCCGGTTCGGGGGCCGGGATAACGTAGACGATCACCACGCACCGAGGCTGCTGCATGGTCCATCGCGCGCGCCGGGGCCGTATCGAAATCATCGCCGGGGTCATGTTCAGTGGCAAGACCGACGAATTGATTCGTCGGGTACGCCGCGCGATTATCGCGCGCGACCGGGTGCGCGTCTTCACCTCCCGGCTCGACGATCGTTATGCGGCGCAGTCGGTCACCTCGCACGACGGGAACGCCACGGACGCCGTCCCGATCCAGTCGGCCGCCGACATCGTCCGCGGCACCAGCCGGCTCATTCAGGTCGTCGCCGTCGATGAAGCCCAGTTCCTCGACGAGGGCATCGTCGAGGTCGCCACCGCGCTCGCGCAGTGCGGCGTTCGGGTCATTCTCGCCGGCACGGACACCGATTTCCGGGGAGAGCCGTTCGGTTCGATGCCCGCGCTCATGGCGATTGCGGAATCGGTCGACAAACTGCACGCGGTATGCGTCCGTTGCGGAGACCCCGCGTGCCGCAATCAACGCCTGGTCAACGGCCGGCCGGCCGATTACGACTCGCCGACCATTCTCGTCGGGGGGCGCGAGACCTATGAGGCCCGGTGCCGCGCCTGCCATGACGTACCGGGTGTCGATGTCTATCAGCATCTCCTGTCACTGGACGGATAGCGACATCACCCCACCGCCGGAGGCTGCGGGCGACGTGAGCGATCGGGCGCCGCCGTGCTGAACGTCGCGCTCACCGGAAATGTGGCGGCGGGCAAGTCCACCGTGCTGCGCTGGTTCGCCGAATGGGGCGCATCGGTCATTGACGCCGATCTCCTCGCCCGCGAAGCGCAACAACCCGGCACGCCGACCTTCGATGCCATCCACGCACGATTCGGTGACACGGTCATCCGATCCGACGGAACGCTCGATCGCCCGGCCCTGCGGGACCTGGTGCTGCGCGACCGGGACGCGCTGGCCGCCTTGAACGCCATCGTCCACCCCGTGGTCGGCCGACGGCGACGGGAACTGACCGCCGCCGCCAAGGCCCGCGGCGACCGGATCGTCGTCAACGACATCCCGCTGCTGTTCGAGGTCATGGATCCGGGGCAGTTCGATGTGGTCGTGTTGGTCGACGCGCCCGCGTCGGTGCGGCGCGCGCGCCTGATCCACGAGCGCGGACTCGACGCCGCGCAGGCCGATCGGTTGATCGCCGCGCAGCGACCGGCCTCCGCAAAACGCGAGCGCAGTCACGTCATCATCGACAATCATGGCACCCGCGACGACCTCCGCGCCGAAGCCGAACACGCATGGCGGCGACTGCTTGACTTGGCTCGGGACGCTGGATAACCTTCCGCCGTCCGATCACCTCGGGACCGTGCATCTATGTCAGATATCCCAGCCGATCTGCACTACAGTGAAGAACACGAGTACGTAAAGCAGGGAGACGACGCGGGTATCGTCCTGATCGGCATCACGGACTATGCCCAGGGCGAATTGGGTGACGTCGTCTACGTGGACCTTCCGGATGTCGGGACGTCCCTCACGCGGATGGACGTGTTCGGAACGATCGAAGCCGTGAAAGCCGTATCGGAGCTGTTTTCGCCGGTCAATGGCGAGGTCGTCGAGCTCAACGGCGCGCTCGAAAACGATCCGAGCCTGGTCAACAAGGACCCCTATGGCGACGGGTGGATGATCAAGGTGCAGCTGCGCAGCGTCAACGAGTTGGGGGAGCTCCTTTCGGCCTCGGACTACGCGCAACACATCGGCGAATAACTCGCCCCCGGAGCATCGCACCAGTCGTTCGATGAACTACGCCCCGGGACTCCTCGGGGCGTTCGTGTGAGAGGATCCATGCCATCACCACGTAGCGACACGGCGAGCGACACGTTTGCCGTTCGCCATATCGGCCCCAGGCCGGACGCATGGAACCCGATGGCGCAGACCGTCGGGTTCGCATCGCTCGACCACTTGATCGACACGGTCGTCCCCAGCGAGATTCGCCTCGCGCGACCGCTGGCTCTGCCGCCGGCGGCGAGCGAAGCGAGCGTGCTGGCACGGCTCCGCGACCTCGCCGACCGGAACCAGATCTTCCGTTCGTACATCGGGATGGGGTACGCCGACTGCATCACGCCGGCGGTCATCCAGCGCAATATCCTGGAGAACCCCGGTTGGTATACCGCCTACACGCCGTACCAACCCGAGATCTCACAAGGTCGCCTCGAAGCGCTGCTCAACTTTCAAACGGTGGTGTCCGATCTGACCGGTCTCCCGGTCGCGAACGCGTCCTTGCTCGATGAAGGCACCGCGGCCGCTGAAGCGATGGCGATGTCGTTCGCGGCGAGCAAGAACCGCGATGGGGCGACGTACCTGGTCGACGCGGGATGCCATCCGCAGACCATCGCCGTTGTCCGCACCCGGGCGGAAGCGCGCGGCATTACCCTGCGCATTGAACAACCCGACGCGTTCGTGTTCGATCACGACACGATCGGCGCGCTCGTGCAGTATCCCACCACCGAAGGGGCCATCCCCGACCTGCGGGACGTGTGCGCCCGCGCGCACGCCGCGGGAGCCCTGGTGACCGTGGCGACCGATCTGCTGGCGCTGGTGCTGCTGGCACCGCCGGGGGAATGGGGCGCGGACATCGCCGTCGGCAACTCGCAGCGGTTCGGCGTCCCGATGGGATACGGCGGCCCGCACGCCGCGTTCTTCGCCACCCGCGACGAGCACAAACGGGTGATTCCCGGCCGGATCATCGGCGCGTCAAAAGACGTCGATGGCCGGATGGCGCTGCGCATGGCGCTGCAGACCCGCGAACAGCATATCCGGCGCGACAAGGCGACGAGCAACATCTGCACGGCGCAGGTCCTGCTCGCGGTGATCGCCGGGATGTACGCCGTGTATCACGGCCCCGAGGGCCTGCGACGCATCGCACGCCGGGTGCACGCGCTGGCGGCGACCCTCGCCGACGGCCTGTCCCGACTCGGCCTGCCGGTCGCGCACCCGGCGTACTTCGATACGGTCGCCATCGACGCAGACCCGGACCGGCTCGACCGCATCGTCGCCGCGGCCCGGGAACGCCGCATCAACCTCCGCCGCATTGCCCCATCGCGCCTCGGCATCACGCTCGACGAAACGACGACCCGCGCGGATGTCGCCGATGTCCTGGCGGCCTGCGCGCTCGACACACCGCCCGCGACCGCGACCGACGAACGGATGCCCGCATCGGCCATCCCCGACCTCCTGCGCCGGGTGAGCGGGTTCCTCGATCATCCGGTGTTCCATCGGTATCGGTCGGAGACGGAGATGCTGCGCTACCTCAAGCGCCTCGAGGATCGCGATCTCTCGTTGACCTCGGCGATGATCCCGCTCGGATCGTGCACGCTCAAGTTGAATGCCACCGCCGAGATGATCCCCGTCACCTGGCCCGCGTTTGGCGCGCTGCATCCCTTCGCCCCGCGCGAGCAGGCGGCGGGCTACACGGAGTTGTTCGACACGCTCGAGTCCTGGCTCTGCGAGATCACCGGGTTCGCCGCGGTGTCGTTGCAACCGAACGCCGGAGCCCAGGGCGAGTTTGCCGGCCTGCTGGTGATCCGCGCCTATCACCGCTCGCGCCAGCAAGGCCACCGCACGACCTGCCTTATCCCCAAGTCGGCGCACGGCACCAACCCCGCGAGCGCGGTCATGGCGGGCATGCAGGTGGTCGTCGTCGCCACGGACGATCACGGCAACATCGATCTCGCGGATCTGCGCGCCAAGGCCGAGACCCACCGCGAGACGCTCGGCGCGCTGATGGTGACCTATCCGTCCACACACGGGGTGTTTGAGGCGGGCATTCGCGAGGTGTGCGAGATCGTGCACGAGCACGGCGGTCAGGTCTACTTCGACGGCGCGAACCTCAACGCGCAGGTCGGGCTGGCGCGCCCCGGTGACTACGGCGCCGACGTGTGCCACCTCAACCTGCACAAGACCTTCTGCATCCCCCACGGCGGCGGCGGACCCGGCATGGGACCGATCGGTGTGGCGGCGCATCTCGTGCCGTTTCTCCCCGACCACCCGGTCGTCCCGCTCGGTCGCGCGGCATCGTGTGGGACCGTCTCCGCGGCACCATGGGGCAGTCCGTCCATTCTCCCGATCTCCTGGGCCTACATCGCCATGATGGGCGCGGACGGACTGACCGACGCCACCAAAGTCGCCATCCTCACGGCCAATTACGTCATGAAACGGCTGGAGCGCGACTACCCGCTGTTGTACAGCGGTGCGGACGGCCTCGTCGCGCACGAAGGCATTCTCGATACGCGGCCTCTCAAGGCGTCGGCGGGCGTCGACGTCGAGGACATCGCCAAACGCCTGATGGACTACGGATTCCACCCGCCGACCATCTCGTTCCCGGTGCCCGGCACCCTGATGGTCGAACCAACCGAGAGCGAGTCCAAGGAGGAACTGGATCGGTTCTGCGATGCGTTGATCGCGATTCGCGACGAGGTCCGCGCGATCGAACGCGGCGAGGCGGATCGGGACCAGAACGTCGTGAAGCGCGCGCCGCATACGCTGGGACAGGTGGTGGTCGACACGTGGGATCGCCCCTACGGTCGCGAAGTCGCCGCGTTCCCGACGGCGGCGACGCGCAGCCACAAAGTCTGGCCGGCCGTGGGCCGGATCGATGCCGCGTTCGGCGATCGGCATCTCGTCTGTTCGTGCCCGCCGATCGAGGAATACGCGCTATCCTGAACGCCGGCGCCGCCGTGCCGTGGTCGCTCGACATCGACGAGGTCGGGCAATCGGGATCGCGCAACATGGCGATCGACGCCGCCCTGCTGCGCGCCGCGCAGCAGGGCGGCGCGTACTTGCGCCTCTACCGTTGGGATCCTCCCTGTCTGTCGTTCGGACGCAACGAACCCGCGCTGACGCGCTACGACCAGGCGCGCATCACCACCCTGGGCCTCGACACCGTCCGCCGGCCGACTGGCGGGCGCGCCGTGTGGCACGAGGCCGAAGTCACCTACGCCGTCGCCGCTCCCATCGATCTGTTCGGCCCGATGCGGAACACCTACGTCGCGATTCACGAGGTCATCGCCGCGGGCCTCCGGACCCTCGGCGTCGCGGCCGCTCTGGCCCCGCGCGCGACCCATGCCACCCGTCTCGCAGCCGGCGCGTGCTTCGCCTCGCCCGCCGGCGGCGAGATCGTGGTTGATGGCCGGAAACTCGTCGGCAGCGCGCAGGTCCGGGTCGGGAGCGCCTTCCTGCAACACGGGTCCGTGCTCCTCGAGGACCGCCAGGACACGGTCGCACGGGTGACCCGGGGCCCCGCACCGACGACGTTGGCCACCTCCCTGCGCGCGGTGCTGGGCCGTCCGGTCCCGTGGACCGACGCGGCGACCGCCATTGCGCGAGCCGCACGAGACGCGTGGGGAGGACACTGGGAACACGCCACCATGACGGTCGCGCCGGACAACCACTTCGCGAACGCATGCTGGACGTGGCGCCGATAGCTCCCATCTTCTTGGGGGTCCCATCCCGGAGGTCCTTTGTGCCGATCCGGCCATCACCGCTGTCGATCCCTCGTCGGTCGGTCCCGCGCACACGTGGGCACGATGGCGCGGGGACACCGTAACGTGCTGCCCTTCGTCGCCGGCCGCCTGGCCCAGGGTCTCATCGTCATGTTCACGGTGGCCACACTGGTGTTTGTCCTGCTGCACGCGGCGCCTGGTGACCCGCTCACGTCACTCAGCGAGCAACCGCGCATCACACCTGAAGTCGTGAGCCGGATGCGGCAAAACTTCGGACTGGATCAGCCGATCCCCATCCAGTACCTGCGCTACCTCGGGAACCTCGCGCGCGGCGACCTGGGGATCTCGTATACGCAGCACCGCCCGGTCGTCCAGGCGATCCGCGAGGCCATCCCGAACACCCTGCTGCTCGCCACGGTCGCCTTGCTGATCGATTTCGGGCTCGGCACCCTGGTCGGGATAGCTCAGGGCACTCGACCAGGGTCCGCCACCGACCGGACCCTGTCCGGGGTCACCATCACACTCTATTCCATGCCCGTGTTCTGGCTCGGGTTGTTGTTGATGTTCGTGTTTGGTGAACGCTTGGGGTGGTTTCCGATCGCCGGCGTGACCAACCCGGTGACCTATCCCTATGCGTCGCTCGCGGGGAAGCTGTTCGACCGCATGCATCACCTGATCCTGCCCGCGCTGGCACTCGGCCTGGTGAGCGCGGGATACACGGCCCGCCATCAGCGTTCGGCCATGCTCGAAGCCATCCGGCAAGATTGCGTTCGCACGGCGCGCGCCAAGGGCCTGCGCGAACGTGCCGTGGTGATGCGGCACGCGCTCCGGAACGCGTTGCTGCCCACCATTACATTGGCCGGTCTCGCGTTTCCGGTGCTCTTGTCCGGCGCGGTGCTGATCGAGACCGTCTTCGCCTGGCCGGGCCTCGGGAAACTCGCCGCCGACGCCGTCGGCCGGCGCGATTATCCGGTGGTGACCGGAGCGGCCATCCTCGCCGCGGCGATGGTCGTCGTGGGCAATCTCCTCGCCGATGTCGCGACCCGCCTGATCGATCCGCGCACGAGGACGGCGGCGTGACCCGTATTCGTCTGGGTTCGTTGGCCGTGGCCGCGCTCCTGCTGCTGGCGATCCTCGCTCCCGTCATTGCCCCCTATGCGCCCACCGCACAGCCCGACCTGATCGGGTTGCGCAATGCGGCGCCATCGTGGGCCCACCCGTTCGGCACCGACATGTTCAGTCGCGACGTGTTGAGTCGGGTGCTGTACGGGGCGCGAGTGTCGCTGCTGATCGGCGTTCTCGCCGTCGCCATCTCGGTGACCGTCGGCACCGCCGTCGGCCTCGCCGCCGGGTACGCGGGTGGCGCGGTGGATGCCGGGTTGATGCGCGTGGTCGACGCCGGCCTCGCCATTCCCAAGATCTTCGTCGTGCTCGTGGTACTCGCCCTGTGGGAGGGGATCACCGTCCCGGTGCTCGTCGGTATCCTCGGGTTCACCGGCTGGTTCGGCGTGAGCCGGATCGTGCGCGCGGAAACGCAGAGTGCGCGCGGGCGCGAGTACGTCGCCGCCGCCCGGGCCATCGGCATCCCGACCCACCGCATTCTCGTCCGCCACGTCCTCCCCAATGTCGCCGCGCCCATTCTCGTGGTCGCCAGTCTCGGCATCGGGCAGGTCATTCTGCTGGAAGCCGGACTGTCCTATCTCGGGGTCGGTGTGCCGCAGCCCATGCCGTCATGGGGCAACATCATTGCCGACGGCCAGCACCTGTTCGCCTCCGCCCCGTGGATCTCGACGGCGCCGGGACTGGCCATCGTCGCCACCGTCATGGCGTTCTCCGTCCTCGCCGATGGCATGCGTGCCGCGCTGGACCCGCGCGACCGATGACGCCGCTCCTCCGGGTCCAGGACCTGACGACGACGTTCGACACGCCCGCCGGCACCGCGCGGGCGGTCGACGGCGTTTCGTTTTCGCTGGACCCGGGCGAGACGCTGGCACTGGTGGGCGAATCGGGCTCGGGCAAAACGGTCACCGCCCTCTCGATCCTGCGCCTGATCGAACCACCGGGCCGCATCCATCCCGACAGCCGCGTGGAGTTCGACGGCCGGGACCTGCTCACCCTCTCGCCGCGCGACCTGCGGCGTGTGCGCGGCGCCGGCATTGCCATGATCTTCCAGGAACCGATGACAAGCCTGAACCCGGTTCTCACCGTGGGCACGCAGATCGGCGAAACCGTCGAGGCCCATGAATCGGTCACGCGGGCGGAGGTGCGCGACCGCACCGTCGAGATGCTGCGCCTGGTCGGCATCCCGGATCCGACCCGGCGATGGCGATCGTATCCGCACGAACTCAGTGGCGGGATGCGGCAACGCGTGATGATCGCCATGGCGCTCGTGTGCCGTCCCCGCGTGCTGATCGCCGACGAACCCACCACCGCCCTCGATGTCACGATTCAGGCGCAGATCCTCGACCTGTTGCGTGATCTCGCGCAGCGCCTGGACATGGCGATGGTCCTCATTACGCACGACCTCGGCGTGGCAGCCGAGATCGCCGATCGTGTGGCCGTGATGTATGGCGGGCGGATCGTCGAGCAGGCGCCCACCGCCCGGCTCTACGCCCACCCCGCGCACCCGTACACCGAAGGACTGCTCCAGGCGGCCCCGCGGCTCGATGGTCCGGCCTACCCCACCCCGGCGATACCCGGTGCCGTCCCGCCCGCGACCGCGTGGCCCGACGGGTGCCGCTTCCATCCGCGCTGCACGCATGCCTGGGAACGATGCCACACCGAGCCGCCGCTGATCGATGTCGCGGCCGGACAGACGGCGCGGTGCTGGCTGCGCGCCGCGCCGGGTGACCCGTCGTGACCACCGCCGATCCCCTGCTCGTCGTCGACGGGCTCGTCAAGCGCTTTCCGGTGTCACGCGGCTGGTTGCGGAAACCGGACACGCTGCACGCGGTCGACGGCGTCTCGCTCGCGATTCCCCGCGGCCAGACGCTCGGGCTCGTCGGCGAGAGCGGGTCGGGGAAGTCGACGCTCAGTCGGTGCGTCGTGCGCCTGCTCACCCCGGACGCCGGCCGCATCGTGTTCGACGGCGTCGAGGTGCTGGCGCTCGACCCGCGGGCGTTGCGCGCGTTTCGCCGCAGAATCCAGATCGTCTTTCAGGACCCGTTCGGTTCGCTCAACCCACGGATGCGGATCGGCACCGCGGTTCGCGAGCCGATCGAGATTCATCACCTCGCACCCGCCGGCGACGCCGACGATCGTGTGACCGCCTTGTTGCGGGAAGTAGGGCTCGATCCGTCGTTCGCCGAACGGTACCCGCACGAACTGTCCGGCGGTCAGCGTCAGCGCGTGTGTATCGCCCGAGCGCTTGCGGTGGAACCCGAGTGCCTCGTATTGGACGAGCCGGTGTCCGCGCTGGACGTGTCGGTGCAGGCGCAGGTGCTCACGCTCCTGCGCGACCTCCAGGCACGCCGTGGACTGACCTACCTGTTCATTGCGCACGATCTCGCCGTCGTCCGCCAAATGGCGCAGCGGGTCATGGTCATGTACCTCGGCCGCATCGTCGAAGACGCCCTCGCCACGCGGCTCTATCGCATCCCGCGCCACCCGTACACCGCGGCGCTCCTCTCAGCCGTCCCCGCACCCGATCCAACCCGGCGCGCCAACCGGATCGTGTTACCGGGCGAGCCTCCGAGTCCGATGGCCGTGCCACCGGGATGTGCGTTCCATCCCCGCTGCCCGCATCCGCGCAAGGACACGCGGTGCGAGCGCGAATCGCCGGCGTTGCGCGACCTCGACGGCACCCGCGTCGCCTGCCACTACGCCGAAGAGCCGGCCCGCGGCCCCGCGGCACCGGCTCCGTAGGCGCTCCGCCGGGGTCGCCCCGTCACCCCGCGCCCCGCGTCAGCGGGATTCGAAGAGATCGTTCTGGCCCGCCGCCGCTTCGCCGGCCTCGGTGGGCACCGATGCGCGCAGCCGGCGGATCCACGCATCCACGTCGAAATGCGCTTCGGTGGCGAGCATGCGGCGTAGCACGTCGGGCAGGTCACCAAGTCCATCCGCGAGATCGGCCAGGACTTCGCGCACTTCCTGCATGCGGAACACCTCATCGGACGCGATGGCCATGTCCTGCAGAATCGCCTGTTCGCTGCGCGACGCGGTGATCGGGTGGTCCAGCGTCGCGGTGTAGACGTCCGTGCGGCGGCCGGGACCCCGCGCTTCCTCGATCGGCATCAGTCCCACGATGGCGTCGGATCGCCAATACTTGCCGTAGCCCAGGTACACCATCCGATCCGGAATCACGTCCATGGTGCTCGCCTACCTTCCCATCCGTTTCTTGAGTTCTTCCAATCGGGCGCTGGCATCCGCTTCTCGCCCCGCACGATCGAGGTCCGCTCGGAGTTGCTGCTCCTCTTCGTCCGGCATGGCCATCCGTGGCGCGGCGTTCGGCGCCGGCCCGCCGCCGCGCAGCTCGACGGCCTTCAGTTGGCCGACCATCTCCTCCACCTCCCGCTCGACTAACGTCAGTTCCGCACGCAGCGCGTCCCGTTTCTGCTCCAGCACCGCCAGACGCTCCGCGTGTTTGCGCGCGAAACGCTCCGCGACCTCGACCGTTTCCGGATCGTCGATCGCCGAGGCGAGGTCCCCGCGCCGCCGCGCATCGTCCAACAACGTCCGTTCCGCCGACACCGCCTGATCGGTTCGCGCCAGATCTTCGCGAATCTTCGCGAGCGCCGCCCGCCCCTCCACCGCCGCCTGGCGCATCTGCGACGTCAAGTCGCGCCAATCCGGCGGGGGCATCGCGGCATCCAACGCCGCATTCACCGCATCACGAAGTCGCTCGAACACCTGGTGTCTGACGTCCCGTTACCTGATGGGCATGGCGAATCGATATCCTCGTCGCGGAACGTTAATCCGCGGTTCAAACGGGGGTCAAGAATAGCGCCAAAGGCCGCCCGCCGCCTCCAGCCAGTGGCAGCCGGCGGGCATTGGACTCAAATTACCCTGTATGAAACGTCTCCTGTTGCTCAGCCTCGGCCTTGCCGGCTGCGGCCGGGCACGCGATCCCGAGAACAGCGCCGTGTGCGGTTTCGCCAACCTCGCGGCCAGCAGCCTCGTCATCGATCACTTCCAGGGCGGTACGACGGTCCTGGATACGCCGCCGACCGCCCTGACCGGAGTGGTCCCGGCACGCGTGGTCGGCCGGGGGACGATGCGAGCGATCGCCGCGCCCGGGCCGGGTGGCGTCGTGCTGGGATACGAAGGCGCGGGATTCCCCGTCGCGCCAGGCTTCGCCCTGGCGCTGGTCGATGATTCGACCGAGGTCTTTCGAGGCGTGCTGATCTTCGATTCCGACGGCCCGGCGGACTATCCCCAGATCGGTACGATCTCGAGTGACGTGGTCACCCTGCCGCTCTACGGGATGCGCATCCGGTGGGCCGCGGTCAGCGACGAACGGTGTCCGCTGTTCGCCACGCCGCGCGATACGACGCCGTAACGGCGGGGTTCAGCAGAGCGGGCCGGCCGGCGGAAACCGAAACACGTCGCTGACCTGACGCATCAGCCGGTCGGGCGAGTGAACCGAACAAAACAGCGTTTCGTCCGACAGACGATTCAATGCCACCCGGATGGCGGGAAACGAGTCGGCGGCCATGCCGTAGAGATCGGCCAGTTCGAGCGCGGTGGCCTGCGGGTCGTCCGATGCCAGGCGGAACCCGCGGGCACCCATCGTATCGTAGTAGTCGAGCCCCGGCCCGCCGCGGCGATGACGTCGGGCCGTCACGAAATCGGGAAAGATGCCCGCTTGCCACAGGCTGTAGTTGCCCAGGTGCACCCGCAGCAGGAATCGGCGTCGCTCAGGGACGGTCTCGGATTCGGCCACAAGATCGACCAGGTAGCGGTACTCGCGGTCGTCGTGCGCCGTCACGCGCGACGCGCGGGTCCCCATCCCGAACGCGAGCACCAGGGTCGCCACGTAGTCCGCGAGGTCCGGATGATGGACGCCAACATCCCGTAACGTGTGGCGCACGACGACGTAAACGAACAGCTTTGCGGACGGCGCCGCGTAGCCAGGCATCGCCCGAAGCAGCTCAGGCAGGTCGGGATCATCGAGCAGGTCGTCGGAACCACCCTCGGCCACCGCCCGCTCGCACCGTATCCGGCGCTCCGCGTTCCCGCTGGCGAGCAGCGAGACGACGAGCTCGAGGTCGTCTGATGTCAGTTGCCGACGCAGATTAGGAACGATCATGTCCCAGCCTCCCCTATCGGGTCGTACCCAGTCCGCCGCCTGGCGGTCCGATATCCTCTCGGCCCTGAGCGCGTTCGGCGCGGACCTGGTGGGAGCAACGACTCCCACCGACATCGCCCAATGTATCGCCCGGACGCTCGAAACCCTCCTGTCCACCAACCGCCTGCTGGTGGTCCTGGACGGGCCCGACGGAACGCCCCACGTCATGCACGCGGCCGGCCCGGCGGACCCGCACGACGACCTGCCGCTCATCGCCCTCGCGCGCGACGCCGGGCCGTTGCTCCTATCATCCCATGCCGGGGAGGAACTTGCCGTGCGCGGGATCACGCTTCCCCGGCCGCCGCAGTCCTGGATCGGCGCTCCGGTACGGACCCACGTCCCCTTGGGGGCCGTGTCGATCGGGTCGGACACGCCCGGCCGGTTCGCCCGCGAAGAGCTCGAGATCGTGACGGCCGTCGTCACCCAGTCGGCCCTGGCCCTGGAAAAGACCCGGCTGGTCTCATTGTTATCCATCGGCAAGCGAGAATGGGAACAGACGGTCGACGCGCTGGGGCAGGGCATCTGCGTGGTCGACCGCCAAGGGGCAATCCGGCGAGCCAACCGGGCGTTCGGCGCCTTGGTCGGCGTCTCGTTGACCGATATACCCGGCAAGCCGTGTATCGGGCTGGTCCCCCCAGCGTGGGCCGAGGTGGTCGGCACCATGCTCACCCCTCCGGTCACGGCCAAGAGCTGCGAGTTGCGCGCCGGCCCGCGCCAGATCGTGCTGACCCTGCTGCCGCTGTCAGGCATCGAGGAAGGCGCGGTCCTCATCTTCGATGACCAGACCGACAAGCGACGGCTGCAGGATCAACTGATTCAGTCGGAGAAGATGTCCGCGATCGGGCAACTGATCGCCGGCATCGCGCACGACCTCAACAATCCGCTGGCGTCGGTCATCGGGTTTGCGGATTACCTCGTCGAATCGAGCGACCGCGTCCCGCCGGAACTGGCGGAACCCCTGCGGGCCATCCAACAGGAAGCGGAGCGCGCCGCGAACATCGTGCGCAACCTGCTGACCTACGCGCGCAAACAGGAACGTCGCCGGCGGTCGCTCCCCCTCGAACCGCTGCTCTCGTCCACCCTGCTGCTGCTGCGAAACGAGTTGATCGCCGACAAGGCCGAATCCCACCTGGAGATCGCCCCCGACCTGCCGGAGGTTGACGTCGACTCGAACCAGATCCAGCAGGTCTTCGTCAATCTCATCAGTAACGCGGCGCAAGCCGTGGCGAGCGGTGGCGAGCCGGGACGCATCGTGGTCCGCGCGGTCCGCTGGCTCGACGGGGTCGCCGTCACGGTGGAGGACGACGGGCCCGGCGTCCCCGCTGACGTCGCCCATCGCGTGTTCGAGCCGTTCTTCACCACCAAGCCTGAAGGGGAAGGGACCGGACTCGGCCTCTCGATCTGCCAGGGTATCGTTAAGGAACACGGCGGCCGACTCACGCTCGAATCCGCCGGCGGCCGAGGAGCGGTCTTTCGCGTCGAGCTTCCCGCGAGTACCACCGCGCGGCCCGCGCCCGCCGCGCCGCCACCCGCCCCCCCCGGGATGCGACCGCTGCGCGTGCTGGTGATCGACGACGAACCGCACATTCAGCACTACATGCGAGCCACCCTCGAGTCGTGGGGACATACCGTGGCGGTCGCGGGGAATGGCGTCGAAGGGCTCGAGCGCGCATCGGGGGAATCGTTCGATATCATCATCTCCGACCTGCGCATGCCGGAGATGGGCGGGCGTGAGATGTTCGAGGCGTTACGCCGCACGCGCCCGGAAATGGCGGTGCGGGTCGTGTTCAGCACGGGGGACACCATCCGTGGCGATGCGCTGGACTTCTTGGAGTCGCTGGGCCGTCCGTATCTGCGCAAGCCGTTTACGCTGGCCGAACTCCGAGCCGCCATCGCCTCCGCCACCCCGACCACCTGATCCTCCACCCCCTCACCGCGGCCGATGGACCCGTATCCGCACTCACGGACGCGAACGGGGTAGATACGGTCATCGCCCCGCGGCACGGCCCGTCCGCGGGTGGGACGGCGCTGACCGACCAATCGAGAGTACATTCCGTACCGACCGGGCGGCCCGGGCCGCCCAAAAGGACGATGGCTGACACGCTATGATCTACGTCTGTGTGACGTCGCGCGATAACGCGTCCACGATCGGGTTGCTGCTCTGGAAGGTGCGGCAGGTCTTTCTCGTGTTCCCGCGTGAGTACCAGCTGCTCGTCGCGGATGACGCCTCGTCCGATGGAACCAGCGAGCTGCTCGAGCGCTACGCGCGCGTCCTGCCGCTGACGGTTGTTACCCGCCCACAGCCCGGCGGCTACGCCGCCTGCGCGGAATCCCTGCTTCGCGTGGCCCTGGACGCGACCGACCGGCCCAAACGCGACGCCGCCCTGATGATCCCCTCGGACTTTGCGGTCTCGCCCGAGGTGATCCCCGACATGATCCGCCGCGTGGAGTCCGGCGCCGATGTGGTGATCGGCGAGCGGCAAGGGCCCGAAACGTCGTTCGGCGCCGCGCTGATCCGGCGCTCCGCGCCCTGGCTGCTCCGCCCCGGACTGCGCATTCCGGGCGTGCGCGACCTGCTGTCCGGCTGCTGCGCGCTACGCCTCTCCACGCTCAAACAGGCCCTCAGTGACGAGACACACCTGCTCGAATCCGACGGCGCGTGCGCCCGGGCGGAACTGGTGGCGCGGGCCGTGACCCAGGCCCGCCGCATCTCGGTCGTGGAGTTGCCGGCGACCCAGGCCGTACCGGTACGCGACCGAACGGCGCTCGCCCTCGCCCTGGAACTCTATCGCGCCGGTCGACGCCTTCGGATTCCATCCAACCCGGGCGTCGAATGGGTGGGGAACGGACCGCGCACGGAACGGAGGGCCTCGTGAAGCGCGCGATGATGCTGCTCGGGGCCGGCGTGCTGGTCTCGGGATTCGCGCCGACCGCCGCCCAGTCCCACGGCGCCGCGGTCGATCCGGTCTCCTGGGTCGGGGAACGCCTCGAGTACGACGCCAAGTTCGGCATCCTGAACCTCGGGCGCGCCGAGATGTCGGTTGTCGGTATCGATACCGTCCGTCAGCAGGAAGCCCTGCACATCCGCTTTCTCATCGAAGGCGGGAACTTCCTCTATCGATTGCACAACGTGTGGGACTCCTGGGTGGCGCCCGGCGAGTTTGCCTCGCTCCGATTCCTGCAGGACCACGATGAGGGCGGGCGCCGGTACCGGAACGCGTACGAAATCTTCCCGGATTCCGGCACCTACCGGCAAAACGGAGCCGATTCGCTCCTGCCAACGTCGGTGCTTCCGCTCGATGACGCAGCGTTCTTCTACTTTGTGCGCACGACCCCGCTGGAACCGGGTGAACGGTACGAGTACAACCGGTACTTCAAGCCCGATCGGAACCCGGTCGTGCTCGAGGTCATCGGCCGGGACACGATCGACGTACCCGCCGGCCGCTTTGCCACGCTGGTCGTCAAGCCGATCATCAAGGGTGGCGGCATCTTCAAGGAGGGCGCCGAAGGCCGGATGTGGATCTCGGACGACGACCGACGCATCATCGTGCAGATCAAGAGCAAGTTCTACTTCGGCTCGCTGACCTTCCGCCTGATCAAGTTCGAGACCGCGCCCGCCGCCGAGGCCGAGCCGTAACGCGAAGCGGGACGCGGACCCGACGGCGGCGAACCCACCCCCTTCCGCTACGCGGCGGCGCGCGGTTTGTTTCCTTTAATGGCGTCGTGAACGCGCGCGGCGCTCTTCGGGCTGACCAATTTGAGAACCAGGTAGAACACAAACCCGATCGCCGCCAGCCACAGCAATGTCATCACGAGCGAAATCGCGAACCCGATCAACCCAAAGACGAGTTTCAGCGCGACGAATCCGACGATGGCGAGAATCGCGTATCCCAACAGCGTTCGCACGGCTATCTCCCGTGTGAGCCTGTCGACACGTAATATCGTACGAATCCCGGGGAAAAGTGGTTTCACAATGAGGCGGGGACGATGACCGTTGTGGATGTGTTGGTCGTGGGGGGAGGTATTGTCGGCGCGGCCGCCGCGCGCGGCTTGGCCGGTGCCGGGCTCATCGTCGAACTCATCGATAGCGGGACGGAGGACGGGATCGCCACGCAGGCGTCCGGTGGCATGCTCGCGCCCCTGGCGGAATCAGGCGCCGACGATCCGCTCGCGGGGCTGAGCGTCCGCGCACGGGATTTGTATCGCGAGCTCGCGCCCGCGCTGCACGACGAAACCGGCATTGACGTCGGGCTCTGGTCGGAAGGCATCCTGAAGGTCGCGTTCACCGAAGAGGAAGAGGACGCGGGGCGCAGCAGCATCGCCTGGCAGCGTCAGCAGGGCCTCAATACGGATTGGCTTCCTGCCAGCGCGCTGCGCCAGCAGTGTCCAGGGCTCTCGCCCGCGGTCCGCGGCGCGGTGCTCGCGCCGGAGGATGGCGCGCTCGATCCGATGGCGCTGCTCGAAGCCCTGCTCGTCAGCGGCACCAAACACGGCCTCCGCATCGCCCGCAACGAACACGTTCAGCGCGTGCTCATCGAAGACGGACGGGTCACGGGCGTGGTCACCGACAAGACCCGTCGCGCGGCGGGCGCGGTCGTCGTCGCAGCCGGAAGCTGGTCGCGCCGGATCGAGGGACTGCCACGCCCGCTCTCGGTCGAGCCGGTACGCGGACAGATGCTCGCATTCGATTGGCCCGATGGCGAGCCCCGGGCCATCGTCTACAGCGGGAGAGGGTACGTGCTGTGGCGCGGTGCCGAAGCGGTCGCGGGGTCGACCATGGAACACGTGGGATTCGACGCCTCGGTGACAGACGAAGGGGTCGAGCAGGTCGGCGAGATCGCGGGCCGTCTGTACCCCGCGCTCGCGGGCGCGCCGATCCGGCGGCGGTGGGCCGGCCTGCGGCCCGCCACACCCGACGGGCGCCCGATCATCGGGCCCGATCCCGAGATCCCGGGCCTGTGGTACGCCACCGGGCACGGCCGGAACGGCATCCTGCTCGCCGGCATCACCGGGGAAATCCTGGCCAACCTGTTCACTGAGAACACGCTGGAGTTCGACCTGTCCCTATTGGCCCCCTCCCGCTTCTGGCAGGACTGACCCAACCGCAACGCCCCGGCCCAAACGGCGACCAATGGGGTTCAACCGAACGGATGATCGATTCCCGCCGGCCGCTGGTCACCGCTCCGGGGCACGACTATGTTTTGAAACCCATGGATTTCGTCCAGATCACCCCGAGCCGCTCGCCCGACACAGCGGCGGCGACCCCCGTCCCGCCGCGCAAACCGCCCTGGCTGAAGGTCAAGGCGCCCGGCGGCGCCAACTACGTCGACGTCAAGCGGGTCATGCGGGAGTTGGGCCTCCACACGGTCTGCGAAGAGGCGCACTGCCCCAACATCGGTGATTGCTGGAACCACCGCACGGCATCGTTCATGGTCCTCGGCGACGTCTGCACCCGCAACTGCGCGTACTGCGCGGTGGCGCACGGCACGCCGCAGCCATACGACGCGGCGGAACCTGCCCGGCTCGCCGAAGCGGTGGCGGCGATGCGGCTCGAGCACGTCGTGATCACGAGCGTCGATCGCGACGATCTGCCCAATGGCGGGGCGGAGATCTTTGCGGGATGCGTGCGGGAGATTCGCCGGCGACATCCGTCGACTTCGGTGGAGCTGCTCATTCCTGACTTCAAGGGGCAGGACGCGGCACTCGAAATCGTCATCGCCGCGCGGCCCGACATCCTGAACCACAATCTCGAGACCATCGACCGGCTGTATCGCATCTGCCGGCCCGGCGGGCGCTACGCCCGGGCATTGCGGCTGCTGCGTCGGGCCAAGGAGATGGCGCCCGACCGCTTGACCAAGTCCGGGATCATCTGCGGCATGGGCGAAGAGTGGGATGAAGTGCTGGTCGCGATGCGCGACCTCCGCGCGCAAGGAGTCGATATCCTCACGCTCGGTCAGTACCTGCGACCGAGCCGCGATCATTTGCCGGTCACACGGTTCTATACCCCCGCCGAGTTCGCCGAACTCCAGGTCGCCGGGCTCGCGATGGGGTTCCGCCATGTCGAGAGCGGCCCGTTGGTACGTTCCTCCTATCATGCGTGGGACCAAGCGAAGCGCGCCGCCGCGGTGCCGGCATGAATACCGCCGTGACATCGCCCGCGCTGGACGCCAACCGCCGGGACTTCTACTTCCATATCTACCGGCAGATGCTGCTGATTCGCCGGTTCGAAGAAAAGGCGGGCGAAGCGTATGCGCAGGGCAAGATCGGCGGGTTCTGCCACCTCTACATCGGGCAGGAAGCGGTAGCGGTCGGTGCCATCGCGGCACTGCGCCCTGATGACTACGTCTTCGCCAGCTATCGGGAACACGCGCACGCGCTCGCCCGCGGCACCGCCGCCCGGGCGGTGATGGCGGAGCTGTTCGGCAAGGTCACCGGGTGCTCCCGCGGCAACGGCGGCTCGATGCATCTGTTCGACGCCGCCAACCGGTTTCTCGGCGGGCACGCGATCGTCGGCGGCCAGATTCCGATCGCCGCGGGTGCCGGGTTCGCCATCAAGTGCCGCGGCACGGACCAGGTCTCGACCTGTTTCTTCGGCGAAGCGGCCGTCAACATCGGCTCCTTCCACGAAACGCTCAACATGGCCGCGTTGTGGAAGCTGCCCACCATCTTTCTCTGCGAGAACAATCGCTACGGGATGGGTACCGCGCTCGAGCGCTCAGCGGCCGTCTACGACATCGCGCACCGCGCGTGCTCCTACGAGATGGATGCGGAAACCGTCGATGGGATGGACGTGCTCGCCGTGCATGAGGCGATGAAGCGCGCGGTCACCCGCGCGCGCACCCATAAGCTCCCCACCCTCATCGAGGCCCGGACCTACCGCTACATGGGCCACTCGATGGCCGACCCGATCCACGGGCACTACCGCACGAAGGAAGAACTCGAGGAGCAGAAGGCTCGCGACCCGATCGACCAGCTGGAGATCCGGCTGATCGACGCCGGGTTGATGACGGCGGACGAGGCGCAGCACATCGACGCCGATCTGCAGGCACAGGTCCAGGATGCGCTCCGCTTCTCCGACGAGAGTCCCGATCCCGCGCCGGACGATCTCTACCGGCACGTGTACGCGGACTGACGTGCCGACGATCACCTACCGCGAGGCGTTGAACCACGCGCTGCGCGAGGAAATGGCCCGTGACCCCAGCGTGTTCCTCATGGGCGAGGAAGTCGGCGTCTACCAGGGGGCGTACAAGGTGAGCCGCGGCATGCTCGAGACGTTCGGCGAGAGCCGAGTGGTCGATACCCCCATCGCGGAGTTGGGATTCACCGGCATTGGCGTGGGCGCGGCCATGGCGGGGATGCGACCGGTCATCGAGTTCATGACGTGGAATTTCGCGTTGCTCGCCATCGACCAGATCGTCAACTCCGCCGCCAAGATGCTCTACATGTCGGGCGGGCAGGTCCCGATGCCGATGGTATTTCGCGGACCGGGCGGCGCGGCGCTCCAACTCGGCGCCCAGCATTCGCAGGCGTTCGACTCCTGGTTCGCCCATATCCCCGGGCTCAAGGTCGTCGCGCCCGCCA
The DNA here is from genome assembly GCA_036397455.1 of Gemmatimonadales bacterium. Classification (GTDB taxonomy): domain Bacteria; phylum Gemmatimonadota; class Gemmatimonadetes; order Gemmatimonadales; family GWC2-71-9; genus JADFNB01. The sequence continues at coordinate 26,084 of DASWIX010000037.1, read as the reverse complement.
CACCCTACGACGCCAAGGGCCTCCTGAAGTCGGCCATTCGGGACAACAACCCGGTGGTGTTTCTCGAGGGCGAGATGCTGTACAACGTGAAAGGCGACGTGCCCGACGAGGAATACACGATTCCGCTCGGCGCCGCCGATCGCAAGCGTGAGGGCACCGACGTGACGCTGGTGTGCCACTCGAAGACCGTCGCGCTGTCCCTCAAGGTCGCCGATCAGCTCGCGACCGAGATGGGCATCGCAGCCGAGGTGCTCGACCTGCGCACGCTGCGCCCGCTCGATGTCGACGCCATCCTCTCGAGTGTGCGCAAGACCCATCGCGGTGTCGTCGTCGAGGAGGGGTGGCCGTTCTGCGGCATCGGCGCCCAGGTCGTCGATGAAATCCAGCGCGCGGCGTTCGACGATCTCGACGCCCCGATCCTGCGTGTGACCCAAGCCGACGTGCCGATGTCGTACAACAAACAGCTGGAGCGGCTCGCCAAACCGCAGCCCCAGGCGGTCATCGAAGCGGTCAAGCGCGTGACCTACCGCGAGGACTAGGCGACGATGGCGACCCACGTGCTCATGGAAGCCCTGTCCCCCACGATGGAAGAGGGACGCATCGCCGCCTGGCTGAAACAGGAGGGAGACGCGGTCCAGGCGGGCGATGTCATCGCCGAGGTCGAGACCGACAAGGCGATCATGGAATTGCAGGCCAGGGGGCACGGTCTGCTCCGGAGGATCCTGGTCCCGGCCGGTGCGTCCGTCGAGGTCGGTCGCCTCATCGCGGTGATCGCCGACGCGAGCGAGGATATCTCATCGCTCGTCGACGCGCCTCGAGCGGCCGCGCCTGCCCCGCCACCACTGGCGCCCGCAACCGCCACACCCGAAGCGATGGTGCCCGACGATCGCCAACGCGGTGGCCGCACCAGGGCCTCGCCCCTCGCGCGCCGCATGGCGCGGGAGCGCGGCCTCGACCTCGCCACGATCCCGGGCACCGGGCCCGGCGGCCGAATCGTGAAGCGGGACGTGGACGCTACCTCCGCGCCGGCGATGGCCGTGTCCGCGCCGGCGGCGCCGAGCAGCTACGTCGACGTCGTGCCGGGCCAACTGCGCAAGACGATTGCCAAGCGGCTGGTCCAGTCGCTCGGCCCGATCCCGCATTTCTTCCTGACCAGCGAGATCGACATGGAGCAGGCGGCGGACGCGCGCGCATCGCTCAACCAGCTCGGCGATACCAAGATCTCGTTCAACGATATCGTCATCAAAGTCGTCGCCGTCGCCCTGACACAACACCGCGAATGCAACGCGTGGTGGACTCCCGACTACGTGCGCTACTTCACCGACGTCCATATCGCGATGGCGGTCGCGATCGACGAGGGACTCATCACGCCGGTCATCCGCTATGCGCAGCGCAAGTCCATTCGGGCAATCGCCGCCGAGAGCCGCGAACTCGCGGAACGCGCCCGCGCGCGGAAACTGGCGCCCGACGAGTATACCGGCGGGACCTTCTCGATTTCGAACCTCGGGATGCTCGACATCAGCCAATTCACCGCCGTGATCAATCCGCCGGAAGCCGCCATTCTCGCGATCGGCGCGATCACCGAGCAACCGGTCGTCCAGGACGGCGCCATCACCATCCGGCGCCGCATGCGCGTCACGATGAGTTGCGACCATCGCGTGATCGACGGCGCCATGGGTGCGCGGTTTCTCCAAACCGTGAAACGGATGCTCGAGAATCCGCTCGCGATCGTCTGGTAACCCGATCCGTCTTCCTATCGACGCACACGAGGAACCAAGCCGTGTCCAAGACCTTTGACGTGATCATCCTCGGCGGCGGACCCGCCGGATACGTATGCGCCATCCGCGCCGCGCAACTCGGCCTGCAGGTCGCCGTGGTCGAACGCGAGAAACTCGGCGGTGTCTGCGTCAACATCGGCTGCATTCCGAGCAAGGCCCTGCTCCACAGCGCGCACATGGCTCGCGTCATTACCAACGACGCCGCCGCGCTCGGCATCACCGTCGGTGACGTGACGGTCGACTACGGCGTCGCCATGCGGCGCTCGCGCCAGGTCGCGGACCAAAACTCCAAGGGCGTCGAGTACCTCATGAAGAAGCACCACATCACGGTGTTCCCCGCGACCGGAACGCTGCAGCCGGGGAAGCGCGTGGCGATCGACGGCGACACGCTGACCGCCGCCAAGGCGGTGGTGCTCGCCACCGGCACACGCGTGAAAGGGATACCCGCCATCGGACTCGAACTCGATCGCACAACGGTGATCTCGTCCGACGAGGCCCTGTTTCTGGAACAGGCGCCCAAGAGTCTCGCCATCGTCGGGGCCGGCGCGGTCGGGATGGAATTCGCCGACGTGTTCAACGCGTTCGGCACGGCGGTCACCCTGATCGAGGCGCTGCCCCGCATCCTCCCGCTCGAGGATGAGGAGTGTTCCGCCGCCCTCGCACGCAGCTACAAGAAACGCAAGATCGCGATGCTGCCAGGTGCCAGCGTGAAGCGCGCCAGGGTGGGCAAGGGGTCGGTCAAGCTCGACATAGAGGCCGGCGGCAAACCACAGACCCTGGAGGTGGAGAAGGTACTGATGGCGGCCGGGCGCGCGTTCAACCTCGACGGCATCGGCCTGGAGGAAACCGGCGTGCAACGCACCGACACCGGGTTCGTGAAGGTCGATGCGAACCTGCGCACGACGGCCGACGGCGTCTACGGCATCGGCGATATCGCGGGTCCGCCCATGCTGGCGCACAAAGGCAGCCGCGAAGGCGTCTTCGTGGCCGAGTGCATCGCTGGACAAACACCCCACCCGATCGACTACGGCAACATCCCGTCGGTGACGTACTGCCATCCCGAAGTCGCATCGATCGGACTCACCGAGGCCCAGTGCACGGAACGACAGCTCGACTTTCAGGTCGGCAAATTCCCGTTCACCGCCAACGGCCGTGCACGCGCTGCCATCGAGACCGAGGGCTTCGTGAAGATCATCCGGGACAAGCGCTACGGCGAAATCCTCGGCGCGCATATCGTGGCATCGCACGCCAGCGAATTGATCCACGAACTCGCGGTCGCCCGCGCGAACGAATACACGGTGGAAGAAGTCGATCTGGCCGTCCATGCCCACCCGACCCTGTCCGAAGCGGTCGCCGAGGCGGCGCTCGATTCGCTGGGGCGCGTACTCAACGCCTAGCGGCACCGCGGTACCATGGGTGTGCCGATTCCCGACCAGGCGGACGATCCGCGGGTGAATCCCGATCGCGTGGGGATCGCCCTGGGCAGTCTCGCGGCGGGAGCAACCATCGGAGCGGCCGTCGTGACCGTCGCGCTCGCGGGGTTGCGCGACGCGCTCGCCACCGCACTCCCCAACGTGGTCTTCCTCGGCATCATCACGTCGGCGGCGATCGGCTGGCGCCTTGCCGGTCCACTGCGGGATGGGTGGCGCCAGGGACTCACGGCGGCCCTCGCCGTCGGCGGCGGCCTGATGCTCGCCGGGGTGACCGCACCGATCGACCTCGTCGCGGGCCGCCCGGGACTCGTGATCTACGCGATCGTGCTCGCGATGGCCGCGGTCCTCGCGCTGCGGGCGCGACGCCGGGCCCTGGGATCGTGAGCGCGGAACTCGCCGTCGTGGCGGTGGGCCGGATGCCATACGGCCCGGCGCTGGCCCTGCAGCGGGATCTCGCCCAACGCCGCATCGACGGCGCGATCGACCGCGATCTCCTGGTACTGGTCGAGCACCCGCCGGTGGTCACCCTCGGGCGCGGCACCAATCCGGCGCATCTCTCGACCCCGCGTGAGTTTCTCGAAGCCAAGGGAATCGAGGTCTTCGAAATCGAGCGCGGCGGCGACGTGACGTTCCACGGCCCCGGCCAGCTGGTCGGGTATCCCATCATCGCGCTCGCCGAGCACAAGCAAGACCTCCACTGGTACCTGCGGCAGGTCGAGCAGGCGCTCATCGTCGGGTTGGATCAGGTGGGGATCGCCGGGACCCGCTCGCCCGGCTTCACCGGCGTCTGGACCGAGGGGCGCAAAATCGCCAGCATCGGCGTCCACGTGAAACGGTGGGTCACGTCACATGGATTCGCCCTCAACGTCACGACCGACCTTTCCTACTTCGACCTCATCGTTCCGTGTGGCATCGAGGGCGTGACGATGACGAGCGTGCAGCGGGAGTTGGCAGAACGGGCCCCGCGCGACCTGTGGGCCCGCGTCACCGAGAACGTCATCCTCGGATTCGCCGACACGTTCACGTTCAGGCCCCAACTGGTCGGCGTGGAAGACCTCGAGCGAGCGGATGCGAGGTGAGACGACCGATCGTCCCACCCCCGTCCCCGAGGGAATTGCGAACTGATGTACTAGGACGATCCCATCAACTCGAAGAACCGCCCGAACACGCGCACACCCTTCCACACCTGCTCGAGATGGATCTTCTCGTTCGGCGCGTGCAGTCGATCGTCGGGCAACCCGACACCTGACAGGATGACCGGGGCGCCGGCTTTCCCCAGTTCCGGGACGATCGGAATCGATCCACCGGACCGCGTCGCCGTGACGCCGCGGCCCTCGACCTCGCGGAACGCCTGGTCGATCAGCTGGAACGGGCGCGCGTCCGTCTTCACCAGCACCGGATCGGCCCCATGGATCCGCGTGACCGTGACGTCGGCGTACGTGGGCGTCAAGGCCTTCACGGCACGCGTGAGCTGCTTCGTGACGGTCAGAACCCTCTGGTTGGGCACCAGTCGCAGACTGACTTTGGCGGACGCCTCCGCCGGAATCACCGTCTTCGCGCCCTCACCGGTGAACCCACCCCGAATACCGTGGATGTCGAGCGTGGGAAGGGCCCAGATCCGCTCCAGCACCGGATAGCGTTGCAGGCCGGTGAGCGCCCGCGACCGCACTTCATCCCGCATGAACGCGCGCTCCTTGAACGGCAGCTTCTTCCAGCCGTCCCGTTCGGCCTTCGAGGGCCGCGCCAGCGCCTCGTACAACCCGGGGATCTTGATGCGTCCGGTAGGTGATTTCAGGCCGGCCAGAATCCGGACGAGGGTTTCGTGGGCGTTGGGCGCCGCGCCCCCGTACAGGCCGGAGTGCAGATCGCCGGCGGCCGTGCGAACCGTGATTTCCGTGTAACACAGCCCGCGTAAGCCGGTCTCGACCGCCGGCCATCCGGGCGCATAGTACGGCGTGTCGGCGACGAGAACCGCATCCGCCTCGACCCGCTGCGGTTCGCGCGCCAGCAAGGCGAACAGGATCGCGCTGCCCGTCTCTTCCTGGCCCTCGATCAGAAACCGGACGTTGACCGGCGGGCTGCCGCCGGAGCAGACCGCTTCGAACGCCTTGACGATGGAGAATACCTGTCCCTTGTCATCGGTCGCGCCGCGAGCAAACAGGTCGCCGTGGCGCACCGTCGGCTCGAAGGGAGCGGTCGTCCACTCATCGAGCGGGTCGGGTGGCTGGACGTCGTAGTGCCCGTAGACCAGCACCGTCGGCGCACCGGGGACCTTGGGGCCCTCGGCCCAGATGACCGGATGCGTCGTGCTGGCCAGGTACTCGACCCGGCAGCCGAGGCCCTCCAGGTGGCCACCAAGCCAGTCGGCGGCACGGCGGCAGTCAGCGAAATGTTGGGGATCGGTCGACACGCTGGGGATCGCGAGGAATGTACGGAGCTCGGCCAGCATCCTCGCTCGTTCCGACTGGACGAATCGTTCCAAGTGTCCCATGGCCCAATTATACCCGGGCACACTCCCCTTGCCCACTCGATCGGTTTGCCGTCAATTCCCCCTCGGATACGTACTCACGCGGAGCGCCCCACCATGAGTTCGACGCCCCCGGCGACCCCATCCATGCGGACCGGCGCGATCGTGAAGAACCAGTTCGATATCGCGGCCGATCTGATCGAACTGCCGGAGTACATGCGCACACTTCTCAAGGCGCCGTTCCGGACCGTGACCGTCGAGGTCCCCGTGCGCATGGACGACGACCGCATCGAGGTCTACCGCGGATACCGCATTCAGCATAACGGCGCGCGCGGCCCGACCAAGGGCGGCATCCGCTTCCATCCGCACGCCGACGAGCACGAGGTGCTCGGGCTTGCCACCACCATGACCTGGAAGACCGCGCTCGTCGATCTCCCCTTTGGAGGAGCGAAAGGCGGCGTGCAGGTCGACCCACGCAAGCTCTCCAAACGCGAATACGAGGCGGTCACTCGCAGTTTCACCAGCCGGATCTCGATCATCCTGGGGCCGTATCGGGACATCCCCGCTCCGGATATGGGAACCAACGCACAGGTCATGGCCTGGATCCTCGATGAGTTCTCGAAACGCGCGGGTTACACGCCGGCCGTGGTGACCGGTAAGCCGATAAGCCTCGGCGGCTCGCTTGGCCGCGAGGAGGCGACGGCCCAGGGCGTCGTCTACTGTATGGAGACCTTCGCGCGCGACTACGACCCACCGCTCGCGGGGAGCAAGGTGGTGATCCAGGGATTCGGCAACGTCGGAGGCCACCTGGCACGGATCCTCCACGAAAAGGGCGCCAAAGTGGTTGCGGTAACGGATGTCGATGGCGGCCTGCACAACGAGAACGGCCTCGACATTCCGCCGCTGTTCCAACACGCCTACGTCGAGCGGAAGCCGGTCTCCGAGTTCGCGGGCGGGGACGCGATCGCGAATGAGGCCTTGTGGCACATCCCGTGTGACTGGTTGATCCCGGCGGCCCTGGGCGGCGTGATCAACAAGGAAGTGGACCTCCAACGACTGGACTGCAAGGTCGTGGTCGAGGCCGCCAACAGCCCGACGACCCCGATTGCGGACAAGGTGCTCGAAGAGCGCGGCATTCCGGTCCTGCCGGACTTCCTCGTCAATGCGGGGGGGGTCATCGTGAGTTACTTCGAGTGGGTACAGAACCTGCAGCAGCACCCGTGGTCGCTCGACCATGTCAACCGGGAATTGCACGCGAAGATCACGCGCGCGTACGATACCGTGCGCACGCTCGTCGAAGAGCGCGGCGTCTCGTGGCGGACGGCGGCCCTGGCGATCGCGCTCCAACGGGTGGCCGAGGCGGAACAACTGCGAGGGCATTGAGCGCCCACGCCCCTCAGCCCTCGGATCGGAGCAGGACTTCGAGTGTCGCGAAGGGATCGGCGGCCGGGGACGCCTCGATGGCATCCGCCAGACGCTGCACCGCCGCTCGCAGGTCCCCGTCGTTCTGCACGAACCACGCCTCGAATAGCGCGAGCCGCGTTCGGTAGATCCGCGTGGCAATGATGCTCGCGTTGTTCAGCGTCCGTCCCGCCAGTCGCGATCCGTCGTACACCCGCAGGGCGCCGCCGAGTCCGCCCCGCAACCGTGCGCGCGCATCGGCGAACGTCTGCGCGCGCGACGTATCGACCCCGTCTCCCGCATACACGGCTTCCAGCCGCGCGCTGAGCTCGCCGTAGAACCCGCTCAACGTCACCTCGTCCAACCAGATGGCCGCCGCGCGTTCCGCGCGGAGCGTGTCCCCAATGGAACGCAGGAACGCCTCCGCACCGCGGAACCCGACGAACGTCGCGAAGCTCTCGTCGAATGGCGTCGCGTTGGGGACGTACAACGTCGTGTGGGCCATCTCGTGGACGATCGTGGCGGCAAGCGACACCGAATCCGCGTCGACCACGGTCGACAACAGCGGATCGCTGAACCAGCCGAGCGTGGAAAACGCGCCGGCGGGCCGCACGTAGGTATCGTAGCCGCGACGCTCGAACGCGTCCGCCGCCGCGAGCGCCGAACCGGCGGAAAAGAAACCGCGGTACGGTACCGCGCCCACGATGGGGAATCGCCACAGGTACGGGGTCAGCGCATCGCGCGGGCTGGCCGACATCACCAGCACCAGCGTGTCGCGTCCAACGTCGGCGAACGTCGTGTAGGTCTCGTCCGCGCGGAGACCGAGATCCGCCTGCGCGTACGCGCGCAACGCGAGCACCAGCGCCATGCGCGCGCGCCGGCCCGGTGGGACGGAAGGATCGGCGACCATCTCGGCAAGCGGCCGCCGGCGCAGCAGAATACGGCCCTCCTCGTACGCGGCGCGGAGCACGAAGCGGACAGTAGGGGAGACCAGCACGACGAGCAGCAGCAGCGCCGCGACGACGGGCAATGCCACCCGCAGGACGCGCCACACGATCCGCCGCCACGGCATGCGCGCTGTCGGCACCGCTACAGCATCACGCGGGCGCCGATCCGCTGCGACGCGTCCCCCAACTGCTCGCGCGGCTCGAAGGCATAGTCGATCGAGAGGCGCGCAATCTCGACGGTCAGGCCGTACGTGATCCCGGATCGATCGGAGCCGGCGGGGCGCGATCCGAGCGCCGACCGGCCGAGGAGACCGACGCCGCCGATGACGAGTCCCCCCTCCAGACCGAACACGACCCTGGCGCTCCGACCCGCTTGCCACTGCCCCTCGAGCGTCGAGAGCAACCGAAACGCGCCCTGCGGGTCGACATAGTTCATGGTGAACCCGACCCGCGACAGGCGCGGTACGGTCAGCGGAGAGCCGTCCTTCCAGTTGCCGCCGACATTCTGCACCGCGAAGCCCAGCGCCGCGATGTCGAACACGGCGATCGCCAACCCGATGTCGCCGCTGACCGCGCTGACCTCGATGTCGGCGATCCGCTGGCGGATGAACTTGGCCGAGCCGCCGATCGCAAGCACGCCGAACCGGTAGATCGCCGACCCAACACCAAGAAACTCCCCGGCGGAAACGCTCGCCCCGGTCGGCATGCCACCGAGCCCTCCGGTCGCCGGGTCGGGTACGATCTCCGGCTCGGTCCCGAAGCTGAAGTACTTGGCACCAAGCCCGAAAGTGAACTGCCCGAGACGCCACCCCAACGCCGCGGTGGACTGGTACGCATCGAACGGGGCCGTGAAGTACCCGGCCTCGAGCGCCACATGGCGGATCGTGGCGAGCCCGGCGGGGTTGCTGAATACGGTCCCCGCGTCACCGACCAGCGCCGCGCCGGCGCCGTTCAGACCAGTCTGCCGCACCGAACCGCCGGTCTGGAGCACGACCGGGCCGTCGGCGCCCGCCCCCTGGGCCGCCGCCGCCGGCACCACCGACGGCGCTGCCAGCAGCGCGGCCACCACGCCCAAGACCGGCGGTCCGCCAGCGGCCGACCATCCACGCACGGTTACCGCAACCGCAACACGTTGAGCCGGGCCATCACCGCCGGATCGATCGCGCCACCCGACGGATTCGTCATCCGCAGCGTGAAACCACGGCCGTCGGGCCGCTGCCGAATCAGATAGAACGCGCCGGAACCGGACCGCAACGTGCCGGCCCCCTGCAACGAGGCGACGTTGAATTCGGCCGGAATGATCGGATAGGGATCGGGAAAGCGCGTGGGCAGATCCGCGTGGAGCCCCCCGTACGTCGTCCGGAACCGCCAGGTCGTGAAACGCAGCTCGGGCGGCGCGTCGAAATCCGGCAGGTCCGACGCGTACGCGGCGAGGAACCACTGCGCCAGCAGCCGTGAAATCGGCTCGCCGACCACGGCTTCGATATTGTCACTCCCCGAGCGTCCCGTTTCGGACAGCCGGCGCACAATCCCGTCACCGTACTGATCCACCAGCCACCGCAGAAACATCCACGCCGCGCCGCGTTCCTCCAGCGAACCCGTCCCCTCGCCCGGCAGCGCGAAGAACGCGCCCGGATCCTGGAGGAACGTGTAGGAGTTGAACAGATCGCCGATCACGAAACGCGCAAACCGCGCGTCGAGCCCCTGCGCCTCGAAATGGAACCCCGTCAACTCCTCGGCCAGGTGGGACATCCCCTCGTTGAGCCACAACACCTCCGAGTCGCCGCCACGCACCAGCACGTGCTGATTGAAATTGATCATGTGCTGGAATTCGTGTGAGAACGTGACCGGCACCAGGTTGCGCAGGGAATTCAGCGTGATCGTGCAGGTGACCGCCCCGTCCGGATCGGCCGCCAGCGTGTAGAAGATCTCCCCCCGGTTGGATCGGTCGTCAATCTCGACCGCCACCGGATCGATATCACCGCCGAAGAAGTACCCGGTGATGATCGACGTCGGGCATTGGCTCTTCGGCGTCAGGCCGTTGATCACGGGCGTGAACAGGACGATCACCACGCCGTTGCGATCGATGTCCGATTCCGCCCCGAAATACCGCGTGCCCACCCCGTACAGTTCGTCGTCGAACAGCAGGCCGAGCGAATCGAGGTCCACCGGAGCGAAGTTCACCGGCGCGTTGGCGTCGACGAACAGCGCCGCGTGCTCCCCGACGTAGCGTGCCGTCCCCGACACCTCCACCATGTCGTCGACGCTGGCGCACGGCAGGTCGCTGCACACCAGGAACGAGCGCTTTTGCCCGACCGTAATCCGTTCGGTCGCCGCGGCGAGCGCCATCGGCCGGGCACGCCCGCGTGACCGCGCGGCCATCGCGCGTTCCTCCGCGCGGAGCGCGTCGTGGAATCGCTCGGCCGGCGTGCGCCGATCGGGACGGGCAGCCCGCGCCGCCGGGGCAAAGACCACCGAGTCGCCCACGACGCTGTACGACGCCGATTGACCCGGCGTCCCGGTCACGGACTGGGGAACCACCAGGAACTCGGCGGTATCGCTCACCGGCCCGAACGTGGCACAGCCCGCGAGTTGGGCGGGCTCGATCGAGGCGTACTCGCCGACCGCGAGCGTAACCGGATTGGTCGCCGCCTGAAACGTCGCGGAGATCGCGTTGCTCACGGCGTTCCCGCGCCGCGCCCGCAACTGCACCGGCCCGGGCACCAGACAGATCGGGACGACGATCGACAGTTGCAACGTCGACCCGGACAGCACCCGCGCCTGGCCACCGCCCACGGTCACCCGCGTGTCCGGCGAGAGGCCGGTGCCGCTGACCACCACCGTGTCGCCCCCGGTGAACGCCGCCGGCGCCACCGCCGTCAGCGTCATCGGCTGCGAGGCGTTCGCGGTCAACACCACCCGCTCGTCGGGCAGCGCGACCAATTCCGCCCGCACCCGGTACTCCCCCGGGGTCGGGCCCAAGGTCAGGTTCGCCTCGGCACGGCCGGTCCCGTCCGATTCCGTTATGGAGTCCGACAGCGCCGCACCCGGCCCGTCGACGATCGACCAGCGGATACGTGCCCCGGTGACCGCCGCGCCGCTCGCGTCCGACGCCAACACCGCCAAGGGACCCGGCAAGGGCGATCCGGCCGGAGCGGTCTGCCCCACGGAACTCGCAACGGCCTCGAGGCGCGTGGCATCCGGCAATGGGTCACCCCCCTTGCACGCGGCCAACAGCACGATTCCCGCCGTCAATCCAACTCGCCCGGCGCCGCTCCTGATCTCGTTCACGTGGGACACCTCATGCCGACCGGCCCCGGTTTCGCCCCGCAGAACCACTCGGCGGCGAGGACCGGGCCTGTTGACTGCAAAGACCGTAAAGACAAACAAGGCAATAAGATAGCCGCTTTTTGACAACACTGACAAGCCGGGCTAGGTTTCCATCGTGACCCCAGTCCAGCTCACTTGTTCACCTTCCCAGCCGGGCAGCGCGCCGGTCCATCCCGCGTAGTCGGGCGCATGGCGTTCGCCCACCTTCATACCCACTCGGAGTACTCTCTGCTCGACGGCGCCAGCCGGATTCCGGACCTGGTGGCCCGTGTCGACGAACTCGGTATGGATAGCCTGGCCGTCACCGACCATGGCAACCTCCACGCCGCCTGGTCGTTTTACGAACAAGCCAAGGCAGCCAAAATCCGCCCGATCCTTGGATTCGAGGCCTACGTGGCGTTCGGTTCGCGGCATGCGCGCGAACGGCCGCCCAACGCGCCCGCCCGCTATTCCCACCTGGTGCTGCTCGCCCGGAACCGTACCGGATACAAGAACCTGATCAAACTCTCGTCCATCGGATACCTCGAAGGATACTACCGCCGACCGCGACTCGACCGCGAGGTCCTGACGCAATACCACGACGGGATCATCTGCCTCGCCGCCTGCCTCTCCGGTGAGGTCGCCCTCCACCTGCGTCAGGAACACTACGAGCAGGCCAAGCGCTCCGCCGAGTGGTTCGCGCAGACGTTTGGGCCGGACGGGTTCTGGCTCGAAGTCCAGGATCACGGCATTGGCGACGAACAGGTCGTGAAGCAGGGGATGTTCGCGTTGGCGGCCGACGTGGGGCTCCCGGTGGTCGCGACCAACGACGCACACTACCTGCGTCGCGAAGATCATGAAGCCCACGACTGTCTGCTCGCCATCGGTACCGGCAAGGACCTCGACGATCCCAACCGGTTCCGGTTCATCGGACAGGAGAGTTACGTCAAGTCGGAAGCGGAAATGCGGGCCCTTTTCCCGGATCATCCTGACGCGATCGACAACACGCAGCGCGTCGCCGACCTGTGCGAATTCGATTTCGAGAAACGCTACTACCTCCCGGAGTTCCCGCGCCCCGCCGCCTACGCGACCGACAACGATCTGCTGGTGGAGTTGGCGACGACGGGCGCCGAGCGACGCTTCGGTCGGCCGCTCACGGCGGCGGTGCAGGAGCGCCTGGAGTACGAGCTCGCGGTCGTCACCAAGACGGGCTACGCCGGCTACTTCCTGATCGTGCAGGACTTCATTCAGGCGGCGCGCGACCGCGGGATTCCGGTGGGTCCCGGTCGCGGATCGGCGGCGGGATCGCTGGTGGCGTACGCGCTGGGTATCACCAACATCGACCCGCTCAAGTACGATCTGCTGTTCGAGCGGTTTCTCAATCCGGAACGGGTCTCGATGCCGGACATCGACGTCGACTTCTGTTTCGAGCGGCGCGGTGAAGTCATCGAGTACGTGCGCGAGCGCTACGGGCGGACCAGCGTCGGCCAGATCATCACGTTCGGCACCCTGAAGGCGCGGGCGGCCCTGCGGGACATTTCGCGGGTGTTGCGGGTGAGCCCCGCCGACGCCGACAAGATCGCCAAGCTCGTGCCGTCGGGACCCGGCCACGCGGTGTCCCTGTCCGAGGCCGCCGCCAAGGTGCCCGAACTGCGGGACCTGGTGGCCGGCGACGCCACGATGGCCCGCGTCGTCGATCTCGCCCAACGCATCGAGGGTCTCTCCCGCCACGCGTCGGTCCACGCCGCCGGAATCGTGATCGCCCCCGGGCCGCTCGATGAGTACGTCCCGGTCTGCACGGCGCCGCGTGGCAACGGCGGTGACAGCGAGGACATCATCACCCAGTTCGACATGGTCGGCCTCGAGAAAGTCGGCATGTTGAAGATAGACTTTCTCGGTCTCCGAACCCTGACGGTCATTCACGACGCGGTGCGGCTGATCGAGGACCGGCACGACACGACCGTCAATCTGGACGACGTGGACGTCGACGACCCCGCGGTGTACGCGATGCTGCGGGACGGACGCACCGCGGGCGTCTTCCAGTTCGAGTCGGCCCTGGCGACCGATACCCTGCGGCAGATGCGCTGCGACCGGTTCGACGATCTCGTCGCGACCAACGCGTTGCTGCGACCGGGGCCGCTCGACTCGGGCATGCACCTCGTGTTCATCCGGCGCAAACGGGGCGATGAACCGGTCCAGTACCCGCTGGACGCGCTGCGGGACGTGCTCGAGCCGACGTACGGCGTGATCGTGTATCAGGAACAGGTCATGCGCATCGCCAACGTCCTGGCGGGATTCAGCCTGGCGGAAGCGGACGTATTGCGCAAGGCGGTCGGAAAGAAGGATGCCGACCTGATCAAACAGGAGATGAGTCGTTTCGTCGATCGCGCGGTGGCCAACGGTTACGCGAAACGCGTCATCGACGAGATCGCCGCGCAGATCGAGACGTTCGGTCGCTACGGGTTCAACAAGTCCCACAGCGTGGCGTACTCGGTCATCTCCTATCACACGGCGTGGCTCAAGGCGCACTACCCCGCCGAGTTCATGGCCGCCCTGCTCTCGTCCGAAATCGGCGACACCGACAAGGTCGTGGAGTACATCAACGAGGCGCGCGAGATGGGCCTCCGCGTCCTGCCGCCCTCGACGAATCGGTCCGGCTGGAAGTTCACCGTCACCGCCGACGACGAGATCCGCTTCGGGCTCGGCGCCATTCGCAACGTGGGCCGCGGCGCCATCGAGTCGATTCTCGCCAGCCGGGAACGGGAAGGCGCGTTCCACACGCTCGCCGAGTTCTGCGAACGCATCGACCTCCGCTTGTGCAACAAGCGCGTCATCGAGGCCTTGATCGCCGCGGGCGCGTTCGATGAATTGGGTGGGCACCGGGCGCAACTCATCGCCACCATCGAGTCCGCTCTGGGCGAAGCGCAGCTGCGCCAGGCCGAACGCGAGTCGGGACAGGTCACGCTGTTTTCCGACGACGAGGCCCGCGGCGCCTCCGTCGCCCGCGAGACGATGCCCGACGTCCCCCCGTGGACCGAAGCGGAGCGGCTGGCGAAAGAAAAAGAGGTCGTCGGGTTCTTCATCTCCGGTCATCCGCTCGAGCGGTTCCGCGAAGAGGTGTCCCTGTTCGGCACGCGCACCACCGCCACCCTGGGGACCTGGAGCGAACACCAGGTGACGGCCGCGGTCGTGGTGACCGCGGTCAAGCGCCAGATCTCGAAAAAGACCGGGGCGGAATACGCCCGGCTCACCCTCGAGGACTTCCACGGCACCGCGGAGGCCCTGGTGTTCCCGAATTCCTGGAGCAAGTTATCGCAGGTGATCGAGCCCGACGCCGCCATGCTGCTGACCGGGAGCTACAGCCTGCGCGACCGAGGCGAAGATCGGGCCCCGTTCATCGTCGACGACGCCGAACCGATGGAAGCGATGCGCGCCAACGGCGCGGTCGGCCTGCAGATCCGGTGGCGCGCCGGTGAGGGACTCCGAGCGGACTCGGCGCGGGCGGTCGCGGCGTTGTGCGCCGCCCATCCGGGTGCCGGACCACTGTTCGTCGAGTGGAGTGACGGGAACGGGACCACCGCGCGGCTCCGCTCGCGCCGGGTGCGGGTCGACCTCAGTGACGAACTGCTGGTGGCATTGCGCGACCGGTTGGGCCACGAACACGTGCGACTGGTGAAAGCGAGATAGGGGTGGCCTTCGAACTCGATTTCGAGAAACCACTCGTGGAACTGGAACGTCAGATCACCCACTTGAAGCGCCTGGCGGCGGAACGGGATCTGGACGTGGACGACGAGATCGTCCCACTGGAGGAGAAGCTGGCCGATCTGCGCGAAGAGATCTACGGCGATCTCGCGCCGATGCAGCGCGTCCAGGTGGCGCGGCATCCGCGGCGCCCGTATACGCTCGACTATCTCAAGAACGTGTTCACCGACTTCATCGAACTCCGCGGCGACCGGCTGTTCCGGGATGATCCCGCGATCGTCGGTGGCTGGGCGCGACTCAACGGGCGTCCCGTGGTCGTGATCGGACACCAGAAGGGACGCGATACCAAGGAAAACCTGCGGCGGAACTTCGGCATGCCACACCCGGAAGGATACCGCAAGGCGCTCCGGTTGATGCACATGGGCGAGCGGTTTCGCGTCCCGATCATCACGCTGATCGACACGCCGGGCGCCTATCCGGGCCTCGGCGCGGAGGAGCGCGGCCAGGCGGAAGCGATTGCGCGCAACCTCGAGGACATGGCGGGCCTGCAAACCGTGTTCATCGCGGCGGTCGTCGGCGAGGGCGGGTCGGGTGGCGCACTCGCGCTTGGACTGGCCGACCGGGTGCTCATGCTCGAAAACGCCATCTATTCGGTGATATCGCCGGAAGGATGCGCCGCCATTCTCTGGAATGATGCGGCACAGAAGAGCCGGGCGGCCTCCGCCCTGCGCCTCACCGCCACCGATCTCCTCGAACTGGGGGTCATCGATGAGATCGTCCCCGAGCCGCCGGGCGGCGCGCACGCCGACCCGCTCGAGACGCAACGGCGTCTCGGCGAAGCCCTCGAACGGGCGATGGCGGCGTGCGAATCACTCGATCCCGCGACCCTGGTGCCGTCCCGCGCGGAAAAGTACCTCCGCATCGGGAAGTTCATCAGCGCATAATCCCTCATGCCCGAACTCGTCCAGGTCCGCTTCAAAGGCAATCGGACCGCGTTCTTCGCGCGGCACGATGAGGCATCACTTCGAGTGGGTGACAGCGTGGTCGTGGCCGTCGAGCGAGGCCACGATCTGGGCACCGTGGCGGCGGTCGGCGAGCAGGCCGCCAGGAAATGCGGCGTCGGGTGCGCCGGATGCGCCCTGGCCGCACCACCCACCACCACCGGTACGGTCGTCCGCCAAGCCTCCGCGGAGGATAGCCATCTCGGCGCCGAACTGCGCAAAGCCGAAGACGACATTCGGCGCACCGTGATCGAGCGCGTCGCCGCGCACAAACTCACCATGAAGGTCTCGGACGCCGAGTGGCAATGGGACCGCAAGAAACTCACGATCTACTTCACGTCCGAGAAGCGCGTCGATTTCCGATCCCTCGTGCGCGACCTCGCCGCCCTCTTCCGCACGCGCATCGAACTGCGCCAGATCGGGGCGCGCGACGAGGCCAAACGCCTGGAGGGCGTGGGTCGATGCGGTCGCGAGTACTGCTGCTCCTCGTGGCTACCCGAGCTGCGTCCGGTGAGCCTGTCCCTCGCCAAGGATCAGCGGCTGTCGCTCAACCCGTCCCAGATTTCCGGCGGGTGCGGCCGGCTGCTGTGCTGCCTGCGGTACGAGCACGAATTCTACGTGTCCAGCCGCAAACGCTTCCCCAAGGAAGGGAAGATCCTGCGGACCGCCAAAGGCGCGGAGAAGGTCCACGCCGTCGACATCTTCCGCGAGCGCGTGCTGCTTCGGGCCGAGGACGGGACGACCCGCGCCGTCGCCCTGGTGGCGCTGCGGGAGGAAATGGGCGAGGTGCCGACCCGCCCGCAGGACCCCCCCAGCCCACCGTCGGCGCTGGTGGCGTTCGACGAGGGGCCGAGTACGGTAACCGCGGAGCAGGCGATCGACACCGTCAGCTCGGAACAACCCCGTAAACGTCGCCGCCGCCGCGGTCGGCGCGGTGGCACCCGACGCAACCGCGGCACCCCCGAAGAACGCGGAACCGGCGGCGACGTCAACGAGGCCGGCGCGGACCCGCCAACGGAACCGCCGGATGACCGGGAATAAGTTCTACCTCACCGCCGCGATCGACTATGCGAACGGCGAGCCCCACCTCGGGCATGCCCTCGAAAAAATCGGCGCCGACTGCGTCGCCCGCTATCGGCGGCTGCGCGGCGACCGTGTGCATTTCGTCATCGGCATGGACGAGCACGGGCAGAAGGTCGCCCAGGCCGCGGACGCCGCGGGCATGACACCGCAGGAATGGGTCGACGCCGTGGCGCGGAAGTTTGAAACCGCCTGGGCCGAGTTGCGAATCAGTCACGACGACTTCATCCGAACCACCGAGCCACGCCACGAACGCGCGGTCCAGGAACTCTTCCGACGCATTCGGGACAACGGCCACGTCTTCGAGGGCGAGTACGAGGGCTACTACTGCGTCGGGTGCGAAGGATTCAAGCTCGAAAAGGACCTCGAGAACGGCCAGTGTCCCATCCACCCTACGAGAACCGTCCAATGGGTGAAGGAGCCGAACTTCTTCTTCCGTCTGTCGGCCTTTGCGGACTGGTTGCTGCAACGCTACGAAACGCGGCCGGACTTCGTGCGGCCCAAGGCCAAGATGAACGAGATCCGCAACGTGGTCACCGGCGGGTTGCAGGACATTTCGGTCAGCCGCGCGCGCGTGCCGTGGGGGATTCCGTGGCCGGACAATCCCGAACACGTCGTCTACGTCTGGTTCGATGCGTTGATCAACTACCTGTCCGCCACCGGCTTCCCGGACGACGCCTACGAGGAACTGTGGCCGGCGGATGTCCACATTATCGGTCCGGACATACTCAGGTTTCACGCCGCGCTGTGGCCGGCCATGCTCCACGCCGCCGGGCTCGAGCCGCCACGCGGCGTCTGGTGTCACGGCTGGGTCAACACGCAGGGGGCCCGGTTCTCCAAGAGCGCCGGCGTGACCGTCACGCTGCGCGACGCAATCGACCGCTACGGCCCCGACCCGCTACGCTATTTCCTGCTCCGCGAAGTCCCGTGGGACGGGGACGGGAACTTCACGTGGGAGCGTTTCGACGCGCGCTACCTGTCCGAGTTGGCCGACGGGTACGGCAACCTGGTATCCCGCGTGCTGTCGATGATCGTTCGATACGCGGACGGCCAGGTCCCCGACGCCGGCAGCGAAACACCGCTCGACCGCGCCGGGGCCGACACGGTGGCCGAGTACCGCAAGGTGATGGACGCCCATCTGCTGCACGAAGGCGCCGCCCTCGCCCTGCAGCTCGTGACCGAAGCCAACGGATTCGTTGAATCGCGGGCGCCCTGGACGTTGGCCAAGCAGGGGAAGACCGAACAACTGCACGAAACGCTCAGATCGCTGGCGGACGCGGTCGCCCGCATCACCGTCCTGCTCAGTCCTTACCTGCCCGACAAAACCGCCGCGGTGTGGTCCGCGTTGGGGTCCGAAGCCCCGGCGCACACGGTGACCCTGGTCACCGCGGAGAGACCCGTCACGACGGGACAAGTGGTGCGGAAGATCACACCACTGTTCCCCAAGCCGAAGGACGATCTGTAACTCGTTACACATAAACGATTTATGAATCGTGCCCCGGTGGTTGACAGTCGCCGGACAACCGGACTATTTTAGCCCGCCTGTCATTGTCCCCGGCGCGCACCTCACGCCGGGTGTTTTTCCTGTTCGAGCACCGTAACGGCGAGGCTTGCCTTGAAGACCAACAAACGGTGGACGGTCATGCTCGTGCCGCACGGATCGGGTGGGTCGCGGGCGTTTCGCGTCTCCCGCCGCGCGGCGCGCTGGGTGTTGGGTACGCTCGGCGTGCTCGCACTCGCCGCGACGGTCTTCGGCTACGCCACGGTCTCCAAGGCGATCAACCTCTCTCGGCTCGACCGGCTCGAACTCACCAACGACCTGCTGTCGCAGGAAATCGACCTCACGCGCGCGCAACTCGCCGAACTGACGGATACCCTCGACGCCATCACGCGGCGCGACCGCGAAGTCCGGCTCCTCGCCGGTCTGGAACCGACGGATGCCGACGTGCAGATGGCCGGCATCGGCGGTCCGCTCGGGCTGTGGACCGATCGCGAACAGCTCCTGGCGGAAGGATCGGTTGGGCAGGCGGCCATCGACATGCGGCTCGACATCGGGAGCCTCATCCGCCGCGCCAACCTGCTGGCGGGCTCGTTTGACGAAGCGGCCGACAGCCTGCGCGGCCATCTCGACCGCCTGAGCCGGACCCCGTCGATCATGCCCACCAGCGGGTTCCTCAGCAGCACCTTCGCCCGCGAGCGGATCCACCCCATCTATCATGAAGCGCGCGCCCACGAGGGCATCGACATCTCGGCTGCCATGGGGACACCCATCCTCGCCGCGGCCGGCGGTCGCATCGTCGACGTGCGCACCCTCCCGGGGTACGGCAAGATCGTCACGGTCGACCACGGCTACGGCGTCGTCACCCGTTACGCGCACTGCTCTCGCATCCTGGTGCGCGCGGGTGAGCGGGTGAGCCGAGGTGACGAGGTCGCCTTGGTCGGGAGTACCGGCATTACGACGGCGCCACACCTCCATTACGAAGTCATCGTGCGCGGGCGCCAGGTCAATCCGATGGAGTACATCTTCCCGGAGACCATCGTCGATTGACGCGATCCTGCTGACCGGACTCCACCGCCGCGCCACCATCCCAGTCGTTTCCGCCATCGTCGCCCTCGGGGTGGGGGTGGCGTGCGCCGACCACCCGGTCCGGCTCGAGATTGCCCTGATTCCCCCGCCCGGCACATCGGCCGGGTTGGTCGAGGTCGTGGCCCGGCCCTACGACGCCCTGAAACTGCTGGACTCCCTCGCGGCCGTCGCCCCCGACCCGCAACCCGTTTTCCCCGAATTGGAGTTGGCACTGGCGGCCTTTCGCCGCTCGGCCCCGCAGGGCTTGGGGGAGGTCGGCCGGGCCTGGGAACATGCCCGGGATAGCGCCCAGCGGCTCGCAGATTCGCTCAGGACGGGCGACCGGCGCTCGCCGGGATACCGGGGCGCCTACGACCGGTTCCGGCAGCTATACCGCCGGCTGGCGGATCGGTCGGCCGCCCGCGAGGCGGCTCTTCGGGCTACTACCGGTGAAGTGCGGGCCCTGGCCCTGAGGGCCGGCGCGGCCGCCGACTCCGTCCGGGCGTGGGAACGCATCGCCTACGCCGCGTTCGACAGCTTGGCTGAGGCGACGGAGGCCGCGCGAGCGGCCGTCGCCCAGACGGCGATCACCGATCAGGCCGGTCACGCCGGCTTCGAGCTGGCTGCGGGCGCATGGTGGATCGCGGTCCGGGTCCCCCATCCGGACAACCCCTTCATGGAATACACCTGGGACGTCCCGGTCCTCGTGCGGGCCCGCTGGCCGCTCCGGGTTCCCCTGTTCGAAGCCAATCGGACGGTCCGCTGGCGCCACTGACCGCGGTAGGCGCGCACGGCCGTGCGCCCCAACGATTCACCGGACACGGCCGTGCCGGGGGCGCACGGCCGTGCGCCCCAACGATTCACCGGACGCCCCCTTGCACGATCACGAACTTCCCGCGCGCCACTAGCGGCGTGCTCCCCGCCTCGCCCGGCCGGCTCGGCGCCGTCAACACCCACAGGTAGAGTCCCGACGCCAGGACGTTGCCGCTCTGTGCCACCAGCCGCACGTGCAGGTCCCCGGCGCCCAACAGATCCGCCGGGGTCCAGGTGATCTGCTGCGCGAGTTGTCCGCTCACCGTGTAGAGCCGCAGCAGGCCCTGCGGCGGCATGTTGGTGAACACGATCCGCGGATCGTCCAGCCGGTCCTGGTAGCGCGACGCCAGCAGGAACGGATTCGGCACCACGCGGATGGCGTCCAACGCCGCCGCGTCCACCGCCGTGATGTCCGCGCCGGTCACCGGCCCCGTCACATCGATCACGTACCGGCTGGCCGGATCGAAGCCCACGTAGTACGCCCACTCGGTGCGGTCGCCCGCCGCCGTCGGCCGGTAGCCCGACTGGCCGCGCGTCCCCGCCGCCGTGGGATTGCAGAACGGCGCCGCCGGCGTATTGCAGCCGACCACCGCCGCCTCGTACGTCGCGACGCGATGCGTCCACGGCGCCGGTTGCCCGCCGACCAGCACCACGTTCCCCGCCACGTCTACCGAGTCTTCCGTGATCGGTTCGAGGAAACGCAACACGTCGCCCGGCACCCATACGTCCTCGGGCACCCGCACCGATACCGTGTCGTCACCGACCCCCAACACGAGCCGCGGGAAGGCCCGCCGCTCCATCGCGACGTGCACGGCGCGATCGAACGTCACGTTGCGAATCGTGAACGGCAGCCGCGCCGCCACGAGGTCGCTTTGCCGGACGCCCGTTAACGCCGCGGTCTCCGGGTCCGTTCGGGCGGTGTCTGCCGCCGCGCGCCCGGTCAGCGCGGCGTGGAACTCGCGTTCCGTCGCCGCCGGATTCGTGAAGTTCAGCACGATCCCGCCCGGCAGGCCGAACGCATCATCCGCCCAGGTCACACGATACCGGCCGCCGACGGCCGCCGTCGGCTCGGCATCCTGTTCACGAAACTGGACCATGAACGCGTCCGCGGTCATCCGCGGAACCGTATCGGCGGGCGTGCCTGACCCGGCCCGCGCAGCCGCGCCGCGCAGCTGCGCCTCCGCCTGGGCGTCGTAGGTGCCCGCCAGACCCTGATCGGCTTCGATCCAGAATCCCGGATCGCGCGGCGACCCGATCAGCCGGTCCGGGGTCGCTCCGATCCCCGTCAGATTCACCGACGCAAAGACCGGATCCCCGGTCGCATCCGCGACCACGAACCCCAGCTGCGCGTACGTGGTCGTCGTGCGGACCACGCCACTCACCAGCGACGTCACGGCGGACGTCGGTGTCCCGTTCACGGGGATCGCCGCGGGACCCGCATGCGTGAACGTCTCGCTCCGCAGCACGTACGCCGGATCGTTCGCCGTCGCCACCACTTGCTGCACCACCACCCGCGTCCCCTGCACCGCGCCGTCCGCCACACTGTCCCGCTCCACCACCAGCCGGTTGCCGAACACCACGTGATACGTCCCCGGCACCACCAGGTCGGTGACCTGCACGGCGAACGGCACCGTGACGGTCGCCGGCCGCTCCCGCACCGTCGCGAACGCGGCGTGACCCCCTGCCTCGCGGCTCACCGGCACGTACACCGTCGCCACTTCGGCCCGCGTCGGGTCGGCGTCGAGCGGACTCCGCATCACCGGCGCGAACTCCCGATCGACCGTGCCCGTGCTCGTCACCACCGGCAGCGTCACCCCGCGCGTCTTGGTCACCAGCACGTATGTGTAGCTCCGGCCCGCCAGCACCGACTCGTCCACGAACGCATTGGGGAGATCGGGACCCACCGTATCGACCGCGTACACCGCGTACGGCCGCCACCCCGTGCCGAGCGCTTCGCCGTGGACGCCCACGGTCGGATCGCCGTCGCAGTCGGCGTCGGCGGTGTACGTCCGCCCCCCGTCGCACGACTTGTAGACCTCCAGCGCTTCGACATTGGCGGCGGCGTGCGCCCGCAGCGCTCCCGGCAGCCACGGATTCAACGCGAGCAGCTCCCCTGCCGCCGCCCCATCCGCCGCCGCCTCGATCTGCATCGCCTGATACTCCAGGTACGCGTCCTCCCAGCTTTCCGCCGCCGCGTCGAACCGCAACGTCACCGACGGTGCCGCCGGCGCGCCCGCCTCGTTGGTCACCGCCGTCTGCGTCGCCACGATCCGCGGCGCGGGCGCATTCGTCGGCTGCGGAAAGAAGTTCAGGTAGGCATCAGTCGCCGCTGCCAATGCGTGCCACAGTGGCACCGAGTCGCGCGACCCGATGAACGCCACGAACCACGACGTCGAGTCCCCCGCCACCAGCGGGAACGGGCCTGCGGCCAGGATCCCGCCAATATTGGCGTAGGCGTTCCATTGCCCACCCGGCATGGTGTCCCAGTCGGTGGTGACGCACCCGAACACGTGGCACGAGTCGAACCACAGCGTGTCGGCCCTGCCGTCATGGTCGTAGTCCCACAGGGCCGCGCCGTCATCGACACCGGGCGCGTAGTGGTTGAACTCACCGATGACCGCGGGCCAACCGAAGGTGCGGAAGGTCCGCCAGCCGGCAAGGGTCCCGGTCAACTCCGGGTCGCGGCCGTCAAGCACGTTGGCGGCCGTCGACGAGAGCATACCGAAGCTGCGCTTGTCGTTCACGTTGTGGGTGCTGGCCCAACACCCCCCGAAACCGCACATATGGCCATGGTTGAACGTGATGGTGTCGCCTGCGGCGGGATGTCCCAGACTGAAGAACGCGGAGGTCGGATCGCTGAGCAGCTTGTTGCGGAGGTCGCCGATCGGGCTCTTCAGCACCAGCGTCGCGGTGGCACCGTTCCCGTAGCCGGCCGCGGAGGAGGAGGATGTACACCCCACGATACCGCCGCCCGCGCCCCGCGCAGGATCGTCGCATGGACCCGGAATCCGCACCCGGCTCTGATGATAGACCGCCGCCCCGAGATCGGCGCGGAAGTAGGAGGACTTATGATCACCCCCACCCCCATCCCCTGCCCCGAGTCCCACCTGGAATCCCAGATAGAGCGAGTCGTAGCTGACCCCGGCGCCATACACGTCGGCCGAGCGGTTCACCACCGTGGCCCGCCAGAAGTGCACGTCCTCCAGGCCCGGCACCGTGAAGTTGAACGCATCGAAATGCCACACGAGCCCGAGCGGATACCCCGGGATCCGGGGCGCGCCCTCGCCGCCCGGGATCACCGCACCATAGTCATCGAGGATGTCCGCGTAGTGATCCGATATCGCCCCGTAGGTCGCGAACCGATCCCCCAGGCGCCCGTCCACCTTGGCGCGGTCGGGCACCTGCCAGTAGTCGAACCGGAATCCCGGGCCCAGCTCCGCGAACCGCGCGAGCCATGCGTCGACCGGAATCGGGCGGTCCCCGCCAAATCCGCCGGCGGCCCACGTCTCGGGGCAGTCGCTCCCGGCGAGCAACGGCAAGCCGATCGGATAGAACCCGTTCGCGAACCCGGTGTGGTCCCGGCAACTCCCGTCGCTCGTGCTCACCACCCCGGAAAAGAGGGTCCCGAGCGACCCGTCCGCCGGCCCCCATTCCAGGCGCCCGCTGAACAGCGCGAAGTTGTGCAGCGACGTCCAGCCGTTTCCCAGCGCGTTCCCGGCACTCGGCGCCACTGCGCGGATCTTGCGCCACTCGGACGGCGGCGTCCCCGCCGTGGTGAGGATCTCAAAGTGCTGGAACGTGGGAAGGGTGGGGTTCCGGCGGGGATGAACGTTGTACGCACAGAAGCCGGATAGCGGGGCGTCACACGGGCCGTAGTTGTCAGTCGCCCAACTGAAGTCGCCGGTGCCGCGCATACCGGTGCCCGCACCGTCCATCACGGCGAACAACCGGAACCCGCGCGCACGCCGCGCGGCGGACACGTTGTAGTCGGGCGTGTCGGGATCGCCGCCCGCACTCAGGATGATGTCTTCGCCGCCCTCACGGTGCTGGCCCGTCGCGGACCGGGGGAGACCCGCGACCAGAGTACACAAGCACACGAAGACCACGCGAACAGAAGGCCAGCTCGAACGAACAAGGGCCATAAGCGCTCCGGTAGCGGAAGTACGTCATGCCCCCAATCTTGGCCCTGGTGTCGCGGAGTGCAACACCCGAACCAAACATTCTGAATCATTCGTTCGGAATTCGTTGGAGCCTGACCACGGCAATCACCGTCGATTCCAATCAAAACCGCCCCGGTGGACGAATCCCCCGGGGCGGTGTTCACAGGAACTTGGCTTCGGTCTAGCAGGTTGCTGAAAAAGTCAGGAGTGTGATGCGATGGCGGAAGCCCCTTGCGCAATCGTGCCAATGAGCCAATGTAGCTCATGCGCGCCAGGCGTTCGTCTGCCGCATCCGAGGTCCCCGGAGACCCATTCGCAGGTCCCCCAACTGAAAACGAAGCTCAGAGGGAACAGCCCCGGCTTCCCGTTCACTTTTTCAGCAAACTGCTAGGCCCTTGGTCCTACTCGGATCCGCCTTAGGTATGGCGCGGTCTAACACCTATAAGGCCTCCGCTGTCAAGTCGACGTAGCTCTACAACACGGGGGTGGGGTGGTCCCGTTTGCACGTGTGTCTCGGCCCCCGGTGCTCTGACTTCATTGCGGGATCGGTGCGCTGTTCTGCACCAAACACCTATCGAGACTCGGCGTTGGGATGTCCTCAAGTGGCGACCTCATCCATCGAGGCATGGGTCGGTTAGGTCCAGGCTCGGGTGCGGGCAGAACATCGTCGGAGCCGATCAGTTGTCTGGAGCGGAGACGGGCGTCCCATCAAGGCCCGCGGTTCCCGGGATGGTGCCGCTGACGAGCTGAATCGTCGGCTCGGGCTCTCCCGTTGCGGCCGAGTTAGGCATCGGGCTCGCCCGCCTCCCTCCGTTTCCTTGGTCAGGTGCTCAGGAACTTCTCCTGGTCGAACACCTGGTCATGCTTCCACATGTGATAGACGGCGCGGGCCAGCTTGTGTGCCAGCACCGTCAGCGCCTTGCCCTTGCCGTGCTTCTGCACCAGCCGCTCGTAGTAGGCCTTCCCCTCGGGGTTCTTCCGGAGGAACCCCACGGCCGCTTCGGAGCAGGCCCACTTCAGGTGCGCGTTGTCGATCTTCGTGCCCCCGTTCCCCCGGACCTTGCCGGCGGACTCTTTGGCACACGTGACCAGCCGGGCATACGAGGCCAGCTCCTGCGGCCGGGCGAAGCGGGTGATGTCGTGGATCTCGTAGAGGATCACCAGCGAGAGGATCTTGCCGATCCCGGGCACGGTGCGCAGCCGGTAGAGCGTGTTGGCGTCGTGACCGGTGGCGGTGCGCAAAATGAAGTTCTCCAACTCACGGAGCAACGCGTCGTACTGCGCGATCAGCGCCAGGTCCACCGCGATGCTCTGCTGTACGCTCGCCTCCGCGAACCGATCCACCACCCCCGTGCGGTTGCCGCGGTAGGTGAGCTTCTTCCCGAACACGGGCAGGTTGTACTGGCTGTTGGTGTTCGCGATGTGGG
>DASWIX010000036.1:0-14269 GCA_036397455.1 Gemmatimonadales bacterium | reverse complement strand
AATCTTGCCGGAGTGCGGCACCACCACGTTGTGTGCGCGCGCGAGCCGCGTGATGGAGTCCAGCAGGATGATCACATCCCGGCCGTGTTCCACCAGCCGCCGCGCCTTCTCGATGACCATGTCGGCCACCTGCACGTGCCGATCCGGCGGCTCATCGAACGTCGAGGAGATCACTTCCGCCCGGACGTTCTCCTCCATGTCCGTGACTTCCTCGGGCCGCTCGTCAATGAGCAGCACGATGAGAACGGCCTCGGGATGATTCTCGGTAATGGAGTTGGCGAGCTTCTGGAGGAGAATGGTCTTGCCGGCCTTGGGCGGGGCGACGATCAACCCGCGCTGCCCAAATCCGATGGGCGAGAGGATGTCCACGACCCGCATCGCCAGGTCGCCGTCGACGCGTTCGAGGTGAATGCGCCGATCCGGATACCGGGGGCGCAGGTTGTCGAACGCGATGCGGTGCTTGGCCTTTTCCGGCTCCTCGAAATTGACCTGCTCCACCTTGAGCAGGGCCAGATAGCGCTCGCCTTCCTTGGGTGGCCGCACCTGGCCGTGAATCGTGTCGCCCGTCCGGAGGTCGAACCGCTTGATCTGGCTTGGGGAGACGTAGATGTCGTCGGGGCCGTACAGGTAGCTCCAATCCTGGCTCCGGAGAAACCCGTAGCCTTCGGGCAGGATCTCGAGCACGCCTTCGCCACGGAGGACCGTATCGGTATCGAGCAAGGATTGCTCGATCCGAAAGATCAGATCCTGCTTGCGCATGCCCGAGTAGTTGGTGATGTTGAGTTCTTCGGCCATCGCGTGCAACTCGGCGACGGATTTGCTCTTCAGTTCAGCGATGTCCACGGGTGGACTCCATGCATTGCGGAAGGTCGTGCTGGGCTAGTGTACACAAGACAACTGCCCGGGTGTGGGCTGGGTGACCGAGGTATGGCTCAGCGGGTCGGTGGAAGTGCGTGAAGATAATAGGTCCCCGGCAAACAAGCGTCAAGAGGCCCGGTGAATGCACTAGCGAAGTTCCTCCTGTACTGGAGGACGACCGTGGCCCGCGATCGCGAGATCGTCGAGGCCGTCGTGCGTGACGAACATCGCGGTCCATCCCCCGAACTGCGGGCGGCGCTCGATGAGTGGCCCGGTCTCCACTATTGGGCTTCCCGCGCGGACGCCGGCCGTCTGGTCCTCGTGCGGGCCCTCGCGCCGGCTCCGCGCGAGCGCTGGTGGATTCACATCGCGCTGTTTGCCGCGACATTTGTCACCGTGTGGATGGGGGGGGCGCTGCTCCTCGGCGTGACCACCAGCACGCTGGACTGGATCGGTGGCGGGTTCTACGTCCCGCCCGCTGCCATCGTCGCGTGGATGAAGCAGAATCAGGGTGGGCTCTCCTTTGCCATGGCCCTCATGGGCATCCTATTGTCCCACGAGATGGGGCATTACTTCGCCGCCAAACGGTACGGAATCAGTGCCTCGCTGCCTTACTTCCTGCCGGCGCCGATCGAATTGAATTTCTTTGGGACCTTCGGCGCGTTCATCCGGCTGCGCAGTCCTGTCGTCGACCGGCGTCAGTTGATGGACATTGGCGCGGCGGGGCCGTGGGCGGGGTTCGTCGTGGCGCTCCTCATGCTCGGGATCGGACTGCAGCGCTCGTTCCCGATTACCGGGTCGGAGGTCGATGCGGCGATGATTGTCTCGATCGGCCGCAACCAGCTCGTACTCGGTGACTCCCTGCTGACCTATTGGCTCCGAGCGATGATCGTCGGCGGTGGCGTTGTCGAGTTGCACCCGCTGGCCGTGGCAGGGTGGGGGGGGCTGCTCATTACGAGCTTGAACCTCTTCCCGTTGGGACAACTCGACGGGGGCCATATCCTCTACGCGCTGCTGAGCGACCGACAACGCTATATCGGCATGTTGGCGTGGATAGGCCTCGTGGTCCTCGGGTGGTGGTTCAAGCCGTGGTGGATTTGGGCTGGGCTCGCGCTCGTCCTTGGGGGGGGGCGGCTCGCCCATCCGCGGGTCTTGGAACGACGCCGCCCACTTCCCAAATGGCGCTGGGCGGTCGGTTGGGCATCGATAGCCCTGTTCGTCCTCAGCTTTTCCCCAATCCCTATCCTTATATAGTGAGGGAACGTGGTGAGGGGCCAACGCACCGGTCCCCCCGACTGCTCCAACTGACCGGTTACGTGCTGCAGCCGGCCGGTCGGATTGCGTAAGTCCTAGCATTCATTATATTTGCGCAAACTCGCGGAGATTGTGATGCCCGCGCAGCAGGTTCGGTACGGCCAGCCAGATCCGAGTGAACCGATCATCCATGAGCTGCCTTCCATGCGGTTCGGGGCTGATGAGGTACCGATTCGCCTTGTCGTCAGACGGGCCGACGACGGCACTTGGCGAGGTCGCCTTGTTTTTGGCGCGGGGGATGGGGACCCCCCGCCGTCCACTGCCGAGATTTTCTTCGGCGTCAACGAAACGGATCTGTGGGAATCCGTGCGTGACCTTCGCGAGCATCACGTACGCGACCTCTACCGGTCTCTCATCGAATGACCGAGCCCCATGACGAGATGCGGCGGTTGCGACACGACTTGGCGAACCCGCTGGCGGCGGTCCTGGCGGAAGCGCAGTTACAACTGCTGAATCCCGAAGCGCTCTCCGAGGAGGTCGCGACCTCGTTTCGAGAAATCGAACGTTTGGCGCGCCGCATGCGAGATATGCTCCAGGCCAAGCCCTAGTCGGCGATTGTAGCGCCCCCCCCACACTTTCGAGCCGGCCGCGAAAGCCCCAAATTGCCAAGTGACCATCGCATGCCCCGGGGCGTCCGCCGGCACGGATTCTGCTCCTTGACGTGCGCTGGGTGGGCTGCGAAGTTCTCCCACCCCTTTCCTTCCTGCGTTCCCGTTGGTGGAGTGTCGTATGACTGCTGTTCAACGTCTCGTTCCACTGGTGGTGGTCGGCACGCTCGTGGCGTGCGGTGGGAGGCCGACAGAAGTCTCTCCCGCTGAAATCCCCGAAATCCAGGCACGCCTGGAGAGAGAGCCGCAGAACGGTGAGTTGGTGTTGCGATACGCGGCGGCACTATTCTCTGCCGACCGCTGCGACACCGCCGTGGCGACGGCGCGCGCCGGGATGCGTCTCGCGCCTGGTAAGGCCGTGGGCCCGTTGATCGTCGGACAGTGCCTCGAGCAGGCCGGCGACCCCACACAGGCTATCGGCGTGTACCGGGCCTACGTGGCCACCTTCCCGGACGCGCCCGGCGTCTCGGCCGTACGTGCGCGCGAGATGCTCGCGGTGCGTGCGCAGGCGACCAACCTGGCGCGCGCGGCATTGCAGCAGGAGACCCAGTTGACGGCTGCCTCCGCCGACCCACAGGCCGTCGCGGTGTTGCCGCTCCAAATAACGGGAGATTCGACCTATCTCCCATTGTCCCGCGGGTTGGCGCAGATCATGACGTCGGATCTTGGGTTGCTGCAACGATTCCGCATGGTTGAACGCATGCGGATCGGCGCGCTGCTCGACGAGATTCAGTTTTCACAGGGACAGCGGGTCGATCCGAGTACCTCCGCCCGGGTCGGCCGTTTGATGCAGGCCGGGCGGTTGGTGCAGGGTCTCGCCGCGATTCCCGACGAGCGGAATGTGCGACTCGAGGCCTCGGTTGTGCGGGCCTCGGGTGAGGTGACAGGGCCGGAATCGACGACCGGACGGTTCCGCGATCTGCTGCAGATGGAGAAGCAGATCGTCATCGGGCTGGCTGCACAGCTCGGCTACACCTTGTCGGAAGCCGAACGCCAGACGATTCTCGAGAATGGGACGGAGAGCCTGGCGGCGTTCCTCGCCTATTCCTCGGGTCTGGTTGCGGAGGACCTCGGTGACTTTAGCGCGGCCGCGGCGTACTACTCGCAAGCCGTGCAAAGCGATCCCGGATTCCAGGCGGCCCGCCAGGGGTACCAGGCCAATCAGTCCGCCCCGACCGTTCAACAGGCGTCGGCCGGACAGGTGACCACGGTTGCCGCGCAGACGGTGGAGCCGCCCTCCGCCGCGGATCCCGTCGGAGACGCCATCGGCTCCACCGTTGGTGATGTCGCCGCGACCCAGGCAGAGCAGGTCGCCGACGTGACGCAGACGGTGCAACAGGCGTCCACCACCACCACCGCGACTCCGCCCCCGCCTCCGATCACCACGACGGTGACGGCGACGGGGACGATTCGCATCATCTTCCGACTGCCATGACTACCCGACGCATAGGACTCGTGCTCGCCGCCGCGCTCGTGCTGCCGCTCAGCGCGCAGGCTCAGTTCAGCCGGATTCGGAGCGGCGTGCTGTTCGAGAGCTATAAGTTCGATGACGGCCTGATCTACAACAAGGTCACCGAGATGACGATCCCGATCGGGATCGACGTCGCCCTCGGTCGCTTTGCCACGGTGACGTTGTCCACCGGCTACGCCACCGTCGACCTCAAGAGTGCCGATCCGAGCCAACTGACGAACCAGTCGTTGTCAGGTCTGCTCGATACTCAGGTTCGATTCGGCGTGAATGTCGTTCCCGGCAGGTTGATCGCGCTCGTGACCGGCACCGCGCCAACCGGGATCAAGACGGTCAAACGGAACGAACTCGCGATTCTCGGAGCCTTGTCTTCCGATCTCATTGGCTTCGCGTCGCCGACGGTGGGATCCGGTGGGAGCGTTGGAGGCGGATTCGCCGGTGCCATCCCGGCGGGGCGGTTTGCGCTGGGGCTGGGAGCAACCTACAAGCTGCCGTTGCAGTATCAGCCGGTGGTCAACGACACCGACGAACTGAAACCCGGCGCCGAGATGCGTTTCCGGGCTGGCCTCGAAGGCCCGCTGGCGCGACAGACCTACCTCCGCGTGGCCGGGATCTTTGCAATACGAAGCAAGGACGAGGTCGCGGCCGTGGCGCAGCCTGGTGTAGGCAACCGCATGATCGGCTATCTCGCGTTGAGTCAGGGGTTCGGTAGCGCGCAACTGACCCTGTACGGGTTTGACGTCTATCGCGCCGGCCCATCCGTCGAGAGCACGCCCGTAGGCGCGGCGATCCTCCCGAAGGGCAACCTGATCGCCGCCGGAGCGCGACTCGCCCTTCAGCTCGGACGCACCACGACGATCGGTCCGCGATTCGAGTTCCGGTATTCCGCGGCCGCCGAGGATGCCACAGCTACCAAGCTCGACCGGCAGGGCAACTCGATGCGGTTTGGCGTAGATATCCGCCAGGCGCTTTCGCAGGCGTTCTCGCTCGTCGTCCAGGGCGGGGCGGTTACGGGGAACGTCGTTCAGGGTGGGAGTGACGTGGGGTTCAACGGATTCCGTACCAGCCTGTTCCTCGAGCTGACGCCGTAGTCTCGCGGCCTTCAGCTCAGCGACGCCCGGAACCCACACAGGTCCCGGGCGTTTTGCTTACGCCCCGCCGGTGTCCAGGCGCTGGTGACGGTCGACGCTGGCGGGGGAGTTGAGCTGTGGAGTCCGGTGATGCATCGTACGGGTGCCGCCCGTTACCCGTCACCGTCGCCTTCGTCCCACCCTCACCATTGAGATCGGATTCATGACCGAATCGCACGCCCTGATTACCAACGATGCCGTCGTGCTCGGCCTGCTGGCGGCAACCCTCGGCGTCGTCTTCTACACCTCCAGCAGCGACCGGCCGCTGTTTCGCGCGTTCTACAAGTACGTGCCGGCGCTTCTGCTGTGCTATTTCATTCCGTCGCTGTATAACACCTTCGGGTTGATCGATGGTGAGCAGTCCCGGCTCTACTTCGTTGCGTCGCGTTTCCTGCTGCCCGCCACGCTCGTCATGCTCACGTTGAGCATCGACCTGGAAGGCATCGTGGGTCTCGGGCCGAAGGCCCTGATCCTGTTCTTGACCGGCACGGCGGGGATCGTGCTCGGCGGACCGCTGGCGATCCTCCTGTTCTCGGTCGTGAGCCCGGATACCGTCGGCGGGGCGGGACCGGACGCGGTCTGGCGCGGTTTCACGACCGTGGCGGGCAGCTGGATCGGCGGGAGTGCCAACCAGGCGGCCATGAAAGAGGTCTTCGAGGTCGGGGACGAAGTCTTCTCCGCCATGGTTGCCGTGGATGTCCTCATAGCCAACGTGTGGATGGCCGTGTTGTTATTTCTCGCCGGACGGTCGGAAGCGATCGACCGGCGGGCCGGTGCCGATACGACGGCGCTGGTCGAACTGCGCAGGCGCGTCACGGCGTTCCAAGAGAAGATCGCCCGCATCCCGACACTGACCGATCTGATGCTCATCCTTGCCGTCGGATTCGGGGTGACCGGGGCCTCGCATGTGCTCGCCGATTGGCTGGCACCATTGATCGAACGCACCGCGCCGCAACTGTCCCGCCTCAGCCTCACGAGCAGCTTCTTCTGGCTGGTCGTATTCGCGACGACGGGGGGATTGGCCCTGTCGTTCACGCGGGCCCGCAACCTCGAGGGGGCCGGGGCCTCGAAGATCGGTTCCGCCATGCTGTACATCCTGATCGCGACCATCGGCATGAGCATGGACATCACCGCCGTCGTGGACCGGCCCGGACTGTTTGCCGTCGGGGCGACCTGGATGGTGATCCACGCCCTGCTGCTCTTGTTCGTCATGCGGCTCCTCAAGGCACCCGTGTTCTACATGGCCGTCGGCAGCCAGGCGAATGTCGGTGGCGCCGCGTCCGCGCCGGTCGTCGCCTCCGCGTTTCACCCGACCCTGGCGCCGGTCGGTGTGCTCCTCGCCGTCCTCGGTTATGCGATCGGTACGTATGGGGCATGGATAACGGGCCAGCTGATGCGGCTGGTCGCTCCCTGACGATCCGTCGGGATGAGCGAGGTGGTCGGTGGAACAAGGGCGCTCGCGGGCTGTCGGTTCCGCTTCAACGTCCCGCGATGGCACGCGTGGGGGGCGGTGAATGAATCACCCGTCGAGTCGGGCCACACGAGCCTCGAACTGCTGTGCCGCTTTCCGATCGGACGGCCGAATGGTCTTGACGATCACCACCGCGACGATCAGCACACCGTACGGCACCTACCCGCGTGCGTTGCGTCGGTACCGCCGCCGTCCACGGGATCCCTTCGGCGGCGCACAGGTCGGCGAGCCAGTACCAGGTGAACGTGCACACGACAACGACGAGCCTGCCCGGTACGGCGTGATAGAACCGCATGACGGTCTCCCCCTGGGTTGAACGAAGGGCCTCACCTGCCGATCCTGTATGCTTTGGGAGGAGGCCTGCATGAATATCACAGAGATGGGACTGGCGGACTGATGAGCGGGAATATGCGGTGAGCGGATCAGGCTGGATGTGGCCGCGGGAACACGGTGCCTACGCCGAGTTGGGGTTCCCCATCCTGACGGCGCTCCTCCTCGGTCGCCCGACCACTCCGGCGATGGCGTTCGCGGTTGCCGCACTGGCCGGGTTTCTCGCGCACGAACCGATGGTCATCCTGCGAGGTGGACGAGGCGTACGGCGGGCGGAACTGCTGGGGCGAGCGGCACGCAGGCGCATCGCGGGGCTCGTGGCTATGGGGTTGGCCATCGGTGCCGTCGGCGTCATAACGGCACCTGCCGGCGCTCGATGGGCACTCGGGGCTCCCGTTTCCGGGGTTGCACTACTGGTGCCGGCGGTCATGCGCGGGCAGGAGAAGACGCTCTTTGCCGAATTGATCATGGCGGCCACTCTCGCCTCCATGATGTTGCCCATCGGCCTGGCCGCGGGCCTGACGTGGCCCGTGGTGACCGTCGTCGGCGGCGTGTGGCTGGCGGCGTTTGCCGTCGCGACGGTGCTGGTTCACGCCGTGAAGGCATGGCAACGTACCCCTACGGCACGCGTCATCGGTGCCGCGGCTTCGCTCCTTGCAGGTGCCGTCGCATCTATCGCCGTTTTCGCCGCCGCCCTGGGATTCGTACCGCCGCTGATCGGGTTGGCGCTCGTACCGACACCCGTCGTCGCGCTCGCCACCGCGGCACTCCGCGTCCACCCCCGACAACTTCGCCGGGTAGGGTGGGCCGTCGTGGCGGCGAACGCGACCACGCTCGCCCTGCTGCTCGCAGCCTAAAGTTCAACCTTCTCGGTCGGCTCGGGCGCCTTGAGAGGATCGCGCACGGCATCGACCTCGACATGCAACAACTCGGCGATTGCCGCCCGCGCCAGGCGCGGCGGGCTCGCGAGCCAGGTGACGTCCAGCCCGGAAACATAGAAGTAGTGAACCTGCCCGTGCCCGAACACCGAATGCAGCACAACCTCTCCTACCGTCGCCCGGGTGTGGTGGCCGTATCCGCCGGTCCCGGAACTCATCCGGTCCGCCATCGCCGCGAGTTCGGCCTGCGCATCCTCAGGAGTGGCAAACCGGCTCACGTAGAGCGTCGCTCGCAGGTGCTCCGGGCCGTACCGGCCGATGTACGTGTCGCCGGCGGTCACTTCGCCCTCATAGATACCGCCGAGCGCCTCTGTCGCCGCCTGCCCGGTCACCGACTCGGACAGCACGAGTCCATGGATCACTTCGGGGAGCATGGCGGCCGCCTCGTTGCCGCCATTGGCGCAACCGATCCACGTCAGCACGAGGGCGCCGACGGTCGGTATCCGCAAGCACTGCGCGACGTTCTGCATCATACCCGTCTCCGGCTCATGTCTCAGGGGGGCATCGACCAACCACAGGGATGCCGCGTACGCGGTCGCATGTTCGCCAGACGAACCCCAATGACTCGTGAACGATCTGTGAAGTGATCTTCGAGATGACGGATCGCTGGCTGGCTCAGCCGCGTCGGTCCCCTTATTGTTGGGCCCATCGCTCTCCACCCTCCGAACCCGCCGGTGCCACCATGAAAGCCACTTCGTCGCTAGCCGTATCGCTCCTGGGCCTCCTCGTGACGGCCACCACGGTCGTCGCACAATCGATCCCGTCACCGGAAGCACACTTTGGGCACGCGATCGGCGCGGATCGCACGCTCGTCGGCTGGGATGGAATCGTGGAGTACATGCAGTTGGTAGGGCGCCGCTCTGACCGCGTGAACGCCCGCGAGGTGGGAACGACGACCCTGGGCCGTCCGTTCCTGCTCCTGGAGATCTCGAGTCCGGCCACGCTGCGCGATATCGACCAATACAAGCGACTGCAGCAGCGGCTCTACTTCCAGGACCATCGGCCCGGACAGGACCCGGACGTCTTGCGTTCCGAGCGCGACCGCGACGACCTGTTTGCCCGTCACAAGGCGGTCGTCCTGATCACCGCCACCATCCACTCGACGGAGGTGGGGGCGGCTCAGATGAGCCTCGAACTCGTCCATCACCTCGCGACGGACAACAGTCCGCGGACGCGGAAGATCCTCGACAACACGATCTTCTTGCTCGTGCCGAGTCTGAATCCGGATGGTCAGGACATGGTGGCGGAATGGTACGATCGATACGTCGGCACGGAGTACGAGGCGGGAGCCATGCCGTGGCTGTACCATGCCTACGTCGGACACGACAACAATCGCGACATGTACATGTTCTCCCAGCAGGAGACGCGATTGATTGGGGACATCCTGTACAAGGAGTGGTTCCCGTCGATCTGGCTGGACGAGCACCAGATGGGCTCGACCGGGCCGCGCATCTTCACCATGCCGGCGACGGATCCGATCAACCCGAACGTGCACCCGCTCATCTATACGCTGAATGGAGTATATGGGCAGGCCCAGGCCGCGGCCCTCGAGGCCGCGGGCAAAGTCGGCATCGCGTACGACTACGTGTACACGAATTTCTGGCCCGGAGCGATGGCGTGGACCGGATGGTGGCACAACCAGGTCGGGATGCTGACCGAAGTGGCCAGTGTGCGGATCGCGACCCCGACCGAGCAGGACACGGAGGCCCTTGGGGTGACGACTTCGGGGCCGCGGGGATTCGGCGGGGGCGATCCCGCTGGACCGCTGCCGAGGCCGCGTGACACCCAGCCCCGCACCAGCTATCCGCGTCCGTGGCTGGGCGGGACCTGGACGCTCCGTGATATCATCGACTACGAATTGATCGTCTCGATGGCTCTGCTCGAGACCGCCGCCGACACCCGCGATCAGCTGCTGCGGCAGATCCATGAAGTCAATCGCTCGACGATTCTCGAGTTCCAGCAAGGGCACCCGACCAGCCGCGAGAACGCCTACGGCGCGGTCGCGGAGGCACTGCGCAGTCGTGAGCCGGCCAGCGGTCGTCGGTTCGCGGGCCACGGTGGCGCGGCCGGGACGCCGTATGCGGTGGTGATCGACCAGGACCAGCATGATCCACCGACCGTGGCGAAACTGCTCCAGACGCTGCAGCGGGGTGGCGTGATCATCGAACGCGCCCGCGGCGCGTTCCAGGCGGGCGACAGCGAGTACGCCGCGGGCACCTACGTCATCCGCCTTGGACAGGTGTTTGGGCGATATGCCAAGGAAATGCTGGAAGTCCAGACCTATCCCGAGGTGCGCGCTACACCGCAGTCACCCCCGCAGCCCCCGTACGACGTGACCGCGTGGTCGCTCGGCATGCAGATGGGCGTCGACGTCACGTTCGTCGACCGCCCATTCGAGACATCGCTCGAGCGGGTTGCCGATGTGGGGGTGCGCGTCGGCGGTGTGACGGGAACGGGCGACGTGTTCGTGCTGCCGGCGCGATACAACGACGCCTTAGCGGTGGTCAATGCGGTATGGCAAGAAGACGGACGGGTGCGGCGCGCCGCCGGGCCGCTGGCGGCCGCGACCGCAACGAACGCGGAGTATGGGACTTGGGTGATTGAAGGAGTGGCTCGCAGCCGCATGGAGGCGCTGGCCCGGCAGTACGGCGTCACCATCACAGCGCTGCCGATGCCGGACGGCCGGTTGCTCGACGTGCCACGACCGCGGATCGCGGTCTACCAATCGTGGGGATCGAATATGGATGAAGGCTGGACCCGCTGGTTGCTTGAGGCGTATGGCTTCGCGTACACGACGCTCCATCCGCAGGACATCCGCGCGGCCGGTGGTGCTGAGGTCGTCGAGATGTCCCGCGAGGTCCGCGAGCAGTGGCCGGCGTTTGTCAGCGCCCGAACGCCGGGGCGAATTGACCGGACGCCCCTCGCCAGCCGGTTCGATGTCATCCTGTTCACCCACGAGAGTGCCAACAGTATCATGAATGGTCGCGACGCGCGTACCATACCGGAGGCCTACCGCGGCGGGATAGGAGAAGCCGGTCTCGCGGCGTTGCGGACCTTCGTGGACGCGGGTGGGAGTGTGGTGGCGTTGGGGTCGGCGACGGAGTTGTTGATTAACTATTGGCCGATCCCCGTCAAGAACCTCGCCGCTGGGTTGGACGAGGACGCGTTCCTCATTCCGGGGTCGGTGGTGAATCTTCAGGCCGACCCGACGCATCCGCTGGCCTGGGGAATGCCCCCCACCTCGTACGGCTATTTCATTCGGAGTCCCTTCTTCACGCTGACCGACGGCTTCGCCAGCCAGAAGGCCACGGTGGCGCTGCGGTACCCCAACACGGATCTTCGCGCCTCCGGCTGGTTGCGGGGTGGTGAGTATCTGGCGGGCCACGCGGCCGCAGTGCAGGTCGACTTCCGGCCCACGGCGGTGGGTGCTCGTGGCGGCCGCCTGGTGTTGCTCGGGCTCCGGCCGCAGCACCGCGTGCAAACCCACGCGACCTTCAAGGTGCTGTTCAACGCGCTGACCCGCGCTACGGACACCTGAACGACCGATGCCGGTCGGGGGACATTGAGACCATGGGATATCGCAAGTTCGTCGACCGGGAGGGCCGGGGGTGGAACGTCAAGGATCGCTCGCCGTCCGCATGGCGCTTCGAGCCGGAACCGGGCAACCCGTCGCCGGCGGTGGACGTCGAGGCACCCGGCTACCAGAAGGACCCGTTCGAGTTGAGCAACGAGGAACTTCAGAAGTTGCTCGATGCGGTGGCGGGCCGGGCCGCGCGGCCGAGTCCACGGCGGAAAGGGTCGCCGTTTCTCGACGGCTGAGGACGATCCTTTGTCCGGGAGGTAATGCAGCGATGCGAAGACACCGGTGTGCCATCCTCGTTTATGTCGCCGTCAGTCAGACCGTTGCGCTGTCGGCGGCGTGGTCCCAACAGCAGCGGACCGCCGAGGAGCGCGAGCATGCGGCGGCGTGGGGGGCACACCATCTGTGTGCGGGCATCTTCGTCGTGGGTCGCGATGTGCAACGCGACCCGGAGACCGTGATCGCCCGCGACATAGCCTGGTTCGCGCCGTTCCGATGGGAACCGTCGTTTCAATACCAGGTTGATTGGGAAGCGAAACGTGTGACCGTCACCGCCCCGGGCGCCCCCGCCCGGTCCGCAGGCTACTATGGTGATCAGGGTTGCATCATTCACGCACGTGGCTCCACCGCCGTGCACTTCACGCCCGTTCGCCTCACGTCGGAACTGCCGCCCGCTGCGACGCAACCGTGGCCCATGGGCGATCTCGATCGCTTCGCGCCACTGGCGACGGGTGCCGACCGCGCACGGTTCAACGCCACGCTCGACTGGGCGATGCACGAGGCGGGCCAGAACACCCGCGCACTCATCGTCATCCACCGCGGCCGCGTGATTGCCGAACGGTTTGCGGAGGGCTTCACGGCCCATACGCCACAGATCAGCTGGTCCGAGGGCAAGAGCATTGCGGCGGCCCTGACGGGCGTGCTGGTGCAGCAGGGCGAACTCGAACTGATGCAACCCGCCCCCGTGCCGGAGTGGCAAGAGGAGTCTGACGACCCGCGCCGTGCGATTCTGATTCGGGATCTGCTCCACATGAGCAGCGGACTCGATTTTCTCAACCTCGGTATCGCCGACCCGCGGTCGTACACGAGCGCCAACGAGCACTTTCTCATCTACTTCGACGCGCCCAACGTGTACGAACACGCCGTCAATCAGCCGATGGACATCGGGCCCAACGAGCAGTTTCGCTATCGCAACAGCGATCCGCTCACACTGATGCGGATTGCCAAGCAGATCGTCGAGACGCGCGGGGAGAACTTTCTCGAGTTCCCGCGTAAACACCTTTTCGACCGAATCGGGATTCGGAACGCGGTGCTCGAAACCGACACGCACGGCAACTTCATCATCACCGGCTACGATTTTCTCAGCGCGCACGACTGGGCGCGGTTCGGCCTCCTGCACCTGTGGGACGGCGTATGGCTGGGCGAGCGCATCCTGCCCGAAGGGTGGGTCGAGTTTGTTCGTACGCCGACCCCGACCGATCCGAACCGTGGCTACGGCGGACTCTTTTGGGTGAACGCCGGCGGCGCGTTCCCGGATATCCCCGGGGATGCGTACACGCCGGCCGGTTTCATGGGCCAGAACACGATGATCATCCCGTCGCTGGACCTGATCGTCGTTCGGCTCGGGCCCAGCCCGGGCGGATCAAACGCATATCTCAATCGGGTCGTTGAGGGCATCATCGCGGCCTTGGGGATATGAGCCAGTCCAGTCAATGGCCTGGGCGACTCGTCGTTCCATGAGTCGATGGGCTCCTTGACATCTTCACCAGTACCATATATGGTTACCATATGTCAGACTACACCAAAACCACGGTCTACTTGGAGTTTGGGGACTACCGTCGGCTCCGAGCGCTCGCTCGCGAGCAGGGTCGGCCGGCGGCTGAGTTGGTACGCGAGGCGGTGGCCGAATACGCGCGCCGGCACCGCACGCACGCCGTACCGGCCAGCATCGGCAGGGGCCAATCCGGACGCGGCGACCTCGGTGAACGCGCGGAAGACCTGTTGCGTGGCATGGGTGACGGGTGATCGTAGCGGATACCGGGGCCATCATCGCCCTGATCGACGCTGATGATCGGCACCACGGTATGTTGCGCGACCTCTTTGCCGCGAACCCGAGCGATTGGGTGTTACCGTGGGCGGTGCTTCCGGAGGTGGACTACCTGTTGGCAACCCACGTCGGGTCGCGGGCGCAGGACGCATTCATGGCGGATGTGGCCACGGGCGCGTTTGGCGTGGAATGGGGAGCGACGGCGGACTTGGCGGAGGCGCACACGATCACGCGCCGGCACGCCGATCTCCGGATCGGCCTGGTCGATGCCCTGGTGGTGGCCACCGCCGAACGCCTACGAGCAGACGCCATCGCCACCCTGGATCTCCGGCACTTCGCGGTGCTTCGCATCGAGGGGAGTCCGCGGTTGTATCCACGCGATCTCTAGGCCGAAGTTCCCGGATGTGAAATAAGGATAACCTGTGAATGGAGTGTGGCTTACCTATGGAGCAAGGGTACGGCGCACTGGGTACATGTTAGCCGCCCAGTCGCACACCCAGGAGGTCGAAGGCTTGCTGCTGCAGT
>DASWIX010000035.1:0-70684 GCA_036397455.1 Gemmatimonadales bacterium | reverse complement strand
ACTGCAGCAGCAAGCCTTCGACCTCCTGGGTGTGCGACTGGGCGGCTAACATGTACCCAGTGCGCCGTACCCTTGCTCCATAGGTAAGCCACACTCCATTCACAGGTTATCCTTATTTCACATCCGGGAACTTCGGCCTAGGAACCTAAAGTATGCGGGCGTGTCGCTTGACTTCGCTGCGTCAGCAACGGCAAGAAGGTCGTCGGCTGGACTGTCGTTTTCGACCCGTTCACCGATCCCGCACGCCTCGGCGATTGCATTGACCAGTTGCGGCCAAGCATGGTAGCGGCCGGTTGACAGCCCCGCTCCCAAAAACGCGGTGGCCTTGCCACTTTGTACCAGGTACCAGTGTTTCCAGAGGAGCGGGCAGCCGCCCGTTCTCAATTGCCAACATCGCGTCCATCAAGCATCACGCAGGCGCGTCGCCCTTCGCCGACGACCAGACCCGCGCAAGGGCGTGAGGGATCCGGGGCAAAGGCGAGAGTTGCAAGGCACTCAAACAGGTGATCAGTACCAGTGGACGCCGCTGCGAAGTGCCCTCGGAGAATCCGAAGCCCGGTCACGGCCGCCGCATAGCGTTCCTGTAGTTCCCGAGGCGCCTTCAGGACGGGAAAGCTCCCAAGTTGCGTGCGGTTTATCGATGCGATCCCCGTGGTCTGCTTGGCGGCTTTTAGGAAGTATCGCTTCCCATACGCACTGCCCACCAGGGCACTCACGTATTCGGCAAGGATGCCAGCATCGCGCAGGCGAACACGAAAGACGTGGTTCTGGTGAATGCAATCGCGGATCTCATCGCGCCAGATGGCTCCGCGGCCCAGCTTGTCAGGATCCCCTCCCTCTGTGAGGAGTATGTCGCCAGCTTCCAGCCGGTATTGTGCGATCTCGTCCCGGGTTACTGGGATCGTCTTCATCTCTCCGAGGTCAAGGGATCCATCCTGGACGTTGGCTACCCGGAGATAGGGAACATCCTGTACAGGGTAGTTCCGGAGCTTCCGTCCTTTCGTGACACCCGAGACGATGTCAGCGATAGCCTCGAGGCGAACGACCTCCCGCCCCTTCTCATTCCTCACCGGATCCCCAAACATCTCCAGAAACGCCGAGCGCAAGAACTCATCCAGCAACCGCAGACTCTCCCGCCGCTTCCGCCGCACCGCATCTGCCTTGTCCAACATCGCCGCGATCCGCCGCTGCGCGACGAGCGGAGGGAGCGGGACCTTGTAGCGGTCAAAGAAGGAGGCGGGAAGCCGCTTCTGCCCTGCGCTACCGGTGAAGCTGCTAACTGCCGCCTTCCGGAAGGCGTTGTTCCAAACGGCGTGGAACAGGTACCGCGCATCCACGTCCGGGCCCGGACGAAGGACATGGAACTCAGTTGATCCGAAGCCCAGGGCATCGGGAAGGTCGTCGAGAGACGCAGCCTTCCCGTTCTCCAGGCAGGGCGTGATCTTCGCGATCAGCACGTCGCCCCGTTCGAAGTACGTGTAACCCTTGAGCAGCTCGCGAAGGGCTCGTCGTTCCCCGTAAGACGCGTAACCCGCTTCCGACACGGCTGACATCGGCAGAAATGGCACTAGGCGGTCGCCATCCCCGTCCCGGATCGACGCCGGCATCCCCGGATTGACCTCCACAACCGCCGAGATCGCAACGCGTCTGGTCACTGCAAGTGCGCCTCAAGCTCATCGAGGTTCTTAACGATTTCGGTCTCGATCTGGCGGAGCTTGCCGAGGATGATTCGGGGCGGCTCGTACTCCACCTCTTCGTACGCCACCTCCTTGTACCGATTGATCGACAAGTCGTACTTGCTCTCCCGAATCTCCCCCACCGGCACGAAGAACGCCTTCGCCGTCCGATCCGTGTCCTTCTCCGGATCTCGCTTCCTCCACCGCGCGATCACATCCGGAATGTCGTTCTCCGCGATCTTCTCCCGCTTGTCATCCAGTGAATACCCGTCCGCCTGCATATCGTAATACCAGACCAGCTCGGTCCTCCCACCCTTCACGAAGATCAACACGGCCGTGCTCACGCCCGCGTACGGCTTGAACACGCCCGCCGGGAGCTTCACGATCCCCTGAAGCTCGCACTCCTCGACCAGCAACTTCCGCAGATCCCGGTGCGCGTTGCTCGACCCGAACAGCACCCCGTCCGGCACGATCACCCCCGCTCGGCCACCCACCCGGAGCAGGTTCATGATCCGGTTCACGAACAGCAGCTCGGTCTTGGTGGTCTTGAGCCGCAGCTCCTCGTTGATGTCGCCCTTGTCTATGCTCCCCTTGAACGGCGGATTCGCCAGCACCACGTCGTAGCGGTCCGTCTCCTTGAAGCGCTTGGACAGCGTGTCCATGTAACCCAGCTTCGGCCGGTCAATGCCGTGCAGCAGCAGGTTCATGAGACCGATCCGCACCATCGTGGTGTCGAAGTCGTACCCATGAAACGTCTTCTCCTTGAGCGCCGTCCACAGGTCCGGATTCGTCAGCCTATCGCCCACCAGACCGCGCTCGATCCCGTCCTCGCCCACGAACCGCTGGTCGGCGCTGGTGTGCTGGGTCAGGATGTGCTGGAACGCGCCGAGCAGGAACCCGCCCGTGCCGCACGCCGGGTCACAGACCTCTTCGCCCAGCCTGGGATCCACCAGCGTCACGATCAACTGGATGATGTGCCGCGGGGTGCGGAACTGGCCGTTCTTCCCGGCACTGGCGATCTCGGACAGGAGATACTCGTAGAGGTCGCCCTGAACGTCCTGGAACGTCTGGCTGTCCTCCTGTCGCTCGCGCTCGAGCTCGGCATAGAGGTCGTCAATGATCCCCACGGCCTCGACGAGCAGCGACGCTTTCGGGATGATGAACACAGCGTCCTGCATGTACTGCGTGAACACTTGGCCGCCGTTCCGTAGCGTCTTGACAAACGGGAACACGTAGTCCCGCACGTGCTCCAGCATCTGCTCGGCCTCGAGATGCCGGAACCGGCTCCAGCGCAGCTCTTCCCGCGGCCGCTTCTTGCCCGCGCGGGTCTCGTACCTGCCGGCAAACAGCGACGTGAAGTCCTGCTTCAGGAACTCGGCGTCGCCCCGGCGCTTCTCGTCCAGCGCGTCCAGCCGCCGCATGAACAGCAGGTAGCTGATCTGCTCGATGGCGGTGAGCGGGTTGGCGATGCCGCCGGACCAGAACTTGTCCCAGAGGGCGTCCACCTTGGAGCGGAGAATTG
Organism: Gemmatimonadales bacterium; assembly: GCA_036397455.1. Taxonomy (GTDB): domain Bacteria; phylum Gemmatimonadota; class Gemmatimonadetes; order Gemmatimonadales; family GWC2-71-9; genus JADFNB01. The sequence continues at coordinate 67,486 of DASWIX010000035.1, read as the reverse complement.
GTGTCAGCATGTGAGAAAACGGTCCCCGTTCAGGCCGGAGAAAGCGTGAGATTCACCGCGGAGAACGCGGAGGTAGTCCCCTGCGATTTCTGCGGTCTCAGCGGTGAAAACATGGCAATGACCGCGGAGACGCGGAGCCCTCCGCGCTCCCTGCGCTCTCCGCGGTGCAATCAGGACCGCACCCACCTGGCCCCCCTTCCCTTCCCTCGCCGCACGATCCGTCCCTCATCCCGCAGCCGTCGCAGGATGATCCGGATCCAGTCCCGGCTCACCCCCGGGCAGTCGCCCTCGATATCGGAGATCGCAAACGGCCCGATCCGGCGCCCCACCGCTTCCTCGATGAGATCGGTCTTGGCGCCTTTCCCGGTGCGAAGCGTGCCGACCCGGTCCTCGAACTCGCGATACGCCCGCAACACGACGCCCCAGAAGTACCGCAGCCACGGGAACGGATCGTGCCCCGCCTCGTGCCAGCCCTGCGAGCTCGCGTCCAGGGCCTCGTAGTACGTCTCCTTCGACTCCTCCACGATACGCTCCAGGCTGATGTACCGCCCGACCGCGTAGTCGAAGTGATACAGCAGTTGGAGCGTCAGCAAGCGGGCCATGCGGCCATTGCCGTCCGTAAACGGGTGAACGCACAGGAAGTCGAGCACGGCGAGCGGGACGACGAGCAGCGCCTCGCGTCGGTCAGTGACGGCTCGCCGATACGACGTCACGAGCCCTTCCATCAAGCCGGGCGTCGCGACCGGATTCGGTGGCGTGAACCGTACCCGACGGACCTTCCCAGCCGCATCCCGCTCGATGATCTCATTCTGGGTCATTTTCCAGCGACCACCCTGACCCGCGTGGTATCGGTAGAGCATCGTATGGAGCTGGAGGATCACATTGACCGAGAGATCCATCTCGCTCGCCGACTCGTGGATCAGGTTGAGCGCGTCTCGGTAGCCGGCGATCTCCTGCTCGGACCGGTTTCGCGGGGTCGCGCTCCTGAGCACCAACGCCTCGATGCGCGGGTGGGGGGCAACCACCCCCTCGATGCGGTTGGATGACTCGCTCGACTCGATCACCGCGGCATCCTTGAGGGCGGCGAGCAGCTCGGGAGTCTGCCGGCGGAACAGATCCTGCCGGCCGCGGCACTCCCCGAGGGCCTGGAGCGTGGACCCGTCCGCGCCGCTCAGGCGGAGCGCGTCCAGGTAAGCGGGGGTCAGGGAATGCACCGCGGTCAGATCGCCAGGGTATGGGGTGACCCAACATAGAAATAGGGTATTGTAATGTCAATACTACCCTATTGAATACGACACTACCCTATTCTCTACGCGACCAGGCCGTCCGCAAACCGCAGGATCTCGTCAATTTCCGCTGGCCGAAACACGCCCCGCACCCCCTGGGGATGCAGTTGCGTGAACGGCGACTCGATCAAGTCACGCCGCTCCACCTTCCCACGCTGAAGCACGAACGTGCGGAGCGTCTGGAAAAACCGGATCTGGAGGGCCGTGTACGTGGTGTGCCGCACAACGAACTCGTCGAACGCCGTGGCGACGCGGGTGGACCACCGTTCGAGGGACCGCACGCCCAGTACGTGACGCATCAGATCGAGGAAGCTCGCCGTGCGGACGTCGTAGACCTTCCGCAACCGCTCTTCGTCAATCTGCGGATCCTGCCGTCGCAGCAGATCGGCCAACTCGCGCAGGTCCGCCTCGGACACCTGTTCCCCCCGCTGGAGCCGCTGGAGCACGGGGTTCTCGGCCACCAGCGCACGGATGGCCTCCTCGACCCGCTGCCGGTACGCGGCGATCGGGAGGTCGCGACCGTCCGGTCCGACCACGATCCGCTCATGCACCGCCGTGACATCGGCCAGGTTCAGTGACACCATCGCGTCGCGGCGTTGTTGCCGGAACCGCATCAACGGGCCAAGTCGGCTGGCCAGCTCCCTCAGCTTGGCATCATCTACCTCCGCCCACCACTCGGTTCCCAGCACCTCGTCAATCAGGTCCCGCTCGCGCGCCACGAGGTTCACGCCGAGCGGCAGCTCCGACACCTGCTCGACGATCGTATCCCTGAGGGCAGCCGCGGTTGTCTGGTTGCCCGCGAGGAGGGCCGTGCCCAGCTCGACCACGTCGGTCTCGAACCGCAGCGCCTTGAAGTCGGCGTCCGACTTGGCCCGCAGGATCGGCGCGATGGTCTGCCGAAGGAACGTGAGCTGATCCCGGGCAAGCCGTCCCCAGAAGGCATCATCGCGAACCCGGGCGAGGTTCGCCTGATTCTCGAGCACGACCACGTTGTTCTCCGGCAGCGAATTGATATCGGCCCTCAGGTCGGTGGTAACCGCCGAGACCGCCGAGACCGCGGAGCTGGCCAGGGCCACTTCCAATTGATCCAGCCGCGCCCGGAACAGGCGCACCGGCATGGGAATCTGCTGCCCGGGCTCCCGGCCCCGCGGCGTCATCTCGAAGTAGTCGAAGTTGTTCCAGCAATCAATGATGAGGAACCGGTCCTTCTCCGGGCACCACGTCTTCCGGAGGGCCGAATCCGCCTCCAGCACCCTGGTTCCGCGCCCGATCATCTGCCAGAACTTGACGTACGAGTACACCGGCTTCGCGAACACGAGGTTCACGACTTCCCGCACGTCCACACCTGTGTCCAGCATGTCCACGGAGATCGCCACCCTCGGCATGTCCTGCGTCTTGAACTGATCGAGCAGGCCACCCTTGCCGTACACCCGCGAGTCGTCCGAGACGATGACCCGCGCCAGCCGGCCACGCTGCTCGGGATACATCTGGTCGAACAGATCCTGAAGCCTGCGGGCGTGGCGGACCGACACGGCAAAGATGATGGACTTTCCCGGGAGCGTGCCCGTGGGGTCCTTGATGCACTCCTCCATGAACTCCCGCACGATCAGCGCGTTGGTTCCGCTGTTCGTGACTTTGACTTCGAGGTCGGTTCCCTCGAAGTCCACGCTGTCGGGATCGAAACCCTCGATCTCCAGTTGCTCGCGTTGAGGGTCGTCCAACTGCGGGCCCTTGATCCCCTGCACCTGGAACTTGGAGCGAACCTTCAGGACCTCGAAATCACAGAGGTAGGGAGGCTCGTGGGTCACGGCCTCGTCGAACGCGTACCCATAGGTCGGATCGCCCGGGGGACACTCGAACAGTTGGAACGTGTCGTGGTCCACGTGGTCGCGGGGCGTGGCCGTGAGGCCGAGCGTGAGCCCGTGGAAGTACCGGACCACCTGTTGATACGTGTTGTAGATGCTGCGGTGGCTTTCGTCGGCGATGATCAGGTCGAAGAAGAACGGCGAGATCCAGGTGGACGGCGTCGTCCCCGCCTGAATCAGGTTCAACATCGTAGCGTACGTGGTGACGTAGATCCGGCGGTTGCGATCGAACTTCGTGTCTTCCCGGTCGGGCCATCGCGGTGACGAGGGCAGGTGCTCCTTGAAAGCGGCGAGCGCCTGTTCCTGAAGAGCGATACGGTCCACCAGGAACAGCACGCGCTTGGCCCAATGCGCCCGGATGAGCACGTCCACCAGGGCTACGGCCGTCCGTGTCTTGCCGGTACCCGTCGCCATCACCATGAGGAACTTCCGGCGCTTCGCCTCGACGGCCTCGAGCAGCGTCCGGATTCCCTGGACCTGGTAGTCCCGCCCGGCAATGGCCGGGTTGATCAACTCGACCGACAACGCGCCCCGGGTCTCGCGGCGTTGCGCCAGCCACTCGAGGTCTCCCGGCGTAGGGAACCCCGCCACCTTGCCGGGCGGGTACTCATCCGAGTTCCAGAAGAACGTGTCGGAGCCGTTCGTGTACATGACGAACGGCGTCGGCCCCCCGTGCATGGTCCGGAGCAGCTGCGCGTACTGCAGGGCTTGTTCCTGACCTACTTCCGCGTCGCGACTGGTCTTCTTCGCCTCGACCACGGCCGTCGGCCGTCCTCGGAGCACCAAGCCGTAGTCTGCGAATTGATGGCCCGCGAGCTCCCCGCGGGGCTCCCGCACCCGCCGCGCGGGCCCCGACTCCACGTAGATATCCAGCTCCTGGATCACCTGCGACGGATCGTCAATGTTCCAGCCGGCAAGGCGCAGGCGCTGGTCAATGACCTGCTGCCGAGTATCGGCTTCCGAATAGGGCTCGGGCACGGGACCCCAGGAATGGGGAAGTGGACGTCCAGACCAAACTTGCAGTGTCGTCCACCCCCCGGCCAGGCTTTGCACCGGGCGTCGGAACGACGCGCTTCCTCGTTCCGTGTAGGTTCCCTAGCCCGGACAAGCCGGAACCAAGAGGGTTTGCGAAGGGGGCAGTGCGGGGGTAACTCTGGGCTGACCGTTTGGCGTGAGGGTAATAGGATGCCGCTGCTCACGGAGCGTTATGCCCATCGGCTCGGCATCGGCGCGTCACCGACCGGCGCGTCACCGACCGGCGATCGGCGCCAGGATCCGCGGGTAAACCCGCGGCTCGGCTCAGTCGGTTGAACCGACGGCGCGTGTCCCCGCCGCTTCATGCGGCTGAGCCGCGCGGCGGCTTCATGCCGCCGTTCATCGCGCGCATCGGCTCGGCATCGGCGCGCCACCGACCGGCGCTCGGCGATCGGCGCGAGGATCCGCGGGTAAACCCGCGGCTCGGCTCTGTCGGTTACACCGACGGCGCGTGCCCTTGCCGCTTCATGCGGCTGAGCCGCGCGGCGGCTTCATGCCGCCGATCATCGCGCGCGTCGGCTCGGCATCGGCTGGGCATCGGTGCGTCGCCGACCGGCGCTCGATGATCGACGCCGTAGGGACGGCCCGGGCGGCTCGCGACACGCGGCTCCATCGGTATCTTCCCTCCCGCGGGCCCTTCCGGACCCGACTGCGGGTACCGATTCACCCTGGGAGACGACGAATGCTGCGACGCACGACCATCCTCTTCTGCGTGATCGCTGCGGGCGCCGTGAGCGTCACGGCCGCACAAGACCGACCGCCGGCCACGAGCGAGATGCGGGACGACGTCGAGCGGTATGCGACCGACCGCGCCGCGCTGCTCCGCCGCTACGACGTGGCGTACGCGCCGGCCCGCCAGGCGCGCATGGCCACCTTCTACGACGAGTGGCGCGCGCGGCTCCGCGGGCTCGACTTCGACGCGCTGGGCATCGAGGGGAAGGTGGACTACGTCCTGCTCGACCACGAGCTGGCGTACCAGCAGAGCCTGCTCACCCGGGACGGCGAGTGGTTCGCGGAGATAACCCCCTGGCTGCCGTTCGCGCCCGCCATCATGGATCTGACCGAGGCACGGCGCCGGATGGAAGTGCCCGACGGCCGGCAGGCAGCCGCAACGCTGACGGCGCTCGCCGCGCGCGTGGACAGCGTGCGAAAGGCCGTCACGGCGGCGGGCGGGATCGGTGACGCGCGCCGGGACCGGATCGTGGGGCGGCGCGCCGCCGGCTTGTTGGGCGATCTCCAGCGGGCGTTCCGCGGCTGGCACCGCTTCTACGCGGGTTACGACCCGCTCTTCACATGGTGGACGACCGAGCCGTTTCGCCAGGCGGACAGCGCGCTCGGCGCCTACCTCGGCCACCTGAACCGGACCGTTGTGGGGGTGCGTCCCGGCGAAGCGGACCCGATCATCGGCGACCCGATCGGCGTCGCGGGACTGCGCGCCGACCTGGTGCACGAGATGATCCCGTACACGGTCGAGGAGCTGATCGCCATCGCCGAGCAGGAGTTCGCCTGGTGTGAGGCCGAATACCGCAAGGCCGCCCGCGAGATGGGCCTGGGCGACGACTGGCGGGCCGCGCTCGAGCAGGTGAAGCGGGCATACGTACCGCCGGGCGATCAAACGCGGCTGGTCCGCGACCTCGCCAACGAGGCGATCAGGTTCGTCGAAACGCGCGACCTCGTGACGGTCCCCCCGCTGGCCAAGGAAGTCTGGCGCATGGAGATGATCCCGCCCGAGCGGCAGCGCGTCTCGCCGTTCTTCCTGGGGGGCGAAGTGTTCCAGGTGTCGTACCCCACCGACGAGATGACCCACGAGGACAAGCTGATGAGCATGCGGGGGAACAACCCCCACTTCTCGCGCGCGGTGGCGCACCACGAGCTGATCCCCGGCCATCACCTCCAGGGCTTCATGACCTCCCGCTATCAGACGCACCGCCGCGTCTTCGGCACGCCGTTCTGGGGGGAAGGCTGGGCGCTCTACTGGGAGATGCTGTTGTGGGACCTGGGATTCCCGGCCACGCCGGAAGACCGGATCGGCATGCTGTTCTGGCGATCGCACCGGGCGGCGCGGATCATCTTCTCGCTGCGGTTTCACGCGGGCACCATGACCCCCCAGGAAGCGGTGGACCTGCTGGTGAACCGCGTGGGGCACGAGCGCGCCAACGCCGAGGGCGAGGTGCGCCGCTCGCTGGCCGGTAACTACTCCCCACTCTACCAGGCGGCCTACATGCTGGGCGGGCTCCAGTTTCGCGCCCTGTACCGGGAGCTGGTGGGCTCGGGGCGGATGACCGACCGCGACTTCCACGACGCGATCCTCCAGGGAGGACGCATGCCCGTGGAGATGGTGCGGGCCCGACTCACCGGCACATCGCCCGCGCGCGACCATCGCGCCGGCTGGCGGTTCGCGGGAGACCCGGGGCGGCCCTGAGCGGCGCGCCCTACGGTCACGCCGAAACCAAGCGCTGCCCGCCTACGTGAGCGGGAACACCGGTGCCGGGCAGAAGGGGACCCGATTGCTCGCGGCATGGCCGCTCAGTTGCCGCGTAGCGCAATGGTCGGATCGACCCGGGACGCGCGCCAGGCCGGGATCGATGCGGCCGTCGCGCCGACCTCGGCGTCGGAAGCAGGATCGCGCGCTTCCCCTTGATCGTCAAGATATGGCAGTCAGGGGGACGGTGCGGTGTCGAACGAGCGGGCCGGATGCCGTCATCGTGTTGTCCAGCGGGTCGAAGTCGAGCGGCTCGCCGTCCCCGGCCGCGCGGTCATCCCGCCCCCAGCCTCCCGGACCGCCCTGTGAATTGACGGCGCTTATACAGCGATGTATATACATCGCATGGTCCGAACTCAACTCTATCTCGACGACGAGGTCCACCGGCGGCTGCGTGAACTGGCCGCCTCACAGGGCCGGACGGTGTCCGACCTGGTGCGCGAGGCCGTGGCCCGGGCGTACGGACCCGCTCACGTCGACGACCGCATCACCACGCTTGAGGGGATCACCGCGTTATGGCGCGATCGGAAGGACCTCGGCGGCACCGACGGGTACGTGCGGCGACTGCGCCGCGATACACGGCGGAGTCGGCGCTAGTCGGCGTCCTCTACGACTCCGACGTCATCATCGAGCTCCTCCGCGGCCGTCCCAAGACGGTGGCGGCGGCGACCGTGCTCGAACGACGCGGCGTCCCGACGTACTGCACGGCGATCGCTTGGGCGGAGGTCTACGCCGGCATCCGACCGGGCGAGGAGCCCGTGACCCAGGCGTTCTTCGACGCCCGGGGAGAAATCGTCCTCGATGGGGAAGCCGGCCGGCGCGCCGGCGCATACTTGGCGCGCTACGCACGCTCCCACGGGGTCGAGCTGGCCGACGCGCTGGTCGCGGCGGCCGCGACGACCTCAGGCATCAGCCTGTGGACCCTGAACCGAAAACACTACCCAATGCACGAGATCAGGTTCTACCAACCGTAGACGGAGACTGTCACGGTGCTATCCGCAAGCCGACGACCGGGTGGGGTCGTACGTTGCGTGGCGACTGCCTCCATTCACGAACGACGTGGCTCGATGATCGTGCGAAGCCCGACACAAGCAGATCAGCCAACCGACAGTGTGCTACAATTGGATGAACGGGTTCCGCACGCGGACAGTACCGTAGGTGCGGCCGTGCTGAAAGTCCTCGGAGAGGAGTTCGTCCGTGGCGTAGTGCTCGGCGTACGCCCACAGGTGGGCGTCAAACCAGCTGAGCTGGTACGCCGCCGCTCCACGGAGCGCCAGGCGGAGAACCGCCTCGTTGGGGTAGAGCACCTCGAACTGCAGGAGAAACTCCTCGGCCTCGCGTCGCGCCGCGGCCGGGTCGAGCAGGCACGCTCCATCGCCGAGCGGCCGGGTCGTCGCGGCGACGAACTCGACTATGGCTTGATGGGGGACGAAGGCGGTTCCGTCCGCGATGCCCTGTCGCAGCACTTCCGCGGCGATGCGCTGCTTCTCGGGATACCGGGCGTCTACCCGGTACACCAGGACGTTGGTGTCAATCAGCGTTGCCACGCCGGTACAGCTCGTCGCGGGTCCAGCCGCGGCCTGTCCCCGGAGCCCTCCCCGGGTGGCCGTCGGGGACGCGTGCCGAGGCCGCATCGAACAGGGCCAGCCGGCGCGCCGTTTCCGCGTCGGGCTCTCCCGTCACCCGTCGGACGTAGTCCGCAACGGCTGCGCGCACGAGTTCGGCGGCGGTGCGTCCACCCTCCGCGGCCAGACGCTTGAGCTCGGCGTAGTCATCCACGTTCAGGTAGACGGTGGTCTTGGCGCTGTTTGACATATGGCATAGAATATATGTCTGCCATATCATCGTCAACTTATAGCAAGGCCGGCTCGGAGCCGTCCTCGCAACGTGTCACAAGGAGCGCAGCACGACCTGGATGGGGAAACTCGGATGGGCGCCGAGTCGGATTCAAGGGTCGGGAACCGCAAACCTCTCATCCGACCACCGGCGGAATGAGGACAAAGCTGCGGCGCCCGCCGATCCGGTACGTGGCAAACCCCCGCCGGTCGGTGGTGAATACCTGATCGAGCACCAGGGCTTCCGCGACGACTATCAGGCTCGCGTCCGCGTAATCCATGGGGAGGTCCGCGTAGCGCCGCATCAGCGCGATGGCCCGCTTCCGGGCCGCGTCCGGCAAAGGCACTACGGGAATCGCGCCTGCCAGGATCAACTCGTGCGGCAGCGTGGCCGAGTGGCCCCCACGCGCCACGACGTGCGACGCCTCTGTCAGCACCGCTTCCGTCGTGATGAAGCGGCCGGCAAGCTCGCGCCAGTGCACGGCACAGGCCTCATGCCACTGATCGCGCGGGTTCAGGAACGCGACCAGCGGACCGGTATCGAGCAGGACGTCGGCCGGCGACGCGGGACCTAGCTCCGCCAGTTGCGATCCCTGATCTGGCGGGCGAGGGGATCCGCGTCATCGGCATCCTCGTCAAGGGGTGCGACGCCCTGAAAGCTGGCGAGGCGTTCCCAGATCTCGGCCTGGTCGGGGGCGGACGGCGTGGCGGCGAGGTAATGCCGGATCGCTTCACGGACAACCTGAGACCGCGGCACGCCGCGCTCCCGCGCCCGGCGTTCGGCGTTCGATGGCCCGGGCCAGGTCCAGGGAGAGTCGCAGCGTAAGTTGGTCGTCCATCAGGCCTTCCCGAATGCACTGCAATGTAATGCGAACGCAGTGCAACCGCTACCCCTGGTGCTCCCCCCCCCGGGCTGGAAAGCCCGCTTGGATGACGATGAGGTGATCACCGATCTGGCCCGTGAGATGTTGGGACGGCTTGGATACGCGGTGAGCGCGGAAACGAGTTCGGAGCGCGCGCTCGAGCGGATCATCACCGCGCCGGACGCGTTCGACCTCTTGATCGTGGGCCTCGCGATGAGGCTGAGGGCTGGAGGCGCAGCGCGGTCACTCACCCGGATAGATAGACGGCCCGCGGCCGCTTCCCGGAATCAGGTCCGCCGTTATTCTTGTGGAGCGAAACTCCGCAGGCCAACGCAACGTGACCAGTACGTGGAGGGCGACATGGCGACCCGGTCCAAGAGGGCGATCAAGCGACGTGTGAAGAAGGCGAAGCGAGCGGTCCGCAAGGTCGCGAAGCGCGCGGGAAAGGCGACGACTCGCGCCAAGCGTGCGGTGGCGAAACGTGTGACCAAGGCGACGCAAACGGTCGCGAAGGGGATCCGTACCGTGAAGCGAAAGGTCGCCGGGAAAGCGAAGCGAGCCAAGAAAGCGATCGCTCGCGCCAAGAAGCGCTAGCGGCGGCAGTGATGGCGTGCCGCGCGCCATTCGGTACCTGTCGGAATTGCGCCCGGAGTGGGAGCGGGTTACGGTTGCAGCGCCCCGTCCATCGGAGCGTCTGTGGCAAGTCCGTCAACCGAACACGTCCTGGCTGCGCACTCGGCCGGTCTCACCTACGTCACCGATGCCGATCCCGGCATCCGGCGACGCGGTGCGGGACGGGGCTTCGCGTACTACGCACCTGACGGAACGCTGATTGCGAACCGTGCCACGCTCCGGCGACTCAAAGACCTGACGATTCCTCCCGGGTGGACCGACGTATGGATTTGCCCCGACCCGCTGGGACACATTCAGGTCACCGCGCGCGACATCAAAGGCCGAAAACAGTACCGGTATCACGCGCGGTATCGGGCCCTGCGTGACGAATCCAAGTTCGGGCGGATGCTGCAATTCAGCGATGCGCTGCCCGAGCTGCGCGTCCGGATCGAACGCGACCTGTCCCGTCCGGGACTCACCCGGAAGAAGGTCATGGCCGCGATTGTGCGATTGCTCGACAAGACGCTGATCCGTGTCGGTAACGACGAGTACGCGCGCCAGAACCGGTCGTACGGATTGACGACGTTGCGGTCGCGTCACGTCTCGGTTTCGGGCTCGCAACTCAAGTTCGAGTTTCGGGGCAAGAGTGGCATTCAGCACTCAGTATCGATTACCGACCGTCGGCTGGCACGCATCGTCCAACAGTGCCAGGATTTGCCCGGGCAGGACCTGTTTCAGTACCTCGACCGCGACGGCAACCGCCAGACGGTGACCTCGGGGGACATCAACGCCTATCTCCGCGATTCGACCCACACCGCCGTCACCGCCAAGGACTTCCGCACGTGGGCCGGGTCCATGCTTGCGGCCAAGGCGTTACGTGACCTCGGACCGGCGACCTCGGAGCGTGAGGCGAAGCGCAACGTCAACCGTGCCATCGACGCCGTGGCCTCGCGGCTGGGGAATACGCGCGCGGTGTGTCGCAAGTACTACGTCCATCCGGTGATCATCGACGCGTACCTGCGCGGCTCGCTGGCCCCGCCGCCGCCTGCGGCGCCCGGTGGACAGGAAAAACGCGCCCGGCTGTCGGCGGCCCTCCGCCGTGACGAGGCAAACGTCTTGCAGTTTCTCCAGGAGGAAATCGGTCGTGACTGACGAACGCGTGGAAACGTCGGAGTTCAGGGTGCGCGGGGAGAACCTCGTGAGCAAGATCAAGGAGATCATCCACGAGGGGAACGTCCGTCGCATCATCATCAAGAATGATCAGGACAAGACGCTGGTCGAAATACCGCTGACGATCGGCGTGGTTGGCGCCGTGCTCGTCCCGGTGTGGGCGGCGATCGGGGCGATTGCGGCCCTCGCCGTGGACCTGCGGATCGTGGTGGAGAAGATCGAGAACACACACCCGGAGAGTTGATCACCCCGCGGAAGGAGCCTGCCGTGCCGCCCCGTCACCTCGCGATCGTCGTCAGCGATCTTCACATGGGCCGTAACAACCCTTTGGATGATTTCGACGCCGATGCGCCGTTTCTCCGTTTCTGCCGCACGCTCGCCCGGCACAAACACAGGCATCGTTATAACGTCGTGGACTTTGTGTTGAACGGCGACGTGCTCGAGCTCTGGGAGACCGTGCCCGATGACGAACTTGGCGAGGGCGACGAGGCGCGGATCGGAAGCAATCTCGAGTTTCCCGCGAACTCGGCCGCGAAGGAACGGTTCGCCATCGACCGGGGCATCTGGCAGATCGACGCGATCATGGGGGCGCACACCGCCGTGGCGCGGGGGCTCGCCGCACTCCTCGACGCCGGGATCAACGTGGTGTACCTCGTGGGCAATCACGATCACGCGATGTTCTGTCCGGAGCTCCAGCACCATTTCATGACCTGGGCGCAACACTTTGGATCGGGGAATCCCGCGGGCATCATGCACTTCGGATCGTGGTATCAGAGCCTGCCGCTGCGGCTCTACGTCGAGCACGGGAACCAGTTCTCCGACGGCGATTCGGTGTACGCCGATTTCGAGGATTGGCGATACGACGCGCCGGGCTACTATTTCCTCCGGTACGTGTGGAACCGCATGCAGGCATCGGCCGGCGGTTCACACACGGGCGGGTTGGCCCATGCGCTCAACGTCATCGTGGCCATTGTCAAGCGGGTGGGTGGCGTGCCGCTCGATCACGAACGGGCCATCAAGTTCGTCGGTGAGTACTTCGAGGCGCACGACGCGCTGGGCTTCCCGTTGGTCCCGCGTCCACGCGCCATTGGGCACCTCTACGACAAGTGGCGTGAGGCAAAGGCCGCCAATCAGCACCTGTCGCCCGGCGATCTGATCAACGTCGCGGTACAGGCGGCGGGCGACCTCTTTAGAGCCGATCCCCGTTACACCGTCAAATGCGATCGGATCGATGTCGGCGCGGCCGTGGGAGGACCCACCACCCGTGAGGATGACGGGCTGCCGGGCAGCGAGGCGCCCCTGTTCGAATGGAACCCGGACTTCGACGACTATTGGTGCGGTGTGGGATCACGGTTTGACCAGGCGGTCGCCCCGTTTCCCCGGCTCCTCCGCCCAGATTACGCGACACTGGTCGCCGGTCACACGCATCGCGCGCGACACGTCGCCGCGCGCTTGCGGGCCGCCTTGCCGGAAACCCGGTACTTCAACTCGGGAAGTTGGACCAGGGGTCACCCGCGCACATACGTGTACGTCTCCAACCGGGGCGACCCGCTGGTCTATCGCGGCATCAAGGCGTTCTGAGGAACACCAGCAGATCGGCCATGTTCTGCGGCGATAGCGACGGCCACGTGCCACCTTCCGTCACGTCACGGCGCACCGCGAGATGATTCCACATCGCGGCAAGCGCCGCGGCGGAAGTCCGGGATGTGCCGGGCTGGCCGAGATCGGACGCGGCGCCCCCGCCTTCACCCGCCACGCTGTGACACCCAACGCACCCCTTCGACGCGAGCAGGGCCCGGCCCGCCGTCGCGTCACCCCGTTCACGGAAGTATCGAGTGGCGTAGAGGTACGCGATCACGTCTGCAAGCTCGGCGGCGCCGAGTGCGGGAATCTCGATGCCGGCTGCATCGGCGCGGGCCAGCATCGCGGGCGCCTTGTTCCACATCGCGGCGGAAAAATCAAGCAGGCTCATGTTGCGCGACCGATCGGCCAGGTCCAGTCCCGCGGATCCCCCCTCGCCACCCACCGCATGGCAATGCACACACCGGTACTCGCGGAACAGCCGTCGACCCTCGTCCGCGCGTCCCGCGAGCGCGAATGTCGGGCCGCCGCCGGCGCGGACGGACGCAAACCGGATGTAGGCGATGATATCGTTCAGCTCCCTCCCCGAGATGTCAGCACGGACAATGCGGCGATCCTCCATTTTTTGCTGCATGGCGGCTGCGTGGTTCCACATGGCCGTCGCAATGTGCACCGGCGACCCGAGACCGAGAAAATCGAGGTCGGGCCCTTCGGTCCCGCCGGTTCGCTGCACCTGATGACAGGTCCGGCACTGCTTCTCCCCAAACAACCGCTGGCCGACATTCGGGTTGCCGGGCGGATCGAAGTAGTTGAGGGTGTAGAGGAATGCCGCGACGTTGTTGGCCTCCTCGGGCGTCAGCGTGGGCGCCACGCCGTCCTCGGCCGGCAGACGCTGACCCATGGCCGGGAGGTGATTCCACAGGGCCGCCGCAAGATCGAAGAACGAACGCTCGGCGGCCGGCCTGCTCAGATCGGGACCGTTCGGGGAGCCGCGACCGGTGAGCGCGTGGCACGCGGCACACCCCTTCGCCTCGAACACCGCCGCGCCTTCGGAGGCGCGCCGCGTCGGTCCGGCCTCGTCCTGCGCGACGGCCGAAGCCGCGAACACGACGCACGAACCGAGGACGCATGCCCAGCCGATAGCGAACGGCGGGCTCCACAAACATCGAGGTGGGCGCATGGTGGCCTCGCTCCTGAGGAGACGGAACAGACTCCGACCCAACCTATCATGCGGCCCGGCATATGAAGCCTCGGTTAAGGCAGCGCGAAGGCTTGCTCAGTGGCGTTACGAAGCGCCTTGCAAACGCTGGAGCGCCACCCGGGCCTCGTTCACGAAGGGCCCCAGTTCCGCATCGGCGCCGCGCCAGATGTCCGTGACGAACCGGTACGCCTGCACGGCGACGTCAACCCGGCCAAGACGCTCCGCGACGCGTCCCCGTTCCAGCTGCCACAACACCTCGCCAGGATGCGGGCGGGCACTGCGGGGGACCGGGACCTCGTCCAGGATCGTAAACGCCTCCTCCCCACGTCCGGCCCATACAAGGAGTCGTGCGTGCATCAGGCGCTCCCGATAGTACGGGGCCCACGGCCACGAACGCACGTCGGCGAATCGGCGTAGCGCCGCGGCGGAATCACCCGCGGACAGGGCGAGATAGGCACTCGCGGTCTCGACCAGTTGATTCCACTCGAGCACGCCGCTCGTGTGCGCGAACTGCACGCGCAAGGAGTCCCACAATCGCATCGCGCGATCGAGCGATGCGGCCTCGTTCCGCGACGCCCACCACGCCAACGCGTGCCAGATGCCCCGTCCGTTGCCGGACCGAGACCACTCCACGAACGCGGCCCGCGCGGTGTCATAGGGAATGCCATCGAGCAGCGCCAACTCCGAATAGAGACCGGGATCGTCGCGGTCGAGCACGGCGTACGCCTCGCGCAACCGCCCGCGGTAGGCCAGGGCCCACGACATCGTTCGCGCGCCGTCACCCTCCGAATCACGGGCGAACGCCGCGCGGGCAAGTCGCAGCGCCGCATCGGTACTGTCGCCCAGGCGCCCGGTGATGGCGAGCGCCGCTTCCAGCGCGCCATCGGGTAGCGCGCCGAGTGCGGAATCGAGCGCCGGGGACGCGGCCTGGGAGGCATCGAGCAATCGTCTCACGATCGCGATGCCGGCGGTCTGGTCCCCCTGCGGGGCGAGGGCCACGTACCGCGACATCGCGCGCCGACCAGCGGGTATCCCGTCGAGCGCGCTCTCCAACTCGATCAGGTGGATGTACGCGGGGGCAAAACTCGAGTCGAGTTCGACCGAGCGAGCGAAGGCATCGAGCGCGCTGCGATCGGACAACCCGGCAAACGCGCCCCAGTGGTAGCGTGCCTCCCCGAGCCGGTACCACACGCCGGGATCGAGTGGGTACAGCGCGGCGGCCTCATCGAGGGTCGTATACAGGCGTCGCAACAGGTCCCAGCTCGTGCTGTCGCCCCGGAACGTGTACAACGCCGCATCGATCGAGTCGACCGTCACCAGCAGACTCTCGCGCGGCGCGAGCCCGCGGTTCAGCGCTCCGGCGCGCAACGCGTACGGGACCGATCGATCACCGCCTTTGCGCCATTCATGGACGCGACCAAGGCGGCTGTACGCCAGCGCAAACGCGCGGTCGAGCTGCGTCGCGCGCGCATAATACGCGCGCGCCGAGTCCCACCCGGCTTGCCGGTAGAAGTGCTCACCCTGGAGAAAGGCGCGCAGCGCACCCGGATTCGACGTACCAAAGGACTGGAGCTGCACTGACCCGAGGCCGCGCAGGCGGCTGAGATCGGCCATCACCTGTACCGCGAGCGAGTCTGCCATGCGATCGACGTTCGCCGCGTGGTCCCGGAGGTCGACATCGCCGAGTACCACCCCATTCCGCACGTCGTACAACGAGGCCGCCAGACGGACCGAGTCGGTGCCGGACCCGATGAGCCGGCCGAATATCACGAGGCCGGCGCCGAGATCGCGCCCCAGCCGGGCCGCCGAGGTCGGATCGGCACGACCGTTCCATCGGCTGATGCTGACCGAGGGCGAAACGCTGCGCAGCGGTCCCGCGCCATCGAGGCTCGCCGACAGCATGTCCACCAGACCCTCCCGCCAGAGTTCCTGTGTGGGGACGAGGACGTCGAAGGGGGCCACGGCGAGCAGGTTGGGATCGAGCCCGGCATCGGTTGGCGGCCGCAACACGATCGCGCCGATCACCAGGACCGCCACGGCGAGACCACCCACCATCCACGCACGCCGAGTCGGGCGCGGGCGCGGGACCGCGCGCAGGGGCCGTGTGTCGGAGGGCGTCGTTCCCGCAGGCGTCAGATGGCCTTCGAGATACGAGAGCAGTTCCGCCGCACTCTGCACCCGGTCTCTCGGCTCCTTCGCGAGGCACGTCATGACGAGGACGGCGAGCGGGGCGGGAATGTCACCGCGGCGCGATTCGATCGGCGCGGGCTCTTCGGTGAGATGGGCCGCCAGGATCTGTCGGGGTGTCATCCCGGTAAACGGCGGCGCGCCGGTCAGGAGTTCGTACGCCAGGATCCCGACGGCGTAGAGGTCGGCGCGATGATCGATCGTCGGATCGGCGGCCGCCTGCTCCGGCGCCATGTAGGCCGGCGTCCCCAAGGCCATGCCCGCGGTGCTCTCCTGACGTTGACCGGGCGTCTCGCTCACCGCCTTGGCCACGCCGAAGTCGGTGACCCACGCGTCCCGACCCGATAGCATGACGTTCTCGGGCTTGATGTCGCGATGCACGACACCACGGGCATGCGCGTGGGAGAGCGCATCGACCACGTCGGCGAGTATGCGACTCGCATCGGTGATCGGGAGACGCCCCTCGCGGGCCAGCCGCTCGCGGAGCGATTCCCCCTCGACAAACGGCATGACGTAGAACAGGAACCCGTCCGCGTTCCCGGAATCGTGCAGGGGCAAGACGTGCGGATGATGGAGCTGCGCGGCTATCGTGATCTCCCGCAAAAACCGCTCCGCGCCGATGGCCGCCGCCACTTCGCCGCGCAGGACTTTGATCGCGACCTTGCGTCCGTGGCGCACGTCATCGGCCAAGTAGACCGACGCGGCACCGCCACGACCGATCTCTTGTTCCACAACGTACCGGCCCTGGAAGGCCAGGTTCAGACGGCTAATGACGTCGGCCACTACCACCATTCCATGCAGAGGCGCGAGCGAACAATACCCGCCACGCCAGCGAGCAGCCACCGGAGGCGATCGACGCATCGCAGGACGCAGGCGCGGAACGCAATCGAACGTGATCCCGTCGGGTTTCACACCCCGCCGGAGAACCGCGGTTCCCCACACGACGCGTAGCCCGTCGCGCAATCCCGACGCTCACCTCGCCCCCCCTTCCGAGTCTTCATTCCCTTATAGATGTCTGACAGCCTCAAACCGTCCGGTGGTTTGCAGTGAGATTGGCCGAGCAGCGGTAAGCGCCTGCGCCATCCTCGGTTAGCGGGCGTCGCTTCCCGATTCCGCCCCGGGGGGGTCCGGACTCCCGTTGACAGACGCGGGGCGCGCCGGTCGTTGCTCAGATGGAGAGCGCGCTGCGCCATGTCGCGGGGCGCGCCGCACGCGTCCTCACGCCAGCCTCCGGAGACTCGATGAAATACGCGCCGTTGTTGCTTGTGTCGCTTGTGCTGTGCCCGGTGGTCGCCACCGCTCAGCTCATCGACGTCAAGACCGTTCCGGTGGCCGCCGGCGATCAGTTCGTGTTGTTTCCCTCGTACCGGCTCGCGATGGGGGATGTCTCCATTGCACTCGATGACCCGCTGGCCGATCCGTTCGTCAATCCGGCGAAGGGGGCCAGACTGCGCGAGTCGCTCCTGATCTCGTCACCCGCGTACTACGGGATCTCCGGTCGCGCCGGCAGCGGCCTGTCGCTGCCGTTCGCCGCGCTGCTTCGCTCCAACGCGTGGTTTGGCGGTGGCGCGGTCGCGTTTCAGGAGGTCCGCGCGGGTGACGGCTTCTTCGGACCGGTGTTCGTCGAGCCGTTCGACTCACGCATCACATCCCCCATCATCGGCGAGACGCTGAGCGAGCGGTCCAACAGCAATCTCTACGCATTCGGGTATCTCGGTTCTGAGGCTCGTGACGGACGTCTCGCGGTCGGTGTGAGCGCCTTTGTCGCCGATCTCAACGCGGTGGATGGCGTCGATTTGCTCTACGCCATGAGCGAGAACCTGGTGCAGTTCGGCTACATGGCGGATGTGCGCGCGGGCCTGAGCGCCGACCTTGGCAAGGCGCGGTCGTTCGAGGCCACCGTGCTACATCATCGGCTGTCGATGACGCACGAGGTCACCTACGTCGATTGGATCGTGATCGACTCCACGCAGTGGCTCGTCGAGCCCCGCGGTCGCTTCGAGCGGAACCTCGACCGGACGAATACGTGGGGCACGCACCTGGGCTACACCCAGCCGCTTGGCGACACGTGGCGGATCGGCGCGGCGCTCACGGCTAACCGCAAGTCACACCCGAAGATTCCCAACTATGAGATCATGAACATCCCGCGCGATCCGGGAACCACGTGGGCCTACAACATCGGAATCGGGGTCGCGCGGACCAACGGTCCGTCCACGTTCGGACTGGACCTGGTGTACGAACCGATTCGCAGCCATACGTGGGCGGAAGCCGACGGACCGGTCACGTCGGCGACCGGTGTCATTCCCAGCGGCGGCAAGACCGTGGATAACCGATTCCGATTCTCGAACGTGCACATGCGCAGCGGCATTGCGCGCGAGGTAGGACAGGTAACGCTGCAACTCGGCGTGCAGGCGCGTTCCATCGACTACCGGCTGCGTCAGGCCGACTTCGTGGAGGGAACAAACCGTCGGACCCACGAACATTGGGTCGAATGGATGCCGAGCTGGGGCGTACGCGTCCATCTCTCCGACCTGGAGCTGCAATATGTCGGACGGGTCACGACCGGCACGGGGCGCCCGGGCGTCGCATGGGGGGGTGACGCTCGTGCCAGCATGGAAGCGGCGGCGGCGGCTGACATCCTCATCGCGCCGAGCGGACCGCTCACGCTGCAGGACTCGCACGTGACGACGCACCAGTTGATGGTATCGATGCCGATTCGGTAGACGCGCAGGGACGCCGTCGAGGACGGGGAAGGGGGGGAGTGCAACGCACGACGCGGGGTAGCCACACCGTCAAGCGGGGTGTATATGAACCGCATGACAAGCCCCGCGTCGTTTGCTGGTTCGGTTCGCCGATTGTCCCTGCGGATGACGCGCGAGTCCAGGTCGGCGCTCGCGACGCGGCGGGCTGTGCGGGCGGGTCCGGTGTCGCGATCGATCGTCTTCGCGATGTGGGGAGTGGTCCTGTGGCCGCCCGATGCGGCGGCCCAGGTGGAACTCGTGCGCGAGGACCGGCGGCCTCGGCCAGCCCTCATGGCCACGTTCGCCGGGTCGCTCGGCGGCTTTGGAAGTTGGAACGCCGCGCTCGACGAGTTCGAGGCCGTGTCGCGCGATCGCGGACTGGCGACATCTTCGACGTTTGCGCCCGGCACGAACATCTCGCTGTCGGTCCGGCGCTTCCTCCTCCACAAGCTGGCTGTCGGCTTCGAGCTGGGTCGTTGGAGCCGCGAATCCGGTTTCACCGTGGTCGAGGCAGACCAAACGGGCGGCGGACTTGGGACCTATCGCACCGCCACCGAGGCGTGGACGACCGTCTTGACCGCTTTGGCCGCGTACTACCCTAGCGGCGCGGTACCGGGCTGGAAGCCGGTGCTCGAATTCGGGGCCGGATGGGGAAGCGGAAGTATCAGCTTCCGCACCCCGGGCGGTCGCGCCTCTGGCGCCGGGAGCGGTTTCGCCGCGTCGGCGTCGGTTGGAGCCGAACGCACCCGGGGTCGCTTCGTCCTCGCCGTCGCCGCAGGGGCCCGGTTTCACCCCTTCAGCGCCAGCTATGACCAGGCGGATTATTCGCGTGGAACCGGCGATCGGTTCCTGTTCGGCAGCACGCCCGAGTTTCAGATCTTCGTCTTGCAACAGGATTTCAGTTTCACCGGAGTCTTCCTGCGGGCCGGTGCCGGCTACCGGCTCTAAACATTCCAAGGACGCGCGGCAGCCAGCTCTGGGGAGTCCACAAACAGGACACCATCGAATGCGACGTCTACGACCATTATGGTCCCCCCCGCCTTTACCCAGTACGGGACCGTGGTTCTGTACATGTCGCGCGAGGGGGATCGCTGAATGCCCTTCGGAGTACTATGAGCGCCGCGGCGATCGAGTTGTATGCGTCGCATGCGCAAGCGCTCGTGACCTGCTTGCGATCGAGCGTGACGGCTTCGTCCGGGCGCGCGGGGTTTTCGATCGAGCCGACGGATGCAGCGGGCCGCCGTCTAACCCGGCCATGAATGTTGACGAGCGCGGCGAATGGCTGAATGACTCGGCCCACGGGGAGAGCAAGCACTCTCGGGTCCCGGTGCGCCTGGCGAGAAGGCGCTCGCAACTTATGGCCTAATCGTTATGCCGCACAAAGTACCGGTCGGGGATTTGTCTCAAGCACGAGGATCAAATGCCGGAATCGCGCCTTAAACACAGCCCGCTGAAGATCCGGCAAATCTAGGCGCCATCCACTACGTTCCATGACGTCCTTTGGCGAGAACCGACTCACGGTCTATGGCCGGATCATCGGACAGGTCCGAGTACTTGCCCTGGACCACGGAAGCGCCCTCTTTCCGCGCCTCAGTTTCAAACTGAGTGTTACGCTGCAAGAGCACCCAAACGGTCAATTCAGCGACGGTCGCCCTATTCAGACCTTCGAAATGCGGGACCTTCACGGGGAGCTGCGACTCCAGGAGACTTCCGCCGCTCTCGGCCTGCTGCACTGGGCCGGGCCTCGGCGTCACGTGAGATCGGCTCCGTATGTCTCCGAAAACCAGATCGAAGTCGTCTGTGAACTCGACTGGACACGTCTCGAGCGCCTTGAAGACCACCGGGCAGGTGGGGAGGCCGTGCTGTGGCTAGCCCTGTGGCCACTCCTCGCGGACGGGCATGGCTTTCTCGATTGTGAGATCCCGCCCATCCGCGCATCTGTACCCCGCGATCATTGGCTCAAGCTCCTCGACTCCCTCACGTCCGGCCACACGAGTTTGTTGGAGGTCGTGCATCCGAACGCCGCGGGGCCCGAGTTTGACGCCGCTCTCGGACATATTCGCGAGGCTAAAGCACGTATCGCGCGCGGCGACTATGACGAAGCCGTCGCAGCCTGCCGTCGTGCCATCGAATCCATCTGCGCTGCGCTCAACATTCCAAACGAACCTGCCGCCATAGGGACGGCGCTAGAAGCCATCACAGATGCCAAGCGGGCCAAGGCCTACGCCGGAATCATTTCGCGGCTAAAGGAGCTCGCCAACTTCACCATTCATCGGCCGGAAGCCCCGGGACGATATGGCCGCGCCGAGGCGATCTTCGCCGTCGGGGCGACCCAGCAATGCCTTGGTCTGCTGGCCACACTGCTCCGCGAGCGCCGCCCATCAGGGGATGGCGCCTAACCCGGCCATGAAGATTGACGAGCGCTGTTTGTGGCAGAATGATTGAGCCCCTGGGAAGATCAAGCTCTCCTCGACCTCCGCGCGCCTGGAGAGAGAGCGCTCGCAACTTATGTCCTGGTCGTTGCGCGCACGAAGAGGTAAGCGCGTGAGTGATCGACAGGTCGACACGTTCTTCTACGGCTTGTTCATGGACGTGGATGTGCTTCGCCAAAGCGGAGCGAAGCCAGCGAACCCTCGTCGCGCTTATGTTGCGGAGTTTGCGCTGCGAATCGGCCAGCGGGCCACACTGGTACCGTCTCCCGGGGCTCGGGCCTACGGCATGTTGATCGAGCTGACGCGCGCGGAGCTTGAACGGCTCTATCACGCACCAGGCTTGGAGCACTACCGCCCCGAAGCAGTACTCGTTCAGCCCCTTGAGGGGATCGCAATTCC
The DNA here is from genome assembly GCA_036397455.1 of Gemmatimonadales bacterium. Lineage (GTDB taxonomy): Bacteria > Gemmatimonadota > Gemmatimonadetes > Gemmatimonadales > GWC2-71-9 > JADFNB01. The sequence goes on along the minus strand of DASWIX010000035.1, from coordinate 45,797 downwards.
CGCACTGTGCTACAACCTGCTTCAAACGCCGGAATCGCATGAGAGAAATCCCGATTACGCACTGCGTCTTAAGAGTGTTCTTACGAAACTCGGCTTTCCAGGGGACTATGTAGCATCGGTTGCGTGACGCCGCGGCGCAAAACAAGCAGTTGCAGCGAACCGCGATACGGCGTCGCGGGCGGCAGAAACGGATCGTGGAACTCGAGCGGAGGCTGCGGAATGCACAGGCCCGCGCTGAGCGTGCCGAAGGCCTGGTCGAGGTCCAAAAATCATAGGTGATCGTGCCGCATGACACGGCCATGAAGTTGAGGAGCGCCGCGCATGGCCGGATGATTGAGCGCTTGGCAAGATCGCGTTCTCCTCAGCCTGCCGCCCGCCTGGCGAGGCTGAGCGCTCGCAACTTATGGCCAGGACGTTTTAGGCGGTGCCGCGGTACCGGGAGGACTAATCCATGTTCGCCGACGCACCGACAGATGGAGCGGTATTGGATCTTCTGAGTGCTCGCGGTCCCGAGGCCGTCGCGAGGGGACTGACATCGCTCGGGAAGTCGGTTCCGGCCGATGACTGGGACCACAAAGCAGCCGCCGGCGCAACAGGTCGCGGGTGGCCCGCATCGCGGCCGGATAGGCGGGACGCTCGCTGCCATGGCAGTGGGTCTTTCCGGCTCGGCGGATCTACGCGGATCGGGACATCGGTGAGCGCCGCCGCCATCATCTGCACGAATCGGCGGTGCAGCGGGCCATGGCCGCGGCGGTGCAGCGGAGCGGGATCACGAAGCGGGCGACCTGCCACACGCTGCGGCAAGAGTTACTCGGTCATCGCGACGCCTCGACCACCATGGTGTACACGCATGTGCTCAACCGGGGCGGGCGCGGCGTCCGGAGTCCTGCGGACCGTGCAGGACTGGGGGACTTGATTGCAGGTATGGCGGATTAGACCCCCTGGATCTAGCGTGTACGGGGATACGGGACCTGGCTCGTCATGGAAGTGCAGGTCCAATACGAGTTAGAGAGCAGCATGACTGACGACACCGCACTCAAGGGTCAACTCACGGACTTGCTCAGATCCCGCGGTTTCACCGTCAACGAGATCCCGCGGTCGGACCATCCAACCGCCGACTTCGTCGTCAACGACGATGTTGACTCATACGTCGTCGAGCTGAAGCTCCGCGAGAATCTGCCGCTACAGCAAGACCCGCTCACGGTGCGCGTGGCGGCCGGTGGGCGTACCAATCGAGCGTCCGGCATTCTGCGGGCGGCCGCCGACCAGCTCGCGGAACCGCCGGTGGGATCTGCGCTTAGAGTAGTGTGGGTTCTCGCACCGGAGCCCGATCGTGAGCTGCGCTATCGCCAGTTCGAATCCACAGCGTACGGTATTCTCATTGCCGCCGGCCCTGGCATCCTCCGGCAATGCTACTATGCCACGCACGCCGACTTTCATCGTTTTCAAGCGTCTCTCGACGGCATGGCGCTCGGCACGTTTGGGGCTCTTCTGCTCAACGACCTCAGCGGCGGTTACGCGCGACTTCGCGATTCGAAGCTTACCAGGCTCTTCGGCACGGCAGTGCGGGATCCCGTTGCTCTGGAGGCGGCAGGCGAGATCATAACCGTTCGAGGCGACGTCGACCGTACGGACAAGGCTGCGGTCGTCGAGTACCTCAATCGCGTTCATGGGCTACCGGTTGCGGAGCTGACCCAGCTTTCTCACTTCTCGGTCTAGCGCACCATGCTTTCTCTAACAGCGCATTGGAGCAGTCGAACGCAGACCTGTCGGTAGCGGCGGCTGCGCCGCCGCGTTTTCTTTGAGCGTTCGCAGCTCAATGCTATCGTTATACAGCAGCAAAACCGTCTGGCCGTGGCTTGCGAAGTGTTACCATGTGAGGTAGCATTAGGCGATGGGCAGGATCCGGCGAGGCGGCTTTGTCTTCGTCACTTGGAAGGGAGACCATAGCCCCTACCACGTGCACGTATACCGCGACAGCACCCTCGTTGTGAAGTTGGATCTGGAGAACGACGTGGCCATGACGGGGAAGGCCACGCGGCGGATCCTGGGGCTCATCGCTGAGCTTCGCGAGGAGGGGCTGCTATGAAGATCAAGAGGGTTAGGGCCAACAACCGAAAGAAGGCGTTTGAGGTCGAGACAGCGTCGAGCGTCTACACGTTTCCGTATGGACTGCTCCGCGTGCAGCCTGATCCGCGTAACCGGATCGAGGAGGCGTTTCCGGACGAGGAACTGGGTCGCGAGGGGTTCACCTATCGGCTCGCGGATGGGCAGGCGGACACGATACACATCGACGCTGTGTTGGAGTACAATCGGGACCCCTCTTACATGAACGACCTGCTGGTTTACCGTTTGACGCTTGAAGCGCAGCGGGCCGTGGAGGCCTCGGCAATCAGCAAGAGAGAGCTCATACGTGTCCTCGGCACCTCGGCGAGCCAGTTTTACCGCCTCCTCGATCCAGCTAATCGCGCGAAGTCAATGGGGCAGCTGCTCACTCTCCTGCGCTTGCTTGGCCGAGAGGTGGACGTCGTTGTGTCGAAGTCGGGAAACACGGCCCGACGTCGACGTAGCTATCGAGGGAAGGCTGCTGTATAACGAGTGGCGACCTCATCCAGGGTGGCATGGATCGGTTAGGTCCAGGCTCGGGGGAAGGGCAGAACATCGTCGGAGCCGATCAGTTGTCTGGAGCGGAGACGGGCGTCCAATCAAGGCCCGCGGTAGTAGACTCGGCGTGGCCCAGGAACCCCGAGATATGGGCTCCCCGGACTCGGGCTGCATCCGCTGAAGGGAACCCGCCACGGCGCGTGGGCGGTCAGCCTGAGCGGCAACTGGCGCGTGACGTTTCGATTCGAGGGGCCCGACGTCACCGACGTACACTACGAGGACTATCACTGATGAAGGCGCTCCGGATGCACCAGCCGCCGCACCCCGGCGAGATTCTCCGCGAACTCTGCTTGGTTCCCTTGCAGCTGAGCGTCACTGAGGCCGCCGCCTCGCTCGGCGTGAGTCGCAACACGCTGTCCGCCATTCTCAATGGACGTGCTGGCATCAGCCCTGAGATGGCCATGAGATTGTCCATCGCCTTCAACACCACCGCGGAGAGTTGGCTGCACCAGCAGGTGCAGCACGACCGTAGTTGCCAAACACCGTCGACTTCATGCGCGTAGCAGCTACCCTAACGCTCATCGCTATGGCCCTCGAGCCTCCGGCGGCGGCGGACGCCCAAGTCGGAACAACCCCGATTCACCTGGCCGTGGGGTTCGGCGTCGATACTACCACCCCTCCAGCGCATGAGATCTTCGCTCTCTGGCGAAACTATCTCACGGGCCGTGCCGATTCTGCCCGGGCAAGATCGTATTGGTCGCCAAGGGAACAGGTCGAGTGGACCGTTTACGACCTCTTAAGCGGCTACGTGTACCAAGGGTTCTCCAACTTCACCGTTGTGCACCTCGCTCCTGCCGTTGGTCTTGATAGTACGTATCTGATCCGAACGCTGGTCTCGGCCGTGGATGACTCGACTCACGCCGTGAGACCACTCGCCCTCTACCGCGTGTATGTCACACGCGAAGGGGGCAATTGGGTGCTCGCTAACGCCCTGCCACGCCTCACGCGCCACTGGAAACGCGAGAGGAGCGGACCCATCACCTTCGTTTATCCACCAACGCATGCGCTCGACCGAGGACGCGCCGAGGCGACCGGCCGCTTCGTGGATTCGCTCGCCCGAGCGTTCGACCTGCCCGCACCATCCCCGATCACCTACTACTTCACCGATGACCTCCTCGAGATGTTCGCTGCACTCGGCTTGGACTTCTTCCCGCTGGGATCCGACACGGTCGGGGGGAGGTCAAGCGCCATCGACCGCCTTGTGTTTGTGGGCTCTTCCAGCGCTGGCGAGGTCTATAGACACGAGCTGGCCCACGTCATCCTCCAGCCGTTGGTCGGTAGGGGCAATACGGCCTCGCTAGTCATGGAGGGTTTGATGACCTGGACGGGGGGCTCCGCAGGGCTCGACTATAGGGATCTCCTCCCAGGTCTCAAGACCTACATCAATGCGCATCCCGATCTCACGCTCAAAAGCATCCTGACCAACCCGCCTCCGCGCATCGGCACCCTGGACGTCGCCTATGACACCTTTGCAACGCTGTGCCACATGATTTATCAGGAAGGCGGACTGGCCGCGCTGCGTGCTTGGCTGAATGCTGGTAGAGAGCCCGACATCGTCCTCAGTGCGGCAGCACGCCTCCTGGAAGTGCCCGCGGGGCAGCTCGATACGGTCTGGCGTCGCAGACTCGCGACCCTATCGGACCGCCCCTAATCAGAGTGTCACGCCGCGGTCTTCACCGCGCAGCACGCCGAGCGCCAGCGAACCAGTCGGTCGAATGTGCGGTGGAGGTCGGTTCCACTGCGATCTCCGCATCGATGGTCCGTAACCAGTGTCTTGCGCTATGGCTAGTTATATGATACATATCACACAATAACCTGTCATTATGGATTTTGATGGTTATGTCCACAGGCGATGCCGTCACAGGCACCCCGGTCTCCAAGTTCAGCTTCGTCGGGGGTCAGCTCGCGCTCGATTTCGCGAATACGTTGAGCGACCGAGGGACTGAACGACCTCATGAGCGTCTGGCGGAGTATCCGGACCTCGTGTGGTGGAGTTTCGCTGCCGGTCTGGCCGGCGGGCGGGCGGCTCGGCGCCTGCTGGCAGCGGCGGAGCGCCGCCGGGTCGACGCCGCAGCCGTGCTCGACCGGGCCCGCGAACTGCGCGAGGCGCTGCACCGGGCGTTCACCAGCACCGCGGGAGGCGAGATCCCGGCTCAGTCCGATCTCGATCAATTGAACGGCGAGTTGGGCCGCGCCCTGTCCAAACTCGAACTCCGGCCCGGTGCGGAGTGCTGCTCACTCGAGTTCGGTGGCGAGGACGAAGCACTCGACCGCATGCTGTGGTCGGTTACACGTGCGGCGGTGGACCTGCTGACAACCCCCCGGCTGCGTCGCGTCAAGCAGTGTGCGTCCGACACCTGTGATCGGGTGTTCGTCGACGACAGCCGCAATCACAGCCGGCGCTGGTGTGAGATGAGAGAATGCGGCAATCGCGCCAAGGCACGGCTCCACTACCGGAAGCGCGCGAAGCAGGCGTAGTCGCATCCCACGCCAGTCGCCATCTTAGGCTCCTATATGGGTGACAAGGCCAGAGGGACGTTCGGCACGCGGTTCGGCGTGGTCATGACCATGATCGGCGTGGCGGTCGGCTTGGGGAACGTGTGGCGGTTCCCGTACATGGTCGGCGAATTTGGCGGCGCGGCGTTTGTGGCGTTCTACCTGGCGGTGGTTGCCATCATTGGGATCCCGGCCCTCGTCGCGGAGCTGGCCCTGGGCCGCCACACGCGCCGCGGCACGGTCGGCGCCTTTGCGTTGGGCGGCCTCCCACTGGGCCGCCAGGTGGGTTGGTTTTTCTTCGCCGTCGTGACCGCGGCCACCGCCTACTACAGCGCGGTCATCGGCTGGGTCCTGTACCATGCGGCGGCCATGCTGGTCCCGTTCGACGCCGGCGCCGTGCTGCCACCGGCTACCGGTTTCACTCCTCGACCGTACCTGCTCCAGGCCGCCGGAACCGGGCTCGTGCTCCTGGCCTGCGCCGCCGTTCTCCTCAAAGGTCTGCGAGGCGGAATCGAACGCGCCAGCAAGCTGCTTACGCCGGCACTCTTCGTCATCCTCCTCGTGTTGATTGCGCGGTCGGTGACGCTGCCGGGCGCCGGAGAGGGAATCCGCTGGTACGTTCTCAAGTTCGAGATCTCCCACCTCACCGCGGCCAACGCGCTTGCCGCCATCGGGCAGGCGGTATTCTCGTTGGCGCTCGGCGGGACGTTCATGGTCGTATACGGCTCGTACCTCGACCGGGACCAGGACCTCCGCTGGACGGCGGCGGCGACCGCGGCCGGCGATACCACCGCCGGCCTGCTTGCCGGGCTCGCCATCTTCCCGGCCGTCTTCGCGCTCGGGCTCGCACCCGACTCGGGCCCGGCGCTCATCTTCGTGACCCTGCCGACCGTGTTTCGCGCGATGCCCGGCGGGAGTGTGTTCGGATTCCTGTTCTTTGCCGGGCTGGCGGGCGTCGCCTACCTCTCCGCCGTCGCCGCGCTTGAGGTGCTCACCGCAGGTCTCACCGACAACACGAGCATCACGCGCACGCGCGCGGTCCGGCTGATGACGGCGATCGTCTTCGTCGTGTCGCTTCCGCCAACCGTCAACATGCGCATCTTCGCGCCGTGGGACCTCACGTTCGGATCAGGGATGCAGACGCTCGGCGCGTTCTGCGCGGCCGTGACGGTCGGCTGGGCATTCGTCCGGGCCGACGCCATTCGCGAGTTGGGATCGCGCCGGCTGTATCTCTGGGTGCGTTACGTGATACCCGGCATCCTGCTCGCCGTCGGCGTGTGGTGGGCGACGACGGCGATCGCGTAACGCCCGGTGTACCTTTGCGCGATCCACCGACTCACAGGCATGGGGACTTCGTGAACAAGACTCTCCGGCGTCTTGCACTCGTCTTGACGCTGCACGGCGCGGTGGCAACCACGGCGCACGCGCAGCAGATCATCGAACTCACCAACGGCGATCGGTTAACCGGCCTGCTTGCGCGCATCGACGGCACGACCTGGGTGTACAAGCATGCGGCGGGAGAGTTGAGGGTTGGCGCCGCCGATGTCGCCTCGTTTACCGCACCCGCACCCATCGGCATGCGGCTCTCGGACGGGACGATTCTCGCCGGGACGATCGCCCAGGCCAACGGTCGGCTACAGGTCACCGGCAGCGACGGATCGATACACACCGTGGCGCCGACGGCGCTGGCGGCCGTGGGAAGCCCCGACAACCTGCGCGCGCTCGAACCGGTGCGCATCGGCTATTTCCGGCCGATCAGCCGATTCTGGGGAGCCACGGCGGGATTGGGCTATTCGGACAAGAGCGGCAATAGCCGGTCGCGCGGGCTCGGAGCCGACTTCGAAGTCGGCCGGCGCAGCCCCAGGGACCGGCTGACGCTCAAGCTGGGCGTGGCGGTCGAGGAGTCCGACCCGGGGACAGGCACGCTCGAGACGACGGTCGAGAAGTATTTCGGTTCGCTTCGCACGGACATCTTCTTCGCCGCGCGCCTGTTCGCGTTCGCGTCCACTACTCAGGAACGGGACAAGTTCCAGGACATCGACCTCCGCTCCAACTACAACCTTGGTTTCGGTGTGCAGGTTCTCTCGACCGATCGCACCGATCTCCGCTTCTACGCGTCCGGCGGTCTCCGGCGCGAGGCGTTTACGTCCAACACACCAACCAACTCGACTCCCATTGTCGCCGCAGGCACGACGCTGAAACAGGCGTTGGGCCCGGCGGTGTTCGGCTGGAGCCTCGATCTGGCGCCGAGCGTCGAGGACCTGAAGGACTATCGATTCGTGTCCGACGCCGGCGTGACCATGACCGTGTTCAAGGGGCTGGGGTTCCGCGTCGCGTCACGCAACGAGGTCAACAACCGTCCATCGCAACCAGGAATCAAGAAGCACGACATGCTGCTCACGACAGCGCTCACGTATTCCATCGGCCGGTAGCGGCGCGGTCACGAACACGATTGTCACCAAAATGAGACAGGATTGGTCGACCGCTCGGCGGCAAGTTGTTGTATCACAATGATTTGACTCGTGGCACGCATCTGGCTCACAAGAAGAGTGCAAGAGGTCACGCATTGCCATCTGTCCTGCCGGACGTGAGTTTCGGGATCGGTGGCGCGCTCCCCGCCCTGGCGTGGGGTCACCCGGAAAGCCGGGAGGTTACAGATGCTCTCAGTCGTCCTTCTCTCCGCCCTCGCCACGGCCGCTCCCGCACCCGTCGCCGTGCAGGCGGACGACCCGGCATTGAGGATCTGGTTCAACAAGAGCGAGAACTTCGAGTCGGGCGATCGCATCCGTTCATATGTCCGGACACGGAACGACGGATACCTCCTGGTGCTGCACGCCGAGCCGGACGGGCGGGTTCGGGTGTTGTTCCCGCTCGATCCGACTGACGACAACTTCGCGCGCGGTGGCCGCGACTACGAGGTCCGCGGGCGTGGGGACCGGCAGTCGTTCACGATTTACGAGTCGAGCGGGCTCGGCACCGTCTACGCTGCGTTTTCCCGTGACCCGTTCGTCTTCGACGAATTCGTCCTGGGAGATCACTGGGACTACACGCTCGGCGACTGGTACGTCACTACGGATACCGAAGGTGAACTGACGGCCGTCGTCGATCGCATGGCGACGGGAGCCGGATTCGACTACGACCTGCGCGAGTATCAGGTCGGCGCTCGGGTGGTGTACGGGGGCGGAGCCACCTACTACCACACGTTGTCGCTGTACGAACCCGATTATTACGGGCACCACTGGTACGGGAACAGCGGGTTCACGATCCACGTCGGGCTCGGATCGTGGTACGGCCGCGGTTACCGGGGCTGGGGATACGGGTATCCGGTGGCGTATTGGGATCCGTGGTACTACGACCCGTTCTACTACGACCCATTCTACTATGGTTATCCCGTGGTGTATTACGCGCCGCATCGGCCGCGCTGGGGTTACCCCCGCACCGTGGTCGTCAACCAGCCACGACACTTCGGCGGGCGGAACTACACGTTCAAGTCGCCCAACGACCGGTTCGATCTCACGCCCAACCGATCCAGGACGACGACGCGGCCGAGGGCAACGGTCGTCCGGGTAGACAATCGACGGGACAACGTGAGTTCGCACGGAACCATACCTCGTGTGGTGAGTGGACGGAGTCAGCCGGCGGCGCGCCCCGTGTCGACCACCGCTCGCCGGCCGCTGACCCCGAGCGACGCGACGGCGCCCGAATCGCAGCCTTCACCCACGCGGCGCGTTGCTCCAACTCCTGGTACGGCTCCGAGTTCGGCCGCGCGCGCGCCAACGGCGTCGCAACCGACCCGGCGCGTGACCCCTGCGCCCGCGCCGCGTGGCGGTTCGGCCACGACCGCGCGCCCGTCCACCGGGCGCCGCACCACCGTGACGCCTCCCGCCGCCTCGCCGAGCGGGAGCACGGGCCGGCGCGTGGCACTGCCGTCCTCGTCGTCGCGCTCGAGTGGATCGACGGCCCGGCGAGTCAGCCCCCCGTCCGGCGCGCGTGCCATGCCGTCGCGCGCGACCAGCGGGAACAGAGTGCCGGTCAGGTCGTCACAACCCGCGGCACGGCCGGCGCCCCGATCGAGCTCGCAGGGCGCCGCTCGGTCCTCACCGCCGCCAACCCGGCGTGCGGCTCCCGCGCGATCCTCGTCGCGCAGCACAAGCAGGCGGCGCAACTAGTTCATGCGGCTACAAATACCGGGTCTTCGGTTGTTGCGTATGGGTTGTCACAGGTCCGAAGCCCAACCCGCGGAGGGGTAGGGGCCGCTCACGAAGACCGTCGCGGCCGCAGGGGTACCGCCACCCCCGCCCGTGTATACCGCGGAGGACGCTGGAACCTGTCGCGGGTGCCGCAAGCCTCTGCGTCCTCTGCGCTCTCTGCGGTCCAACGGGGGGGGAGGGGCGCTGCCGAGGAGTAGTCGCTTACGGCAGAGCGCTGCTGGTCACGACGGCCCAGTAGGTCGTGTTGAGCCCGGAGTCCTGATCGCGCAGCAGTCGGTCGATCGGTTGCAGGGTCTGGGTGGATGCATAGCCGGGCACCGCGAGCGGATGCGGGCCGAAGGTCGCCATGAACACCGACCGGATGATCACGCTCCTCTCATCGTGGGGGAGCGTTGCCACATTCGTGACAAAGGCGTCGAACGAGCGGTCGCGAAAGAGGTAGAACTCGACGTTCGACGTGTAGAGGGCCGTCACGTGCTGGCCTATCTCTCCAAGATAGCGCCCGATCTCGCGTAGCGAACGGTTGCCGGCGAGGTCGCCAACGACGGGGATGACCCGATCCGCCGCCTGCATCGTCTTGAGAAACTGAAAGTCGGCATCGGATACCAGGTAGTTGGCTTGCCGCCCGCTGCGATCGCGCTCCAGCATCAGATCGCGATAGGTTGGATAGTAGCCTCGTGGGGCGCGCCCCGTGCTGTGGAACCGCAGTGACAGGCCGGCGTCAATGAACTCCTGGTGAAACCGCGCGATCGTGGCTCGGTCCGCATCATCGAGCGCTACGCCAAACCGCTCTACCACACTGTCAACCGCGCGGCGGGCGCGCGGCGCGGTACTGGCCGGCTTGTCGTCGATATACGAAATGAGCCGCCCGACCTCCGCATCATCCCACGACGCGAGGTCGGACGGGGGCGGCCGTCCGAACAGGAGACAGAGATAGGCGACACGGTTTCGTGCCAGCGCGAACATCCCCTTGAACATCAGGTGTTGCAGCATGTTGTCTCGCCGGATGTCGACGATGAACGCGATCGAGGGTCTGACCTGCGCCATGTATGAAAAGTTCTGATCCGGCCCAACACCGATATACGCGCCGCCCGACACGCCGCGCTCGCGCATCCCGCCGAGCACGTGAAGGTAGGATCGTTCGTTCGATATCAGATTGTCGGTGTCGAAGTAGCCGGCCGGCTCCGACAACCGCGTGATGAGGGACGCGAATGCCGGGTCAGCCGCCGGGACGCTCGTGCGATCACCGCACCCCGATACACTCGCCACACCCATGACGAACAGCAGCGCCACGCGATGTGAATGACGATGCGTGCGGTGTTGCGTGCCGCCACGAATCCCGCCGGCGCGCCGGACGCCGAGTCGGCGGAGGCGCTCGCGGTTCGAGAAACGTTGATCAGGCAAGGAACTCGAATTGCGCCATAGCCGGACTACCTCGGGCGCGCGATCGCGAACGGTGAACATTTGGCAAACCGTGGCAAGTCCACTCGTATCCTCGTCAAAGACGACGAGCGGTGGCTATGCGTCCACGGCCGCTTCAGGGCCGTACCGTGACCTGGCCGCGTAGCGCTGTAGCGCGCACACGCCGCCGCGGAATGAGTACGCGTCGTATCCGGCGGCTTGCATCATTTCCGCCACGTGGGCCGACAGTACCCCAACGCCGCAGTACAGCACATACGTGCCCTTCCTGTCCAGCTCCTTGAACCGCGTCGCCAGATCGGCCACGTCCCACTGCGTCGCTCCCTCGTAGTGCCAGGCCGCGAACGCGCCCGGCGGGCGGCAGTCGATCACGCGCGCGGCATCGGGGATCTCCGCGGCAAACAGATACGGCGCGACGAGATCGGCGTCCGCGAGGGCGCGCAGGTCGAGCACCCGTGCGTCGCCAACGGCCGCATCCAGGACGTGGAGATCCATGCGCGATTCCTGTGCCCGCGCCGCTTCCGGTGTTGCATTCGTTACAGGGCGCTTGCGGACCAACGCGCAGTATTCCTGTACGTGCGCGCTCAGCGCCTCGGTGCCGACGCGCCGCGCCCGCTCGATGATCTCGTTCTTGTCGAACCCGAGTACGGGCCTGAACACCGGCAGCGACACCGCGTCGTCGATTGCCCGCAGGTTGGGGAGCGTCTGGGACGAAACCTGGCCCACCGCCTCGCCGGTGACAATGGCGTGGGCGTGGAGTTTCCTCGCGATCGCGGCGGCGGCGCGGTACATCAGCCGTTTCAGGACCACCTGCCAATACCGTTCGTCGACCACCCGTTCCATCTCCGCGACCACCGGCACGAAGTCGACCACGTGCATGGCGGGCGTATCGCCGTAGCTCCAGGCATCCGCGAGGATCTTGGCGATGGAAACGACCGAGCGCTCGTACGCGTCGCCGGCGAGGTTGCAGAACACGTAGTCCAGCGAGATGCCGCGTTTGAGCATCATCCAGGCGGCCACCGGCGAGTCGAACCCACCCGACAACAGCGACACGGCCTTGCCCTCGATCCCGAGCGGCAGGCCGCCGACGCCGGGGATACGACCGCCATACAGGAACGCCTCGTGTTCCCGCACTTCGACGTGCACGGTGACGTCCGGATTGGTCAGATCGACACGGCCATAGGCGTTCAGCGCCGCACCCAGTTGCACCTCGATGTCGTGGGACCGAAACGCGTGCCGCCCGGCGCGGCGTGCCCGGACCGCGTACGCGCGGCCCCGCACGCGGTCCTTGAACAACGCCTCGCCCACGCGCGTGATTTCCGGCAGGTCGGCGGCCACCCGGCCTTCGACACGCCAGACGGCGATGATACCGAACACCGACGCGACGCGTTCGCCGGCCGCCGCGTCGGACGCGTCGACGAGCAACCGGCTCCACCGATCGGTGATGGTCGCGCTCATACCGCCGCTCTCGATGGCGTCACGCAGATTGGCCACCAGCCGGCGTTGGAACCGTTGGCGGGTTGGCCGGCTCTTGGTGGTGATTTCGGGCGCAATGCCCGCGAGAAACAAGGGCATGGTTGTAAGCTACCCTTCGAGGTGGCCGGGCGCCGCTACCCGACCGGAACCACGGCCGGCGCCATCCCGTCGGGCTCCTTGGAGGGACCGGCCATGATTTCCTGTTTTCGCCCGAGCCACACCGCGACGATCAGCCAGACCGCCGACACCGGCACGGCGGCAAAGGCCACCCCGGCAATCGACAGCCCGAGCGCGCCCATCAGGCTCCAGGACCAGGCACCGATCTGGTCGCCGCCGCGATAGACGAAGGTGTCGATCAGCGCCTTCGCCTTGTACTTGTCCTCGCGACTTACCACCGTATACAGCACCTCGCGCGTCGGCCGCGCCACCGCGTAGTTGGCCGCGCGGCGCAGCACCTGGAACGTGATGATGACCGCCAGGGTCGGCGCGAGGCCGAGCGTCGCGAATCCCGCGACGCAGAGCAACGGGAGCAGGCCGAGCGTGAACGCGACACCGAGCGCCTTGATGATCCGACCGGTGAGGAATAACTGTGTGACGATGGTGAGGACGTTCACGATCAGATCGATCTTGGCAAACAGCGCGGTGCGCAACGCCCGGTCGTCGTAGGTGCGGTCGATGATATCGGCCTGCTGGAAATAGAGAAACGTCGCGGCAATCGTGAACAGCAGCATGTAGCTGACGATACCCAGCAGGTACGGCGACCTGACGACGTGCGTGAGGCCTGCCCACACGCTGCCGCCGATCGGTTTTTCCGCCACCGCCCGCGAACCGGCGCTCGACCACGACTCGAACAGCACGGAAAGCCGCCGGACCGCAAACACGCCCGCTTCCAGCAGCACGATCGAGATCAGCAGCAGCACCTCCGTCCCGACCACCTGGACCAGCCCCGCGGTGATCGCCGACCCCACAATCCCGCCGAGCGTGCCGCCCACACCGATGAATCCGAACAGTCGCTTCCCCTGTTCGGTCGTGAAGATGTCCGCCATGAACGCCCAGAAAACCGAGACGATGAACAGGTTGAAGACGGCCGTCCAGACGTAGAATGCCCGGCCAACCCACACCGATTGCGATTCCGGCAAGACGCGGAGCAGCACGAAGAAGACGAGGAGGTTGAACATGAAGAAGCGGTAGGTGATCGACACGAACCGCTTGCGCGTGAGGCGCGTGACCAGGGCCGCAAACGGCGGGTTCACCACCAGCATGGCCACGAGTGTACCGGTAAACAGCCACGGGATATTCCGCACGCCGCCCGCGACGGCCATTTCGTCGCGCAGCGGACGCAGGATATAGTACGCCGAGAGGATGCAGAAGAAGTAGGTACACGACCAGAGGAGCGCCCGTACCTCTTCGGCGCGAACCTCCACCACTCGACCCAGCAGGGCCGCGAGGGGACCCGAACGGTGTTCGCTCACCGGCCGCGGGCGTGCCACGCGGCGAGTACCTCGCGTTCGCGTTCGCGCGGCAGCCCGAACTGGGTGTGCCGCGCGCGATGATCGTCGGGCAATCCCTTGTACCAATGCATCGTGTCGCCGGCGGTGACGGCGAGCGGCCGAAAGGTCAGCCCGTCCGCGATCGCCTTCGAGCAATTGACGCTGGCGAATCCGGCCATCTCGCCGCGCGGCGGAAACCAGACGGTCATGTGCTGCCACGGACGCACATCCTGTTGCTGCAGGAACTCGGCGTCCACCCAGGTGAAGGTCACGGGTGATGCCGTGGCCGCCCGAATGCCATACAGCATTTCCGCCATCGACAGCGGCGTACCAGGGCCGGTCGCGTTGTAGATCCCAACGTGCTCGTCTTCGGCCAGGCGCACCATCCATTCCGACAGGTCGCGTGCATCGATGAACTGCACCGGATCACCGTGTTCTCCCGGCGCCATCACCTCGCCACCTTCGTCGATGCGGACCGGCCAATAGGTAAACCGGTTGGTGGGATCGCCCGGCCCGGCGATCAGGCCCGGACGGACGACGGTCGCGCGCCCGGGCAGGGCCTGCTCGGCTTCCCATTCACAGAGCGCCTTCATACCGCCGTACGTCTCTCCGGTTACCTGCTCGACCGTCGGGTCCTCGAGGGCATGCAAGGGACCGTTCTCGTCGAGTCCGACGATGCTGAAGTCGGAGAAAACGGAAATGGACGATACGAACAGGTACTGCCGAACCGAATCCTTCAGCAGCCCCGCCGACTGCCGCACCCAGCGGGGAACCGACGCGGAGTTGTCGATCACCGCGTCCCATTCCCGACCCTCGAGCGCCGAGAGGTTGTCGTTCCGGTCGCCTCCCAGATGTTCGACGGTGGGAAACAGCCCGGGGTTGGTGCGTCCGCGGTTGAACAGGGTGACCGTATGCCCGCGCTCTAAGGCGTAGCGCACCTGATGGGGTCCGATGAACCCCGTCCCGCCGAGGATCAGGAGGCGCATGGCCCGGTTCGCCTTGGCAACGGGACGCGTCGGCCGTGCGGGCCACGGGCGAATCAAACCTGCGCCGAGCGCTCCACTCATTCCGGCGGACAGGCGCAGGAAATCACGTCGACTTGTTGGCATTTCATCGGCTCCGGTTGATGAAACGGTTTCAGTCCGTCGATGGCTGCCGTCTTGCTACGAAGGACTTCCCAGCACGACCCCGACGATATCGCGCGTCCGTCGCCGATTGTCGAGATTGAGCACAACGACCTGTTGCCAGGTTCCGAGTGCCAGGCGGCCACCCACCACCGGGATGGTCAGGCTCGTTTTGAGGAGCGCGGAGCGCACGTGCGAGAATCCGTTGCCGTCCCCCCACCGGGCGTTGTGCTCGTACACGCCATCCGCCGGTGCGATCCCATCGAGGGCCCGGCGCAGGTCCGCCAGAGCTCCCGGTTCGTACTCGATCGTGGTGATCGCCCCCGTCGACCCGACGAGTTGCACCGATACGATGCCGGTCTCGACTGACGCGTCGGTCACCAGCGCGTGCAGCTCGGGCGTGAGATCCGCGTGACCGAATTCCGCTGGCAGATCCAGCGACCACGATCTGTGGTGAACGACGGTGCCCATGATCCGCTCCGGTCTGGCGTCACGCACACGCGATCATGCCCCGGCGTCCCAACCGAGGGGCCCGCGAGCGGTGGAGCATCGGGTAGCTGTTGGAGCTGGCGCTAACCGGCTCGATCGGTCAGGAACGCCAATCGAGCCGAGAACTCGGCCTGGCCGAGGTCGTCTGCGTCGATCTCCGTCATCAGCCGGTTGAAAGCAGGGCTGGCAAACGAGTAGCCGCGCCGGTGTTCGGCACCGCCCGCCCGCCCACTCGGATCGGGCCGCCGGAGACGCATATCTTCCAGCCGCCGATCGACGTGGGCACGACTGAACCGGTCTTCACAACTGTCGACGAACGACGCCATGTTGCTCGCCGCGCGCGGCTGCAGCCGCCCCAACCCGGAGAAACTCACGGCGTTTTGCAGCACCGAGATGCGTTCGGCCGACCCATTGCGGGTGAAGTAGATGTCCAGAAACGGAACGGTCCCCGTATCGGGCATCGCGGCACCGGCCCCAGACGATCCCGTTTCCATGATGCGATCGCGAATGGAGAACAACCCGCTGGTTCGCCCGCTCGTCCGGGTCCCGCCGGACGGCCGGTCCGCCGAATCACGGGGGCGACACGACACCGCAATCACGGGAACCGAATACGGCAGCGTCACGTCACCGCTGTCAACATGCGCCACCAAACCACTTTCTGTGAACGAAAAGGACTTCACGCGATGCCGCGCGGGTACACGGAGCAGTTCCTCCGACGTGGTCACCACGACATGCCCACCTGCCAGCCGCAGTTCGCCGCCGATGTCCTCCCCGCGCGCCGGGTCGGCTTCCGCGGCCCAGATTTCTGGAACGGCGTAGCGGACCTTGCCCTGCATATCCTGGGCATCGAGCCCGAGACATCGCGCCGCACGGTCGACATCGATGCCGTTCTGCGGCGGATGTGAAACGATCAACGTGTGCGTGGACATGGCACCCCAGCAATGAGTCTGTGCCAAGTTAAGAAACTCCGTCTGGCGTGTCCACACACGCAGACCGGCTTTGGGTGTCCGGCTTCCGCGCGCAAGAGGTGAGACGCCACTCTAAACGACTCTTCAGGTTGAACTCAGCGAAGACTCAGCCGGTACCTCCGAGCTTTCACCGCGCCTTTGCTGCGGAACCGCGGCTGTGGCGCGGTCTTGCTCACTCGAGGTGAAACCATGAGAAGCTCATACCCGGCCTTGATCTGCCTGATCGGGTTGATCGGCGTGCCCAGTCTGGCCGCTCAAGAGGTCCGAGTCGGTGGTCAGATCCGCCCGCGAATGGAGTTTCGCGACCCGGTGGGCGCCGGCAACGATGGGTTCACCTCCATGCGCACGCGACTCCACCTGAACGCCGCGTTGGCGCGGCGCGTGGGGACGTTCCTCGAGGTGCAGGACGTCCGTCTTTGGGGTGAGGAGACCAACACCCTCAACGACTTTCAGGCGGACAACCTCGATCTGCACCAAGCGTATTTTGACGTGCGCTTCGCTGAGGAACGCGGTGCAGCGGTGCGGGTCGGCAGGCAGGAAGTCACCCTGGGTGGCGAACGCCTGATTGGACCGGTCGGCTGGACGCAACAGGGGCGGTCGTTCGACGGACTGCGCGCATCATACGAAGGCGGGTGGGGACGCGTCGACGTTCTCGCCATTCAGCTCGCCGAAGCCACGTCGGCCACGATCGAGCATGACGCGGAGCTGGCCGGCGCATACGCTCATTTCAGCGTACTGCCCGGCGGCGCGATGGAACTGTATGGACTCTTCAATCACCAGGCGGGCCAGGCGGAGACGAAGCAATTCACCGTCGGCGCGCGACTCGCCGGCACACAGTCCGTTGTTTCCTACCGCGCGGAGGGCTCCTACCAGGCAGGCGATCGAGCGGGCGTGGACGTCGCCGCCTACATGGTCGGCGCGCGGGTCGGCGCGTCATTCGCGGGCGGCAAGGGCCAGGCCACGCTGTGGTACGACTACCTATCCGGCGACGCCAATCCGGCCGACGACAAGGTCAAGGTGTTCGAGACGCTCTACGCGACCAACCACAAGTTCTACGGATTCGCCGACCTGTTCCTGGACATACCGTCACATACCGGCGGACTGGGCCTGCAGGACATGGCCGTGAAAGGCTCGTTCGCCGTACGTGACGATCTCCGGTTCAACGCGGACCTGCATACGTTCTCACTCGCCAAGCAAGGTTCCCTGACGTCTCGGCACCTGGGAGAGGAGATCGACCTTACCGGCACATACCGTTTCAGCGGGAATCTCTCAGCGATCGGCGGGCTGTCACGCGTCTTCGCGAGCACCGCCCTGTCGGAACTCGGCCGCCTCAGCGAGGACATGACCTTCACGTACATCATGATCAACGCGGCGTTCTAGGCCGCTGGCCCATAGGCGCGGGTGCATTCCCGGCGGAACGCACCCGCCTCGTCTTCCTTGCTGCAGGAGCGCTGCGTGAGTTCCCATTATTCGTGCGGTCTGCGCGCCGCGACGCTGCTGGCGTGCCTCTGCAACGCGGCGCCGGCACCGGCCCAGACCGGATTGCTCGTGGCGGCCCGCGAGGGTTCCGCCGAATGGCAGGCCAGCGTCCGCACGCTGATGGCCGACGTCCATTGGCCGTACGGACCGGTCGAGCTCGTGTTCGTCAGCGAGGCCGAACGGGGAATCCAGGCATGGTCCCACGCGGTGACGCGCCTCTCATCCCATGGCCTTAGCGCCATCGTCGCGGTGCCGCTTTCGCCGGACCAACCGGCGGCCCACCAGCAACTGGTGCGGTTCCTGTCCGGACAGGCAGCACCGTCGGACCCGCTTGGCCGGGTGACGGCCCAACAGCCGCCCACGTTGCCTACTCCCGTTCTGATCGCAGCGGCGCCGGCGGACATGCCCGAACTGGGCGTGTCACGGTGGGTGGAGCACACCGCCCTTGCCGCGCTGCGCGGGGAGCGTGCGGGGGGTGACATACGCCCAGCGGCCTATCGTATGCCGACCATCAATGTCACGGCGACGCGCTCGGCGCGCTCGGGTTTTGGAACGCCGTCGGCCGTGGCGGTGGTGGATCGTGCGCAAATCCGGGAGCGCGCGCCCAACAACGTCGCTGATCTGTTTCGCGAGATTCCCGGCTTGGACGTCGAAGGAGTCGGCGCAAACCAGCGCCGGCCGGCCATCCGCGGCCTCGTCGGCCAACGCGTTCTTCTGTTGCAGGACGGGTTGCGGCTCAACAACTCCCGGCGACGCCAGGACTCGGGGGAGACCCCGGCGCTGGTCGACCTGTCCAGTGTCGAACGCGTCGAAGTCGTTCGCGGGGCGGCGTCGGTCTTGTACGGATCCGACGCTGTCGGCGGGGTCGTGAACGTCATCACCGTCGAGCCCGATCGCACGGCTACCGCGCCGTTGACGGGCGACGTCGCGCTTCGCTACGGCACCGCGGGGAATCAGGCGGCTCCCTCGGCAAGCGTGCGGGGCACGCTGGGCCCGCTTAGCGTGCGCGCCGCGGGCAGTTATCGGCACGCCGAATCGTATCGCGCCCCCCGGGGTCGTTTCGGCACGGTACGGCTCCGTGGCGACACCCGGGTCGAGGATACGGGAGGCGAGGACGTACATGCGGGGATCCATGCGTCGCTGCGGTTGGCAAGCGGCCACACGGTCGTCGCGCGTCACGAGCGCTACCAGGGTAACGATGCGGGGTTTGGCTACGTGGACCCTGAACTGCTCGGCGATGGGCTCTCAACCATCCAGATTCTGTTTCCGACGCAGCGGTTTGCGCGCGACGTCGTTGGGTATCGTGGAGCCAATCTCCCGCTTCCCATGGCCGACAACCTCGCCGTCGCCGGATACTGGCAGAGCAATGAGCGCCTGTTCGTGAACAACATCTTCTCGCCAACCGGTTCCTCCGGCGGCGGGGTCGCGGTGGCGAGCCGGAGCTTCACCGACATCGACACCCATGGGTTCCGGATCGAGGCCAAGCGGGTCGTGAGCGGGCGGCTCGTGTTCACGTACGGCACCGACTACTTCCGCGAACGCGCGCGCAACACCGACTCCACGACCAGGACGATCACCGGCGCCGGTCCGACCGTCACGCGCGAGCGCGGCACGCCACGCGTACCGACGTCGACGTTCCGCAGCCTGGGCGCGTTTCTGCAAGCTGACGTCGCCATCGCCGGCCGCGCCAGCGTCGTACTCGGCGGGCGCTATCAGGATGTTCGGGCACGGTCGCTGCGCACCGCGGGCGTCACCGAACCGCTGGTGGACGCCACCGACAGAACGTTTGTTGGGGCCGCCAACCTCATGGTCCGGCTGACCGGCGCATTGAATGCTGTCGCCTCCGTCGGGCGGGCGTTCCGGTCGCCGAATCTGGTGGAGCGGTTCTTCGCGGGACCATCGCCCGAGGGACGCGGCGTGTGGATCCGTAACGTCGATCTCGAGCCGGAGACGAGTCTGAACCGCGAACTCGGACTGCGGTACCGGCATCGTCGGATCGAGTTAGAGGCGTTCGTGTTCCGAAACACGATTCGCGACGGGATTCGCGTCGTGCCGACCGGCGACATGGTAAACGGCCTCACGGAGTTCCAAAACGTCAACGTCGACGAGCTGCGCTATCAGGGATGGGAGGCGGGCGCGCTGGGTCGTCCCCTGGCGGGTGTCACGGTCGCAATGGAATACAGTCACGTGGACGCAACCAACGTCCATGAACCCGACGCGCCGCTTGGAGACGGCTACCGGCACAAACTCCGCGGGAGCGTGCGGTACAGCCCGCCGGGCGAACGGTACTGGGGCGAGTATGTCGTTCGGTACAGCGGACGGCGGGACGACGCCGATCTTGGCGGCGCGCCGATCATCGCGTTCATCCCGGCCTTCACCGTGCACGCGATCCGCGGAGGGGCGCGGTTGTTCGGCGAGCAGCGGCTGGGGATGTCGGTCGAGAACCTCACCAACACGCTCTACGCCGAAGCGGCAAACGTGGGCTTCTTCCGGCCCGAGCCCAAGCGCCATCTCGTCCTCACACTGACAACGGTGTTCTAACCGCGGGACGATCCGCAAGCAAACGGGGCCCCCCGCGGAGCCCCGTTCTGTTCGCGGCCACCGGACGCCATCAATACACGTCTTCGGCCGTGTTGTGCACGTTGAACTTCCCTGTGGGTGTCACGAGCCAGTCGGCGTCGATCCGGTGGATTTCGCGGAGCGTCTTGTCATCATAGATGACGATCTGCCCGTCGCGGTCCCACACCGACACCCATACCTCCGTGCCGGTCCGGTTGAACTCGAAGTGTACGACGCGACCTCGATCGCCGACCGCCCAGCAGCGCTCGATCTTCGCGTCCCGTTTCGAGTAGACGCACGCCTGGCGCGCGCCGTCCGGATCGTTGTTGAGCGCCATGTCGAACCAGACCCAGGGTGAATGGGGATGGGTCTTGAGGAACAGGCTGCCCGTTCCGTCGAACTGCAGCCGCCGCACGACCTTCCACGCATGGTCCGGGCTCCCCTCCGGATCCGCGCCGTAAATCGACAGCATCCCCTGACCGATGTGCGTCGTGGCGTTCACCCAGCCGAACTCGGGGTCCTGCCAGTTCGCGCCCCGTCCGGGGTGTGGCCGGATGCCGGTCTCGAAGATCGACGTGAGTTGCTGGGTGCGGGAGTCGATGACCACCATCTTGTTCCGCATGTTGGCCGCGACCAGGAAGTAGCGCCCGGTGTGATCCCAGCCGCCGTCGTGCAGGAAGCGCTCTGAGGCGATGCGCGATACCATCGGGAATCCGTCCTTGGAGTAATCCACGATGGCGACGTGCCCGGACTCCTTGAGCGCCAGCACCCACACGGGATCGAAGTGCGACGCCACGATCGATGCGACGCGGACCTCGTCCAGCGGCTCGTTCGTATCGTAGGTGTTTCCTTCCACGTTAGTTACGGTCAGCGGTTCGAGCGTCAGACCGTCGAACACGACGTATTGAGGCGGCCAGTAGCATCCCTCGATGAGGTAGCGGTCCTCGTACCCCTGGAACTTGCTTCCCTCGACGCTGCGCGCGTCGCTGCATCCCTGCACCTGGGCCACCAGCGTCGGTTGTTCGGTCCAGAGATCGATCAGGGTGACGCGCCCGTCGCGCCCGATCGCATAGAAATACCGCCCGGTGGACGATGACCGCAGGATGTGAACGGCGAAGCCGGTCTCGACGATCTCGATCAACTCGAAGGTGGCCCCGTCGACGATCGCCACCTGTCCCGCGTCGCGCAGGATCACGCCGAAGTAGTTCTCCCAGTCACGCGTCGTCTGCGGTGACGCCGGCCGCTGGGACACCGGGACCACGAGATTCCAGCTCTCGCGAATCTCGCTCAGCGGCTTCTGCGGCGGATCGGGTGGCGGGAGCTGCACGTACTTCGCCATCAACGTGATTTCCTCAGCGGTGAGCACGCCCAGCCGGCCCCAGGGCGGCATACCGCCGGGCGTGCCGTTGGCGAGGATAGCCCGAATGGCCGCCGTCCCAATCTGCGTCGTGCGCTCAGGCTGAATGTTCGGTCCCGTCGCGCCGGCTCGGAGGGTTCCGTGACAGCCGGCGCAGCGATCGAAGAAGATCTGCTGCCCCTGGGCGAATTCGGCGCCGGTCAACTCGACCGGCCCGGCATCGTTGGCCATCGTCGTCGCCCGGCCCTCGCTGACGTTGATGATGTAGTCGAGAACCTGGTCGATCTGCGCGTCGCTGAGATTGGGCGACACCATTGGTACGTTGTTCCACTCGGCGAGCAACGCGCGCGCGATCGAGTCGCTCTGCATCATGGCCAGCGGATCACGCAGCCATTCGCGCAACCACTCGCGGCCTCTGAGCGTTTCGACACCTTTGAGATCCGGCCCGATGCGTGGCCCTTCGCCGATCGTGTGACAGGCGAAACAGATCCGGTCAAAGATCTGCTGACCGGGATCACCGGCGGCGAGTTCGCTGCCGGCACCCGCCCCACCCTCGCCTCCGCCGCACCCCAGGGCGACGACCATCGCCAACACCGGCATCGCCACATCTCTTAATGTCCAGCGGCCCCACGCGTGGTTCACCCCTCGCATAATTCCCCCCGCAATCGATCAATGGACGGGTGCGCCCCCCCCGCCCCCCCGGCGGAGGTGGCACCCCGTCGCGCAGGCCAGTATGACCGTGTGGTCGTGAAGAATTGGTGAGATCGCGATTAGCGCATGACGGCTAGGGGAACAGCCGTGTAACCTGCCATGCGGCACCCTGCCGATCGAACCGCAACCGATCATGCAACCGGTTCAGGCGCCCCTGCCAAAACTCGATGCGGACCGGCGTTACCCGGTATCCGCCCCAGAAAGGTGGCAACGGGACCGCGACCCCTTCGAAGCGTTCCCGGTGTTCCCGTTCCCGCCGCTCAAGATCCTCACGCCGAGCGAGGGGCCGGCTTTGCTCGGATGCCCAGGCACCAATCTGACTTCCGCGCGCGCGGGAGTGGAAATACGCGGCGGATGCCTCCGTGGGCAGCTTCGCGAGCGTTCCCTCAACGCGCACCTGGCGTTCGAGAATAGCCCAGTGGAACACCAGCGCGGCGCGCGGATTCTCGTCCAGTTCGGTCGCCTTGCGGCTCTGGTAGTTCGTGAAGAACACGAATCCGTCCTGATCCACTCCCTTGAGCAGCATCATGCGGGCGGACGGCACGCCATCCTTGGTGGCCGTCGCGACGGTCATCGTTTCGGGCAGGAAGATGGTCGATCGCTTGGCAGCGTCGAACCACGTTTTGAACAACGCGATAGGATCGGTGCCTGCGGTCTCCTCGGAGAGTCCGCCAACGGCACCGTGGCCGAGCGTGAAGATCGTGCGAATGGCCGAGCGTAGAGACATGCGGACGAAAACAACCTAGCCGATCGAGGCCTAGCAAGACTCGATCACCGCAGCGCGCACTCACTCTTGCCGGCCTCC
The DNA here is from genome assembly GCA_036397455.1 of Gemmatimonadales bacterium. Lineage (GTDB taxonomy): Bacteria > Gemmatimonadota > Gemmatimonadetes > Gemmatimonadales > GWC2-71-9 > JADFNB01. The sequence goes on along the minus strand of DASWIX010000035.1, from coordinate 22,549 downwards.
AGCTCTTCCGCCTCCTCGTCGGTACACGAGGCGAGCCCGATGTTGATCGTTTTGATCTTGCGGTAGGTCTCCGGGAACGCGCCGGTGTGCTGTCTGACCCACCCAATAAACTCCTCGGCGTCCTTCATGCGGAGCTGGGCGTTCTGCCCCACGAGTTCCCTCATGGTGGAACCAACCACCCGATCCGCGCGGCGCTCAGCCGACGAGCCGTAGTGTCCGGGGAAGACCTCCATCTCAGCCGGCCATGCTCGTCGCGCCGCGTCGAGACTCGACCACAAGACCCGTGCCCATTCCTCGGCCTTGCCGCCCAGGTCGGGCCGCCCGACGGAGTGTACGAATAGGAAATCCCCGCTGAGGACGAAGCGGTCCTCCACCCGGTAGCTGACGCTCCCAGTGGTATGGCCCGGCGTGTGCAGCACCGCCACCTCCGCCCGGCCGACCGCAATCCTCGTCCCCTCGTCGACCGCCGTGTGCGTGACGGTCCCGGAAGTCCCGTCATAGGGCGAGATAGCATCCGACGCGTGCAGGTAGTAGGGGACGTCATGACGGTGAGCCAACTCCGGACCGCCGCTGATGTAGTCGGCGTGCGCGTGCGTATCCGCGACCCCAATGAGCGTCGCCCCCAGCGCGTCGATTCGCGCGAGGTATGGAGTCGCGTACCTGGGCGGATCAACAATCAGCGCTTCACCATCGCACACCAGCAGGTACCCGAGGGCACCCTTGCCGATGCGGTCGAACTGGAAGAATCGGTCCAGCTCCGGTGGTGCAGGGATCTCCCGTTCGATCAAGGCCCGGGTCCACCCGCCCATCCCCCCCGCGATGGAGTTCGCGTCGTATCCACGCTCCCTGAGATGCTCGGCGATTCTCAGCGAGTCGACCCCGCGACCGCAAACGACCGCCAGCGGTGTGGCCGGGTCGAGGCCCGCATCACGGACATCGCCCAGCCGCAGCAGCTCCGACCCTCTGATGTTGTGAAACCAGGTGGCCGGGACGAGATCGATCCGCCCGGTTTGCAGGCGTTCCGGCGCGCGCACGTCCAGCACGTGCACCTCGCGCCCGGATTCGATATCGCGCACAAACCGTTCGCTGGTGATCTCGGGAGTCGTCACGTCGCTCGCCGTTGAAGGGGATCCCTGCTCTACTCCTCTTCGCGCGGTGCCTCGTACCACCAGGATGTCCGCGGGTCGACCTCGAGGATACGCACCCGCACGTGGGGGTTGAGCAAGGCGGACGGAACGACCCATAACCGCGCGTCCCAGAACAACCCATCCAGCTCGAACGTTGTGAGCGACGACTCCGGAACGCTGATGCGCACTTCGAGCACGGCGTCACCCTCAGGGCCCTCGTCCGATCCGAGCGGCCGGTCCGCGAGCCACACGCCTACCATCTTCACCTGTCGGCCGGTCCTGTCGTCCCGCACCTCGAAGCCCCACTTTTCGTCCGTGAAGCCGCGCTTGACGATCTGGGTGGCCTCGCCAACGGTCGTGCGGTGAAACAAAACGAACTCATCCATCTCCGCACCTCGATCTGGTACCAGAATCCGGACAGTGCGTGACAAGATAGACGCGCGCGAGTCTCCGGGCGAACGCACCGACACCTGTATGTACCACTTTCGTCATGGGCAAGTTTCGCCAGGACTCGGCTGGCAGAGACTGCCGGAAGTCGCGCGCCGGCGACGGCGTATCCGTCTCCCACGCCGGTGCCGAGGCGCTCGCGACTCACGCAAAGCGCCTTGCGAGGCTCGGCCCAGCCGGACGGGCGGGCGGGCGGGCGGGGCGATCGCTACCCTCATGGGCTTGACTCTATAGTATGGTATAGGGTTTAGACTGTCTCTACACACGGAGAGAACCAGGAATGTCGTTGACGATTGGGCGGGTGGCCGCCAGCGCAGGGGTGAACCTGCAGACGGTGCGGTACTACGAGCGGCGGGGGCTGCTTCCGGCGCCGCCCCGCTCGCGGGCGGGGTATCGGCAGTACGGTGGCGATACCGTTTCGCGCCTGCGGTTCATCAAGCGGGCCCAGGAACTGGGGTTTCAGCTTGAAGAGATCAAGGAACTGCTGGACCTGCGCGTCGAACACGGCGACGCGTGTACAGCGGTCGAGGCCAAGGCCCAAGCCAAGATCGACACGGTGGACGGGAAGATTCGGGAGCTACGGCGGCTGCGAGCCGTGTTGGCGAGCCTGGTTGCGTCGTGCGCGGCGCGCGAGCTCACCGCCGACTGTCCGATTCTCGAAACCCTGAGCGAGGACGACCAGTGATCAAGACGGTTATGAGCGCGGTTGGCGCGATGACGGCAGCGGTGGGCTCGGCGCTCTGCTGCGCGGGGCCTCTCGTCGCGGTCACCTTGGGCGTCTCGGGCGCCGGCCTGAGCAGCACCTTCGAACCGCTGCGGCCGTACTTCCTCGGTGCGACCGGCGTGTTCCTGTTTGGCGGCTTCTATCTGCTGGATCGTGAAGAGAAGAAGGCCTGCGACCCGACCAAGCCCTGCGCGGACGTGGCCGTTCGTCGTCGCACGAAACTCCTGTTGTGGGCCGCCACGATCATCGCGGCGGTTGCCGCGACCTACCCCACGTGGTCCGCGTGGGTTCTCTAGCGGGAGCCCGAGCGCATGGCAAGACGTGAGTGGTTCGTATTGGGCGGTATCCTGGCGGTGGTCGTGGTTGCGGTCGCTCTCGAACCGGATCACAGCGCCATGCCCGAGCACGCCGACGGCGGCGCGATGCACATGGAGGCAACACCTGCCGCGCGAACCGTGACCCTTGCCGTGAGCGGCATGACGTGAATCACGTGCGCGATGACGGCCCGGGTGGCCCTCGAGAGAGTCGACGGCGTGGAAGCGGCGAGCGTTTCGTATGACGCGGGTCAAGCGGTGGTGACCTTCGACCCGGAGCGCACGTCGCCGGACGAGTTCATGGCGGAGCTTGCGCGGCTGACCGGATTCACGGCGATCGTGGTCGAAGTGGGAACCGACTCTGTCACCATCGAAGGGCGCGATTGAACTCGTACCGCGGGCAGGCGAGAGCAGGCCCAAGGAGGGAGAACAATCAACGAAGAAAGGAGAACTATCAATGAAACGGATAGCGAATCTGTTGCTGGTATGGGGGGTTGTCGCTCTGATGAGCAGTGTGCCTCAGACGGCGGCGGGCCAAGACACTCCACCCCCTGACTTCCTCGTGACGGTCGAGTCGGCGCACGACTTCGACGCCACACTCGCCGCCCTCAAGCAGGCCATCGAGGGTGAGAACCTGATGGTGGTGAACGAGGTCAACCCGCAGCAGATGCTCCGCATGGTTGGGGTGCGCACCGGCGGCATGCGGCAGGTCTTCTTCTTCCACCCTCGCTACATGAAGCGGATCATTGAGACCAATCGGAACGGCGGTATGGAGCCGCCGCTCAAGATCCTCGTGATGGAGATGCCAAACGGCCAGGTGATGGTTCGGTATCATGATCCCGTGCACCAGTTCGCGCCCTATGGCGGCCTGTCGGAGATCGCCACCGAGTTACGCGGAGCCGTCGAGAAGATCGTCAACTCCGTTCGACAGTAGCGAGGCCTGATGGGTGCGCCACAAACGGACAACCGCCGGGTTGTCCTGACGGCCCTGGCGTTCGTGGCCGGCGGAGCGGTGCCGATTCAGCTCGTGACGCTGTCCTTCGGGTACGCGGAGTACCTCGAGGGCATCCGCATTGGCCCCCAGGTGATCTCCACCGCTCACGTGTTTGCGCAGTGGTACATCCCGCTCGTCTACGTACCGGCCCTGCTGGTGCTGCTGGGTGTCACGCTCTACTGCCGGCGGCGCTATTTCGATGTGTACCGCCGTATCGTCGTGGGGTTTGGGTTCGGCGCCGTCGCCACGCTCGCCCTCGACGCCGCGCGGCAGGCAGGCGTGATCCACGGATGGTTGCCGGCGGATACTCCGGTGATGTTCGGCAAGATGGCGACCGGCAGCGCCGACTTCGCGTTCTTCTATCCCGTGGGGTTGGCGGTCCACTACCTGAACGGCGCCAACTTCGGGTTGTTCTACGCGTTCGTGTGGGGGAAGCGGCGCACCTTTCTCAGTGCTGCTCTCTGGGCGACGTCGTGGGCGCTGTTCCTCGAGCTGGGAATGATGATCGGCCCGCCCATGGGGCCGATGCTGGGATGGTTCGGCTACAACTACGCGTGGCCCCAGTTGTTCCTCCTGACGCTCGTGGCCCACATCCTGTTCGGCGTGGCACTCGGCCTTCTGATCCAGGCGTTCCTCCGCGACGAGGACCGGGGGTGGCTCGTGCCATTCATGTTCGGTCGGTCGCGGAGGACCGAGGCGGCTGCCGCGTAGACCGTGCCACGACCCGGGTCCGGCTCGCGGCTGACGGACACGCTACCCGGCTGGAGACAACTGACAACGCGAGGAGCATCAACGTGACGAAGCGGATTGAACTCGCAGTGCGCGGCATGACGTGCGACGGCTGCGCCACGCATGTGACGGCCGCGCTGCAAGCGGTGCCGGGCGTACTGCGCGCCGAGGTGCCGGGGTGGCAAAGCCGGCGCGCACTGGTGGACGTGCAACCAGGGACCGGCACCGCGGCGCTCGCGGCGGCCGTGAGCGCCGCCGGCTACGCGGCCACCGTGGCGACGCGCCGCGAGGACGTCTCATCCACTCGAGCGCCGGCTGAGGTCGCCGCGGACTTCGACCTGCTGGTGATCGGTGCCGGGTCGGCGGGCTTCGCCGCAGCGATCAAAGGCGCGGAGCTGGGAGCGCGGGTGGCGCTGGCCGGCGACGGCACCCTCGGCGGAACCTGCGTCAACGTCGGATGCGTTCCCAGTAAGACGCTCATCCGCGCCGCGCACGCGTGGCATCGCGCGGCCCATCACCCGTTCCAAGGCGTGGAGACAAGGCAGGTGGCGTTTGACTGGAACACCGTGCGCGGGGAAAAGGACACCCTCGTGAGCGCCATGCGGCAAGAGAAGTATGCCGATGTCCTCGCGGGGTATCCGGCGATCACATTTATCCCGGGCCGCGCGCGGTTCGAGCTCGACGGCGCGGTGCGGGTTGGCGATCGACTGGTCCGCGCCGGGAAGTACGTGCTGGCAACCGGCGCCCGCCCGCGCATCGTACCGATCCCGGGCGCCGCGGAGGCCGGCGTGCTCACGAGCACTACCGTGATGGACCTGCCGGCCCTTCCCGAGTCGATGGTCGTCCTGGGCGGCCGGGCCGTCGCGCTGGAGCTGGGCCAGATGATGGCCCGGTTCGGGGTGCGTGTCACGATCCTCCAGCGAAGCGAGCGCATCATCCCGGAGCACGAACGCGAATTGGCGCGCGCGCTCACGGAGGCGCTGGTCGAAGAGGGGATCGAGGTGGTCACCGGTGTGCAGGTCGAACGGATCGATATCGATGGTCAGCAGCGTGTGGTCCGCGCGCGCGTCGAGGGCCGCGCGGAGGTTTTCCGCGCCGCGCAGGTGTTGATGGCCCTGGGTCGAGAGCCGCACACGGCCGGGATCGGACTGGAAGAAGTAGGGGTGGAACGGGATCACACCGGGGGCGTCCGGGTCGACGCGCGCATGCGCACGTCGAATCCTCGCGTGTATGCCGCCGGCGACGTCAGCGACAAACCCGAGTTCGTGTACGTGGCCGCGGCGGGCGGTGCCGTGGCCGCGGAGAACGCGTTGGCCGGCACCCATCGCGAACTGGATCTGTCGGCGATGCCGACGGTCATCTTCACCGAGCCACAGGTGGCGACCGTCGGCCTCACCGAAGCCGGCGCGGTGGCGGCGGGGCTGGACGTCCGGTCCTCGACGCTCCCGCTCCGCCACGTTCCGCGCGCCTTGGCCGCCCGTGAGACGCGTGGGGTCATCAAGCTCGTCGCGGATCGCGCTACGGGCCGGCTGCTTGGCGCCCACGCCGTCGCCGCCGACGCCGGCGAGATCATCCAGACGGCGGTGCTGGCGGTCAAGTACGGCTTGACCGTCGACGACCTGACGGGAACGCTGTTTCCCTATCTGACCATGGCCGAGGGCATCAAGCTCGCGGCACAGGCGTTCGACAAGGACGTCGCGAAACTGTCGTGTTGCGCGGCGTAGGGTGAAATGAGCGACGATCCGGGCCGCAGTGACCGCTACGCCAGCATGCGGGCGCGCTGGGGCCGTCCGTCCCTCCGCTCGTCGCGACCGGATGGCGCTATGATCTCCAGCGTCTCCGATGGCCTCCCTGCGGACATGCTCCGCGACTGCTCTCGGCGGCTCGGCATCGCCTGCGCCGTGTGGGGCGGTCTGTGGATCATGGCGGCGCTGCTTTACAACATCGTGGCGCCGATCATCGCACCCGCGGGGTTGGACGGCCCGTGGCCCTGGCCGGGCAACGCCGTGGCGGCCGTATCCGTTCTGATCTCCGCTGCATTGTTCCTGTACACACGCCGGACCACCTGCGATACCCAACTTTCGCTCGATCTCGGACTTGCGTACGAGATCACGCTGGCGCTGGGAATCGCCATGGTGACCCAATGGACGCCCGGCGCGGCCCGATCGTGGATCCCACTGCTGATCCTCGTGCATCCGATCCTCGTGCCGAACACGCCCCGCAAGACGCTCCTCGCGGCGCTACTCGCGGCCTCCATGGATCCCGCCGGCGTGGCGGTCGCCGCGGCGCGCGGAGTTGCGGTTCCCCCGCCGGGTGAACTCGCGCTCCTGTTTCTGCCGAACTACGTCGCCGCGTTCCTTGCCGTCCTGCCGGCGCATCTGATCACGCGACTGGGTCGTGCGGTGAACCAGGCTCGTCAGGTGGGGAATTACGAACTGCGGGAGCTGCTGGGCGCCGGGGGCATGGCCGAGGTGTACAGGGCCGAGCACCGTCTGTTACGCCGGCCGGCCGCCGTGAAGCTCATCAAGCCGGGAGCCCTCCAGACGCCCGGAGCGAGCCGCAAGGTTCTGGTCGAGCGGTTCTGGCGAGAAGCAGAGGCCGCCACGAGTCTGACCTCACCGCATACGATTGCGCTGTACGACTTCGGCGTCACCGGCGGTGGGCGCTTCTTCTACGTGATGGAACTGCTCAACGGCGTGGATCTGGAGACGCTGGTGCAACGCACCGGTCCCCTCCCCGCCGCGCGCGTGATCTACCTGCTGCAACAAGCCTGTCGTTCGCTGGCGGAGGCGCATGCAAGGGGATTCATCCACCGCGACATCAAGCCGGCCAATCTCTACGTCTGCCGGATCGGACTGCAAACCGATTTCCTCAAAGTACTCGACTTCGGCCTCGTCACGTCCGCGAGCGACGGCACGTCTGAACAGCTTCGCGCGACCATGCCGGGCGTCGTGACCGGCACGCCGGCCTACATGGCGCCCGAGATGGCCTTAGGCGAGCGCGACATCGATCATCGGGTCGACGTGTACGCGCTGGGAGCGGTGGCGTACTGGCTCCTGACCGGGCAAACGGTTTTCGAGGCGCGTACACCGGTCCAGATGATGTTGCAACACGTGCAACGTGCTCCCACGCCCCCATCGCGTCGAACCGAGCTGCGGATTCCGGAGTCTCTCGAACAACTCGTGCTCGCGTGTCTCGCGAAGGATCCGAAGGAGCGACCTGGAGACGCGCTGGAACTCGCGCGGCGGCTTGGCGCGTGCCCCGTCGACGAGCCGTGGACGCCCGAGCTAGGTGAGCGATGGTGGCGAACCAACCTGCCGGATCTGGGGCAGTCAGCTACTCCGCAGGGGCTGTGGCCGCTTCCATCCGCGGCGAGGATCTGAGGTCTCCGGCGGCTGCCGCACGACCGCGCACGCCCCGCGCAAAACAGGTTTCGCCGGGCATTGGCTGGCAGAGCCCGCGGGAAGTCGTGCGCAGGCGACGGCGACCCCAATCGGGCACTCGGCGTCCGGGCGTCGGGCCCTTGGGAGCCGCCGTCACCCCGCACGAGGGGAACAGGCAACTTCCGGGCCAATCGGGCGACCGACCGGCCCGCCCGTTGCGCCCAAGTCCGCGGATGATCGCCCGATCCCGGCCTGACGCGCCGGGATGTCGCCGGATACCTTCGTGAGCGAGCGCCCCAGGTGTAGCGTCTGGTGAACAACTGCATCCCGGAAGGCGAACGCTTCAGAACCAGCGTCCTGAACTGACCGGCGTCGCGGCAACGCGCTGGCGTCCTTGACGGCCAGGACGGATACTTGAGTGTGGCCTCCTATCTGCCAATCACCAACGGTTTGCGTCGATGCGCTGTGGTTCCGTTAGCCATCGCGCTGCTGACGTCTTGCGGGCCGTCCGGCATGGCGCACCTGGACGGGCACCCGTTCGCCCCCGTGCGAGAGATCCGGTTGCGCGGCGGCTGGGTCGCCGTCGATTCTTGCACCGTCGGCATACACGCGATGGTGGAGCTGGAACTGCCGGCGTCGGAGCGGCCACGGATTGATCATGTGCTTGCCGACATCGGAGCCGCGCTCGATCGTTACCGCGTCAGGCATCCGCGCGAGGTGCAGATCTCTGGTCCCTACTGCTGGCCACAGGGACCTGGTGTCGTCGGCAGGCCTGAGCGGCGTGATGCCGATCCCACCCTGGTGTCCCACGACCGGCCATGCACCCCAACGCTGCTCGTGCGCGCCGAGTATGACCTCTTCAAGGTCCCGCAGGCGGGAACGCCGATTACCGTCACACAGGATAACCGGCGCATCACTCTCAAATGGATTCAGCGATGAGCGCAGTCCGCCCATCCCGATAACGCCGGCCAGCCGGCCGCCGCCGTTTCATCAGCACCACGCGTTCCGTATCCGCCGGTGGCGGCGCTGAGCCGGCCCGGTCATCTTTCGCCCGCCTGCTACCAACCACCGGGAGGCGGACTTGGCATCGTATGATATCGGCGTGATCGCGGGCGACGGCATCGGCCCCGAAGTCGCCGCGGAAGGATTGAAGGTTCTGGCTGCCGTCGCTGACATCGATGGCTTCGACTACAAGCTCGTCGACTACCCATACAGCGGCGCCTACTACCTGAAGACCAAGGAACTCGTTCCGCCGTCGGTGATCGACGAATGGCGCACGCTCGATGCGGTGTTGCTCGGCGCGATCGGACACCCCGATGTCGAAACGGGTCTGGTCGAGCGATCCGTGATTCTCGGGCTCCGCTTTGGACTCGACCTCTACATCAACCTCCGTCCGATCAAACTGTACGCCGAGCATCTCTGCCCGCTCAAAGGCAAACGGGTGGAAGACATCGAATTCGTGGTCGTGCGCGAGAATACCGAAGGCCTCTACTCGCAGATCGGGGGGCACCTCAAGAAGGGCACGGCCGACGAGGTCGCGCTCGTGAACGGGGTGTACACGTGGAAGGGATGCGAACGCGCCTGCCGCTACGCCTTCGAACTCGCCGAAGGTCGCCGCGCGCTACGCGCCGACGGGCGTGGGCAGGTGACGTTGGTCGACAAGGCCAACGCGATGCGGCCCCACGACATCTGGACGCGGGCCTTTGCAGGGGTGGCGGCGGATTTTCCCGCCCTCACGACCGATCACGCCTACGTCGACGCGTGCTGCATGTGGATGATCAAGAACCCGGAGTGGTTCGACGTCATCGTCACGACCAATCTGTTCGGCGACATCATCACCGACCTCGGGGCCATGTTGCAGGGCGGCATGGGGATCGCCGCGTCAGGCAACATTCATCCTGGCCGGACCTCGATGTTCGAACCGATTCACGGCTCGGCGCCCAAATACGCGGGCAAGAACGTCGCCTGTCCTCTCGGGGCGATCGGCGCCGCCGGGATGATGCTCGACTTCCTGGGTGAGAAGGGCGCCGCCGCGCGGATCGACGACGCGACCGGCACGCTGCTGCGCAGCGGGGCCGTGCCGTCCGCAGACGCCCGCAGTGGGATCGCGACATCGGACATGGGTGACATGTTCGTGCAGCACATCCGCGGCAGCGTCTGAGGCGGCCGGCCGGGCACGTGCGCACTCTGGCGTGACACCTCCGAGGATCCCATCTTTGCGGCGGGGCTCTCGGAGAGATGTCCAGGTGAGCGGACCGTTCATGATCTCGACATTCACCCTGCTGGCGGCCGCCGGCTGGTCGGCGCTGCTGGTGCCGCGCCGCCGCGACCGCCGCCTTGCCGCGTTCGCCGCCCTGCTCCTACTCGTGGTGGTCGTGCTGATGTTGACGGGCGCGGCGATGACCTCCTCACTCGCCGGCTCCACCACGTTGCGCCTGCTCGAAGCGGGGGCGGTAGCCGCGGGAGCCCTGTCGTTGCTGTTCGTGGGAACGCTTGGTCGCGTCGCGTCACGCCATGGCCGCCCGCGGTGGCGACGTGGCGGGTCCCCCATGGAACTCGTGAAGCGCGTGCTCGAGCCGGCGGACGAAACGCGCATCGGATTCGAGAAGGCGATCGAGACGATGCAGCTCGGCGTGACGGTCACGGATACCGCCGGCAAGATCCTGTATTCCAATCCCGCCGACGCGGCCATGCACGGATACACGCGCGCCGAGCTTATCGCCAAGGACGTGCGTGTGTTCGGCGTCCCGGGATCCAGCCGCACGCTCACCGTTCGGCAACTCGACTCCATGAAAAGCTGGCAGCGTGAGGCGCTGAACGCGCGGAAGGACGGGAGCACGTTCCCGGTTCATCTGATGTCCGACGTTATCAAGGACCCGTCGGGCGACACCATCGGAGTCGTCACGACCTGTGAGGACATCACGGAGCGGAAGCGGGTGGAAGACCAGTTGGTCCACGACGCGTTGCACGACGCGCTCACCGGTCTGCCGAACCGCAATTTGCTGCTCACGTTTCTGGAAAGCGCGGTCCAACGGACTCAGCGCGGGCGTCGCACGTTCAGCGTGCTGTTCGTCGACCTCGACCGGTTCAAGCTCGTGAACGACTCGCTCGGCCACATGATCGGGGACCGGCTGCTCGTCGCGGTCGCGGATCGGCTCCGGCACTGCGTGCGCCCGGGCGACGTGGTCGCGCGGCTCGGTGGCGACGAGTTCACCATCCTGCTCGACGACATCCAGGACGCGCGGGATCCCACACGGGTGTCCGAACGCATTCACGAGGCACTGCACGTCCCCGTCGAACTCGAGGGCCACGACATCTTCGTGACCGCCAGCATCGGTATCGCGCTCGGCGCCGCCGGGCAACAACCGCCGGAGGTGCTGCTGCGCGACGCGGATACCGCCATGTACCGGGCCAAGGCGGACGGCGGCGGTCGGACCCAGTTGTTCGACTCCGCCATGCACGAACGCGCCGTCGCCCAACTCCGGCTCGAGAGCGACATGCGGCGGGCGCTGGAGCGCGACGAGTTCCTGGTCAACTACCAACCGATCATCCTGCTGAAAACGGGTCTCATCACCGGGTTCGAAGCCCTGGTGCGCTGGCAACCATCCGGCGGCGGCCGGATCGTGCCCCCGGGAGATTTCATCCCGGTGGCAGAGGAAACCGGTTTGATCGTGCCCATCGGCTGGTGGGTCATGCAGACCGCCTGCCGGCAAACCCGGCAGTGGATGGACCAGTTTCCCGAACATCCCGGGCTCTCGGTGGCCGTGAACCTTTCGGCCCGCCACTTCCAGCAGCCCGACCTCGTGGAGCGGATCCACGGCATACTCGACGAGACCACCCTGCCGCCGGCCAATCTGAAACTCGAAATCACCGAGAGCATGTTGATGGGCGATGCGGAGTCGCACGTACGGGTCATCCGCCGCCTCCGCGCGAGCGGGATCCACGTCCATATCGATGATTTCGGAACCGGCTACTCGTCGCTCAGCTACCTGCAGCGATTCAGTGTGGACACCTTGAAGATCGACAAATCGTTCATCAGCGAGGCCGAGACCAACGAAACCTGGGAGATCGTGCAGATGATCATCGCGCTCGCCAGGGACATGGGTGTGAAAGTGATCGCGGAAGGGGTCGAGTCGGAAGAGCAGACCCGCAGGCTCCGCGCGCTCGATTGCGACCACGCGCAGGGATTTCTCTTCCATCGGCCCGTCGACGCCGACACCGCCGGCGCGCTGCTGGCCGCGCAACAGCTACGGAACGTGTAGCGCGCGACCGGATTTCGGCGGTGGCCTTCCTGTCCGTCACCCGGCGATGCTGTACTCGTATTGCCCCCGAACCGGCGTCTGCGCGGCATATCGGCTCGCGCGGAACACCGTCCAATCGAATCCGGACGCGGCCTCCGCGGTGACCATATCGGCGAGCATCGACCCCACCGCCGGACCGAGTTTGAATCCGTGTCCGCTGAATCCGGCGCACAGGTAGCAGCCACTTCCCGCCGGCAGCTCGTCCATGATCGGGTGCCAATCGGGCGTGACGCCGTACAGGCTGGCAAACCCCTGGCGCAGGCCGGCGCCTTCCATGAACCGGAAGCGGCGCAGCAGCCGTTCCACCAGCTCGGCGTCGAACTCGGCGTCGCTGTGCTCCGGATAGTCGTCGGGATCCACGACGGCATTGGCTTCCGCCGGATCGATGAGGCCCGCCAGCGTGAGGTTGCCCGTTTCCGGCCTGATGTACGTTCCGTGCACGAAGTCGAGCACGACGGGATGGGTGCGCGCCTGCGCCGCATCGTGCGCGAACACACCGACCTGGACGCGGCACGCGTCGATGGGTACCACGACACCAGCCAGCGCCGCCACGCGAGCCCCCCATGGACCGGCGCAGTTGATGACCATCGGCGCATCGAATGGACCGGCGCGCGTGTCGACACCTTGCACGCGGCCCCCGGTGAACCGAATGCCGGTCACCTCGTTGTATGGGACGATCATCGCGCCGTGGCGCCTGGCCGCATCGGCGTATGCCAGCGTCGTCAGGTGCGGATCGGCGTAACCGCTCTCGGATTCGAACGCGCCGGCAACGAGGTCGTCGACTTCGGTATCGGGCAAGATCTCCCGCAGTTCCTCGCGGCCGACGAGCGTCGTGCGAATCCCGAGCGACTGCTGCAACGCCACATTGGCGGCGAGACCGGCGCTGTTGTTGGCCGCCGCTATCGCCACAAAACCCGTCTCACGGAATCCCGCATCGCCACCGACGGCCTCATCGAACCGCTGAAACACGCGAAGACTGTGTAACGCCATCCGCGCAGTCAGTTCGTTGGAATAGTGCTGCCGAATGATGGACGACGACCGGCCGGTTCCTCCCGAACAGATGCCGTTCTTTTCCAGCACCACCACCCGCATGCCACGCCGCGCGAGCTGATAGGCTCCGGAGCACCCCATGATCCCCGCCCCGATAATCACCGCATCGAACGTCTCGGCCACGGGTCACCTCATTTCCTGGCGCGCACGAGGAAGTCCCGCGCCGGGCTTCGGCACGGGCCCCCTCATGATGCGACGGGATTTGTCCAGTTGGTGTGAAAAGTGTATGAAGAGCTAGAAGTTGTATTCCAGCCCCACGGTCCAGGCCACCGTGGCTCGCAACCCACCGCGGTTCAAGGGAATCAAGGAGTTGGTCACGATCGTCAGGCCCGACGACGTGAGGAATTTCAATCCGAACGCGCCGTTGATGATGTCGTCGCGGCTGTTGGGGATGTTCGTCAGCGGAATGAGCCGGCGGAACGGCTTGTCGACCCGAAGAGGCTTCGGGATCGTCAACGCGTTTTCGCCGACCTGGAGTTCAGAAATGAGATCGGCCGCGAAGCCCACCCACGGCGCGAGGAGCTTGTCAAACCCGATCGTGGCGAGCATCGCGTCCGTTTGGAGGCTGTCCGTCCGATGCAGGTAGCCAACATTGATATGCGGCGAGAAGTCATCGAGCTGCGCCGACACGATGCCCAGGCCGCGGATGGCGGTCGATCCCGAACCCAACAGGTCCTCCGCGCTGCCCGTCGCGAACCGCACGTCACCCAACAGGGCCACGTTGGCACGGCCGGACTGCCGCACGGCGACCTTCAGCCGGGCGGCCACGTCGCCGAGTCCGGTGGCGGTGCCGTCAATGGATCGCGTCGCAAAGAGATTGGGATTGCTGGGCGTGCCGGTGAAGAAATGCGTCGCGCTGGGGCCGCCGAACGGCACGACCTGGGCGCTGCTCGTCGCGCGAAGCGACGTCGTCACGATCGGGACCGCGACGCCAATATCCGCCCAGTCGAACAGGCCGTACGACAGCGCGAACATCACCGACCGGACGTCGAGGTTCATGTCGAGATCGAGCTGGATGAAGTCGTTCTCGAGCGTGGGAATCCCCTGCAGCGTGCAGTCGCCGCCGAAGATGGTGTCACAACCATCGAAATCGGCGTTCGCGTGGGTGAAATTCAACTGCACGTCGTCCAGGCTCACGCCACGCACCGACGTGAAATGAAACACGTTCACGTTCGTCCCCACGAGCACCCGACCCCGTCCCAACGTCTGGGCCCGCTCGCCGAACACCGGGCCGGGTGACGCGGATGTCGCCACCGGGACCCCACCGACGAAGCGGAACGTCTGTCCACTGCTCGTTGCGCTGATCGGGATGTTGGCCACGTTGAGGCTCACCGCATTGGTGAGGAACCCGATCAGCGTCGAATTGTTGTCGACCGCCGACGGAATGAAATGGGCTCCGTGCGCCTGGATCGACGCCGGGTTGTTCGGATCGGCGGTCCCGGCCAGGAATAGCGGATCCTCGCCCTCACCGAAGATGAACAACTGCGCGATCCGGTCGCGCAGGCGCTGCTGCGCTTGTAGCGGGGACGCGAACGCAAGGGCGCCAACCAGGATCAGGACAAAGCGATGCATGAATCCTCGGGGCAAGGGTGAGGCACGTACCGTTCGACTTATGACTGCCGCCGGACGTCGCCGCCGGGCTACTGAATCGTCAAGATCTGCCAACCGGATGCGACGCGCCGGAACGTCGCGCGGAACTCGAACGCGCGATGCTCCTTCCGGGCGGCCTGGTAGTCGTACATCGCGGCAACGCGGGCGTTGGCATGGTCACCGTCGATGGTCAGCGCGAGCACGGTGAGCGTGACCTCCAGATCCTCCACGCCAGCGAAGAAATCGCGCCACGCCCGCTCCTGCGCGGCGGTCATGTCGGGATAGACCTGGCGCACGCGGGCGACGTCGCGCGCCTCGATCGCCTCGCCGTAGCGCTGCAGTACCGACTCGATCGCTGGCCGCGCATCCACGGCGGCTGGAGGCGGCTCCGGCGGGTTGGCCGGGGCGGGCGCTGTCGCCCGGACCGTGAGAGTCGCGGTCGCTTCGACACCGCCGCTCGCGGCGGTGACCACCGCGGTGCCGGCGGCAATCCCGCTTGCCACCCCGCCTGCGCTCACCCGCAGAACCGCGGGGTTGCTCGACCGCCACGTCACGAGACGGTCCGGCAGGGGACTCCCCCCCGCCGTCCGCGGCTCAGCGGAGAGCGGAATGGTCGCCCCGACCTCGATCGTCGATTGGGTCGGCGTGACCGTGATCGACGACACCAGAACCTGCGTGACGGTGATCGTGGCCTGTCCGGACCCGCGCTCGCTGCTCGCGGTCACGCGGGCGGCCCCTTCGGCAAGCGCGGTCACGATGCCACTGGCCGACACCGTGGCGACACCGGGATTCGATGAGGTCCAGATCACCTCGCGATCCGGCAAGTCGGCCCCGGTCGACGCCCGGGGCATTGCTCGCAGCTGCGTGCGCTCGCCGATCGCGATGCTCGCCGACTCCGGTGCCAACCCGACCGACGAGACGGCGAGTCGGGTCGCCGTCGCCGCCGTCGGAGGCGCCGCCGCCCGACCGCTCACCCGAATCGAGACGGTCGCCGACTGCCCGTTCCGGCGCGCGCTCAGACGGGCAACGCCCTGGGCCACCGCCTCGACAAATCCCGAGGCCGACACGCTCGCCACGGCGAGCGCGTCAGATTCCCACGTAATCCCGTCGGCCACCACTTCATTCCCGTCCGCACCATAGCCGCGTACGGAGAGCTGGACAGTCTCGCCGATCGCGAGCGATGCGGGTTCTCCGGTAATCTCCAAACGCGCAATCGCGGGCGCGGCGGGCTCGGCAGCGGTCATCGTCGGCACGCTGGATTCAGCCGGCGTGGTCGGTTCCGTGTTGCCGCGACCGAACACCAACCACGCCGCCGCGGTCGCGATCAACGCGACCGGCACACCCCACATGGCGCGGCGGCGGGCCACGGACGAGGTGGGCGCCTCCTTCGAGGTTCGGAGACTGGGCGCCGATCGGCTCATCGGAATAGGGCTGCCCGGCGTCTTGAACTTTTCAAGGATGGCGCTGGCGCTACCACGTTGCGCCAGTTTGCCCACGCTCGTCCGCGCGATCTGCTGGTCGGTATCGGTGACGACACCGATCGCGGCCACCGCGTCCTCGATCGTGGGCCAACGGTCTTCCGGTTTCTTTTCCAGCATCCGCATGATGGCCGTCGCCAACTGTTCCGGGCAGTCCGGCATCACGTTCGCAAGGTGCGGCGCCGGCGTGTGCACGTGCTCGTACATCACCGTCATCGGCGAACCGCTGGCAAACGGAAGCTGTCCGGTAACCATCTCGTACGCCACGACCCCCAGGGAGTACTGGTCCGCGGCCGCCGTCACGTCCACGCCCGAACACTGCTCGGGACTCATGTACGTG
Organism: Gemmatimonadales bacterium; assembly: GCA_036397455.1. Classification (GTDB taxonomy): domain Bacteria; phylum Gemmatimonadota; class Gemmatimonadetes; order Gemmatimonadales; family GWC2-71-9; genus JADFNB01. The sequence goes on along the minus strand of DASWIX010000035.1, from coordinate 6,072 downwards.
GGTGTCCCGACCGTGGCGCCCGTCATCGTCAGGGCCTGCAACTCGGTGACTTTGGCGATCCCAAAATCGGTGACCACCGCCCAACCTTCGCGATCGAGCAGGATGTTGCCCGGCTTGATGTCCCGGTGAATCACGCCATTCCGGTGGGCGTAGCCCAGTGCGCTGGCAACCTGATTGAGAATCGTCTGCGTCACCGTGATCGGGATGGCCCCGAAATCATGAATCACGGACTCGAGCGTGCGTCCCTTCACGTACTTCATGACGAAGTAGACGACGTGCTCGTGCTCCTTGACGGCGTACACCGGGATGATGTGCGGATGACTCAGTCCGGCGGACGTCTGCGCTTCGCGCTTGAAGCGTTCGCCAATGCCCGAACCCATCTCGAGCAGCATCGGCAGCACGACCTTCAACGCGACCTTGCGATTGAGCGAGAGATCGTGCGCCAGGTAGACCGCCGCCATTCCACCGCGCCCCAGTTCCCCGAGGATCTCATATTCGCCGAGCGTGGCGTGACGCACGGCGTCGAGCAACGGGTCCGTGCCCTTCTTGGCCGGCGCGGGCGCCGGCGTCGTGGTCATCTGTTGGGTCTTGGCGGCGGGCACACCGGTGACGTCGGTGCCGCACTGCATGCAGAACTGGGCCCCGTCCTCGATCGAAGCGCCGCAGCGGCTACAGTAGCTCAGGACGCCTCGCTGTCGCCGTCAACGGCATACTCGTCTCCGTAGAACTTCGCGGTCGTCTTGGTGTGAAAGTTGATCGCCTTGATGGGCGGGTATGTGGGTTCCGGCAATCCCGGCAGCACTTCCAGCAGCTCGTCCTCCCACACGTACACCGCCATGGGAACCGACACCCGCGGTTCCTCGTGTGCGGTGCCGTCGCGCGGTTTGCTGACCCGGTGCGTGGTTGACGGCAGCACGTCGTTGGTGACCCGCTGCATGTAGTCGCCGGTGTTGAGAATGATCGAGCCGGGTGGCGCCTGCACCCGCACCCACTTGCCATTCTGGCGGTTGAGCGCCTGGAGTCCCTCGACCCTGGGCGCCGGCAGGATCGTGAACAGGTCGATGTCTTCATGACCCAACAGCCTGCCCGCTCCCGACTCATCGTCCTCGCGACTGATCGGGGGATAGTAGTTGAGGCGCAAGCCGAAGTTGGTCTGCGTCAACCGCTCGTCATAGTGATGCGGATCAACGCCGAGGTACCGGAAGATGCTCTGCGTGAGGGGGAGAATGAGCCGCTCGTGCGCCAGCACGATCTGGCGGAAGAAGGGCTCGTAACCGGCGAGGGGCCAATAGTCGGTCTCCTCGAACGGTGCGACCCGGTGTTGAGGCATATCGAACGCGCGGCGGCAAAACACCCACCCCTCCACCAGGTCCGGGTGGATGTCACTCGTCTCCTTGATCGGGAAGTATCCCTGGTTGACCGAGCCGTGGCGTTCCGCGCGGTACCGCATCTTCTGTTCGCGTGTCGCCGTGGTGAAGAACTCGATCACCTTCTCGGTCGCGGTGTCGTGCAGGGACGTATCCACTCCGTGTCCGACCAGAATCGCGAAACCGATCTCCTTCATGGCCGACCCAAGGTCCTCCGCAAAACGCTCCTGGCCCGCGACACCGCCGTGAAGCAACTGGCTCAGATCGCAGGTCTTGATCTCCGTTTCGTCGTCGAATTGATCCTCAGCGGCATGCTCGGCCAGATGGTAGGCGTGCGGCCGCTCGACCTGGTCGTACTGCTGGTACTCTTCGTTGACCGCCTCGACACCATGGAGCTTCTTGTCGCTCATCACTCGATCCGGGCGAACGTGGAGTGCGCGTCGATTGCCCTTCCAGACGACATCACAATTGTGGTCAGGGAATGAGGCAATCTACGTTCGGGGAAACCCGACGGCATACGCAAACATACGATAGGAAAGGGGAGACGACCAGTCGGGTACATGGCTACTTGAGCCCGATCGCCACATCCCGAGACGCGCCCTAGCCGCCAGCCGCCGCCGGTCTCCCGACCCTCGAGCGACCAGATGGACACGGCGACGCGGGCGCGGTCGGTTTCCGCCTCGATGCACATCGGCGCTCGGGGCTCACCGCCGCCGGTCCCGCCGGCCGCCCGCGCCTGTTCCACAACGGAATCGAGCTGAACTTCGAGCAGGAACGCCCCCCCGCCACCGGACCTCGACGACGCGCCCGGGCCAGCGGCACCCACGCCACCAACCCGGTATCGGCCGCGACGCGTGGCCGGGATCGCAACGGGGCCACCCCACCCCGCGTTGTCGAACTCCGCCCGCTTGACGACAGAGGCCTTACAGGTGTTAGGCCGCCGCCCGCGTTCGGTCGATAAGTGTGAAAAGCGTCGCCTCTTGGCGTCGCAGTAGCGCTTCGCGTCCATGCTTGAAATCGCGAAACGCTTGCCAGAACCGGATCACGCGAACTCTACCACGATCGGGTATGTACACCGCCGCGGGGTTGAACTCCCGATCTCCGAGGTAAGCTCGAAGCAGCTTCGCCTCGAGCGGATGCTTCTCCCGCCACTGGGCGCGCTCGGACCAGTTCAGCAGAACGGTCCGATCATCCAGGTGCGGAAGCCAATTCTGCTCAATGTACTCCTGCCAGTTCGGGCTATTCGAGTAGATGAGAAGAATGTCGCGGCCGGCGGGCCCCCACTTCTTCCGAAAGGCGCGACGAAGCATCCACAACCGCGCCCTAGTGAACGGATAGACGATGACCGCAAGAACGGCTACCAGGACCGCAAGCGGGATCCACACTGGCGCGAGAAGCACCAGAAGAAGGGAATCTCGGACGCGTCTCCAGACCTGAGCCATAGGATAGGGTCGCGCGGCGGCCTAGCGAATCCGCGCATGACGCGCGAGCGAAAGCTGGCGGGCCACACCGGAGTCCTGAAGGATCTCAGTCTTCATGTTCGCTCTCATCCCCCCCCCCGAGGCCGCGGCAATGTCGCGGCCAACCGTGAGCCGGTAGACGACTCGCACGGGGCGCTACGTCCGGTCGAAGAACCGTGACTTGAGTTCGTTCCATGACACCCGCTCGGGATAGGAATCCTCCAGGCGACGATCGAGTTCCTCGATACGCCATTCTGGAACCGGGACCCTGGCCGGATCGGCGGCCACACTGTTCCACACCTGCTCGAGCAGGTTCAGCCGCTCCTCGACGGGGAGGCGCAGGATCTCGTCCACAGGATCTCGTCCCGAAGGACCTTTGGGGTCATATTCCAAATCTCGGGAGATCTGGGGACCCGCGCAACTGCCCGGGTGACGCGTAACGGTCCGGCAATGAGCTGCGGGCGAACCTCTTGGCGTGCACAATCATCACCTCCTTCCTCGCGAGCCGCTGCCGGCCGTAGCCGTCACTCACCATTCGTGCGCCCGGGGCAAAGCCCTGACGGTGTTGGCCCACAAGCTGGCGCGCACCGTCTATCACCAGTGGAAGCATGACCAGGCGACGTTCCTGGCCACCTGACGTAGGGCGATAGGGAGGGAGGCGGGCGAGCCCGATGCCTAACCGATCCGTGCCTCCACAGATGAGGTCGCCGCTTGAGGACGTCCCAACGCCGAGTCTAGATAGGTGTTTGGTGCCGAACAGCGCACCGATCCCGCAATGAAGTCAGAGCATCGGTGGCCGAGCCACATCCTTCAAAACGGGACCACCCCACCCCGTGTTGTAGAGCTACGTCGACTGGACAGCGGAGGCCTTATAGGTGTTATGCTCGCATCGCAGCGGCCCAACGGCTGCTATCGAAGCTCAACGAGCGGCTCGCCAGCTCGAAGGAGCGCAGCGGCTCGCGGCCAACTGGTGGACATGATGCGGTGCAACTCGGCATTGGAGACGTTGCCGCACGTCACCCATACCACTTGAGGGGGTGTCCCGTGGCGCTCCAGCAACTTGATGAAATCCTCATCCTTCGTGACCACCACCAGCGGCGGGTGCTGGCGGCCCTCCTCGCGAGCCGCCGCGAAGATGGCCGCGTCCTTTGCCCGGAGCAGCCCCAAGCCATCCACATGTGCGTCTCGACGCTGAACTCGCCAGGTCGCCAGCAAGGAGGGGAGTTGCGCATCCACCCAAGCTCGCAGCGGTGCTTCGCGCGCCGCGTCCTGCGGCACTCTAGGCGGCGGGGTGGGGGTGGTCTAGCCGGCGCGCCGCATACAAGAGCGCCGCAGCGATATCCTCGCGTTCAAGGTAGGGATACTGGGGAAGAATCGTGTCGGGAGTCTCACCGGCCGCGAGGAGCTGCAGGATATCTATCACCCGTATCCGCATCCCGCGGACGCACGGGCGGCCGCCGCATTGCTCCGGATCGATGGTGATGCGCTCGAGGATGTCAGCGGTGGTGGGCATCGCGGCTCTCGTGGTGGGACACCTAACGGCAAGATAGCTCAAATGAGCTGGCAGGACCACCATTTCCGGCGGCCAGGTAACGTCGTCGCAATGACCTGCAAATCGGGCCAGCTGGAACTCACGATGCATGCGGAGGTTGGGCCCGCTTTGGCAGGTGCATTGCCGTGATGCTCATGAAGGGCCTTACGGGTGTTTAAGCCGCAGGCATCATACGGGAGTCGTAACCTCCGACGGATGCACCGGAGACGTGATCCGGCGCCGCGACTCCGCCAACATGTGTTCGGCCACATCTAGGCGTTCCTGGGCATCGTCAAGCGCGGCCTCGAGGCGCGCGAGGTGCTCTTGCGGTTGAGATATCTCCTCATTGCTCGGCGCTCGCCCTCCCACGGACGCGATGAACCGTCGACCGACAGCTGTTCTCGCAAGTATGACCACGCCGCCCACAACGCCCAAGACGGGGAACCCGATGTCCCGCAGGATCAACAGGCCCACGACCATTGGATCCATTGTATGCCCCTGTGCTGGTGCCTGCGGCCTAAGATTCGGAAATCTGCTGCGCACCACCATAGTAGCCCAGTGCGTGTAGCCCACGGCCACTGTGTTCAGTGCGTCAGCAGCATTCCCGGGTTAGCGGCCCACGCGATGCGATCGCGACCCATCGCCCCAGAAACTCGGAGCGCATAATATGCAGCGACCTCCGGGAACCGAAACCGAACCGCCACGGGTGCTGCGAGCCTGTCGGTTTAGCGTGGTCCGGGGAGCTGCGGCCGCTTCAGTGACACGCCGTTCCCGGCGTGATCCCGTTTAGGAGAATGTCCACCTGCCGCATCCCTGTTCCCGGAGGCCCCCGGCGGCCACCTCAAACTCCTCCACCTGTGGCCGGGTCAAAATCCCCCAGCCTTGGGGCGGCGGGACCGGTGCAAGTTAGCGCGATGATCCCCGTTTCGCAGCCCGGGCGGCCGCTTCCTTGAGCCGCCAGCTCTTGCCCTCGAATTTGAGCAGGTGGCCGTGGTGCATGAGCCGGTCGAGGAGTGGGGTGACGACCACGACGTCGCCGAGGAGCCGGGGCCAGTCCTCCAGGGGTCGGTTCGAGGTAATGATGGTGGATGCCTTTTCGTAGCGCGCCATGAGCACGTCGGCCAGCTCGTCGCCGGCGTGCGTGGGGAGCTTGCGCAGGAAGAGATCGTCGATCAGCAGCAGTTCGGCGTCGCGGATCTGGATGCGCAGCTTGCGGAGGCTGCCGAGTTCGCGGGCTTCCGTGATGTCCTCAATGAGCTGATGCGCTTCGCGGTAGAGGACTTTGTAGCCACGCTGCACGGCGGTGGTCGCCAGGGCCTTGGCGACGTGGCTCTTGCCGGTGCCGGGAGGGCCGAGGATGAGCACGTCCTCCCTGGCGTCGATGCATTTCAGGGTGGCGAGTTCAAGGACGTCGCGTTGGGGGAGACGGGCGTTGTAGCTCCAGTCGAAGTTCTTGAGGTCCCTGTGGTCGGGCAGTCCGGAGAGGGCGTGGCGCTGGAGCAGGTGCCGGGCCCATTGGAGGTCCCCGCGGCGACCGGCGCTCAAAAAGAGCCCGTAGGAGCGCGTCGACGAGTTTCTGGTGGGCTGGGCCTGCCAGATCCGGTGCACCATGCCGTAGGACAGCGCCATGCGCCACGCGAAATGCCGGGTGGTCCAGTTCGGTGAGGGGCTCCAGGGTGCACAACGATGTCACGGCGCGCAACGGTTTGTCGTT
>DASWIX010000034.1:0-2062 GCA_036397455.1 Gemmatimonadales bacterium | reverse complement strand
CTGACGCGACAGGAGGTCGACGCCAAGCGCGACGAACCCTTCCAGGGCCATGCGCCGGGTAACGTCCTTGATGTGCGGATTGAGACCGCGGTTCTCGTGGATCACCAGGACCGCCGGCAGCGAACCGCTGGCGTCGGCGGGGATGGCGAGATAGCCCATCACGTCGCCCGCCGGCCCCGGAAACGTCACGTCCTCGATCGTCAGGCGGGGATCGTCCGCGGGAACCATCTGCGCGTGGGCGTAGTTGCTGGCCAGCATGGGCACGATCGCCGCGGCCGCAGCCGCGCTTCCCGACAGCTTGGCGAGATTTGTCATGAAGCCGCGCCGGTCGAGCGTGAGGTGCGTATACTCGTCGTAGAGGCGGATCATGTCCTGCGTGATTTTCGGTCGTTCGTTCATGGTTCGCGTCGCTCCTCCGCTGATTGGTGTCGCCCCGTCTGAGCTAACACCGCAAGTGCGACATTCCGGCGGTCCTCACGAACTTGTGTTGACCCGATCGTGCGGGCGGCACCCGTCGGACCTGCCGATCCGACCGCGGCTGCCATTGATCGCGCCGGGGCCGGTCACGTAGAATATCGGCACGGGCAGACTTGATCGGACCCGACGAGAGTGGAGAACAAGGCGCGACGGGGCGCAGGCGGGTTCTCTTGGGCAACGAGAGAATTTCGCGGAACGGGCCGCCGGGCAACTGCTCAACGCACCAATCTTCGCCGACTGACTGGCCTGCCTACCCGGGCGACCGCACACTGTCCGGGTCGGTGAAACGAACGGAAAAGGTCATCCGATGCGTCAGAACGGTACCGTGAAATTCTTCAATGCCTCGAAGGGCTATGGCTTCATCACGCCGGACGACGGCAGCAAGGACGTGTTCGTTCACGTCACCGCAGTCGAGCGTTCCGGGCTCGGCACTCTTGCCGACGGCCAGCGCGTCTCCTTCGAGACCGAGCCGGACACACGCGGCAAGGGTCCAAAAGCCGTGGAACTGCAGCCGGCAACCTGAACCGCAACGGGCCGGACGGCCCGGCGGGACAACTGACGAGCCGCCGGTTTTCCGGCGGCTTTTTTATTGGGAAGGATCACCTTGGCGGGGTACCATCCGCCGTCTCGCAATCGACCAGCGGACGCGCCCATGTCAACGGCAGACGATGGCTACCTGCTGATTGCCGACATCACCGGCTACACCAGCTTCCTGACGGCGTCTGAACTCGATCACGCCCGCGGTATCCTCGAGGGGCTGTTCTCGGCGATGCTGGCGAAGCTCCATTCTCCGTTCGTTCTGTCCAACGTCCAGGGTGACGCGATCCTCGCCCACGCTCGCGGCAGCCAGGTCGCAGACGGCCACAACGTCGTCAACACCGTCGAGGCGCTCTATTTCGGCTTCGCCCACGCACTCGAGCACATGATCAACAACACCACCTGCCGGTGCGCGGCGTGCTCCAACATGCGCAAGCTCGACCTCAAGCTGTTCATCCACTTCGGTACCTACGTCGAGCAAAGCATCGGCGGCCGCACCGAACTCGGTGGATCGGACGTTATTCTCATTCACCGGCTGATGAAGAACACCATCGTCGAGGCCACCGGCATCGCCGCCTACGCCGCGTTCACCGAAGCGGCGACGGCCGCGATCGGCGTGCCGGAGTATTTCGCGGATGCCGCCCGCCACACCGAGACGATCGAGAAGTTCGCCGACTGCGAGCTGTGCGTGGTCGACATGAGGCCGTTGTGGCAGGACCACCGCCAGCGCGAGACGGTGGTTGTCGAGGGCGAACTCTGGTTCCCGGACGTTATCCGTGAGATCGCGGCGCCCCCGGACCGGTGCTGGCATTACCTCACCCACCCGGATCGGCGCGCCGATTGGTGGGAGAACGTATTGAGCTTGTCCCGAGCCGGCGCCGAGCGCGGCCGCCTCGCGCCGGGCACGGTCGATCACTGCGCCCACGGCGACGGCACGACGACCGTGTTCACCATGCGCGACGTGAGGCCCTATGACCACATCACCTTCGATATCGCGACACCGCTGAACGGATCGGTTCGCGAGACGATCTTCGTCGCGCCGACGTCG
>DASWIX010000033.1:0-75462 GCA_036397455.1 Gemmatimonadales bacterium | reverse complement strand
AGTAACTCCTGCCGCAGCGTGTGGCAGGTCGCCCGCTTCGTGATCCCGCTCCGCCGCACCGCCTCGGCCATGGCCCGCTGCACCGCCGATTCGTGCAGATGATGGCGGCGGCGCTCACCGGTGTCCCGATCCGCGTAGATCCGCCGAGCCGGAAAGACCCACTGCCATGGCAGCGAGCGTCCCGCCCGCGGGTACTTGCGCGCCAACGCCCCCGGCAGCTCGACCCAGCCCGCTCCGCTTTCGCAGTCTCGCTGGTGCCGCGCCCGGACTCGCTCGATCTGCGAGGCCACCGTCGGCCCCACGATCTCCGGTAAGACCGTGACCCGGTCCTTGGCCCCCTTGGCCCGCCGAATCCGGATCTCCCCCCGCGCGAGATCAATGTCCTTGACCCGCAAGGTCAGGCACTCCAGGAGCCGCATCCCGCTGCCGTACAGCAGCAAGGCGGCCAGCCGCGTTGTGCCCCGCATCTGCTCCAGCACCCGGCGCACCTCCTCCGGCGTCAGGACGACCGGGAGTCGCACGGGCGCCCGCTCCCGCGGCACCGGCCCCACGCCGGCCAACGGCCGCCCGACCACGTCCCGATAGAGAAACAGCCGCGCCGCCAACGCCTCGGCCAGGGTCGACGGCGCCAACTGACGGTCGACCGCCAGGTGCGTCAGGAACGCTTTGACCTCCGCCTCACCCAAGTCAGCAGGATCACCGCATCGCCGCAGTCAGTCCCCTGATCCCTCCGTCACATCGCGTGAACGCGATCGCACCTGCGGGGGGGGGGGACCCGGAGAACGCCAACGCGGGAACCGCGCGCCCGTACGGAGGCTGGAGAACTCGCATATCACGCAGCCAACGGCCATCCGGTTTGCAGAGAACCAGCTGCTGCTCCATAGCCTTTCCAGTGAGGCCGCTCGCGAGAGTGACTCCCTCTGAGAACTAGATGCAGCCCGAGGCGTCGACGTTACACGCGGGCGTTCGGAGACCCCGCTCTGTGACAATCGCCGTCGAGTGCCTGTTGAAGTGGCACTGGCTCGCCGATCTGTGCGCCGCCGAAGGGATCCGGTTCGTCTTGGGTCACGCCCTCTACATGAAAGCCATCCACGGCAGGAAAGCCAAGAACGACCGGATCGTCGCCCACAAGATCGCCGTCCCGGTGTTGTAGAGCTACGTCGACTTGACAGCGGAGGCCTTATAGGTGTTAGCGCGCTTCACGACTTGCCTCGCTTTGCCCGGAAGCGTACCCCCGGCAGGCCGTCGAAGTCCGCGTCTTGCGTCCACAGCGTTGCATCGAACTGGCGCGCCGTCGCGAAGACCACACTATCGGCCAGCGGCAGCCGATGCTTAAGACCGAGCAAGCCGGCCATCAGGGCGGTGGCGGACGTGAGGTCCGTGGTTTGCCCCTGCTGCATTAGGGCGACGGACTGAAGGGCCGGACCCTCGCCGCGCTGCTGATGCACCCGCTTGAACACCTCGAGGATCGTGATCGTGGGCACGACCAGCTCGTCGGTCGCCTCAATCGCTTCGGCGAAATAGCCGGCATTCGGCCCGCTGGCGAAGTACTCGAGCCATGCCGACGAATCCACGACGTTCACACGCGATCCCGGTCGCGCGGGACCCTGGTGTCTATGCCCTTCAGGAAGCCGCGCATGGCCTTCAACGGTCGAACCGGGATGAACTCCACTCGGTCCAGGTATTGCAAGGCCTCAACCTTCTGGCCCGGCTTCAAGCCGAGCGCCTCCCGAATGGCCTGTGGGATTACGACCTGGAACTTTGGCGATACGGTGACGACGGCCATTGTGATCTCCTGTGTGTACAACGATACTGCAATCTATCGCGATATCGTTGTACGCTCAAGAGCCTGCGGGGCTGATGGCAGAGGGGAAAACCCGCACGCAGTCAGCGGGGACGAAGTCCGCCGTTGACAAGCGCTCTCGTCGCACGCCTCGCCGAAGCAGTGAATCTTCGTACCGATGACCACGCAGCCACTTGAGCAGTTCTTCGTAGCTCATGTCGGCGATCTCTGCGCTGAGCCTGGCGCGAGCCTGGCGCATGCTCTGAACGCAATCGACTGTCTTGGAAGTGGCTTCACTCATCGCCTGGGACCTTCCGAGATCGAGGAGCGGATCGTCCGGGCCTTCGAGAAGTTCAACCGCGAGCAGGGGAACCAGCCTCGCTGAGCACGGTTGCGCCGACGATAAAGATGTCTTCATCGCAATCTTTGAACCAACTTTCAAACTCTCTCCTTACCATTAATTCGAGCTAGGTGACGTCTCCGCGCGCCAGGTCGTGCGGCTGCAGCACGGGACGTCATGTCCCTCGACGCGGGGGTGTCCGCGTCACGACTCTTGGCCTCGAAGGTGGAGTATGCCCACCTCGTCCCCTCCTTCCCCGGCGACGGAGCCCGACGTCGCCCTGATTGACCACGACCTCATCACGGTATCGGAGCACACGGTCGAGATCGTATCCGATTCCGGCGAAGGCGCGCAGAAATGCGGCCAGCTGTTCGGACGGGCGTCGGCCCGGATGGGCAACGGCGTGTGGACGGTCGAGATCATCCCGGCCGAGATCCAACCGCCCCCCCGTTCAGCGGCGAGCGCGAGCGGCAACCGCATCCGGCTCGGTACGCGTACGGTCAGCAACTGGGGCGACGCCGCCAATCTGGTCGTGGCGTTCAATGAACAGGTGCTGCTGGCCAGGCATCGGCTCGACGCGCTCGCGGACGACGCCGTCATCCTGCTCGAGAATATGTGGGCCACGCACGACGATGCGGACATCCGCGCGGCGTGGCTCGAGGCGATGGAAGAGGTGTCCGGCCGGCACTACCGGATCGTCCCCGTGCCGATGCAGGAACAGTGCATGACCCTGGTCGAGAATCCACGGCGCGGCAAGAACATGTTCGCGCTCGGGTTGCTGACCTGCATCTATGGGCGCGAACTGGACGTCGTGCGTGAGCTGATCCGGGACGTATTCAAGAAGAAATCGACCGAGGTCCGGGAGAGTAACGTCGGACTCATGGAGCTGGGCTTCACCTGGGCGGCGGAGCACGTGCCGTTCCGCATCGACGTGCCAATCGAGAAGCCGGACGTGCCGATGGTCGTGATGAACGGCAACCAGGCGCTCGCCGTCGGCGCGGTGGCCGCGGGTATGGAACTCTGCGCGATGTACCCCATCACGCCGGCCACGTCGGTGTCGCACTATCTCGGCGAGATCTTCGAGCGCTTCGGTGGAATCGTTCACCAGGCCGAAGACGAGATTGCCGCCGCCGGGGTCGCCATCGGCGCGTCGTATGCGGGGAAGGTGGCCTTCACGGTCACGTCAGGCCCCGGACTGGCGCTCAAGACGGAGTTCCTCGGACTCGCCACCATGATCGAGACGCCGTTGGTCGTGCTCGACGTACAACGCGGTGGACCGAGTACGGGTCTCCCGACGAAGGTGGAGCAGTCGGATCTGTTGGCGGCGATGTTCGGACAGCCGGGCGACGCGCCCAAGGTGATCCTCGCGCCCGCAACCATCGAAGAATGTTTCCATATGGTGGTGACCGCGCGCCGGATCGCGGAGGTGTTTCGCTGCGTCGTGATCGTGCTGTCGGATGCGAATCTCGCGACCGGCGTGCAGCCTTTCCCACGCCCGCAACTCGACGCCCGATGGCAGGGGACGGGAACGGATCTGAGTCCCGTGCCGGACGGCATGCGTCCGTACGACTGGGATCCGGTCACCGGCCTGTCGCGGCGCATCGTTCCCGGTCAGGCGGGCGGGATGCACACCGTGACCGGGTTGTCTCACGACGAGCGGAGCAAGATCGGATACAGCCCGGACGTGCACGAGCGCGGTTGCACCATGCGCAGCCGCAAGCTGGCGGTGTTGCAGGAAACGCTGAAGCCGCCGCCGATCTACGGCGACGACACCGGTGATCTGCTGGTCATCGGCTGGGGGAGCACCAAGGGCGCCATCGAGGAGGCGGTCGATCGGGTGCGCGCCACCGGCGTGTCGGTGTCGTCCGCGCATCTCACGTTCCTCTCGCCACTGCACCCCGGACTCGGCGAACTGTTCGCACGGTTCAAACGCGTGGCAACCGTGGAAATCAACTACAGCGACCGGCCCGGCGATCCGCACATCACCGACGAGAATCGCCGCCGCGGTCAGCTTGCCTGGATCCTGCGCGCGCAAACGCTGGTCGACGTCGACTGCTGGACGCAAGTGCCCGGCCAGCCGTTGCGACCGAAGGACATCGTCGACGGCATTCATGAACTCCTGACGCGGGGGGCCGCATGACGGAGGCCTGTTCGCTGCTGACCTGCGGCTACGACGACGATGACGACACGCTGTACACCATGGACGATTACGCGGGCGCCGTCGCGCGCTGGTGTCCAGGGTGCGGTGATCACGCCGTTCTGACGGCGGCGGAGAAGTTGCTGGAGTCCGAGCAACTCCCGCCGGAACGGACGGTGTTCGTGTCCGGTATCGGATGCTCGAGTCGGTTCCCGCATTACCTCAAGACCTACGGGTTCCACGGCATCCACGGTCGCGCCCTGCCGGTGGCAACGGGCGTCAAACTGCGGCGTCCCGACCTGCATGTATTCGTCGTGATGGGGGATGGTGATTGCTGCTCGATCGGAGCCGGCCACTGGATCCACGCGACGCGGTACAACATGGATCTCGTGGTGCTCCTCCTGGACAACGAGATCTATGGGTTGACCAAGAACCAGACCTCACCGACGACCCCGCTGGGCCTCAAGAGCAACACGCAGCCCCGCGGCAGCTACCTCGAGCCGTTGAACCCGCTGACCGCGACACTGGGAATCACCAACGCCTCGTTCGTGGCCCAGACAGCCGACTGGGTTCCCGCCCACCTCTACGCCACACTCGAGGCGGCCTACCGGCATAAGGGCTTTTCGTTTGTGCGGGTGTTACAGCGGTGTCCGCAATTCACCCCCGGACTGTGGGACGAAGCGGTGCGCAATCCCGACCGGACCGAGATGCTGCAACATCCTGACGGCATCGCGGTACCGTCGCTCGAGAAGATCTACAAGAACCATCTGTACCATGATCCCGCCGATCTCGATGGCGCGCGCCGGCTGGCGCAGGGCGCCTCCAGCGCCGTACGGCTCGGCCTGTTCTATCGGAACGCCGCGGTGCCGCGGTATGAGGAGATACGCCGGCAGCGCATCTACACCGCGGCGGAGAAGGTGGACCTCTTGAACGCCGAGTTCGATGCTCATGCCGTCTGATACCGCTACCGCGTCGGCGTTTGCCCAGCTTGCAGGGCTGCGCGCGGCGCACCGTTCAGTCGTGGCCACCACGGTCGAGGAGGTTCGCGGGTACCTGGAATCGCACCGCGGAACGACGGATACGCGCAGCGAGCGCGCGGCGGCCGAACTCGGCCTGTTGGGCGGCCGGCATATCGACCTGGACCGGTTTGCGGCCTTGGTCGTGGACGCACCAACGCTCAACGGGTCGGCGGGCGCGACGGTCGAACGAGCGCTGGAAACCCTGACGGGCCTCACCCGGGACGGTGACGAGCAGTTTCGCCTCGAGCTGCCGCCGGGTGGGGATCTCGTGGTGGCGGTCGGGCGGGCGCTGGCGGAGGCGGGTCGGGGCTTCGGTGCCGCGCGAGTCGTGCGGCTCGCTCGGAACGGTGGCTATCGGGTTGGGGAACACGAGAACTGGCTGGTCGAATTGCCGTTTGCCATGTGGACGGCGGCCGAGCGTGCGTTGGCGCCCCCGCTGGTCGTCGCGCTCGACGGCGCGGACCTTCGCGTGGCGGGTTTGGCAAACTACCTCGACGGCAACCTCAAGCTCGTCCTGATCGTACAGGGCGGTGCAGTACCGCCCGCGCCGTTGGTGCGACTCATCACGCCGCGCGTGTTCGTGGCGCAGAGCCACGACGGCGGGCCGGTCGACCGACTGGCCGCTCATGAGGGACCTGGCGTGGTGGCGGTGATGCCGCGTGGCGCCGCGTCCTTCGTGCACGACCCGTCGGCCGGTGCAACCCTCGCGGAGCGCTTAGCGGTGACATCGTTGCCGGATACACCTCCCAGGAAGCGCATCGGCACGGCGACCGCGTTCCAACAGGCCGAGGAGCTTGCGCAACTGCAGACGCTGGCGTCGGCGATCGCCGCGGCGCCGGTCGCGCCCGGCACCTCCGCGCCGGCATCCAATCCCGCCGACAAGCTCGCGGCCTGGCTGCTGACCCAGGCGAATCTCGCGACGGGGTCATGACGGGTGCCATGATCGTCGGGTCGGCGCTCATCCTGGGCGCTGTGGGGACGCTGTTCGCGGCGCTCATCGCGGTGGCGCAACGCAAGCTGTGGGTGTGGGAAGATCCCCGGGTGGACGCGGTGGTCGAGTTGCTGCCCGGTAACAACTGCGGCGCGTGCGGCCTGGCGGGATGTCGCGCCTTCGCCGAGAGCCTGGTTGCGAACGACGTGCAGCCGGCGGTGTGTACCGTGATGGGGCCGGATGACCGCGCGGAGGTCGCGGACTATCTCGGTGTGGCGGTGGGCGCCGCGACCGCCCGGGTCGCGCGACTCCTCTGTGCCGGCGGATGCGATGTGGCACCGACCCAAGCGGACTACGTGGGCTTGCAGACCTGTAAGGCCGCCAACGCGGTCGCCGGCGGGGGCAAGGCCTGCGCCTGGGGGTGTCTGGGGCTCGCCGACTGCGAGGTCGCGTGCGACTTCGATGCCATCTACATGAATGCACAGGAACTCCCGGTGGTCATCGTCGACCGGTGCACGGCCTGTGGTGATTGCGTGGACGCGTGTCCCAAAGGCCTGTTCACGTTGATGCCGCTGGGGCACAAGCTGATTGTCCAGTGCAAGAGCCTGCTCGAAGGGGCGGAGGCGGAGGCGGCGTGTGCCGTGGCGTGCAACGGCTGCGGGCGTTGTGCGCTGGACGCCGCGCCTGGTCTGATCGCCATGGTCAACGGTCTCGCGGTCGTCGACTACGACCAATACGAACTCGCAACCACTGATGCGATTGCCCGGTGTCCGACCGGGGCCATCGCGTGGGTCGATGGCGCGCAACGGTTTGCCGTTGCGCCGCCCATCGAGTCGGTGAAGGGAGCAGCCTGATGTCGCGCGACAAACGCCCACCGGCCATTCCGTTTCCCGGGACCCGCTACGCGACGGACGGCAGCGGCGCCGTCGTGGAGATGGAGACCGCCGGCAGTGAAGCTGCCGGGGCCTACCCGATCACCCCGTCGACGCAGATGGGCGAGGGATGGGCGGCCGCGGTGGCGGCCGGCACACCAAACGTCCATGGCCGGTCGCTGATCTTCTTCGAGCCGGAAGGCGAACACGCGGCGGCCGCGGTGACCGCCGGCATGAGCATGACGGGCCTCAGGGCCACGAATTTTTCCAGTGGCCAGGGGATCGCGTACATGCACGAATCGCTGTACGCGGCGGTGGGGAAACGACTCACCTACGTGTTGAACGTCGCCTGCCGTGCGATGACGAAACACGCGCTGAACGTGCATGCCGGGCATGACGACTACCACGCGATCGACGATACCGGGTTCTTCCAGGTCTTCGCAACAGACGCGCAGGAGGCAGCCGACCTCAACCTGATCGCGCACCGGATCGCCGAGTTGACCCTGAATCCGGGTGTGTGCGCGCAAGACGGGTTCCTCACGAGTCACGTCATCGAGACGTTGCAGCTTCCCGAGCGGGAACTCGTCAAAGCCTACCTTGGCGATCCCGGCGACATCATCGATTCACCGACACCCGCGCAGGAATGGGTGTTCGGCAAGACGCGTCGCCGCGTTCCCGAGATGTTCAATCTCGACTATCCGGCTATGTTGGGCGTCGTGCAGAACCAGGACAGCTACGCGCAGGGTGTCGCGGCGCAGCGGCCGTTTTACTTCGACCACGTCGCGGCGCTGACCGATGAGGCGATGGAGGAATTCGGCCTGCTGACCGGGCGCCACTATGCTCGGGCCGTCGGATACCGGCTGGACGATGCGGAATGGGTCCTCGTGGGGCAGGGAAGTGTGGTGCCGAACTGCGAGGTGGTCGTCGATTATCTCCGCAAGGAGCGCCAACTCAGGATCGGCGTGCTGAACGTGACAATGTTTCGACCGTTCCCGGCCGATCTCATCACGCAACTCCTCCGCGGCAAGAAGGGCGTCACGGTGCTCGAGCGCCTGGACCAGCCGCTGGCGGTCGATGCGCCGTTGCTGCGTGAATTGCGGGCGGCCATGTACAAGGCGATCGAGAACGGTCGCGCGAAGAATGACCACCAACCATATCCGGACCTGACGGCGTGCAAGCTGGGTGAGGTCCCGGACTTCTACTCGGGGTGCTTCGGGCTGGGGAGTCGGGACCTGCAGCCGAGCGACATCATCGCCGCGGTGGACAACATGCTCCCGGATGGCGGGCAGCGGCGGCAATTCTACCTCAGTATCGACTTCATTCGTCGGGATACGGAGTTCCCGAAACTGCAGATCTGGCAACAGGACCTGCTGGAGCGCTACCCGTCGCTCGGTGAGTTGTCCCTGGCGCCGGCCGCGTCGGTGAATCTGTTGCCCGCCGGCGCCGTCTCGATCCGCATGCACTCCGTTGGCGGGTGGGGCGCGATCACGACGGGCAAGAACATCGCGATGACCGCCGCCGACCTCTGCGGTCTCTACATCAAGGCCAATCCCAAGTACGGCTCGGAGAAGAAGGGGCAGCCGACCACGTTCTACGCGGTGCTGGCGCACGAACCCATCAAGCTCAACGCGGAACTCAAACACGTCACGGTCGTGTTGTCTCCCGATCCCAACGTGTTCCGTCACTCGAACCCGCTGGCCGGCCTGTCGCCGGAAGGGGGTGTCTTCATCCTGCAGGGGGAACGGGGCGCCGAGGAGACGTGGCGGGGGCTGCCCGCCACGGCGCGGCGCGAGATTCTCGCGAAGAACCACCGGATGTTCGTGCTCGATGGTTTCAAGATCGCGAGCGATGAGGCGTCCGACGCGGAACTGCGGTATCGGATGCAGGGCGCCGCGTTCATGGGTGCGTTCTTCCGTGCGTCTCCGTTGATGCGCCAGGAGAACCTTGTCGAGGCGGACTTGTTCGACGGGATCCGCAAACAGCTGGAGAAGAAGTTCGGCCACCTGGGCACGCGCGTCGTGGAGGACAACGTGCGGGTGATTCGGCGCGGCTATGACGAACTCGTCGAAGTCGATGCCCGGGCGCTCGGGATCGAGGGCGCCGATGAACCGGGTCATGTGCCGCATATGCCGGCCATACTCGGCGGAGAGGGTGTGCAGGAAGGAATTGCGCATGGCGGCCGATTCTGGGAACAGGTGTGTGTGTTGTGCGACATGGGCCAGGATGGCATCGCCGATCCGTTTGCGGCCATCAGCGCCATCCCCGCGGCCACGAGCACGATCCGCGACATGACCAACGTGCGGTTCGAGGTCCCGGACTTCATTGCGGACAAGTGTACCGGTTGCAGTCAGTGCTGGGTCCAATGTCCGGACGCCGCCATCCCCGGCGTCGTGAGCGAGATCCCCGCACTCATCGATGCGGCAATCCGATCGGTGCAGCACGGTCGCTCACTCGACCGCCTGCGCCAGATCGTGAAGCCGCTCGCGGCGGAAGCACGCAAGATCGTGAAGGGTGTGCCGTTCACGACCTTCGCCCGGGTGCTTTCATCCGCCTATCAGAACGTCACGGAAAAACTGAAGCTCGATCCGGAACGACGTCGCGCGCTCGATGAGGAATTCGCGCCGGTCTACAGCGCGCTGGCCGACTTTCCGCTCGCCAAGACCCAACCGTTTTTCGACGTACCCGAGTCCAGGGAGAAAGGGAGCGGCGGACTGCTTTCGATCACGATCAATCCCGATGCGTGCAAGGGGTGCAACATCTGCGTGGACGTCTGTCCGGAAGGAGCCCTTACGACTATCCGACAGACGGAGGCAGTCGTCGACCGGCTTCGCCGGAACTGGACCCTGTGGGAGGGATTGCCGGAGACGCCGGACCGCTATGTCAACGTGGCGAGCGTCGAGGAGGGCATCGGGGTGCTGTCATCGCTGCTGCTCAAGCAAGGCAATTACCGCTCGATGGTCGGTGGGGATGGGTCCTGCATGGGGTGTGGTGAGAAGACCGTCATCCACCTGGTCGTCTCGGCGGTGAACGCGCTGATGCTCCCGCGTGTGAAGCGGTACGTGGAACGCCTGGACGATCTGATCGGCCGGCTCGACCGGAAGGCGCGTGAACTCCTGGCGTCGGATGCCAGGCTGGAGAACGTCGAGACGCGCGGCAGGCTTCACGAGATCGCAATCCCGTTGGAACATGGCAAACGCGAACACATCCAGCGGATCGCCGCGATGGTGGCTGACGTGAAGGACCTGAAGTGGCGTTACCTCGAAGGCCCCGGAGGGAAAGGGCGGGCCACCCTGGGCATCGCGAATGCCACCGGGTGTTCGTCGGTGTGGGGAAGCACGTATCCGTACAACCCGTATCCCTATCCGTGGGTCAACCACCTGTTCCAGGACGCGCCCTCGATCGCGATCGGGTTGTTCGAAGGGCACATGCGCAAGATGGCGGACGGGTTCATTGCCGTGCGGCGCGCGGAGCTGGAGTTGCAGGATGCGTTCGACCCGGCGGAGCACGATTCCTTCTTCGCCAGGTTCGACTGGCGCCAGTTCGACGACGACGAGTTCATGATGTGCCCTCCGATCCTGGCGGTGGGCGGCGACGGCGCCATGCTCGATATCGGGTTCCAGAATCTGTCGCGTCTCCTGGCCTCGGGAAAACCGATCCGCGTCGTGGTGTTGGACACACAGGTCTATTCCAACACGGGAGGTCAGGCGTGCACCAGCGGATACACCGGACAGGTCAGCGACATGGCGGCGTACGGCCCGGGGCAGCACGGCAAGGAAGAAACCCGTAAGGAGTTGGCGCTCCTCGCCATGGCGCACCGCCACGTGTTCGTGCTCCAATCCTCGCAGGCGGCGCCCTCGCATCTGCTCGGTGGCGTGCTGCGTGGATTGCAGTCCAAGTACCCGGCGGTCTTCGCGCTGAACTGTCCCTGCCCGCCCGAACACGGGCTCGGCGATGACGCGGCCGTGCGCGCGGCCAAACTGGCGCTCGAGAGTCGCGCGTTCCCGTTGCTGATACATGATCCCGCCCGCGGGACCACCATCGGGGAACGGCTGGAACTCGACGGCAATCCGTCGCTGGCGGACGTCTGGCCATCGTACGACCTGAAGTACATCGACGACGACCACAAGGCCCGGGTCCTGGAGCTGCCGGTCACGATCGCCGACTGGGCGGCAACGGAGGCGCGGTTCAAGAAGCACTTCACACGCTTGCCTGCAGACGCCGATCCCGATGCGTATACGCGGTTCGACGAGTACGTGTCCGCCGGCACCGACGGGCGTGCCGGGAAGACGCCGTTCATCTACGTGCTCGACCGGGAGGGCCACCTCGGTCGGATGGCGGTGGAAGAAGAGATCGTCTCACTGGCGGAAGATCGACTGGCGCTGTGGCGCCAACTCAAGGAACTGGCGGGGCTCGAAGTACCCGACGTGGCGCGCGGTACGGTGGAGGGCCGGCTGGAAGAGGAGTTCGCCCGCCGCGTCGACGCGTTGCGCGCTGAGCACGAGCAGAAGATGCGCGAACTGAAGCAGAGCTATCCCCCGTTCATCGCGCGGCGCCTCGCGGAAGGGCTACTGAAGGCCGGGAAGAACGGACAGGAGACGATCGGCGATCTGCTGGCGCGCGTCCAGTCGATGGACATCGCGCCGGTGACGTTTCCGGCGGAGGGGAACGGTGGCCTGGCGGTCGCGGCGCCGGTTGCAGCACCCGCCGCCGCCGGTCCCGCTCCCGCCGCGGCCGCGCCGGCGCCGGCGGTCGAGGAGGAGAAGGACGAAGGCATCGGCCTCGATCCGTACATCGAATCCGAGCGCTGCACGTCGTGTGACGAGTGCACCAACCTCAATCGCAAGTTGTTCGCTTACAATGATCAGAAGCAGGCATACGTCAAGGATCCGTCCGCCGGCACGTTCCGCGAACTGGTCATGGCCGCCGAGCGCTGTCCGGTGTTGATCATTCATCCGGGAACGCCGCTCAATCCGAAGGAGAAGGATCTCGAGAAGTGGGTGAAGCGCGCGGAGCGCTTCCAGTAAGGGCTCCGACGTGCTGCGTGGCCTGACGTTCCGGCACGGGGTTCACCCGCCCGAACTCAAACAGCGCACGGCGGGTGAAGCGATCCGGCGACTCCCGTTTCCGGACACGGTGGTCCTTCCGCTGAGCCAGCACACCGGCAAACCGGCCAAAGCGATCGTGCGGGTGGGCGACCGCGTGGAGCGTGGTGATCTCGTTGCCGCCGCCGACGGATGGGTGTCATCTCCCATTCACGCCTCAGCCAGCGGAACCGTTGCCGACATCGGTCTGTGGCCTCATCCCAACGGTACCTATGCGAACGCCATTCGCATCGACGTCGAGCCGTACTCCGCGCAGATCCCGAGACCACGTCTCGTGCCCGACTGGACGGCACTCGACCGGAAGGGGCTCATCGAGGCGATCCGGGCAGCGGGAGTCGTGGGTCTGGGGGGAGCGGCGTTTCCGACCCATGTGAAGCTGTCGCCACCAGCCGACAAGCCGATCGACCTGATCATCGTGAATGGGTGCGAGTGCGAGCCGTACCTCACTACCGATCATCGAACCATGGCGGAGTACCCGGACCGCGTGCATCTCGGTATCCGCATCCTGATGAAGGCACTCGGCGTGAGCCGGGCGGCCATCGGCGTCGAAAAGAACAAGCCGGACGCTATCGCCGCGTTGACTCGCACGCGACCGCCCGATCTCGACATCGCGATTCATCCATTGACCGTGAAGTATCCGCAAGGTGCGGAGAAGATGCTGATCGAAGCGATCGCCCGCCGCGAAGTGCCGTCCGGCGGGCTCCCCATGGACGTCGGCATTCTCGTGCAGAATGCGGCGTCGGTCGCGACGATCGCGGAAGTGTTTGAGACGGGCATGCCGCTCGTCGAGCGGATCGTCACGGTGACCGGGAAGGGCGTGCGCCGGCCGTCCAACCTGATCGTCCCGGTGGGGACCACGCTCGGATACCTCCTCGACGCGTGTGGCGGGATGACGGACGACGCGCGGGAGATCGTCTTCGGCGGGCCCATGATGGGTGCGGCGCTCGCCAACATGGAAACGCCGCTGCTCAAGGGTACCACCGGCGTGATCGTGCTCGCGGCATCGGAGTGCAGGCCGCAACATTCGTACCCATGTATCAGCTGCGGACACTGTCTCGACGCCTGTCCGGTCTTCCTCAATCCGCAGCACCTGGGCAAGCTGGCCGCGGTCGAGCGATACGACGAGATGGTCGCGAATCACCTGATGGACTGCATGCTGTGCGGGTGCTGTTCGTACGTCTGCCCGTCACACCTCCCTCTGTCTCAACAGTTTGCCGCCGCCAAGACCGCATGGCGGCAGCGGCCGCCCGCGGCGTGACGGATTCCCGGTTCCTCGTTACCGCGTCGCCACATCTCGCGGCCCCGGATTCGACGCCGAAGATCATGTGGTCCGTCGTCGCGAGTCTGGTTCCGGTCGTGGCGGTGTCGGCGTACGTCTTTGGCCCGAGCGCGCTGGTCGTCGTCGGGTGTGCCACCGCCGGCGCGCTGCTCACGGAACGGATCTTCGCGCCGAAGGGATCGGTGCGGGACGGGTCCGCCGCGATCACCGGCTTGTTGCTCGGGTTGACGCTGCCGCCGGGGCTCCCACTGTGGATGGTCTTCATTGGCGCGGGCTTCGCGATCGGGTTTGGCAAGCTGATCTTTGGCGGCTTGGGACAGAACGTGTTCAATCCCGCGTTGTTGGGGCGGGCGTTCCTCCAGGCGGCGTTTCCGGTGGCGATGACGACGTGGCCCGCACCAATCCGCGGCGACTGGTGGAATTTCTACGGCAGCAACTTCGCCACGCCGCTCATGCAATCGGCTGCCGACGTGATGACCGGCGCGACCCCGCTCGGGCTAATGAAATTCGAGGCGACCGGCTCGGCGACGCGCGACCTCATCATGGGAAGCGTTGGCGGGTCGCTCGGCGAAACCTCGGGCATCGTCATCCTGATTTGCGGTGGGTACCTCGCGCTGCGGAACTACCTCAACTGGCGCATCCCCATCTCCATCTTTGCGACCGTGGCCGTGATGGCCGGCCTGTTGCATCTGCTGGACGGGGCCCGCTATCCGGGTCCGCTGTTCATGTTGTTTTCCGGCGGCTTGATGCTCGGTGCGGTGTACATGGCGACCGACATGGTCACGTCACCGGTGACGAACATCGGCGCGTGGATCTTCGGCGCGGGGATCGGGCTCCTGGTGGTGATTATCCGGCTGTGGGGTGGCCTCGCCGAGGGCATGATGTACGCGATCCTCCTGATGAACGCGATGGTGCCCTTCATCAATCGCGTGACCCAACCACGCGTGTTCGGTACGCCGGGAATCGGTGCCCGGGGGCCGAAACCATGACGGCGCCCAAGACACCTGCGCCCCCTGCGGTGTCGGCATGGCGTCTGATCTCGACGCTGGGCGGTGCGGGCGCGGTGGCCGGGTTCCTGATCGTGTTCGTGTTCGGGTGGACCCAATCACCGATCCAGGCGCACAAGGCGCGCGTGCTCGCCCAGGCTGTCGCAGAGGTGCTCGGCAATCCGTCGCGCTACGACACGCTGTTCGTGCTGGACGGCGCGCTGGCGCGAGCCCTGCCCGAGAGCGCAACGCCCGCCGACTATGAACAGGTGTACCTCGGGTTTGACGAGGGCGACCGCGTGATCGGATTTGCGGTGGTGGCGAACAAGGCGGGATTTCAGGATAACATCCGCCTCATCTACGGCTACGACGCGGCGGCGAGCCGCCTGATCGGCATGAAAGTGCTCGAGAACAAGGAAACGCCCGGTCTGGGCGACAAGATCGAAAAAGACTCCGCGTTCGTGACCGGGTTTCGTGACGTCGCGACCCCCCTGAGCGGAGCCAAGCGCGGCCGGAAGGACAACCCGTCGGCACCCGGCGGCGTCGACATGATCACGGGCGCCACGATCTCGTCTCGCGCGGTGATCCGCGCGATCAACGAATCGCTGGCACGGTTGGGACCGCGTCTGACCGCGTACCTATCGGACCGGCAGGCCGCCGGACCGGCGTCGCCGGCGACCGACTCGAACGGTCCGGCGGGAGGATAGCGATGAGGGCGACGACACTATTGCAGGATTTCACGCGTGGCGTGTGGCGGGAGAATCCGGTGCTGGTCCAGTTACTGGGATTGTGTCCCGCGCTCGCGGTGACCAATTCCGTCGAAAACAGCCTCGCCATGTCGGCTGCCACGTTCTTCGTGCTGTGCGCCTCGAGCCTGCTGGTGTCGTCGCTCAAGCGCTGGGTCCCGCACGAAGTGCGCATCAGCACGTACATCCTGATCATCGCCACGTTCGTCACCGTCGCGGATATGAGCCTCGAGGCGATCGCGCCGACGATTCACAAGCAACTGGGCGCCTTCGTCGCGTTGATCGTCGTCAATTGCATCATTCTGGGCCGCCAGGAGGCGTTTGCCTCGAAGCGACCGGTCGGACGGTCGCTGCTCGACGCGTTCGGCGCCGGCGTGGGCTTTTCGATCGCGTTGGTCATGATGGGATCGGTGCGTGAGGTGCTCGGGAGCGGCACGTTCCTCGGCAGAAGTGTGTTCGGGCCGGACTTCGAACCGTGGGTCATCATGGTCCTCCCCCCGGGAGGGTTCCTGACCCTCGGCATGATCCTGCTGACGCTGAGTTGGGTCCAGAAGCGGGCCGACGCGAAGGCCCGTGTCCGTGACTGGCCCGAGGGTGTGGCACAACCCGGGAAGGCGGCGTGATGGGCCACCTCATCTGGATTCTCGTCTCAGCGATGGTCGTGAACAACTTCACGCTCGCGTTGTTCCTGGGGCTGTGTCCGTTCATGGGCGTGTCCGCGAAAGTCGACACGGCACTCCGCATGGGCCTGGCGAACATCTTCGTGATGACGATGACGTCGCTGGCGGCATCGTTCCTGAACGCGTTCGTGCTGCCGTACGCGCCCTATCTGCGACTGATCTCGTTCATCGTGGTCATTGCCTCGTTGGTGCAGATCGTCGAGATGGCGGTGAAGAAGTTGAGCCCGGTGTTGTTCCGCCAGCTCGGCATCTTCTTACCGTTGATCACCACCAACTGCGCCATCCTCGGCCTGGCCATCTTCCAAACCAACCGTGGATACGGATTCATGGAAGGGCTGTTCTTCGCGGTTGGCGGCGGGTTGGGGTTGACCTTGGCGCTGGTGCTCATGGCATCGATCCGTGAGCGAATGGAATTGGCGGAGGTACCCGATATCGCGCGGGGAATGGGCCTGGTGTTGATCATTGCCGGCGCGCTGTCGCTGGCCTTCATGGGGTTTGCCGGGTTGTTGAGTTCCGCGTGATGGGCGCCATCGTCGGGATACTGGGCGTCGCGTTGCTGTTCGCGGTGTTCACGCTGTTGCAGCGGGGCCGTGAGGATGTGGGGACGTGTGGGAACTGCACGTGCAACGGAGGAGTGTGCGAGCGTGATGGTCATCGACTTGAAGAGACGGAGCCTGATCATGCAACACGCTGAGCGGGTGGGACCGGGTCGTCGCGCGTTCATCGCGCTGGGTGTCGGGGCGTTCACGCTGGCGGCGATTCCACTCGTGCGGCGTCGTCGTCGGCTCGTGCGCCGCGCGGTGCCGATCATGGGAACCGTCGCCGAGTTGGTGGTGGTGCACCGCGACGTGTGGTATGCGGGGGGCGCGATCGACGCGGCGATTGCACGGCTTCGCACGGCGGAACGGACGCTGACGCGGTTCAGCGCGACCTCGGAGATCGGCCGAGCGAATGCGCGCGCGGCCGGCGAGGCCGTATCGGTGAGCGCCGAGACGGCGGCCGTGTTGCGGGCGGCGGTTGCGTGGGCGGATAGGACGGATGGTGTCTTCGACCCCTGTCTCGGTCGCTCGATCGCGCTGTGGGACGTCGGCGCCCGCACGGCACCGCCCTCCGAACGTGCTGTCGCGCGGTTTGCCGGCCGTGGGCTGTATCGCGCGCTCGACATCGACACGTGGAGAGGGCGGCCCGCCGTTCGGTTCACCGATAAGGACGTCTCCGTGGATCTGGGTGGAATCGGCAAGGGCTATGGGGTCGATCGCGCGGTGGACGTGCTGCGTGATTGGGGTATTCGGGATGCAGTGGTGAATCTCGGCGGCGATCTCTATGCCATGGGCGAGTCGGTCGACGGCGACGCGTGGCGTATCGGCGTCCGCTCACCGGACGAGACGGTTGGTGTTGCAAGTCTGGTCGGGCCGGGTCAGGCGATTGCCACCATCGACGTGCGTGACGCCGCCATCGCCACATCGGGGGACTATCTGCAGTACTTCGAGTACAAGGGCCGGCGCTATCACCACCTGCTCGATCCCTCCACCGGCGCGCCGCGCGCGCGCGGTCTCCGGACCCTCACCGTGCAGGCCACCGACTGCATGACGGCAGACGCCGCGGCGACCGCCGCCTTCTGCGCATCGAACGGCGCCGTGGTCAACGGCCGCGCCGAGGTCATCCACTCGGCGTAGCGTCGCGTCGCCCTGCCGCGAGAGGATGACGACGGGCGCTTGCCCGCGTGCAGCCGGATCTCTTCGTCGTGCCGAGGTCGGAGGTTTCCAGGACGTGGAAGACGTTCCGCACGCTCGCACTGGCCGTCGAGGTCGTTTCTCCCGGTTCCGCGCGTGGTGACCGGTTGCTCACGCGCCGCCTGTACCAGCGGCAGCAGGTGGCGACCTACTGGATCGTCGATCCGGACGCGCAGGTGGTCGAGGTGTGGCGGCCTGCCGACGAGCGGCCGGAGATCGTGGACGACGTGCTCCGATGGCGCGTTGCCGAGGACGGGGAGGAACTCACGATCGACGTGCCCGCGCTGTTTGCCGATATACCACGGGAGACGCCGCCCCACGGCAATCAGCGAACCGTCACACCCGCCGCGAGCGCGCCGTAAACCGCATTGTTCTGCGGTCCGCCTTCGCCGTAGGGTACGAGCGCCCGCACCGTTGGCGCGATGGACACGCCGAAACGCGGATGCATCCAGTAAACCCCATGGGCACGGAGCGCGGTGCCCAGTCGCCAACCTGAGTGGTAGCCCAGGAACAGTTGTCCGCACGCGTACCCGGGCGTGCATGCGTTCGTAGCCTGGTTGTAGGCGCCGGCCTCGAACGTGAGTGCCTCGAATCCGACTCCCGCCGTCATGCCGAATCGCGATGATGAAACCAATTCGGCTTCCGCGCCGCCGCCAAGTGTGGTGATCCCTGGCGCCGCCGCCGCCACGCGGGCCGGTGCAAGTACGGCGTACACACTCAGGCGAAGCCACGGTGGAGCCCAGGGTGGCTTGGTGCCGATCTCCGCCGCTATCCCGAGGTTGCCGTGCGCGATTGCCAGCCGATCCACGCGGTGGGGCAGTTGCGTCCATTCTGCACGGACGGCGAAGTCCACGCGGGGGCGCTGTTGCGCCGGGAGCGTCGGTACGACGAGTAGGGTCAATGCCAGACAAGACAGTTTCATGGGAACCTCCCATTGGTCATTGCACGTCCAGTGCGCCCGGGGTTTTGGTGGATCAGCGGTACTTCTTGGTGGACCGCAACACCTCGGCCTTCTCGAGGACCTGCGCAAACTGAATCCGAAAGCCTTCCGTCGGACCGGCGCAATGGTCGCGCAGCTCGCGCAGCCGGGCCACCAGTTCCTCCGGCCGCAGGGGCGGCGTGCTGGAGAGCGTCGCGCGCCAGAGAGCTTCCGTGGCATCGTGCAGCGCCACGAGGGTCGTGACCTCGTCGTCCGGAACCGCGCCCTCGATCACCTGCGCGCGCAGGTCTGACACGATCACGCCGAGCGCCAATTGGACGTCCTCCCTGAGCCCGGCGCCCACCGTCGAGATCCGTTTAATGAATCGGTCGCGTTGGCTCTCATCCATGATGTCACCCCGCATGCGGCGATGGTACGGCCAGCTTCTTTCCGAAAGCTCCGTTCGCGAGCCCCGGACCGCCAGTCCTATCGGCCGGCGGGGGTACACGTGGTTCTTTGCCTTCCCGTTGACCGAGGTGCGGCGGTCGTCTACGATACACGGTTTCACGGACCATCGAGTTCCTAATGTGCCTCAGACGTTTCGTCCCGTTCTTGCTCATGCCCTTCGTCGGGTGCGCCACCGGCCTGCGCCAGTCTCCGTCCCCCGAGCCCGGCGACCTCGGCGTACTCGTCATGGCGCACGGCGGAGACGAGGGATGGAACGAGCAGGTGCGCCAGGCGATTCACGGGCTTGGAGCGCGCGTTCCCACGGCGCTTGCACTCGGCATGGCGAACCCGCACTCGCTGCAGGCGGGCCTCGACTCACTTGCCGAGCGCGGCGTGCGGCGCGTTGCGCTGGTTCGGCTGTTTCTCACCGGGAATTCGTTCCTCGCGCAGACGGAGTATTTCCTCGGGCTCACCGACGACCCGCCTCCCGCGTTCCCCATGCACGGAGGGTCCGAGGGGGGCGTGCCGCCACGCCTGCGGCATTCACTGGTCATCGGCACCCACGCCGAGGGTCTCGCCGCCTGGCATGGGATTACCGCCATCGTCACCGACCGCGTCGAGCAGATCAGCGTAACACCGAGTCGCGAGGTCGTCTTCATCGTAGCACATGGCGTAGGCGACGATCGGGAAAACGACCGGTTGCTCGCGGCGATGGACCGTGCCGCGGCGCCCGTACGGGCGCGCGGGTTCCATGCGGTTCGGACGGTGACGCTGCGAGAGGATTGGGAGGGCAAGCGGGTGCAGGTCGAGGCGGGGCTACGATCCGACGTCGAGCGCCTGACGCGGGAGGGATTCAAGGTCCTGGTCGTGCCCTACCGGCTGTCGGGCTTCGGCCCGTATGCCACCGTGCTTGCCGGGCTGGACTACACGGCGGGCGAAGCGTTTCTGCCGCATGCCGCCGTGACCCGCTGGATCGCGGAGCAGGTCCGTACGCTCGACTCCGCGCTCAGGGAGCCGTAGAGCCGCCGCTCACGCCGTGGGATGAGATCGCTTTCGCTTCGGCCGCCAGGTCGTCAGCGAGTTGGCGGGCGGTGTGTTCGTTCCCGCGCGCGAGATAGTGCCACATGCCGCGGCCGATGCCGCCACCGACCAGCAGGCCACCGAGTAGGAGGCCGGCGGCGGGGAGACTCGCCACACCCGCCGATCCCGCGATAGCCAACCCCGCGATGGCACCCCAGGAAGCGGGGACCGCATGCAGGATGGTGCGGACCGGCGTGGCATAGCGCTGTGTGATTTGGATGTGTGTCTCGCCCGCGGCCGGCGTAATCGCCACCTGCGTCAGGCGCTGCAGTTTGTGTCCGCCCGGCACACTGGTCCAGCGGATCGTGCCGACGGCTTCGGTCACGGTTCCGGTTGTCGCGACGCGGTCCTCGACGATCTGGATCAGACGCTGGAGCGCGGATTCGTCGAGTCGCCCCGGCACGGCGCGCGCCACTCGGGCCGATGGTGGTGCTCCGAACCATGACCGGGTTCCAACGCCCCGCCGCGATTGGAGTTCGGCGACTGCTCGCGTAATGGCTTCACTGCTGAATCCCACCTCCCGCGCAATGTCATGCAGTTCATGGAGCGTGAGGCCGCGGGCGGCCGGGAGGGTCGGCTCGGTTTCCTCGAGTTCGGCGGCGCGCTTCAGGACGAGCGCGACCTCCTGGTCGGTGTAGCGTCGGTCGGTTTCGGTCATGGTGGTCTGCAAGATTTCCCCCCACCGCCCGTAACGCCAGAGGGCGAGCTTGCGCCCGCCCCCCGGGTCCGACAGCCGACGCCCCCGAGCCGATTAGCGTGGCTGCACGGTGATGGTGATCGGGGTCCAGACTTCCGGATCGGTCACGTGCCCCACCGCGATCTCGTACGTCCCGGGTGGGGAGTCGATCACCAGACCCACGAGGTCGCTCGCGGTCGCGCCCGGCGCCAAGGCGTGTGGCCCAGCCAATGCCAGGCAATGCGCGAACGGGTCGCGCCATGCCATGGTCGTCCGGATGTGAAGCCCGCAGATCGTGTGGGTGAGCGTGACTGTCCGGTTCCCGACGTTCCGCAGCGTCGAGGTGATCGTCAGCGTGTCGCCGGTTTCGAGTATCGAGGCGCTTGCGGTGACGCGCTGCTCGAACGCCGTGCCGCGTAGCGTCACGTTGAACGTCCCGGAGAGCGACGGCACGAATTCCCAATCGCGATAACAGTTGGCGCACTCGGCCAGATTCCTGAGGAGCAGCCCCCCGCCGGGCTGGGAGATGATCATCTGGGACGCGGCGCTCGCGATGCCCGGGCCGAGCGGCATGGGATCGTCATAGCTGACGCTGATGAGTTGGTCCGCGGTGTCGTCTCCACCGGAAACCGTGACTGCGTACCCGGTTTCGACCAGAACCGTATCGTTGCGGATCGCGCGAGCGGTGCCCGCCTCGTCGAATTGCAGGACGAACGCGTAGCCCTCCGAAGCCGGCGTCTTGACCGACGGGTTCGCGCCGCAACAGGTCGACGCCGCTACCCACTCCCATTGCGGGTGGAGGGTGAGCGCGCTCGACGGGTCACTCGGCCCCGTACTGCTGCCACACCCGAGCGCGAACGTGAGCGCCGCCGCCACGGCGGCACCTGCCGAAGTCCCCCACCGCATACGCCGTCTCCACCTGCCAAGGTATCCACGTTCCTTCTACCCCATACAACGCTCGTCAGCCGTCCTTTCTGACGGTCGCCGCCGGAAACGACCCGGGGCGGCCCTGACCGCGGCCGCCCCGGAGCGTCCCAATCGTCAAGGCCACTCGTCAATACAAGTCCCCGATGGCCAGCGCAGCGGCACGCCGCACTTGCGCAGCCGGATCGGTCTCGAGCAGCCGCACCAACGCCGTTTCGGCTTCACGAGATTCGATCTGGCCCAGCGCCCAGGCGACCGCCGCCCGCACCGTGGGAGCGGGATCAGCCAACGCGCCGACCAGGCGGCCGACCGTTTCGCGTCGCTCCGCCCGCCCGAGGCCCACGGCCGCCACGATGCGCACGTTCTCGTCGGACGCGCCGAGCGCGTCCGTGAGGGCATCGACGGCAGCCGGAAGACGCGAGCGCCCGAGCAGACGTGCCGCGATTCTCCGCGCGCACGGGTCGGGACCCCGCAACGCTCCGGCGAGCTGGGGCACCGTCGTGGGGTCGTCGATGCGCTGCAGGGCGCGATGCATCAACTCATGCGGTGCGTCCGCGGCGTCCGGCATGATTCCGGGTCGCTGCCAGCCGAATTGCTGGTCGACCGTGTGCACACTCAACTCGCACTGCATCGGACTGGCGCCGCGCACTCCAGCCAGGAACGTGCCAACCTGCGCCGAGTCGAGCGCGGTCGACGTCATGCGCTGCGTTGGAGCGACCGACTCCCGCCCAATGAGCAGCGGCGTTGCGACGAGCGCCGCAATCGCCACGGCGGACAACGTTCGCGCGTTCATGATCACCGGCCCTGTCCCAAGGCGCGCGCGGCGTAACGGCGGATCTCCGGATCCTCGTCGTCCAGGGCGAGCACCAGGATGCGAGCCGCTTCCGGGCTCTTGATCTCGGCGAGGGCACGAATCGCGCGTCGCCGCACCTCGATGCTGGAGTCCTTCAGCAACGCACCAAGGGCGGGAATCGCGGCGACGTCGCCGATTTCACCAACGGCGTAGGCGGCGTACACCCGGACCGTCGCGTCGGGATCGGCAAGAGCGGCGATGAGCGCGGGGGGCGCCGTCCGCAGATTGTCCAGTTCCGCCAGTGCACGGATGGCGCGACGCCGCACCTCGAGGCTGGCATCGGACAGCGCAGCAGCGAGCGCCGGTGCGGCGCCCATCGCTTCGATCTCGCCCAGCGCCCATGCGGCGAGCACGCGTGTTTCGTCGTCCGTGTCGTTCCGCAAGATGTTGGACAGCGCTTCGACCGCCGCCGCGCTCTCGATTTCGCCAAGCGCTCGCACCACGGCGCGGCGCATCTCGGCGTCCGCGTCACCCAACGCCTCGACCAGGGCCGGAACCGAGGCGGGGTCCTCGATCTCCGCCAATGCATGCACCACGCTCATCCGCACGTCACGCACCTCGTCGCCCAACGCGGCGGTCAAGGCCGCGGTCGCGCGGCGGCTCTCGATTTCGGCCAACGCGTGCGCTACCGACAGCCGCACTTCCGGTCGCGCGTCCCGCAACAGCGGGAGCAGGCCGTCGACCGCGCGCTCATCTTCGATTTCCGCGAGCGCACGAATGGCGCCGAGCCGCATCTCGAGTGACGAGTCGCCCAGCACGGTGATGAGTGCGGGAACCGCGACACGATCCTCGATCTCGCCCAGCGCCTGGACGGCCGTCCGGCGGACCGTGTAGTCCGCATCACCGCGCACGGCGACTTCCAGCGCCGCGACGCCGTCCGCGTGTTCAATCTGACCCAGCGCCCACGCCGCCATCTGCCGCACACGTGGGTCCGCATCGCGCTGTAATGCGGCGGACAACGCGGGAATGGCCGCCGGGTGCTCGATTTCGCCAAGTGCCCAGGCCGCGGCGCGCCGCACCTCCGCATCCTCGTCGGACAGCAGCGTGCGTCCAAGCGCGGCAATCGACGTCGTGTCCTGGTACTCGGCGAGTGCCTTGGCGACCTCGATGCGTACGGCCGCGACCGGGTCCGACAGCTTCACCGCCAACCGGACCGCAATGCTCATCCGCGAGCCCTGTGTCAACGGAGCGGCGGCCACGGATGGCTCGACGGCGAGGTCGGTATTGGCCTCCCAGTCATCGGTCACACTCGACGACGCCGCAGACCGCTCGACAGTTCCTGTCATGTCCTTGCGCGCGCCGGCCTTTTCGGGCACCGGCGTGACCGGCCGATCCGCCCGCGGGCGTGACGCAACCGGTCCCTCGCTCGCGATCGGCGGCACGTACGGCGCCGGAGCTGCGGGTGCGAGCGCCGCAACCGGAAGCGCGACCGCCGAGACGATCAGCACCAGCGCGGCGGCGGCCACGCGCGTCACCGGCCGGGTGTGCACATCCGTCTCGAGAATGGCCAACAGGCGACCCTCGAATTCGCTTCGACGCGCCATCGGGAGGGCAACCGCCGGCGTCCACCGGCGCGCGGCACCGCGCACGACGTCGAGCAGGTGCTCGGCGTAGTCGGACGCGCGCGTCCCGGAGCGCAGCACCATCATGTCGCACGCCCGTTCACACTCGGCGCGATGGCGGTAGGCCGCCACCCACACCATCGGATGGAACCAGTACACGGCACATGCCACCTGCGACAGCACGTGCGACCACAGATCGCGACGGCGAATGTGCGCCAGCTCGTGACGGAGCACGCTCAGGCGCCGCGCGTCGTTCCAGCCTGTCGCCGCCGCCGGCAGCACGATGGTCGGGCGGGTGAAGCCGGTCGTGAACGGCATCGCAACCAGGTTGCTCACGACCAGACGAACGGGCGCGCGGACCTGCATGTCGCGACGCGCACCGCGCAGCCGGCGCGCCCAGTCGGGATCGCCGTCGATCGGGATGCCGCGCCGCGTCATCCACGAGACGGCGGCGAAGCCCAACAACAACCGGCCGCCTACGAGTGTAAGGCCCAACATCCATGCCATCGGCAGCAGGGCAAGGAGTCGCCCGGTAGTGGGCAACTCCCACGCTCGCGCGGCGCGCCCGTCCGGCGGGGCCGTCGGATGGGCGGCATCGCGGTCCATCGCCGGCGGGGCGGAGGATGCCGCCTGGCTTGGGGCGACGGTGTTCCGGGAAGTGTACTTGTCGACGGCAAGCGCGGTGGCCGGTGGCGCGTCGCGTACGACCGCGGCGCGGGCGGCCAACCGGTCCTCTGAGCCCCGAGCAGCTGCGGGCAACACGTCCAATTCCCATGGAACGGCGCTCGAAAGCAACGGGAAGACGAGGAGTCCGACGAACCCCAGGGTCCACGCAAGGTGTCGAGTCGCCGCGGAGGCGCGTCGCATGACCATCACCAGCGCGTAGATGGCGACGAGCAACGCCGTCGCCTTGACGATCCAGATCATTTTCCTTCCTCCCGTGCCTGCCTGATCCGGTCGGCCAGCAATTCCAGCCGATCGCGGGGGATCTCTGTGTCGGACATCTGGACGAGCGCCAGCACCGCCTGCTCGACCGAGCCGTCAAAGAACGTGTCTACCAGATGCTCCATCGCTCCAGCCCGCGCCTTTTCGGTTGGCACAGCGGGCATGTAGACGTACCGGGGGCCGTCCGGCTCGTGTGTCAGGTACCCCTTGTGCTGCAGCTTCCCCAGCATCGCACGGACCGTCGAGTAGCTTGGCGGATCGGCAAGGCCGTCCAGCACCTCACTCACGCTGGCTCGCCCAAGCCGGTAGACCACGTCCATGATCTGCCGCTCGCGGCGGCCGAGGTCGGTCAGTTCAGGTCGTCGGGTCATCGGTACCGGTTCCTCTAAGTAAGGACTTGGACAGACTGGCAGACCGGAAGGCCATGCTACCCCAGTAGCATACTGCTACCACGGTAGCACGTAGGGCTCCCCTTGTCAAGTACGAGCAGCCCGGCCCCGGCCGGGGTTCCGGTCGGGCCGGTGGCTTGCGAGGTTGTGGCGTACCGATGACAGCGGGGCGGTATGCTCGAACTGATCTGCACGCGGACCTGAAGCACCTGTCGCAAGGCGGTCGCCTTGCTCGATGCGCGGGGCGTTTCGTACCGCTATCGCGAGTATCGCGTCGATCGGCTCGATGAGCGCGAGATCCGTTCGCTTCTGAAGATGCTCGGGCTTCGACCGCACGACGTGCTGCGGCGGAACGACAAGGCTTTCAAGGCCGCCGGTCTCACCGGGAATGAGGATGCGAAGACCCTCGTTGGGTTGATGGCGGAACACCCGACATTACTCCAGCGGCCCATCGGTGTGTACCGGGGCCGGGCGGTGGTGGGCCGGCCACCGGAGGCCCTGCTCGAGTTGGTGAAGGCCAGCCGTCAGGGATGACGGAGCGGCGGTATGGGCGTCGCCGCTACCGGACCTTGAGTACGAACAACCCCTCATCGGCGCTCGTCACGACGATGATCCCGCTGGCGAAGAACGGGTAGTTGCTCCACGATCCGTCGAATCCGGGGGTGTTGGGCCGCGTGGGCGCCGTATCGAAGAAACCAAGCTCGACCGGTTGTGCGGGATCGCCGATGTCGAGCACCCGAATGCCGTACTGGTAGTTTGACTGGTACAGCCGATTGCCGACGATATAGAGATTGTGGTCGGTCGCCGTCGTGGGGCCAAAGTACTCGTTCGCGAGCACTGGATCGTCGAGATCGCTGACGTCCCAGATCAACGTTCGCGTCCCCGCCATTCCGCCGCCGAATTCGTCGAGTTCATCATCGGTGAAGAAGTACCGCCGGTCGTCGGTGAACCACCCTTGGTGAGCGTATTGCACGTTGGGATAGGACACACGCGCGATCGCGACAGGATTCGCTTTGTCGGTCACGTCGGCGATGCTGAGCGCGGACTCGTTCGACCCGAGACAAACCTCGTGTCCCTGGTAGTCCGGGTCTGGTCCGTCGTACACGATGCACTGCACGTCGTGGGTGTATCCGGTGCCACCAAACCCTGTCAGCGAATCGGCGAAGCACCCGGCGAATACGGGATTGAGCGGCGTGCGAACGTCGATCATGTGCAGGCCGCCTCCGCACTGCGACGTACCGACGGCGTACGCGAAGCCGGACTGCTCGTTGATGGCGATATTGTGGGTCGCCGTGACGCCCGAGTAGTGGGCGGTCTCCACGTAGCGCAACGGTGGTCCCGGAGTACGCAACTGGCGTAGATCGAACACCTGTATGCCGTGTGCTCCCGCCGCGTCCGCCACGATGTAGGCGTGGTCGTCGTACACTTTCATGTCCCGCCACCAGCGTGCGGCGGTTCCGGCGGTCCGGAGCAGGTCGCCTCGATAGACGGGGTTGAGCGGGTCGGACACATCGATGAAGGCGGTCCCATCGGTTCGCCCGACGATGGCGTATTCTGCGCCGGTCGTCGGGTCGGTCCAGCCCCACATGTCGCTCAGCGCGACGCCTGGTCCTCCGCCAATCGCCGACACCGGGAGGTACGACAACAAATCGATGCCATTGCAGTAGAACGAAGCAGCCTTGCTGCCGTTGCAGTTGACCACCGCGCCCCTGATCGGGCCGCCGAACGGACCGCTTACGCCGACGGCGACAGAGGTCGTGGCACTCAACGGGCTGCTCGTGGCGGTGATCGTGGCCGCCCCGGCAGACGTGGCGACGACGCGGCCATCCGGATCGATCGGCAGCACGGACGGATCCGACGAAGCCCACGTGATCGGGTGCCCGTCGATGGGGTGGTCGGTCGAGTCGAGTGCGCTCGCGGTGAGCACGAGTGACGTCCCCATGACCGTGAGCATGGCCGGATGTGACGCAATGCGGAGTTGGACAGGAACCTGTCTGACCTGCACCGGGACCGCGGCGGCGAGACTGTCGCTGGTGACCGTGACAGTGTCGGTGCCGTTTCCGACACTGACGAGGAGCCCGGTGCTGCTCACCTGTGCCACGAGGTCTCCGGCGACCGACCAATGCAACGCAACCCCGTCGAGCGTGTCACCCGCCGCGTTCTGCGCGACCGCGCGCAGCGCGACCGACGAGCCGATCGCGCCGAACGCGATCGAACCTGGCTCGATGGAGATGGACGCGACCGCCGAGTCGGTCGTGGTCGGTAGGGAATCGACCGGAACGGGGTCGCCGGGCGCCTCGCCGCCACACGCGATCAGCGTGAGTCCGAGGGCCATGCTTGCGAACCTGAGTGTTTGACCCATGCCGCTCCCGTGAGGTGGTCCCGGCGAACGTTCCGCTCTCAAGTAGTACCGCGCCGCGTTGGCTGGTTCCCGTGTGAAGGTCCGGTGGCGGCGTCGCCGATGCAAGCGGTGCCGGTCAACCCGCAAGCGCGGTCCGCAGCGCGCGGGCCAGTCCGCCGTGACGGCCCACGACGATGTCGTCGAGATCCAACCACGCGCCGAGTGTCCGCAGTTCTTGGGCCAGCGCGTGCGCCACCCATTGGGGATCGTGGTCCGGCTCGCGGTAGGCGGCGGGGACGAGCAACCGGCGGCCCTTGCGGTCGGCCTGGAGATCGACGCGCGCGACCAGGCGGTCCCCCAGCAGGAACGGGAGCACGTAGTAACCCCATTTCCGTTGCTCCTGCGGCACGAAGATCTCGATGCGGTAGTCGAACCCGAAGAGGCGCGCCGCGCGATCGCGGTACCATACCACCGGATCGAATGGTGACAGCAAGGCCGCCGCGTCGATGGCCCGTGGTGTCCTGGCCCTGTGATGCAGGAAGGCCGGTTCCTTCCACCGCTCGACGCGGACCGGCATTCGATAATAGTCGGCCAGGTCCGCGGACGTGGCGACCCCATGAGCACGGGCGGCATGGGACACCAGCGCCCGCTGCTCGTCATGCGTCGGGAGGTGCACGGTGAAATGCGCGCGGGGAATCACGCGTTCGGCGAGGTCGTAGGTCCGGGCGAAGTTGGGGAGTCGGTCGGCCACCGCGAGTCGGCCCCGTCCAAAGTGCGCCTCGAGCACCTGGCGTCTCACCGCGAGTCCCCATCCCCATTGGTCGGCGATTCGCCGAACGGGAGTGTCGGGCTCGGGAAGCTCGTTTGCCGCCAATGGCCCACGTCGCCGAACCTCATCCATGACCCACGCCACGTAGGCGGCGTGCCGTTCGAGGAACATGTCGAACCCCCACGGGCGAACGGGGTGCGTCGCACGCCGGTGGCGCAGCAGCGGCCAGGCCTCCATCGGGACGATCGACGCTTCGTGCGCCCATTGCTCGGTGAATTCACGCCGGCGGTACGCCAGGTCGTCGAGCTTCGCTCGGTCATAGGGCCCGAGCCGCGAGAACGGGACCAGGTAATGGGCTGGGAGGAGCACGTTGACGAAGTCGATCTGCAGCAGGCCCAATCGATGGATCAACCGGCGGAGATGCCCGATACCAGGTCGGGCTGGGCGCGCCCGATCGAACCCTTGCGCGGCAAGGGCAATGCGGCGGGCCTGGCTTAGGGAGAGGCGTGGAAGCGGCATCGGTTCCAGCGGGTTTGAGGCCATACCGTGGCCGCGAAGGAACCCCGTTCGTGCTCGTCGGCGTGCCCCACGGGCGTCCCGGGTATCCCGCGAAACGGCCCTTCTGTTGCGTTTTGGCCGTCCCGACGACCATACTTAGGGTTGAATGTACCGGAATTCCCCGGCCTGTCTTCTTCCTGAGGTATCCTCCCCACGATCTACGTGACGCGGCATACCGATACGCCACCAATCATTCAGGGTGGGATGGGTGTCGGGGTGTCCAACTGGTGCCTCGCGCGCGCCGTGTCGTTGCGCGGGCAATTGGGCGTCGTGTCGGGGACGGGCATCGAGCTCGCCGTCGTTCGTCGTCTGCAGGACGGCGACATCGGTGGTCACATCCGCCGAGCGATGGAGGCGTTCCCGATTCGCAGCGTGACCTCCGATGTGCTGCGACGCTACTTCCGTCCGGAAGGCAGGCCCGAGGGTACGCCGTACAAATTGATCCCGATGTACAAGCAGGTCGTCAGCGCGGCGCGCCAACAACTGAGCGTCATCTCCGGCTTCGTCGAGGTGTACCTCGCGAAGGAGGGCCACGACGGCCTGGTGGGGATGAACCTCCTCACGAAGATCCCCCTTCCCAATCTACCGACCTTGTACGGCGCCATGTTGGCCGGGGTCGATTGCATCCTGATGGGTGCGGGTATTCCGCGGGACATTCCTGGATCGCTCGATCGGATGGCGGAGCACCAGCCTGCCGCAATTCAATTCGAGGTCGAGGGGCTCAGGGACGGCAGCGCCGAGTATGTGCGGTTCGATCCACAGGAGCACTGGGACGAAACGCCACCCCGAATTGCGCGGCCCAAGTTCTATCCGATCGTTGCGAGCAACTCGCTCGCCACGTTCATGGCCCGCAAGGCCACGGGCACCATCGAGGGGTTGATCGTCGAGGGACCGACGGCCGGCGGCCACAATGCGCCGCCCCGCGGAGAACAGCGGCTGAACCACCGGGGCGAACCGATCTATGGTGCGCGTGATGTCGTCGACCTCGGAAAAATCCGCGACCTCGGGTTTCCTTTCTGGGTGGCGGGAAGCGCGGGTCGGCCGGAACGCCTCGCGGAAGTCCAGGCCGTCGGAGCGACGGGAATCCAGGTGGGGACGCTGTTTGCCTACTGCGACGAGTCCGGCATCGCGGAGGATATCAAGCGATCGGTTCTGAGCCACGCGGCGCGCGGCGAGGTAGACGTCCGCACCGACCCACGCGCTTCGCCAACCGGATACCCGATCAAGGTCGTGGATTGGCCGGCCGATCCGGCCATTGGGGTGCCGCGCCAGCGCATTTGCGATCTCGGATATCTGCGGACGGCATACATGACGCCCAAGAAGAAGATCGGATTTCGGTGTCCCAGCGAGCCGATCGAGGACTACGTCAAGAAGGGCGGAAACCGCGAGGACACCCAGGGTCGCCGCTGCCTGTGCAACTCGCTGATTGCCACCATCGGCCATCCGCAGGTCCGTGACGATATTGGCGTCGAGCCGCCGGTGGTCACGAGCGGCGACGAACTCGAGAACATCGGCAAGTTCCTCGCCGGCCGTACGCGCTATACGGCAGACGATGTCCTCGACTATCTACTCTCGCAACAGCCCGTACCGGCGGTCGAGAGCCCGCTTGCGGTCGAAGCCCCCGCGCTCAGGAACAACGGCAGGAACGGCCCCGCCGGCGACCGGTTGGTGCGCGACGGTCGCCACGCAGGCGCGCTTCGATCGGGTGGACCGGCAGGGGGCAATCGTGAATGAGGGGCTTCAGGGGATCCGGCTCGTGAGCGTCGCGACATAGTCGTCGCCAGGGATCGAACCGGGCGTGTCCGGATACGGATCAAGCCGTACCAATGTCAATTCGACGGTCCCCAGGAGGATGCGTTTGGGGTCGAGGTTCGTGTGCAGGGTGTCTGCTTGCACCGCGCCGCCGCCGGCCCGCGAAACCAGGACCACGGCCCCATCGCCCGCCCAGACGCACTGCACCCGCATCGGACATCGTGAGTCTCCTGAGACGCCGGTGAACTCCACGCGAAGGTCGACGCCGGTCAGCTTGATCGCGTCGCCTACGCCGAGGGAAAATTCGTCGCCGACCTGAGCCTCTGGTGTGAGGCTGGTTTGCGGGCCCGTCGCGGCGGAGCCGCACGCGGCGAGGGACGCCCATGCCATCGTTCGGGAAACGAGCATGCGAAAGCTCATGGACTTCTCCTCCTCAGCGTCCGCCATGTCTTTATCGACCCCTAACCCGGAACGCGTCGCCAATCCAGATTCTGACAAACCGTGATCGGATACGACGGCCCCCTACCGAGGTCGCGTCGTACGTTCCCGCGCGGCGCGCCACGGCGGTGGATCCGCTGTCCGCCTTGCGGGACGTATGACGGTCCGGCACTTCGTCAGGCGTCGCGCAGATACCGGTTGAAGAAGTCGACGGTGCGTCGCCACGCGAGCGCGGCCGCGTTCGCGTCGTATCTGGTCGGCGACGTATCGTTATGGAAAGCGTGGTTGACGCCGTCGTACATATACAGTTCGTAACGCGCGCCGGCGGCGTCCAGCGCCTCACGGTAGGACGCGATCCCGGCGTTGATGCGCGTGTCGAGGTCCGCATAGTGGAGGAGCAGGGCGGCGCGGATCCTGGGCACCTCAGCCGCGTCCGGTTGCCGCCCGTAGAATGCCACGGCGGCGTCCAGCTCCGCGGAACGCACGGCGAGCTGGTTTGCCATCCCCCCACCCCAGCAGAACCCGACGCACCCGACCCGCCCGGTTGACGCGGGGTGGCTATCGGCGAACACGATCCCTGCCAGGAAGTCCCCGATCGTGATTTCATTATCGAGCTGCTGCATGCGGGAACGCGCCTGGTCGGTATCGGCCGGCGTTCCGCCCAGCGGGGACAGCGCATCCGGCGCGATCGCCCAGAATCCCGCGGCGGCGGCGCGTCTTGCCACGTCCTCGACGTGCGGATTCAGCCCGCGGTTCTCGTGGATGACGACCACCGCGGGAAACGGGCCGTCACCGCCAGGTGTGGCGAGGTAGGCGCGTACCTCGCCGGACGCCCCGGGAAACGCCACGTACTCGACACGGATGCGGGGATCGTCGGGTCGTACCAAGCCGGGCTGCCGATAGTCGTTTTCCAATGCGGGCATCAAAGCCGCGGCGGCCGCCGTTCCGCCCGCTAGACGTGCCAAGCGAGCCATGAAGTCCCTGCGATCCATGCCGCCGTGGGTAAACTCGTCAAACAGGTCCACGATGCGCTGTTCCATGAATCTCTCGCTCGGATGGGGCTTGGGAGACGTCGAGCCAAGTGATGGTAGCGCGACGGTGGAGCGGATGGAAGGGCGGTCAGGCGTCGATGGCTGGGGGGCGATCGAGCACGAGACCACGGCCGCATTCCGGGCAGCGCACGATGAGCATGCGTTCGGCGTCCGGACCGGCGCCCGCCATCACCTCGCAGGGTGCGCCGCAGCCAGGGCACAGCGCCGACCGGGCTTGCCGCGTGTTCATGCGTCCAAGCCGAGCCGCCTGATCCAGGGAAAACCCGCCTGAACCTCTCGGTGTTCTCGTGCGGACAACCATGTGATTCGACCTCGACCCGCCGCGGCGTGTCGAACCGGGCGACGACGCATCTTACACCACGACGTGTGAAGAGGTCGTGAACCATTCGTGTGGCTGGCTGAGCGCGCCGTTGACCGGCTACCTTCCATGGCGGTCAGTGTGATCGTGACGAGCAGCGCGCCCGCACCCGGAACGCGCTGCCCGCGGTACCCACTCCAACCACGTGCTCCTGCGCCGCCAATGACCGAGGCTGAGGCTCGTATACCCCATCTCCCGGAACGCATCCAGGGACTGGCCGGCATTTCCACTAATCTGTGGTGGAGTTGGAATCGGGACGCACGGGATCTGTTCCGGGGAATCGATCCACTTGCGTGGCGGCAAACCCGGCACAATCCGATTGAACTGCTCCAGGGCGTCGACCCGGGTCGGCTCATCGAGTGCGCCGCCGACCCCGTGTTTGTCGGTGCGTACGACCGGGTTTGCGCGCAACTCGAATCGGCGTTGTCAGGGGAGCACACCTGGTTCCGCCGCGCGCATCCCGACCGTGCCGCCGGCACCATCGCGTATTTCTGCGCGGAGTTCGGACTGCACAATTCGGTGCCGATCTACTCCGGCGGACTGGGGATCCTCGCCGGTGACCACTGCAAGGCGGCATCCGATCTCGGACTGCCGCTCGTTGGCGTCGGACTCATGTACACGAGGGGGTACTTCGACCAGCGGCTGCGCACCGACGGATGGCAGGAGGATTCCGACGATCCGCTCAAACCGACGGTGACGCCGCTGGTTCCTGTCCTTGACCGGACCGGCGACCCACACGTCGTCGAGGTGCCCGCGTACGGTCGCACGGTGCACGTGGGCGTGTGGCGGCTGATGGTCGGCTCGGTCCCCGTGTTCCTGCTCGATACCGACCTCGAACGCAACCACCCGGACGATCGAGGACTGACCCATCGCCTGTACGCCGGCGGCCCCGGGTTGCGCCTGCGGCAGGAGTGGATTCTCGGCGTCGGGGGCGTGCGTATGCTGCGGCGTCTGGGGATCACACCGGCGGTATGGCATGCCAACGAGGGCCACGCGGCGTTCATGCTGTTCGAACGTTTGCGCGAACTCGTCGATGAGGGCATGTCGTTCGAGGAAGCCGTCGCGCAGGTCCGCGCGACCAGCATTTTCACCACGCATACGCCGGTGCCCGCCGGCCATGACCGCTTCAGCGACGACCAAGTGGAAGCGTGTGTCGGGGCGCTGTGGGACGCACTCCATGTCGGCCGCGAGCGGTTCTTTGCACTGGGCCGCCACCCGACCGAAGCCCAAAACCAGTTCCACATGACCGCGGCCGCCATCAGGCTGTCAGGACGTGTCAACGGCGTCTCCGCACGCCACGGCCGCGAGACCCGCGCCATCTGGCGGTCGTTGTGGCCTGACCGCACGCCGGACGAGGTGCCCATCGGTCATGTCACGAACGGTGTGCATCTGGCCACGTGGACGGCGAATCCGATGCTCGATCTCCTCGATGCGCACCTCGGCGACGGATGGGGCGCGCGACTCGATCAGCCGAGTACGTGGGAGCACCTCGAGACACTCGACGACGCGGCGTTGTGGGATCTGCACGTGCGACTTAAGGAGCATCTTCTCGACTACATTCGTGACGAAGCGCGGCGCCGCTGGCGCGATCAGTGGGGGGAGCCGGCACGGTTGGTCGGCGCCGGGACGTTGCTCGCCACCGATGCACTGACCATCGGATTCGCCCGCCGGTTTGCGACGTACAAGCGCGCCGACTTGCTGTTTCGAGATCCAAACCGGCTGCGGCGTCTGCTGGTCGACACGCGCCGGCCGGTTCAGTTGATTTTCGCCGGCAAGGCGCATCCGGCGGACGAACCCGGCAAGCGGATGTTGCAACGGGTATATCAGTTCGCGAGCGATCCGAGTTTCGAGGGACGCATCACGTTTCTGGAAGACTACGAGATGCACCTGGCGCACCGGATGGTCGAGGGGGTCGACCTCTGGCTCAACCTGCCACATCCGCCCCTCGAGGCCTGCGGGACCAGTGGGATGAAGGCCGCGCTCAACGGGGTCCCGCAACTGGGAACGCATGATGGGTGGTGGGCCGAAGGGTTCTCCGGCGCCAACGGCTGGACCATTCCGCTGTGCTCCGACGACGATGCCGACGACCAGGACGCCTCGAACGTGTACCGCCTGCTCGAAACGGAAATCGTGCCGCTGTTCTTCACGCGCGATGGACGAGGTGTTCCGCTGGGATGGACCGCGCGGATGAAACATGCGATGCGACAGGCGGCGGCGCGCTTTACGTCGCGCGTGATGGTGCAGCGCTACGCCAACGACTACTACGTCCCCGCCGCCGCCGCCGGCGGCGAGACGGTAACCGATCCCCTGCGCGCGGCGAGCAGCGGATGATGGTCGCCAAGGCCGCGCCACGTGACAGACGCCAGGCGCGCGGGGACGTCGTGCATCTGGTCGCCGAGTACTGGCCGTTCGCGCGCACAGGAGGACTGGCGGAAGCGGTGCGCGGATTGGCGGAGCACCAGGTGCGGGCAGGCACTCGTGTCACGATCATCATGCCACTCTATCGGTCGGTGCGGGACCGTGGTACCGAGCTGGAGCCCGTCGGCGATCCGTTCGTCGTGCGGCTCGGGACGCGCGAGGACGAAGCACGCGTGTACCGTGCGACATGCGTGAGCGGCCCGACCGTGTACTTCATCGAGCAGGATCGGTACTTCGATCGGCCGGGCGTGTACGGAGAACTCGCCGACTATCCCGACAATGCCCATCGATTCGCGTTTTTTTGCATGGCGGCGCTCCGCGCGATTCCCGATCTCAGGCCCGACGCCACGGTCCTCCACGCCCATGACTGGCACACGGCCCTGTCGATCATCTATCTGCGGTACGTGTTTGCAGGGTTGCCGGCATACGATCAGATCGCCTCGGTCCTGACGGTCCACAACGGTGCGTTTCAGGGTCATTTCCCGCTCGAGATGCTCGCGGAGATCGGGTTGCCGGCCAGCCTGTACGATTGGCGGTGGATGGAGTGGTACGGACGCGTGAATATCCTGAAGGGCGGCCTCGCATTCGCCGACATGATCACCACCGTGAGTCCGAGTCACGCAGCGGAATTATGCACGCCGGAAGGCGGCTTCGGGTTGCATGAGCATTTCCGCTACCTGCGTGATCGGTTCGTGGGGATCGTGAACGGGATCGACACCGTGTTATGGGACCCGGCCAATGATCCGGAGTTGACCGCACGCTATTCGGTGGACGACCTCGCCGCCAAACAACGCTGCAAGAAGGCGGCGCAACGACGATACGGGTTGCCGCAGCGCCAACGCGTCCCGCTCGTGGCCATGAGTGCGCGACTCGTCGAGCAGAAGGGGTTCGATCTGATCCTCACGCCGGATTTGCTGCGCAACACGGCGGCGCAGTTCGTGTTTCTGGGACGCGGCGAACCGTACTATGAGAACGCGCTGGCCGTGCTGGCGCAGAGCGCTCCCGAACAGATCGCGGTCCCGTTGGTATTCACCGAGCGGCTCGAGCATCGCCTGCTGGCCGGATCGGATCTGTTGCTCATGCCGTCACGGTTCGAGCCGTGCGGTCTCACCCAGATGCGGGCGCAACGGTATGGGAGCCTGCCGATCGTGCGACACGTGGGAGGGCTCGCCGATACGGTCGTGAACGGTACGACGGGGTTCATGTTCCATGAGTATGAGCCGTCGAGCTTCGACCAGGCGCTGCAACGCGCGGTGAAGACCTACGAGGAGCCGCGAACATGGTCGCCGATGGTGCGACGCGCCATGCGGCGGGATTTCAGTTGGCGTCCGT
Organism: Gemmatimonadales bacterium; assembly: GCA_036397455.1. Classification (GTDB taxonomy): domain Bacteria; phylum Gemmatimonadota; class Gemmatimonadetes; order Gemmatimonadales; family GWC2-71-9; genus JADFNB01. The sequence continues at coordinate 39,041 of DASWIX010000033.1, read as the reverse complement.
CGGAACAGCGATATCTGGACGTGTATCGCCGGGCGGAGACCGCCCGGGTGCGGCGCTAGGGCGATATGGACTTCGTACTGATGTTCCATTCTCATCTGCCCTATGTCTTGCGGCACGGACGCTGGCCTCACGGGAGTGACTGGTTATGCGAGGCGGCGGTGGACACGTATCTGCCCCTCGTCGACGGACTGCGGCGTCTCTCGGACGATGGCGTCCCGTCACCGATCACGCTCGGGATCACGCCGGTGCTGGCCAATCAGCTTGCCGATGCGACCTTCGCAGCGGAACTCCAGGAGTTCTTCGGCCACCGGCTCGAAGCGTGTGCGTCCGCTCCCGAGGCTCTGGCCGCCGGCGGCGACGGGCATCTGATCCCGCTCGTGACCTTCTGGCGGGACCGCCTCAGCCATCTACGCGATGTGTTCGATTCCACCAACGGGGATCTGGTGGCGGCCTTCCGCGGCCTGCAGGATGCGGGACGGATCGAACTCGTCAGCTCGGCGGCGACACACGGATACCTGCCGCTCCTGGGTCGCGACGAGAGTATTCGTCTGCAGTTGGAAGTCGGTTTTGCCGAACACGCTCGCCTGTTCGGCGCCCCGCCGCGCGGGTGCTGGATACCGGAATGCGCGTACCGGCCGGCAGGGCCGTGGATCTCATCGGGTGGCGGGGCGGGCGACGCACGGCCCGGCATCGACGACCTGCTCGCGGAGAGCGGGTTCCACTACTTCTTTGTGGACGCGCATCTCGCCGCCGCCGGCGCGCCACTTGGCGCGTACGCTGACGTCCCGCTTGGCGCCGAGCGGTTCGACGGCGAACGACACGGCGGCATCGGCGGCCACCGCCGATCAGGCGGAAGCGACGCTGTCGTTCGATCGCCGTATCAGGCGTATCACCTGGCGGCTCCGAGTCAGGGACGCCACCCCCGCGCATTCGTGCGCGATCCTCGCTCGTCCATGCAGGTGTGGAGTCGCCAGCACGGATATCCGGGCGATGGTGTGTACCTGGAGTTTCACAAAATTCGCTGGCCCGGGGGCCTGAAGCTGTGGCGGGTGACCGGCCCACACGCCGACTTGGGCGACAAGCAACCGTACGACGTGGCCGCCGCCTTCGATCGCGCCGCGGAACACGCCGCCCACTTCGCCGGATTGCTCGGGCGGACGGCCGCTGAGCAGCAGGGTAGCGTGATCGTCGCGCCGTTCGACACGGAGCTGTTCGGTCATTGGTGGTTCGAGGGTGTCCATTTCGTGACGCAGCTCTACCGGCAACTCGCGGCGCGCACCGATGTGCGAGCGGTGACCGGGTCGGACCATCTCCGGACTTCTCCCGGGGGCCGAGCGATTCGGCTGGGCGAAGGGTCCTGGGGTGCGAACGGGGATCACTCGATGTGGCTCAATCCGGATACGCGGTGGACGTGGGAGCGGCTATGGCCTCTCGAACAGCGGTTCTGGGATGTGGTGCCGCTCGCGCTGCGCGTCGACTCGCTGCGGCCGATTCTCGCCCAAGCCGCGCGCGAGATGCTGTTGGCTCAGTCTTCCGACTGGCAGTTCATCATTTCGACGGGCGTCACGGCCGACTACGGCATCGAGCGATTTGAGCGGCATTGCAGCGCCGCGGAGACCTTGGTGGAATCACTGGAGCGGGATGACGATGTGGGGGGGCGGGCACGCGCCGCCGAAGTGGCTGCGACGTTGGCGGCGCGCGACGCGGTATTCCCCGCGGTACTCGACGCGCTTGCGCGGGTTCTCGAACGTTCCAATCCGCCGGTGCGGTGAGCCCGCGGACTCACACGATGCCCCCGCCACGATCCGTCGTCGTCCACGGACACTTCTATCAGCCGCCGCGCAGTGATCCGTGGTTTGAAGAGATGCCGCGCGAATGCTCGGCTGCCCCGTTTCATGACTGGAATGAGCGGATCGAGCGCGAGTGTTACCGGGCGGTCGTGGCGGCCCGCGTGCTCGATGGGACCGGTCGGATCGCAAGCGTCGTCAATACGCTCACCTCGATCAGCTTCGATTTTGGTTCAACGCTTCTCGCCTGGCTGGAACGCGCGGCGCCGGAGACGTACGCGGCCGTTCTCGCCGCGGATCGCGCCAGTTGCGAGCGTCTTGACGGACACGGCAACGCGATCGCGATGCCCTACCATCACGTCATCCTTCCCCTGTGCGCACGCCGCGACAAGGAAACGGAGGTGCGCTGGGGTATCGCTGATTTCGCGCGACGGTACGGTCGCCCGCCTGAGGGCATGTGGCTGCCGGAAACGGCGGTGGACGACGAGACGATGGACGTGCTGGCGGCGGAAGGGCTTGGATTTACCGTCCTGGCGCCCCACCAGGTCGTCGGTGCGGAGCCCGGGGAGCCGGCGACGTACCGCACGACGGCCGGGCGTACCATCGCCGTGATCGTCTATGATGGCCCGCTCTCGCACGACGTCGCCTTCGGGCCGCTGATCCGGGATGCGGATCTGTGGCGGCAGCGCCTGCTGCAGCAATCCGCTGGTCGGCTCACGGCGCTGGCCACCGATGGGGAGACGTACGGCCATCATCACGCATTCGGGGAGATGGCATTGGCCGCGCTGCTCTCCGGACTCGCCGAGAGTACGGACGTTCGGGTCGAGAATTTCGCTTCGTTCCTGGCGCGTCATCCGCCGGAACGTGTCATCGGGCTCAACGCGCCGAGTTCATGGAGCTGTCCTCACGGGGTGGATCGCTGGCGCGCCGATTGTGGCTGCCGAACGCACCCCGAGCGCCACACGCGGCAGCAGTGGCGTGTCGTGTTACGTGAGGCCCTCGAGTGGTTGGTAGAGGAACTGCATGGGGTGTTCGAACGGGAATCGGCCGGCGTGCTGCGCGATCCCTGGGCCACGAGGGACGCATACGGGGTCGCCCGCATGGCCGGCGATGACGCGGTGCGGGTGTTGCTGTCGTCATGCATCACGACCGCCGATCGGCATGTCGGCACGCGAATGGCCGAGTTGCTCGACATGGAATGGAACGCGTTGAGCATGTTCACGTCCTGCGGTTGGTTCTTCGACGACATCGCGGGCATCGAGAGTACGCAGGTGCTGCGGTACGCGGTGCGCGCGATCGAATTGGCCGGTAGCCGCAGGGAAGAACTCGAGGCGGGACTGACCACACGGCTTGCGGAGGCGGTGAGCAATGATCCCGCGCTGGGTACGGGCCGCGACATTTACGAGCGAGACGCGCGACCGGCCGTGCCGGCCGCCGTGCGCGTCGCCGCGCTGTGCGGGGTGGCCGATCACCTGGACGTGGTGGTCCAGCCGATCCTGCCCGATGGCCACGAGGCGCGCGTACAGCGCGACGTGGCCACGGTTGTCGAGACGCGTACCGGGAGGGAGCAGCGGCTGCAAGTGGCCGTGGACGCGCCACGTCCCGCGGACATCCACATCACGGTGCAACGGTTGGACGGATCGGCGTCGTGGCAGCTCGCGTGGAGTCAGCTTCCGGAACGCGGACGTGTCGCGTTGGCGGACATCCTGTGCGGAACGATGATGCCACGCCTGCTCGACGACCGCCAGCGTGAGGCGGTCTGCCGCGGCCGCGACGTCCAGCGGGTGGTGCGTGATGCGGTGGTCGAGGCCGTCGGCGCCCTGGCGACCGACGACTCGGCTGCGGCGGCGCTCCGGGTGCTCGAACTGGCCGACCTGTGTGTGCTGCTCGATCGGCCCGTGCCGTTCGGAGCCCAAACGCGCTTTGCCGACCTGACGCGAACGCTTCCGCCCGAACGGGTCGCGGCGTTACGGCCGGTGGCGCTCCGCCTCGGGTTCGCGTGACGGAGCCGATCCGCCTCGTCTTTGGCGTCCATGTGCACCAGCCGGTTGGGAACTTCGACTCGGTGTTCGAAGATCACGTGCGCGACGTGTACCTGCCGTTTCTCCGTGCGGTCGCCGAACGCGACTTCCTGCCGATCGCGTTGCACATCTCCGGGCCATTGCTCGAGTGGCTGGACGGGCACGACCACGCGTATCTCGATCTGGTGGGCGAACTCGCGGCGGACGGACGGGTGGAGCTGCTGCTCTCGGGTTTCTACGAGCCGATCCTTGCCGCGTTACCGCCGGCCGATCGGATCGAGCAGATCGTCTGGATGCGCGAGGCGATTCAGACACGATTCGGTCAGCACGCCACGGGCCTGTGGCTGACGGAACGCGTGTGGGAACCCGGGTTGGCCACGGACCTGGTGGACGCCGGCGTACGCTACCTTCTGGTCGACGACCGACATTTTCTCGTGACCGGATTCGAGCGACACCAACTGCACACGCCGTTTCACGCCGATGGGGGTGGCACGCCCTTGGGAGTGCTGCCGATCGACGAGCGACTCCGGTATCTCGTGCCATTCCAGTCACCCGCGGAAACGGTTGCCTACTTGGGCGACCTGCGCCTGCGCGGGGCCCGCCTGGCCGTCCTCGCGGATGACGGCGAGAAATTCGGCGGCTGGCCCGGCACGAAGGCGTGGGTGTACGAGCGCGGGTGGTTGGCGTCGTTTCTGGATGCGATGGGCGCAGCGGTTGGTGGAGGTGATGTCCGGCTCTGCACGCCTCGTGACGCGATCACGGAAGTGGCCAGTGGCGGGTTGGTGTACCTGCCCACGGCGTCCTACCGTGAAATGGAGACCTGGTCCTTGCCACCTGCGGCGGCCGAGCGCCTGGAGCGGATCGAGACGGAACTGGGTCGCGAGCGTCTCGCCGGGGCCGACGGGGCGCTGTTACGCGGGGGACATTGGCCGCACTTCCTGGTCAAGTACCCCGAGAGCAATCGCATGCACAAGAAGATGGTGCGGCTCTCCCGATATTGCCGCACGCGCGCGGACCCACCGGATGCGCGCCGCGCCATCGGGCGCGCGCAGTGCAACGACGCGTACTGGCATGGGGTGTTCGGCGGGTTGTACCTGCCGCACCTGCGCGAAGCGCTCTGGCGGGAGTTGGCTCGTGCGGAAGCGCTGCTCCGGCGGGGCGAGTCGCTCCAGCACGAGCTGCTCGACTTCGACGTCGATGGACACGTGGAAGCCTGGATACACTCGGATCGATTCTCCGCCCTCGTGCGCCCGGCGTGGTGCGGCGCGCTGCTGGAGTACACGGCGTTCGACCGCGGCCTGAACTTCGCCAACGTCCTGACACGTCGACGCGAACTCTACCACGCACGAGGAGCGGTGGCGTCGCCAGATGCCCCCGACCCCTCCGGCGTCCCGAGCATTCACGATCTCGAGCGCCGTCTCGCCGTGGACGAGAGACCAACGTTCGACGTACACGAACGCGTGATGCTCATGGAACGCGTGTTGTCCGGTGATACACAGACCGATGCGTACACACGGAGCGCATTCGAGCCGATCATGAGCGGGATGACCCTGCCGTGCGACCTCGACGCGCGCGAGGAACCAGGCGACTTGACCCTGATCCTGCGCCCGCGCGTGACCGCGGGCTTGATCGAAAAGCAGATGCGGTTCTCGGACGACGGAACGCTCACGATCGCGTATCGGTGGAACCGCGACGCGTTTCCCGCGGACGCGGTGTTTGCGCCGGAGCTGTCGCTCGCCGGCCGTTTGGCGTTCCACTGCGATCCCGAAACGACCGTGTGGTCGTATCCAATCAGTACGATCACCCGATCGGAGTCAGGGCTCGAAGCGACGGAGCAGGGAACGTCGTTTACGCCTCGCTGGCCGGTCGCGCTGGGGCACGCGACGCTCACGCTGTTGCCGCACCGCTGACCCGCGGGCCGTCCCCGCGGCATCCCTGTGAGATGTGCGCGCGCGATGTCGCAACATGGGGGTGGACCCGAGGATGTTTACGTGCCATGCTTGCACGTCGCCATCGGGGAGTTCCACAGATGACTCATCCAGTCTCTGCCACGGCCCGGCAGGTGCACCGGCAGGCCACCGTCGTCGATCTCCACGCGCATCCCTCCCTCAAGACGTTCTTCAGCGGGGTGTCGTTCAAGGACTCCCAAACGGTGAACGAGGGATTCAAGCTGACCGAACTGCGTACCAACTACCCGTCGCTGCTCGCCGGTGACATCGACGTGCTGTGCTCCGCGGTCTACGTTCCGGAGAAGTACCTGCGTCACGACTGTTGGGTCATACACTTCGGCAGTCACTTCATCCAACCGCTGAAAGTGGCGCTCGACGGCGACCCGTTCGACATCGCGCTGCGGGTGCTTCGGCACATGGAATCCGAGGTGGCCGCGGTGAACGCGATGACGCCGGCACCCGCGCGGACCGCGGCGGTCGTGACGTCGAACCAGGAACTCGACGCGGCGCTCGGAGCGGGCCAACTCGCCGTCATTCACACCATCGAGGGCGCCCACGTATTGAACGGCGACGTCACCAATGTCGCGTTGCTCAAGGCCGAGGGCGTCGCGTCCATTACGCTGGCGCATTTCTATCCGAACGGCGTGGCGCCGCCCGTGGAGGCTATCCCGAAGGACGTGTTTCTCCGTACGCTCCGTTGCTTCCAGTTCCAAGAAGACCTGACCGCGCGCTTGCCTCAGACCGGTAAGGACGTCGTGGAGGAGATGTACCACCATGGTGTCGTGGTCGATCTCACGCACACCACCCGACCCGCACGCCGGGACGTGTACGCGATCCCCAATCCCCGTCACCGGCCGATCGTGATGAGTCATGTGGGCGCCGCTTCGCTCTATGCGGCCGACATCAACGCCTATCAGGAGGACATCGATGCCATCCGGGCCAGCGGCGGCGTCGTGGGCGTAATCTTCTACAACTACTGGTTGGTGAACGATTACCACCGGCAGGACACGCTGCACCATGTGGTGCGCCACGTGCGCGAGCTGGCCAACACCGGTGGCGAGGACCTCGTGGCGTTGGGCTCGGATTGGGACGGCATGACCGATCCGCCGAACGATCTGAAAGAACCGGCCGACTGGCCGCGGCTGACCGACGCGCTGCTGGCGGCCGGCTTCACGTCCACCCAGGTGGAGAAGTTCCTCGGGGGCAACGCGCGCCGCGTGCTGCGCGACGGCTGGGGCTAATGCGGTCCCGGCGATCCCGGTGACTGCTGGATGCCGCGCACGATGTCCAGCCGAAGCTCGGTCCACCCACCGTCTTGATAGTATCGCACGCGGAGGTCGTGGCGCCCGCCGTTGAGGCGCGCGAAGTTCAGCTCCGATCCGTGGGCCGTCCAGTGGTCGATGAGCAGAGCCCCATCGACCCACACCCGCACACCGTCGTCGCTGATCGTCCGGAGCGTGTAATCGCCGGCCGGGAGCGTTACGGCCGCCGTTCCCTCGAGGGCAACGCGCTCACGCGGTAGATCCGGGATGGTTGGGCGATACCACTCGTAGTCGAGACGAGACTCGTGGCGCACGAACAGCGGCATGGAGCGCAGCAGGCTGTCGAAGGCCGCCGGCTGGCTGTCCGGATGCGTGGCCTCGTCCCAGGCGAAGAAACGAACCGTCCAGTCGGTCGTCGGTTCGAACCGCCCGTAGGAGAACACGTACGGCGTGCCCGTGGCCGCCCGGACACCTCTCGGCGAGACCGTGGCCTCGCCGCTGTACTCCAGCGTCACCTCCCAGTCACCGATCGACTCGGCGTCGGGTGTCACGGCGATCGTGTCACCCACCGCGCCGGCCGTCGCGGAAATCGCCTCCACCCCGCGCAGCTCGAGCAACGCCCACCTCCCCCGCGGCCCAAGCACGCGCAACCGCAACGGTACGGCGCGTGTGCTGTCGGTGGGCCAGAGTTTGGGCGAGCGCCAGTCGAACGGCCCCCACTCGTCCACGACCATCGCCGATCGGTCGAGACGGTCCAGCTCGGTGGGCGTCGGGGCGACGCCTCCGGCTTCGGGGGCGAGGGCCGCGTACCGCGCAGGCAGCGCCGGCATCGGATCGCACGGATCGCCGCCCCCGAGGGGCACGCTCGACGTGACGTTTCCTTCCGCGCTGAAACCGGTCGAATCGCGAAGGACGGTGACCGAATCCACCGAGCGCCATGCGTTGTTCCGCACCAGGAGACCATGCGTTCGCACGCCGCGCACCGCGACGCGGTTCCCCACGAACGCGTTGCGCTCGACCCGATTGTCCCGGCTCCGCGTATCGCGATGCTGCGGGTAGCCCCAGTCCGAAAGCTCCGAGGGATTGGCCCACAAGCTGACCGCGGTGCTGTCGCCCGAAAACCGGTTGGCCAGGATGAGATTGTCCTGCCCATGTTCGATCGCGAGCCCGACCCGATTCCGCGCGAAGCAGTTTCCGACCACCACCGACTCGAAGCTGTACCCGCCCCACATGCCGTACGTGCTGCCAACGGCGCGGTTGGCCACGAACATATTGCGGCTGAACGTGGCTTCCATCGAGTTAGTGGGAGCAAAGCTGAAGTCGTTCCCATAGAACAGATTGTCGTTCGCGCCGCCTTCACCCGAGTCCATCGTGCTCTGGCCGGCCCACAGGAACAGTCCGTCACCCCCGTGTGTGACGGAGTTGTACGCCACGATGTTGCGCGAACTCTGTTCGTAGAGCAGGATGCCGGCGGAATCCTGGCCGCGCTGGTAGAAGCCGTGACTGTAGCCGCGGACATTGAACCCCACACGGTTGTGCGCGATGGTGTTGTCGCTCGACCGATAGAGCCCGATCCCGAGTGCCGAGTTGAACGCGAACGTGTTGCCACGCACGGCAAGGTGCCGGCTCTTCGTCATCAGCAGCCCGTTCATTCCCTGAACGGCGAGATTCCCGCGCAACTCGCCTCCCTCGACGTCATCGAGATATATCGCGGCCCCGGTCCGCAGCCACTCACGCGCGTCGTTGTGGTGGAACGACATCCAATCCACCAGGCTTTCGTGCTCGACCAGACTGTAGAGGCGCGGCTTCCACGTGTAGCTCAGGTCGTTGTCGATGAGCTGCAGCCCGCGCGTGCCCCGGGCCAGGATCCCGATCCGGTATCCGTGTACCTCCGCTCGGAGCAGCCGCACGTTGCGCCCGCCGTCGATTCGGATGGCGACGCCAGCGGCGCGATCCGGGTCGGTGTCGGGCGGGGTCCCCCGCATGATCGCGCCGGCGAAGTCGACGGTGATGTCGTTTCCGCGGATGATGATCACGGCCGAGTCGAGTGACGAGTGCCCGGGCAGATCGTACGTGCCGGGTTGCACGCGCACCGAGCGCGTGATCACCAGGCCGGGCCGCAGGGTGACGATGGGCAGTGAGTCGCCCTGGCTGACGGCGGCGCGCGCGTAACCCAGGAGGCCGATCGAAACAGCCACCGCGGTGGCCGCATGGCGGAGCTGGGAGTGGGTCGACATCTGCGGCTTCCTTTCGGGCTTATTCGACGACGTTGTGTCCGACGAACCGGTCGGGCAAGTGCGGCGCCCCGGCGACGGCTACCCCGAGAAACAACCTGGCTCCGAAACTCGTATAGTGCGACAGTCAGGGTGTCGACCCGTCCTGAAGATAGAGGTCTTGCTATATGCAACCATACCGGTACGCACCGGGGGCGGCCGTTCTCCTGTTGGCGGCGGTCCTGGCCGGCTGCTCTTCCGCTGAAGGCAGTGGAGAGGAAACCGGCCTGCCATTCCGCGTCGCGGTCACCGACCGCGGAACGATTTCCGTCGCGATCGAAGAAACGGGCGTCGTCGAACCGAAGCGCCAAATCGTGGTCAAGTCACCCATCTCGGGAGTCGTCCGGCAGCTGCACGTCGAGGCCGGGGATGCGGTTCGGGTGGGCCAGCGGCTCGTGACGATCGTGCCCGACATCGCACAGGCGAATGCCCTCGCGCAGCTCCTCAGCGAGATCTCCTCATCGGAGATCTCGGTGGCGAATCTGCGACGGGAGCTCGACCGTGCGCAACGCCTCGCCGTGGACACGATGATTTCGGAGGCCGAAGTCGAAGCCACGCGGGCCCGGTTCGACCAGGCGGAGAACCAACTTCGCGCGGCGAGCGACCGCTTGCGACTGATGCAGGCAAGCGGCGTACGCGCCACGGACGAATCGCAATCCGCGGTCGTCGTCGCCCCGAGCGCCGGGGTGGTCATTCTCCGCGGCGTCGAAGAAGGTGAGACCGTTGTGGGCGGGACCAGTGCCTTCGGCGGTGGTACCGAGATGTTCACGATTGGGGACCTCTCCTCGCTGGTCGTCAAGACGGCCATCAACGAGGTGGATATCGGCAAGGTCTCGTTCGGCGATATCGTGCGCCTGACGGTCGACGCGTTTCCGGACGATACGGCGACCGGAGTCGTCCGCTTGGTCCCGCCGGCCGCGCGGCAACAGGATCGGATTCGCGTCTTCGACGTCGAGGTGGAAGTCACCGGCGGACACCGAGTACTGCGTCCCGGGATGACGGCCAACGTGCGCATTTCCGGACCGAGCCGCGAGGACGTGGTCCGGGTACCGGTAGAAGCCGTCTTTTTCTCCGAAGGGCTACCGACGGTGTTCAAGATCGTCGACGGACGCGCCACCAGAACGGGGGTGACGCTTGGTCTGAGTGACCTCAGCTTCGTCGAAGTGACCGAAGGCCTGGTCGCCGGTGATTCCGTCGCGTTGGAGGATCCGGTGGAAGCGGCGCGGCGGGCGGCAAGCGGGCGATAACATGTCGCTCATCGAGGCCGCAGCGCTCAAGAAGATCTATCGGCTTGGCCGCGTCGACGTCGAGGCGCTACGCGGTGTCGACGTCGAGGTGCGACAGGGGGAGTACGTGGCCATCACCGGTCCGTCCGGATCGGGTAAGAGTACCCTCATGCACATCCTCGGATGTCTCGATTCACCGACGTCAGGGACCTACCGGCTCGACGGGGAAGACGTGAGCGGCCTGCGCGGCCGTGGGTTGGCGCATGTGCGCAATCGCAAAGTCGGGTTCGTGTTCCAGACGTTCAACCTGATGCCCCGCATGAGCGTCGAGGAGAACGTCGCCCTGCCGTTGCAGTACCGTGGCGGTATCGGGCGCCGCGCGCGTCTTCAGGCCGCGCGGGTGCTGCTCGACCGGCTCGGGTTGGGGCATCGCATCGGTCACCGGCCGGACGAGCTGTCCGGCGGTGAACGCCAGCGTGTGGCGGTGGCGCGGGCGCTGGTTGGTTCGCCGGCCATTCTTCTGGTTGACGAGCCGACGGGGAACCTCGATTCCAAGGCGGGCGCCGAGGTACTCAAGACCTTTCGCGAGGTGCATGACGCGGGCAACACGATCGTGCTGGTGACGCACGATCCCCACGTCGCCGCCGAGGCCTCCCGCACCATTCACATCGCCGACGGCGTGGTCGCCGCGTGAGTTTCTTCGAGTCGCTGGTCCTCGGCCTGCACGAAGCTCGCCGCCACCTCGGCCAAACGCTGCTGTCGTTGCTGGGGCTCGTACTCGGTACCGGTAGCGTCGTGACCGTTCTTGCCCTGTTTGGCGGCCAGTCGAAGGTCACCCAGGATTACATCGCGGAGGTGGGCGGGTTCGGGACGGTGATCGTGCGGGACCGCGATCAAACTGAACGCCCGACGGCGCGCGAACTCGCGTCGGATCGTCTCACGTACCGGGACGCCAGGTATCTGAAGGAGCGCGCGACGACGCTGGGCGCGGTGGCGCCGGGCTGGTTCGGCAACCTCGGGTACCAGGTTGGGAACGTGCATTTCCGCGGTCAGGTGATTGGCACCACGCCCGACTACGCCAGGATCAATGACATCCGGCCGCTGGTCGGCCGGTATCTCGGCGACCTCGATGTCGCGCGCAAGACGCGCGTGATCGTGCTCGGATGGAAGTACGCCGACTCGCTGTTTGGCAACCCGGAGCGAGCGCTGGGGCAACTGGTCACGTTGGCGGGCAGCAACTACACGGTGGTGGGGGTGATGGAGCGCGAGGAGTTCTACTTCGCCGTGTGGTCCGGGAATGCTCTGGAGTATCGCAATGAACGTGCGTACATCCCGATCACGACGGCGTTCACCCAGTACAGTGGCGAGGACGACGGCCTTTCGTTTCTCACCCTGAAAGCGACGACCCCAACCGGCGCCCGTGCGGCGCAGGAGCAAGTGGCGGCGATGATGCTGCTGCGCCACGGCGTCGAGGATTTCGATATCACGCCGTCCGGTGCGGGGGCCAACAGCGATGCTGACTTCTTCATGCTGTTCAACTTCATCTTCCTGGTTGTTGGGATTATCTCGCTCATTGCGGGCGGCGTCGTGATCGCGAACATCCTCATCGCGTCGGTGGTGGAACGGGTGCGTGAGTTCGGGACCCGCATGGCGCTCGGTGCCACCGGGCTGCAGATCTTCGGCCAGGTGCTGGCGCAGGTGATCGTCATTTCGGTATTCGGAGGGCTGGCGGGACTGGGACTGGGGACGGCGCTGACGGGCACGGTCGCGCACTTCATGAGCATGCCCGCGGTCGTGACCCCCCCCATCGCGACCGTGGCGATCGTCACGTCGCTGGGCGTGGGGTTCCTGGCCGGCATCTATCCCGCGTTCCGCGCGGCGCGGCTGCAACCCGTCGAGGCGTTGCGTTATGGCTGACGTCGGAGGGCTCGGCCGGCTGCGGGCCGAGGGGATCGACCAGGTCCTCGACGCGCTGCGCGAGATCTGGGGTCACAAGCTCCGCTCGATGCTGACGCTGTTCGGGATCGTGTTTGGGGCGGCGTCGGTGGTTTCCATGACGTCGTTGGCCGCGGCGATGCAGCGCATGGCCTACAAGGAACTCGAGCAGATGGGCATGCCGCTGGCGGTCCGGTACGGCAACCGCGGCCCGCGATCCGATGCGCGGCGCGCAGCGGAGCTTCGCCACGTGGGTCTCCGGCTTGCCGACGTCGACGCCCTGGGGTCGGCTCCCGGGGTGGCCACGGTGTATGGGCTGACGTATCTGCGCGGCGTACTCGTGAGCACCGAGCGCGATCAGCGTCGCGTACCCGTCGATGGCGTCGACGCGACGTATCTGCGGTTTCGCAACTGGCGGATCGTCAACGGCCGTGAGTTCGCGCCGCTGGAAATTGCGAACGCGGCCCGCGTCGCCGTGATCGGCGAAGAGTTGGTACCAGACTATTTCGGCAACGCCGACCCCTTGGGCCGCACGATCGCGATCGACGGGATCAAGTTCCGTATCGTCGGCGTCGTCGCGCCGTTCGAACTGGATCTGGTGCCGGCCGATTTCTCGTTTCTCGCGCGACGCATCTACGTCCCCTATACGTACATCACGCAGTACTACAACGGCCGCCGGCGGCTGGATGACGTTGTCGTACGCGTGGCCGACGGTGCGGACTTCGCGACCACGATGGCGACCACAAGTGCGCTGCTGCGCAGTCGGCACGGCGATGTCGAGGATTTTGATGTCTACAACGGCGCCGCCGACGTAGCTGAGGATCTGCAGATGGCCGACTCGATCCTGAAGGGATGGAACGGCGTCCTGTTCACCATCGCGGGAGTGACACTGATCGTCGGTGGCGTCGGGTTGTTCTCGGTGTTGATCATCTCGGTCCGTGAACGGGTGCGCGAGATCGGCATTCGCATGGCGCTCGGCGCCGACGACGCATCGATCCGCCGGTTGTTCCTGATCGAATCGCTGACGCTGGCGCTGCTCGGCGCGGTCCTCGGCGTCGCCGGCGGGATGGGACTCATCCTGGTGACCGAGACCATCGCGCAGCAGTTCGGCAAGAACTTCATCATACAGGTGCACGTGCCGGGCGCGATCGCGTCGGTCGGCTTTGCCTTGCTGGTGGGACTGGTGTTCGGATGGTATCCGGCGAGCCGTGCAGCGCGACTCAATCCCATCGAGGCCATTCGGGAGCTGTAGCGCGCGGATCAGCGCCACGCGATCCGTCGCGCACCACGACCTAATCCCCGTCCGCGGCACCGAGGGCGGCCAAACGCTGCTCGATCTCCGCCATGCGCTCGCGCGCTTCGGGAAATCCGCTGGGAATCGGCGTACCCGCGTCAAACATCTGGAACAAGCGGAACGCCTTCTCGAGACTGCGCCGACCCTCCTGCGGCCGACCGTCCAGCGCCGCCTCGAGGCCGTCCAGGTACATCGCTTCCGCCACCAGCCATCCCCGTGCGGGTTCCAGCTCGCCGGTCGGCGCGATCATCCGGATCACGGTGTCGGAATCGGCGATCAGGGCGATCTCGAGATCGAACCCGACATTCTGCAGTACCTTGCGCAATTCCGCGCGGACGGCGGTCCGATCGGCCTCCCCGGCGAGGATCGACCGGAGCAGGGCCCGGAGTACGACGCCGATCTGCTCGATCTGACGGAGAATGAAATCTCGCTGGAACATGCCTGAAACTTGGGTGTTCGGGCGCAGCCCCGCCAGCGTGCGCTCGGAGGCAACAGGTGGTATCATTCGCGGGACCCAGCAGCGGGATTCACCAAGGGAAGGAGCCCCATCTCATGTACCGAACGACATTTGCCGTTGCCCTCGCCGCATCGCTCGGTGTGGCCACGCCAGGCGCGGCGCAAGACCGAGGGACCCCACTCGAGGTCGGCGCGGTGGCCCCGGACTTCGCCGTTCCGGGGGCGACCCGCTACGGCGTGCTGCAGGAACCCATCCGGCTCAGCGATTTCCGCGGGAAGACCGTCGTGCTGGCGTTCTTCTACCGCGCCCGAACGCGTGGCTGAACGATCCAAATGCATGCGTACCGTGATCAGTACGCACAGTTGTTCCGGGACGGTCGCGAAATCATCCTGATCGCGATCAGCACCGATGCGGCGCAGGCGCAGTTCGAGTGGGCGCGAGACGATGAGTTCCAGTTCCTGTTCGGTAGCGACGAGAGCGCCGAAGTCGGCAAGCTGTACGGCGCATGGCAAACGACACGCTCCGGCGATGCCATCGACAACCGTTCCGTGTTCGTGGTGAACCCGGACGGGGCGATTGAGTATGTGGCGGCGCCGTTTCGCGAGATCGATCCGACGGCATACGAGGAGCTCGATGAGGCCATCAAACGGATTGCCCCGCCACTGAAGGTTGAAGGGTAGGCTTTCCGCCACCCGTGACTGAGCAGGCAGCGACTACGGCACCAACCGGCCGCAGGCTGTACCTGCTCAGCTTCGCGGCGCTGGGCGTCGTGTACGGCGACATCGGCACCAGTCCGATTTACGCACTACGCGAGTCGTTCCATGTGTCCCACGGCGTGGAGGCGACACGGGCAAATGTGTTCGGTGTCCTGTCGCTGATATTCTGGTCGTTGATCATCGTCATCTCCGTCAAGTACCTGTATTTCGTCATGCGTGCCGACAATCGGGGCGAGGGCGGCGTCATGGCGCTGACGGCCCTGGTGAATCCTCCGGGTGAGCGGACAACCGGCGCGCGGAAGCTCCTGGTGTATGCGGGGTTGTTCGGAGCCGCGCTGCTTTACAGCGACAGCATGATCACGCCGGCCATCTCGGTGTTGAGCGCGGTCGAGGGTCTGGATGTGGCGGCCCCGGGGCTGTCACCATTCGTGATCCCGATTACCGTGGTGATTCTCTTCCTGCTTTTCAGTGGGCAACGCCATGGGACCGCGCGGGTGGGTGCCGTCTTCGGCCCCGTAATGACCCTGTGGTTCCTGACGCTTGCCGTCCTCGGCACCAACCAGATCATCCGACATCCGGGGGTGCTGGCGGCGTTGAACCCGCTGGCCGCGGTCGGTTTTTTCGGCGAAAACGAGGCGCGCGGACTGCTGGTGTTGGGTTCGGTCTTTCTGGTAGTGACCGGAGGTGAAGCGTTGTACGCCGACATGGGGCACTTCGGGCGCAAACCCATTCGTTTGACCTGGTTTGCCATCGTGTTGCCGGCGCTGTTGCTGAACTACTTCGGCCAAGGCGCGATGATTATCGAGCAGCCGGCGCTGGTGGAGCAGCCGTTCTTCAGTATGGCGCCTTCCTGGGCGTTGTATCCGCTGGTGGGACTTTCGACCGCGGCCACGGTGATCGCGTCGCAGGCGGTGATTTCGGGTGCGTTCTCGCTCACGCGGCAGGCGGTGCTGCTGGGGTACCTCCCGCGGCTGCACATCGAGCACACATCGTCGCGCCACATGGGACAGATCTACATGCCTGCGGTCAACTGGGCGTTGATGCTGGCCTCCATCGGTCTCGTCCTCGGATTCCGCAACAGCAGTTCGCTGGCGGCGGCCTACGGGATGGCCGTGACGACCGACATGGTGTTCACCACCGTGCTGTTCGCGGTGGTGGCGTGGCGGCGCTGGGGCTGGAACGTGGCGGCGGTGGGGTTATTGGTCGTTCTGCTCCTCGCCGTCGACCTGTCCTTCTGGGGCGCGAACCTGCCGAAGATCCCGCAGGGGGGCTGGTTCCCCTTGCTCGTTGCCGCCGGGACGTTCACGGTCATGACGACGTGGAAACGCGGGCGCGAGATACTGCACGACCGGTTGCGGAGCAAGGCGTTGCCGCTCGACGACTTCGTGGAGAGCATGCGCACCCATCCGCCCCACCGTGTGCCGGGCACCGCGGTGTTCATGGATTCGTCCGCAGGCGGGACCCCACCCGCGCTGCTCCACAACCTGAAGCACAACTGGGTGCTGCACGAGCGCGTCGTATTCCTCACGGTCGTCACCGAGGAAGCGCCGTATGTCGATGAGCACGCACGCTTCACGTTGTTGGATCTCGGTGCGGGGATGCACCGTTTGACGATCAGAGTCGGGTTCGTGGAAGACGTGGATATTCCGGCGTTGCTCAAGCGCTGTTCGGTCGAGGGCGGGCCGTTCGAGATGCTTCGGACCAGCTACTTTCTCGGGCGGGAACGCGTGATCTCAACGGCCAGGCCGGGGATGGCGCGCTGGCGCGAGCGGCTGTTCGGCGTCCTGATCCGCAATGCGGGCGGCGCGACGGAGCACTTCAACTTGCCGTCCAACCGGGTGGTGGAGCTGGGCGCGCAGATCGAAATCTGATCGTGCGCCTCACCGTCAGTTCTCCAACAGCGCCTTCAATGCCCCGCGGATGTCCTGGCGGGGTCCAACCCCGGTGTGGCGTACCGTTCCGGTCCCGTCGAGCATGACGACGTACGACGTCGTCGGCGCGTCGAACGCGCGCGTCGCCCTTCCGCGCGTATCCCAGACGACCGGGTAGGGGACCGGATGGCGTTCCAGGTGGCGCCGGATGGAACGTTTCGACTGGGCCACGGCGACCGCCACCGCGAAGAACGCCACACGGTCGCCGTACTCCGCGAACGCCGCCTCCATCTCGGGCCGCAGCGCCTCGCAGTTCTCGCACCAGGTGGCCCAGAACTGCAGCAACACGGGTTTGGAGCCGATGACGGCCGCGAGATCGTGCGGATTGCCGTCGAGATCTTCGAGGACCACCGGTTCGGCCCGCGTCCCGACGGCGAGCCCGACCACGTCTCCGTCG
This sequence comes from Gemmatimonadales bacterium, assembly GCA_036397455.1. Classification (GTDB taxonomy): domain Bacteria; phylum Gemmatimonadota; class Gemmatimonadetes; order Gemmatimonadales; family GWC2-71-9; genus JADFNB01. The sequence continues at coordinate 21,793 of DASWIX010000033.1, read as the reverse complement.
CCCTGGGCTGCCGCCACGCCCACCGGAAGCGCGAGCGCCGCGAGCAGTGGATAGCACTGGATTCTCATCTTCAATCGATTCCTCGTCGTCTTTCTTCTCTGCGGAGCCGTCTACAGGGTCATCCCCGCTACGATGAAGTAGTATTGCGCGACACCCAGTAGAACAACGCCACCAGCCTTTTTGATCCAGACCATCCATCGCCCGGCCTTGGGCAGGGCCGCGAGCGTGCCTGAGAATATCCCGACCACGATGAGCAACGCGGTCATGCCGATGGAGAAGACGAACAGGTAGAGAAACCCCAGCACGGCGCTTTGTGTCGTCGATACCCACGTCAGCACCACCGCGAACGCCGGCGCGCCGCACGGCGCGGCCACGATGCCCGAGGTGGCGCCGAGCAGGAACACCGCCGGGTAGGAACCGCCTGAGAGCGAGCCGGCCCACTGCAGCAGGCGCTGGGGCGCGGATACCGGAAACACATCGAGCATGGCCAGTGCGAAGACCATGATCAGGTTACCGGCGGCGATCCGGACCCAAGGGTTGGCCGAGATGGTCCCGAAGAGCGTCCCGGTCATGCCGGCGACCATGCCAAGTAGCGCGTAGAACAGCGCGAGCCCACTCACATACGTGAGTGTGAGCAACACCGTACGGCGTTTGGAGCTGGTGCCGGCACCGGCGCCGGCGAGGATACCCGCGGTGATCGGGATCATGGGATAGACGCAGGGAGTCAAGCTCGTCGCGAGCCCGGCGCCGAACAGCGTGACGAGCGCTACGAGCGGTGCATCTTGGAGCGTCTCGGACAGCGCCTGTACGGCCAGCATGTATGCGGGCATGTTGCAAGATAGCGATGCACTCGAGGGTACGCCGCCGGTTATCCGCCCCGTATCCGCCGCGTCAGCGCCGGCTCGAGGCCGAGGAGCCTTGCATACAGCGCCAGCTGCCCGCGGTGGTACATCTCCTGGGCGATTCCGTGCTGCAGCCAGGTGAGTTTCGTACCCTGCTCACCGTCGAAGCGCGTGATGAACTGGTAGAGTGACAACTCACCGGCGTCGCGGAATGCACGCTCCGCGTCACGCATCTGGGACTTCAGCAGCTTCAAGAGGTCCGACCTGGTCTTCGCGCGATGCGCGGGTCCGGCGTACATCGCCAAGAGCTTGGGCCATGGTCTTCGTTGGAGATCGGTATCGGGTCTCGCGAGTTCGCCGGTCATGAGCATCGAGACCTCGAGGATGTGTTGCACGAGTTCGTGCACGCTCTTCACCGCCGGCGTCGGCCGGAAGCTGTACTGTCGCGCGGGGATGTTCCGGCACTCGTCGATGATCCCGGAGCGGACGTCGCGCCAGGCCTCGAGCGTTTCTTCGAGCAGGCTGGGCTTCATGGCTGCCTCGCCGTGAAATGGGAGCACCATTCAGTACGCATTCCTAGTTGGCGGGTTGCCGTACCACGTCCGCGGTGCGTTGGACCAGGCTCGGCATGACCGGCGCGCCGTCGAACAGACGCTCCAACCCACCGACGACCACGTGCTCACCCGCCGTGACACCGGTGATGACCTCGACGAACCCGGGTGTGCGGATGCCAAGCCGGACGGGGCGGCGTGTCACCGTGCCGTCGGTCACGACCCACACGAACGTCAATCCCTGCAGCGGCAGAACCGCGTCCTCCGGCACGACCACGGCGTCGGGTCGCACGTCGGTCGCCAGGCGGACCTCGATGAACATGCCGGACTTGAGGGTACGGTCGTGGTTCCGGACCCGCGCTTTGACGGTGATCGTCCGGCCTGGAAGTTCCACGACCGGATCGACGAACTCGACGGTGCCCTCGTACTGCCGTGGTTCTCCCGCGGCGATGCGAAATGTGATTTGCTGCGTCGTAGCGAGGCGCTGGGCGAACCGCTCGGGCACGGCAAACACCGCTCGTTGCGGGTTGACGGTTTGGAGCGTCGCCAGGCGGGATGCGGTCGTCACATAGTCGCCGAGGCTCACGAACCGCCGCCCGATCACACCGGTGAACGGTGCCCGCACCAGGGTCCGGTCGAGTCGAATCTGCTGCAGCTCGAGCTGTGCGGCGCTGCTCCGCGCGTTGGCTTCCGCCTGCTGCAGGTCGGCTTGTGACGACGCGTTACGGCTGATCAGGTCCCGGGTGCGTTCGAGTGCCTGGACGGCGAGATCGCGTTCGGCCTCGAGCCGCGCGACCTGCGCGCGGAGTTGCGCGTCGTCCACCTTGAACAGCGGCGTGCCTTCCCGTACCTCGAATCCCTCACGCACGAGGATCGCCACCAGTCGACCTTCGACTTCGGGTCGCAGCTCGATCGACTGCACCGCCTCGATTTGTCCCGTGGCGACGATCTCGTCGATGACGGTGTCGTTCTTCGCCTCGGCGACATCAACCGGCGTCGGCAGTGGTTCACTACCGCCGCCCGGGATCGCGTCACCTGCTTCCGCGCCTCCGCACCCAACGGCGGTGGCGACCATCATCAGGAACGTACGTCGCATTACTCTACCTTTCGCCTGCAAAGAGTCGCCGGCCGAGAATGGCTTCCAGCCCCGCGAGTGCCAGCCGCGCGGCATATCGCGCCTGCACCACGCCTGCCTCGGCTTCGGTGATACTGACCTGGGCGGTCACGAGATCGAGAATGGTCGTTGCGCCGGCGCGATAGCGCTCCTGTTGCACCCGCAGATTCTCGCCGGCCACCGCCAGTTGCTGCCGGGCCAATTCGCTACTGGCCTGCGCCGTCGTATACGCCTCGTACGCCTCGACCACGTCGCGCCGGGCCGCACGCGCGGCGTCATCGGCGACGGCGGCCGCGATGTCTCGCGCCACGCGGGCCTGTGACAGCGCGATCTCCCGCTGGCCGTTGTTCCACAGCGGGAGCGTAAAGCTGATCCCGAGTGAGGAACGCGTCGTCGCGTTGGGAAAGAACCGATCGTCGAACGCCGTCACCAAGCCGTTGAGGGTGATCTGCGGCAGATACAGGCTCCACCCCGACCGAGCCGACGCGGACGCGGCACGAGCCTTGGCGCGGGCCGCCTGATAGCTGGGACCCGCATCGATCGCCTCCGCCACCGCGGCGTCAACCGAAAGCGGCAATGCCGGCGGGGCAGCATCGACCGGGGCGGCCGCCGCCGGTCCGGTCAACCCGACGCGCCTGCCGAGTTGCAGGCGGGCCACCGTGAGACTCGACCGCTGGCGGAGCAGATCGACCCGTGCGCGCGTCAACTCGAGCAACAGCTGAAGGGAATCCGTCTGGACGGCCGCCCCGGAAACGACCCGCGCGCGTGCGACCGTAAGTTGCTCCGCCGCGCGGCGAACGCGTTCCTCGCTCACGCGCGTCAACTCCTGCTGCGCCAGCACGTCGTAGTAGTCCGCTTCGATCAACAAGGCGGTGCGATAGCGTGCCTGCAGCGCGGATGCTTCCGCACTCTCGAAGTCGGCTCGTGCGCGCGCCAATTCGAAGAACTTCGCCCCACCACGAAACAGGTCGTAGTTGGCGCTGAGCTGAGCGGTCACGATCTGAGAGGCCGGTTGCAGTGTCCCGATGTTGAACGCGTCGCTCGAGTAGCGCGTCGCCGCCGTTTGGAATACGACTGACGGAAGGATGAACGTCGTGAACGCCGCGCGGCGCTGCCAGGTGGCGTTCCGTACCTGACCGAGCGCCGTCACGTATCCGGGATCGAGTTGGGTACCCAGACGCAGGGCCTCCTCGAGCGAGATCTGCCTGACCGTGTCGGCTCCGACCATCTGCAAGGCGGCGAGCAGCAGCAGCATTACCGCGCCTCCGCCGGATCGAGCGCCGGCGCCGCGCGGCGGAGGCGCGCGGTGAGCCCATCGAGCAATACGTACACGACCGGCACGAGATACAGGGTCAACACCGTCGAGAAGGCGAGCCCTCCGACGATGGCGTACCCGAGTGGACGGCGGCTCATCGAGCCGGCGCCCAGCCCCAGGGCGATCGGCAGCGTCGCCATGAGGGTCGCAACCGAAGTCATCACGATGGGACGTAACCGGATGCGGCCCGACTCGACGATGGCCTCGGCGGCGGTCATGCCCTTGGCCATCAGCTGGTTGCCGTATTCCACGAGGAGAATCGAGTTCTTGGTCACGATGCCGATCAGCAGAATCATCCCGATCTGACTGTAGAGATTGAGGGTGGAACCCAACAGGAGCAGCGTGACGAGCCCGCCGGTCACCGCAAGCGGGACCGACAACAACACCGTGAACGGGTGAATCAACGACTCGAACTGCGCGGCGAGCACGAGATACACGGCGACGAGCGCGAGGACGAAGGCGAAGTACAGCGCCGACCCGCTTTCCTCGAGTTCGCGGCTCTCACCGGCCAGCGCGACGCTGGACCCGCGCGGCAGGACTTCCCGCGCGGCGGCGTGCAGGGAGTCGAGTGCTTCGCCGAGCGTGAAGGTGGGAGCCAGGCCACCGGTGAGCGTGGCCGATCGGACTCGGTTGAAGTGGTTGAGCTGTCGCGGCCCGACGCCCTCGTCTATGCTGGTCAGCGCGTCCATCGTCACCAGTTCCCCGCCCCGGCCGCGCAGATAGATCGCGGACATGTCGCTTGGCGTGGCCCGTTCGGTGGGGTCGAGTTGGACCATGACGTAGTACAGTTTGTTGTTGCGCGTAAACGTACTGACCCGCTGGCCGCCGAGGAGCGCCTGGAGCGTCAAGGATACCTCGCGAATGGGCACGCCGAGATCTTCGGCGCGGTCCCGGTCGAAGCTCACGGACAGCTCCGGTTTGTTCACGCGGAGGTCGGTGTCGACGTTGATCAAGCCGGGGATCTGGCGCGCCCGCGCCAGCAGCGCGTCCATGCCGACGCCGAGCGAATCGAAGTTGGGATGCCGCACGACAAATTGGACCGGCTGCCCGAACCCGAACGCGGGCGGATTGCTCGCGAACGCGAAGATCCCGGGGATGCCGAACATCTGCGGCTGGACCTCGGCGAGGATGTCGTGCACCGATCGGTCCCGCGTGTCCCAGTCGTCGAGCCGCGCAAACAGGATGCCGGTGTTCACCGGACCGAAGAACCCGACGCCACTGAAGTACATGGCGATGCCTTCGGTCCGTTCGAGAATCGCCTCCACCTGGCGCTGATAGCCATCGGTGTACTCGAGCGAGGAGCCTTCCGGCGCGACCACGAAGGTGACGAACAGACCACGGTCCTCCGGTGGAATGAACTCGCGTTTGAGCGACCGGAAGACACCCACGGCCGTGAGGACGATGGCCACGGCACCGATCGTCACCACCCAACGATGCCGGAGCGCCAACACGAGCGAGTTCCGATACCATCCGGTGATGGTGAGAAACGTCTGCTCGAACAGGTTGAAAACCACCCCATGGCGCTCGGGAACGCGGAGGATCTTCGCGCTGAGCATGGGCGTGAGTGTCAACGCAATGAAGCTCGAGATGACGACCGCCCCGGTCAGGGCCAGCCCGAACTCGTTGAACAACCGGCCGGTGGTCCCTTGCAGGAACGCGAGCGGAGAGAACACGGCCACCAGGGCAATCGTCGTCGCGATCACGGCAAACGCGATTTCGGATGTGCCGCGCATGGCGGCCTGCTCAGGATTCTCGTGGAGTTCCTCCTGATGCCGGTACGCATTCTCCATCACGATGATCGCGTCGTCGACCACGATCCCGATGGCCAGGATCAGCGCGAGCAACGTGAGATTGTTGATCGTGAACCCCAGGAAGTACATCAGGCCGAATGCGGCGATGATCGAGGTGGGGATGGCAAGCCCCGGTATGATGGTGGCCCGAAGGTTCCGCAGGAAGAAGAAGATGATGAACACCACCAGAATGGCGGCGATGACGAGTGTCTGTTCCGCTTCCTCGATGGACCGCCGTACGAACACGGCCCCATCGTACGCCACCTCGATGTTGACGCCCGGCGGTAACGCTTCCTGGATGTTGGCCAGTTCCGCATGGATCGCGTCGGACACCTGGATGAGGTTCGCCTTGGACTGGCGAATGACGCCGACGGCCACCGCCGCCTTCCCGTTGAACCGCAACGTGCTGCGTTGGTCTTCCGGTCCGAGTTCGACCCGGGAGAGATCCCGCAACTTCACGACCCGCCCGCCGGTGCTGGAGACCAAGAGGTTGGCGAACTCGTCGGGGGTCTTGAGTTCGCCGAGTGACCGCACGGTGAATTCGCGGCGCTCCGACTCGATGCGGCCGGCCGGAACCTCGACGTTACGGCTGCGAATGGCGTCGATCACGTCCTGCACCGTCAGGCCACGCGCGGCCAGCTCCGCAGCGGACAGCCAGATACGCATCGCGTAACGCCGCTCACCGAAGATCTGGGCGCGCCCCACACCGGGAAGACTCTGCAGCCGCGTCTTGACCTCGCGGTCGCCGATGTCCGAGAGCTGCAGCAGATCGTAGTTCTCGCCGACCAACGCCAGCCAGAAAAACGGCTGCGCGTCGGAATCCTGCTTGCTGACGACCGGTTCCTCGATTTCCTGGGGGAGGCGGCCTCGCACCCGCGCCACCTTGTCGCGCACGTCCTGCGCCGAAGCTTCGATGTCGCGGTCGAGCGTGAACTCCAGGGTGATGGTGCTGGACTGCTCCGCACTCGAACTCGTGAGCGTGCGGAGTCCGGCGATGGTACTCAGCTCTTCCTCGAGAATGTCCGTGACCGCCGATTCCATCACGCGAGGGTTGGCGCCGCGAAGCACGGTCGTGACCGAAACGATGGGCGGATCGACGTCAGGAAACTCCCGAACTGGGAGACGCACGAATCCGATGGCGCCAAAGAGCACCAGCGTGACGCTCATGACGCTGGCCAGGACTGGCCGACGAATGGCGGTGTCGGACAACTTCACGGGGCAGTCTCCAATTCAGTGACGCGTACCGCGGCCCCACTCATCTCGTCCGATGGTGGGAAAATCCCCAAAATCTTGGCCGGAACTCGGGAAAACCGAATGTAACCCGAAAGTGATGAGGCGCAAGTGTCTGGATCTGGTGACGTAACTCCTTAAGTCGTGCGGCTGGGCTACCGGGCCATGCTCTTTGGGAAACCCCCGGCCGGGGAAATGATCCCCCGGGATCATCTCACCCGAGGCTGTGGAGCAGGCTTGCCACGCCCAACCCAAGGTAATTACCGACCGCGTAGCCGAGCAGCCCGACCGCAACACCCGGGAGTAGCTGATTGGCGTAGCCCCTGGCCCCCGCGAGTGCCATCGCCGACGCGGGGCCCCCGACGTTGGCTTGGGATGCGACCGCGAGGGTCGCCCAGTCGAGGCGAAGCAGCCGGCCCATCCCGAACAGGACCACACCGTGTATCGCCACCGTCGTCATGGCGAAGTAGAAGACGGCGGGACCGAGCCTGACGATGTTCGCGATCACCGATTGGGCGCCGTTGGACGCGAGGAACAACAGCAACAGGTAGTTGCCCCAAAGCGCTCCGCCCGGGAGCGCCTGGACCGAGGGGATGTGAGCCACCGCCAGCACGATCGTCGTCAGCCACAGCATGGCGGGGATACTCGGAATCCACGAGGCGATCACCCCGGACAGCCACACCGAACCCACGGCGATCAGGACCAGGGCGGCGGCGTCGCTCAGCGAGATGGCCGTGCCCGAACTGTACAATGCCCGCTCGAGGGTGAGCGGCTGTCCCGCCGGCGAGGGCTGGTGAGCGGGAGCGGCGTACTCGGCTGCCTGGCGTCCGAGCAACACCGGCACGGCAAGACACGTCGCCATCCACAGGGCCGTGACGCTCACGTCCGCGGCGAGGGCGGCGGTGAAGATGTCGCTGCTGGTATCGAGTGCCTGGCCGACCGCGGCGAAGTTTGCTCCGCCACCGGTGTAGGTCCCGGTGAACTGCCCCGCGAGTTTCCACGTTTCCGGTCCCACCATGGGCGCGAAGATCAACGCGCCGACCGTTGCACCGGCGGCCGTGCCGGCCGCGCCGAGCGCGAACGCCGCCAGCATGGTCGGCCCGGCGTCGCGAATCGAGCGCACGTTCACGCCGAGGAGAATCAGCGCGATGCCGACCTGCAACCCGGGACCGACGAGGAACGCGTACGTCGGTGACTCGCCGGGGAGGACGCCGATGTTGGACAACAACATGCCAAAGAGAATGCCGACGAGCGCCGCGCCGAGCGCGCGGAACATGCGCACCCTCACCTCGAGGCGCAGCGACACATAGACGACGACCGCCAGGGCCGCGAGGACGGCGAGCGGATCCGTGATCACCGCGGTCACGTCCGCGGCTTGATCAGATTGTACAACAGGACGGACTCGATCTCGAGATCGTCGCTCATCGTGCCAAGGACGTACGTGGCGCCAATCTCCGTGACGCGGAGTTCCCTCGGAATCGCCACCGTCCCCAGCATGGCGCCGTCGCGGTCGAACACGGTCCAACGCGCTTCGTCGCGGTCGGGCGCACCCGTCTCGGAGACCCACAGATTGCCCTCGCGGTCGCCGATCACCATGCCATACGCGGGCATCGTCTCCGGGTACTCGATGTCACGGTACACATCGCGCAGCTGCGCGCTGAAGGGATTGCTCTGTTGGGCGAGCCCGGCGTCCATGCGTTCGCGCGTGGTGGCAACGTCTCGGTCCGTCACGGGACGGTTCTCGTGGGGCCGGCGCACGATGCGCGTCAGGGTGCCTCGCACGTCGAACATGCGGATCTCATAGGTATCGCTCGTTCCCACGTACGTGCGGTCGCTGCCGAGGGAGATCGTCGTGCGTGGACTGAAGGGGACCGCCAGCGGCATCGGGAACCCGCGGTCGCCCATTTTCACGGTGGTGATCTGCATCGCGAGGCCGGGGAAGATTCCCATGGTGTCGAGGATGCCACCGGTCGCGTCGAGGCGGAGCACGACGATGCTGTCACGCTGGCGGCCGGTCGGTCGATCGAGCATGGCCGGTCCCGGCTGGCGGCTCGGGGATTCAACGAGGTAGCTCCCGTCGGGAAGTCGGCCGTGCGGCAACGCGAACAAGACTTGCTCGGCGTTGCCGATCGCGAGATCCCTGACGAATCGGGCCTGCGGATCGAAGATGGAAATGCGACGGTGGTTCGCGTCGTAGGCCATGACCGAGTCGCCGGCGAGTGCGCGAATCGTGAAGAGCATTTCGAACTCACCCGGCCCACCGCCCTGCCGTCCCACCTTCATGAGGAACGTCCCCGCCTCGTCGTAGAAGCGCAACTCGTGCGTGCCGCTGTTGGCGACCACAATCCGCCCGTCGGACAGGCGCACGGCGTTGGAAACCTGGTACAACTCGTACACCGGGTTGTCTTCCAGCGCGCCGATACGTACCGCCGGGTCGCTCGAGAGACGCCAGCCGCCGTCGCCGCCCCATCGTGGCTCGGCGCTCTCGACAATGGCGATCCCCGCGCTGTCCCGCGCGCTGGCCACGGCGATGGCGTCCCGCTCGGTGCCGCACGCCAGCGGCGCCAGCGCGACCATCAGGATGATGCTGGCTGGAGGATTCATGGTGGCTCCGATGCTCACGCTCTCGCGACAGCTAGTATACCACCTCGGCCGCCTTGTGGTGGACCACCAGGGTGCCTACCGTTACGCCGTGGCGCGACTGCTCGTTCTCTTCGTCACGGCCTTTGTCGACATGGTGGGGCTGGTCATGATCCTGCCCCTCCTGCCGTACTACGCCACGACCTTCGGCGCGAACGCGTTCGTGGTCGGGCTACTCATATCGGCGTTCTCCTTGGCGCAACTCGCCGTCGCCCCGTTCTGGGGACGGTTCTCGGACCGCTACGGACGGCGGCCGGCCATTCTGGTCGGTCTCGGTATTTCCGCCGTTGCCTATCTCATCTTCGGGCTCGCCGAGAGCGTAGGGTTGTTGTTGCTGTCACGCGTGATCCAGGGTATCGGCGGCGGAACGATTGGCGTGGTCCAGGCGTACGTGACCGACTCGACCGCGCCGGATGAACGGACCAAGGCGCTCGGTTGGCTGTCAGCCGTTACGAGCCTGGGTGCGGTGGCCGGGCCCGCGTTCGGCTCGGCGTTGATCGCGGTCGGTGGACGCCAGGCACCGGGGCTCGGCGCCGCGGCGCTGTCGATCCTCGTCGCCGTGTTCGCGTGGCGATTTCTCCGGGAGTCGCGTGCCTCGGGGCCTTCAAGTGCGGTGAAGGCCGCCAACTCGATCTCCGAATGGGAAGCGATCTGGCGTGTGGGCACGCGGCTGAACGAGCCGCCATCTCGCTTGATCTGGACGTACGCCATTGCCATCGGTGCGTTCTACGGGACGGTGCCGATCATGCCGCTGCTGCTGGTCGATCGCCTTGGCGTCACTGAACAGACCGTCGGTTACGTCATCATGTATCTGGGCGGCATGGGTGTGGTCGTCCGGACCCTGATTCTCGGGAAGTTGGTCGACGCGCTCGGTGAGGTGCGGCTCTCGAGACTCGGCGTCGTCGTGCTGGCGGCCGGTCTCGCCGTCTTGTCCGTCGCGCGCACGTTCCCCGCGCTCTTCGTGTCGCTCACGCTGATGCCGCTCGGCACGGCGTTCCTGTTCCCGTGCGTCACGGGGATGCTGTCTCGGGTGGTGCCGAGCGGCGAGCGCGGATTGTACATGGGGGTGCAGCACACCTTCGGCGGCGTGTCGCGCGTCGCGTTCCCCATCGGCGCTGGCCTCATCATGGATAACTTCGGTCTCGGCGTCCCGTTCTGGATTTCGGCGTTGCTCGTGCTCGTGACCTTGCCGCTCACCATTACCCCACCACTTCCCGGTCGCCTGGCGCGACCCACGACAGAAACGATGCTGGTCGCGGCGGCGGAGCTGAGCGGTGAGATCTCGACACAGGTAACCGGCGCGGAAACGTCCGGCCCCTGAGCACGCCGGGTCTTCGGGTATGGTGGCCCGGTTCCGATCAGGCGACCGCTGTCCAGTGCATCAGTTCGCCATTGCGGTTACGTAATCACCGCGGAGATCGCAGAGCAACCAACGTCCACCGCCACGGCGCCATGGACCACATGATCGACCAGGCGTGATGTCACCGGGACGATCGCGGACATGCTTCACGGGAGCGTCAAGCGCCCTGCATGTTTCCCTATGGACTTCTGGAAGGGTACGGGGCGGGGCAACTCCCCGGTGGCCGCAAGCGGTGGCCGGATTCTCCCTCCGGGTTTGGCGAGACGGCTAGTACAACGGCGGCTGGGGGCCGGGGACGATCCCGATCAGATCGGGATCCTGTCCGGTCTCGCCTTGCTCACCGGTATCCTGCTCCTTCTGTTCCTTCCTTGCCGCCCGTTTCTCCGCTTTGGCCTTCTTCTTCTGTTGCTTCGCAATCTCGCGTTGTCGTTTTGCTATCGTTGCCGGACCTGGTCGCGCCATGAAGGTTCCTCCGTTCGGGGATTGCTCGACCCCTCAAGCTAAGCAATCGGGGCCGCGACGGCCAACGCGAGTCCTCTTGGTCTCTGGATGACCGTCCGCGGGAACCTGCTTGGCGTCGACCGACGTCCTCAGAACCTGGACGCGGTGAGCGCAACGTCGGCGTGGCGCCACGCGGCGTCGAAGCGGCGACCCACTTCGGCGGCCGCAGCGCGCTTTCCCTGCGCGTCCAGCGCCTGCCGCAGTCCGAACAACGACCAGCCATTCTCTGGAAACACCGCGAGGTCTTCGCGATACACGGCTTCCGCCTCGGCCGGTCGCGCCGCGTCCAGCAGCACCGCCCCGAGGATGTGGCGGACCGGGAGGTGCCACGGCGGCGGTTCGTCGTATGACAACCCGTCCTCCGCGGCGCGGGCACGCCGCAGATCGGATAGCGCGGCGTCGAAGTCGCCGTCGGCGGCGGCGACCTCACCTGCCAGGACCCCGTGCGCTATGGCCAGCAGGTCCAGCGTCGTGTTGATGTCCCAGATGGTGACGGACGCAAGGGTCGTATCGGCCGCGATGCGCGACAGCGATGCCAGGTCACGGCGCGCCGCATCGGTCAAACCCGTGCGCAACAGCGCGATCCCGCGCGCGTAGTGCCAGACCGCGGTCGGGTAGGTCAGGTCGGCTGGTGGCTTGGGCTCACGCAGGATCTCGTCCCACCGTCCGAACCGAACCATCACGTACAGGGGGGTACTCCAGTAGTGTTGCAGCGTCCCGAGGCCGGGCTCCCGCATCGCCGCCGAATCGTGCGCCGCCGCAAGGGCCCGCGCCGCTTCCAACGCTCGCGTGCCGCGGCCCTCGAGCGTCGCGGTTGCCGCGAGGAAATGGAAATTGTGCGGGACGTAGGCCAGCGGGTACAGCCCCTGGGCCGCCGTCTGGCGCACGTATTCACTGTCGGCGTGCATGGCGCGTTCGTTGGCCAGCGATCCGTCGTGGTAGCGACCCACGCGGAGGTCGATATGCGACGGCATATGCACCAGGTGTCCCGCACCCGGGACCAGCGTGCGCAGTCGTTCGGCGGCGGCGAGCCCCAGCCGGGGTCGCTGTTTCTCGACCGCGTGAATCAGGAAGTGATTGGCGCCGGGATGCAGCGAATCGACCGCGAGCGCGGTATCGAGTTCGGCGATCAGGCGCTCCGTGCCGGGTCGTGCCGATCCATCGGGCCCCCAATAGTCCCAGGGCATCAGCAGCATGATCGCTTCGGCGTACAGCGCGCGGGCGTCGACGTCCCGCGGAAAGCGTCCGACCACCCGTTCCATCGCGTCCGCGTACGCCGAATCCAGGCCGCCCCGGTCCGCGGGCGCGTCTTCCCGGTACCGTGCGGCCATCGCCTCGGCCAACGCCCGCTCGGCGTTGGGTCCGTTGGCCGCCAGCTCGGTCGCGCGTCGCGCAGCGGCGTACGCCTCGGCTGCGTTCCCGGAATCCATCGTCGCGTTGATGTTTGGGCCGAGGACGTACGAGAGGCCCCACGTGCACATGGCGCAGGTCGGATCCAGCCGGATCGCTTCACGGAACGAACGGGCGGCTTCCCCGTGGTTGAATGCATACGCGAGCACGAGCCCCTGATCGAAGTATCGTTGAGCCAGCGTGTCCGCAGTGGTAATGGCGCGGTGCGCGGTGCCCATTCCCTCGAGGAGCGGTGCCGCGCGATCGTCGTTCCCGCCTGCGCCACAGGCCATCGCGGCCAAGAGCGTAGCACCAGGGGCGAGGCGTCGTGAGCGTATCATGGGAATCCCCGACGTGGATATCTCGAATCCGGACGGCGGTCGACAAGATACATGCCGCATGGCGGGATCGTGAGAGTGCGGGAATGATGCCCCGATGACGAACGCCTTCCATGACACCGTGCCGAGCGCTGGCGGTCGCGCGGAACCCGGTTATGTTCGGCGCCGTGCATGAGCGTCCTTCCCGCGACCGATGAGCACGACGATGCCCCGCGACCATTCGAGTCAGGAGCTGACACTGACGCGCGAGGATTTCGACCGCGCGCGCGCCCGCGTGTCACCATACGTGTATCACACACCGATCCTCACCTCGCGATCGTTGAGCGAGGCGACGGGTTTCGACATCCGGCTCAAGGCGGAGCTGTTCCAGCGCGGCGGCGCGTACAAGGTGCGCGGTCCGATGAACAAGATCGCGCTGTTGTCTGACGAGGAGCGCGCGCGCGGGGTGATCTGCTCGTCTGCCGGGAACCACTCGCAGGGCGTGGCGATCGCGGCGCGGCAATACGGGGTACGCGCGGTGGTGGTGATGGCGGAGAACGCGACCAAGTCCAAGATCGCGGCGACCGCGGGATACGGTGCCGAGGTAATTCTGCACGGCACTATCTGGGACGAAGCCAACGAGAAGGCGCTCGAGCTGATGGAGCAGCAGGGACTCACCTACATCCATCCGTTCGACGATCCCGATCTGATCGCCGGTCAGGGGACGGTCGGACTCGAGATCCTCGACGACGTGCCCGATGCCGCACTGGTGATCGTCCCGATCGGCGGGGGCGGTCTGATCTCCGGAATCGCGATGGCGCTCAAGAGCACGAATCCGGAGATCCGCGTTATCGGGGTCGAGTCATCGGGCGCGCCGGCCATGCAGCGCAGTGTCGAGGCGGGTCACCGCATCACCCTGGAACGGGTCGACTGCGTCATCGACGGGTTGCGGGTGAAACGCGTAGGCGAGATCACGCTGTCGGTCGTGTCGCGTTTCGTCGATGAGATCGTGACCCTGCCGGACGAGCAGATCTTCGACGCCGTCTTGTGGCTGATGGCGCGTGCCAAGCTCGTGGCCGAAGGCGCGGCCGCCGCGCCGGTGGGCGCGCTGTTGCAGGGCCTGATTCGCGCGGAGCCCGGCACGAAGGTCGTGTGCGTGTTGAGCGGCGGCAACCTCGACGTCGAGCAACTGCGCGGCCGGAGTTGGAACTGAAACCGCAGGCATCGGCGGGCGCCCGGCCGCGCGAGCGGTTCGGCACGCGCTTCGGATTTGTCATGGCGGCCGTCGGCAGCGCCGTCGGATTGGGGAACATGTGGCGGTTCCCCTATCGCACCGCCGAAGGCGGCGGCGCGGCGTTCGTCGTGTTGTACATCGGGATGACGTTCCTGATCGGCATCCCCATGATGGTGGCGGAATTCGCGGTGGGCCGGCGCACCCGGCTTTCCTCGATCGGCGCGGTACGCACCGTCGGTGGCGGACGATGGGTGCCACTGGGGTATCTGTTCGTCCTGACCGCGCTGCTCATCCTCGCGTACCTGTCCGTCATTACCGGGTGGACCGTACGGTACGCGCTTGACGGAATGCTCGCGGGATTCTCGACCTCGCCCGGCGCGCGCTATGCCGCGGTGTCGACCGGATCCCCGGCCATCGGGTTCCATCTCGTGACCATGATCGCCACCACCGGCATCGTGTTGTTGGGCGTCAAGCAGGGCATCGAGCGCGCCAGCATCATCCTGATGCCGATCCTGTTCATGATCCTGATTGCGCTTGCGGTGTGGGCATCAACGCTCGAGGGCGCCGGTGCCGGCTACGCGTTCTACCTCGCCCCATCGCTCGAGTCGTTGACGGATCCGGCCGTACTCCAGGCCGCGGCGAGCCAGGCATTCTTCTCGCTGAGTGTCGGCATGGGGATCATGCTCACCTACGGTTCCTACCTGACCGGGCACGAGAACCTCAGTCGGGAAGCGGCCATCGTTTCGCTGTCGGATTTTTCGGTGGCCTTCGTCGCGGGACTGGTGGTGTTTCCGGTGATCTTCGCGCTTGGTCTGTCCGCCGAGGTCACCGATAGCACCATGGGGACGCTGTTCATCTCATTGCCGGGAGCGTTCGTCGAGATGGGATCGGTCGGGCGCGTGGTGGGAGTCGGGTTCTTCGTGGCGTTGGCGGTGGCGTCGATCACGTCGACGGTATCACTGCTCGAAGTCGTCGCGGCGGTCGGCATCGACGAGTTCCGGCTCGGCCGCAGGGCGGCCACGCTCATCGCGGGGGGACTTGCCACCTTGGTCGGCCTGATGGCTGCGGTTTCCGGTGACATCCTGGGCGTGCTGGACCGCATCGCCGGCGAGTTCTTCGTGGTGGCCGGTGTTCTGGGCATGGCCCTGTTGTTCGGGTGGCGCATGAAGGAACCGGCCCGCGAGGTGAGCGCAGGCGCATCCCCGGGCTTCGCCCGCCTCGTGCCCGGGGCGATCTTTCTCGCGCGCTACGTGATCCCGCCGCTGCTGCTGGTGTTGGCGATCATGGCGTTGCGGGACGCGGTGCGCGCGATGTGGTGACGGGCCGCGCGATCAGGGCATCAAGACCAGTCGCGGGGTAAGCTGGTACTCGGTGGACTTGTAGCCCAGACCGAGCCGCCCATCCCGGTTGTCTCCCCAACAGAAGACCTGGAGCCGCACGCTCAAACCGCACGTATGCCGATCCGCCGACCCGACCAACACGAACGCCTGGTCGGTTGTCACGAGCTTTGGCGCAAGCTCCGTGATCAGCGACGATGACCCCACCTGTCCGTAGAGGTTCTCGCCCCAACACAGGACCGACAGGCCGAACAACACGCCGCACGTGTGTCGTATGCCGGCCGACAGTTGACGGAACGGTCGCGCGGGGCCGAGGCTCACGGGGAGATATGACCGATCTTCGCCCCGCGTTCCAAGTTGGCCATCGTCGTTCGCGCCCCAACAATACCCGACGCTGTCGGCTGCGATGCCGCAGTTGTGGCTGCGTCCGGCGGTAATCTGGGTGAAAGGAATCTCTGTCTCCATCTGCACCGGCGTCGGGTAGACACCAGAGTCCGACGGGACGCCCAACTGCCCGAAGAGATTGTCGCCCCAGCAGAACACCGTCCCGGCCGCGGTGAGCGCGCAGGTGTGCAGCTCGCCCGCGACGACGGAGACGAATGTTCGCTCGGTGGCAACCGGTGATACCAGCGAGGGTTCAAACGTGCCGATCCCGAGCTGCGCCCGCGAGTTGTCCCCCCAACAGTATGCATACCCCGCGGAGGTCAGGGCGCACGTGTGTGCGCGGCCGGCCGTGATCTGGACGAACGGTGGTGCACCGGGAACGCGTTGCGGCAGGTTCGCGGCCGTGGTCCCGGTGATACCGAGTTGGCCACCGACGTTGCTCCCCCAGCACCACGCGGCTCCGTCCACGGTGAGGGCGCAGGTGTGTGCCCACCCGGCGGCTACATGTCGGAACGATTCGTGAGATCCCACCAGGACGGCCCCCCGGGTTTGGAACAGGTCTCCACCCAATCGGCCGAGGCTGTTGACGCCCCAGCACGCAATGCTTTCGTCGCTGCGCACGAGACAGCCGTGGGCGCTTCCGACGGACAACTCGGGATCGACGCCCTCGGTTGGCTCGGTGGGTTCACCGCACGCCGCGATCACCAGCAGTCCCACGCACGGCAGGAATTGGAGTTTGCCAGGTACCATAGCGCGTCATCCTATGCGAGCTGAGCGGCCTCGCGTAACAGGGTCTCGACATCCAGCGGCTGCGTCACCATCTCGAGTTGTCCGCCCGCGTCCCGGGGCCATTGCTCGTGCGGGCGATCGCGATACAACTCGATCCCGTTGGCATCGGGATCGCGCAGATACAGCGCCTCGCTCACTCCGTGATCGGCCGCGCCGTCCAACGGAATGCCGGCCCGCTGCAATCGCCGGAGCGCATCGCCCAGCGAGGCGCGATCGGGGTAACGAATCGCCACGTGGTAGAGTCCGGTACTGCCGGCGGGAGGGGGCCCGCCGCCGTGGCTCTCCCACGTGTTGAGACCGATATGATGGTGATATCCTCCTGCGCTGACAAAAGCCGCCTGCGACCCCATCCGCTGCATCAACACGAAGCCAAGGACGCCGCAGTAGAACGCGAGCGCGCGATCGAGGTCGGCCACCTTGAGATGCACATGACCGATATCGACGCGCGGGTCGATCGGGTGCGCGTTCATGCCCCCTGGGGTCCTGCGCCCGCCTCACAGCGGCCGTCGGATGGACCGTCGAAGGTCCCGACCGCGACGCCATACACCTTCAGCGAGCCATCGGAATCAACCACGGGAAACACCTGCAAGGATCCGTTGACGCAGGTGAACACCGCCAGGCCGGCCGCGAGGCCCCGAGTCAGCATGATGACGGCCGTCAGGGGGTAGAACGGTCGGCGGGAACCGGTGCGACGCCGATCTCGTCCGACGATCTAATGATACGATACTCCCGGATAGAGTACGCTCGCCGCGAACAGGAACATCGGGTGAAATATGCGGCCAAACACCTGCCATGCCACGAGGATGCCGATGAAGCTGATCGCGGGCTGGGTCCAGATGAGATGCTGGTACCGGGGCACCGTTTCGGCGGGCAGGAGCAACGGGAGGGCGCCGCTCCCGTCCAAGGGTGGCACGGGTAGCATGTTCAGAATGAACAGCACCAGATTGAGCGAAAAGAACACGCCAAGCAGAAAGGCGACCGCGTCCCCAATCCCGCCGCCGTTGGACGCCACGATATGCCCGAACGTGATGCTTTGGGGCGCGTGGAACCACCCGAGCAGGAGCCCGATGTTGATCACCGCGCCCGACAGGAGAACCAACGTGAGGTTGGAGCCCGGGCCGGCCAACGCCATCCACGCCGCGCGCCGTGGGTATCGCCGGGCCCAGTCGATGCTGTACGGCGCGCTGGCGAACCCAAACGGCCAGCCTGAAAGAACGACCGAAATGATCGGCAGGACCACCATGCCGAACGGTGCGCGCCGGATATGGGGACGCGGATCGAGCGAGACCTGGCCGCCGTGATACGCGGTGAGGTCGCCGCCGATTTTCGCCGCCCACGCATGCGCGGCCTCGTGCAGCGTGGTCGAGAACAGAAAGACCGCGTAGTAGACGAACCCTTCGCCGATATCGGGCATGGGGTGGAAAGAATGTACGGTGGCGCCGCAGGCGCCAGGGTCTCCGCGTTCTACGTGGCGGCGGCGAGCCCCGCCGTTTCTCGCTGGCCGGATCGAACAGGGTAGGTAGTGCGAGAAGAACAGGTTGGATTCCTGCCGGCCGGTTAGGGCGCACGATCAAGCACTACCGCACTCTCATCGGCCGAGTATCACGTCGATGCCATGCAAGATCTGCACGAGCTGCTTCGGCGCCAGCCGTCCGACGCGTTCGCCAAGAAAGGATCGATCGAGGGTGATGATTTGGGAGGCGTTCGCGACCGAGTCCCGGGGCAGACCCGTGGCCTTCGCCGCAAGCCGCGTGTTTCCCGGCGCGTCCCCCCACGTCAGGTTGCTGGTCAGCAGCACGCAGACGACGGTCGCGATTCGGCTCCGATTCAAATGGTTGCCCTGAACCACCACCACCGGGCGGCGAAATCCCGGACCGGATCCGGCGAGTTCCGGCAACTCCGCCCACCAGACTTCGCCTTGGGCGACCTCTACCACTCCGTCCGCTCGAATACCCGCCGTGCTGCCCGCGTCAGAAATGGCTGGGGCTCCGGCTCCCCGACTTGGTCGACAACCCGGTTCATGGCGTCCGTGACCTCGTCAGGGGCATGGCGTGCCAGGTATTCGGCCAGCGCCTCCGCGTACAGGCGGCTGCGGGACTTCCGCACCCGCTTCGCCTGCCGCTCGGCCGCACGAAACAAGTCGTCGGGCAACGAGATTGCCGTCTTCATACCATCAGTATAACCCAGAAACTGGCTTCAGGGAAGCACCGCGCCCGGTCAGAAGCCCGCGTAAGGCGTTGAGTCGTCCGAGTCCCTCTCATATCGGAAACCTATCGGGGCTACCCCACCTCGCCCCGAAACGGTGGAGATAGGCATACGCCAGGAGCGCGTGCGGTGCCGCCCAAACGGCCTCGGTGCATCCGCGGCGATGAGCCGCTCACCGCGGGTGACGTCTTTCCCCAACTGTACATCTCCCTCGCCGCCCCCTTTGAGGACCGAGCCCGGCCCCGGCCCCGGGCGACGGACCGACCGATCACGCAGCCTTGTTCACGGAGCGAGCGGGTACAGGTTGAACCCCTGCGCATCCAGATACTGGAGCCGGTGCGGAATGGCCGCCTGAATCACCGCCGCGAGAGACGGAGGGATCCGACTTTGGCGGAACCGCACGGCGAACCACGGGCCGAGAGTCTCGGCGAGGTCCTCGCGGCCCGGATGATCCCGAGCGTACGCAGATACGAACGTAGGATCCGCCGCTTGGGCGGCCAGCCATCCTGGCGTGGCCGCATGGCCCGCGACGAGTGACGTGTGGACGGCCTCGTGCAACAGGATCTCCTCGAGGAAACCATCCGCTTCGTAGAGTTGAGC
This sequence comes from Gemmatimonadales bacterium, assembly GCA_036397455.1. Lineage (GTDB taxonomy): Bacteria > Gemmatimonadota > Gemmatimonadetes > Gemmatimonadales > GWC2-71-9 > JADFNB01. Next base: position 2,195 of record DASWIX010000033.1, on the reverse strand, counting down.
CTGGCCCACATGGATCAGAATGTTCCTGTTGCCGCCGCCGAACGGCTCGATCCCCTGATGGATCCAAACCGTCTCGACATCGACGCGCAGCGCGTTCGGAAGGCGACCGATCGCTTCGGCGTACTTCGCCGCGGCGTCTCGGGCCGACTGGGAATCGAATTCGGGATTCACCTGGATCTCGACCTTCAGGCCATCGTCGAACGTCGCATCGAAGAGGTGCGCAACCACCGTGATCCAGGTGTTGACGCGGCGATCGAACATCGCGCGGGTCCCCTGTCCCGTCGCGGTGATACTCTCGAAGGCGGTGGGGTCCGATGGGGTGATGATGTCCGGCGAGACGAAGGCCGTTCCCGCGAAGGGCGGCGCTTCCCAGACCGTTCCTAACGCCGAGAACGAGATGGCAGGCAATCCCGCTGCGGTAGCGGTTGCCGTGTTCGCTCCCGCCGTCGGTCCGAGGGTCCACACCGTGCGCGCCTGGCCGTCGGCTCCAGTCGTCGCGGCCGTCGGCGCCACCGAGCCACCGCCCGAGGCCACGGCCCAGCTCACGCTCTCACCGGCCACCGGGTTTCCGTTGGCGTCCGTCACCCGGACGACCAGCGGCCGCACCAAGGTCGTCCCGGCCGCACCGCTCTGCCCGTCGTCGCTCACCTGCGCCACGTTCGCTGATGACGAAGTGCCCGGAGCTGTCGCGCCGCCGCCGCAAGCGCCCATCCACGTCACGGCAGTCATGGCGACCAGGAAGACCGCGCTCCGTAGAGTCGTTATGACGGTGGCCAATTCATGTCACTCCGATTTCGTGCTCACGACCTGCGTTGAGGCTGCGTCATCGCGCGGCAGCGGAGCCAGTCTCATCGAGCAAGTCGATGACGGTCTTGAGCGTGAGGAACACCAGACCTTCCTCGTCATCGGTCAGATCCGAGTCTTCGTCCTCCAAAAGCGCCTCGGCCAGGTACCGGACCACAAACGGCTGAGCCGCCGCTTGTACTTCCGCCGCACGCTCAAGGAACCGCTCATCAGCCCGTGTGAGCTTGTCCATCTGTGATTCGTTCCGCTTGGATACCCGTTCAACGCGCGAGATCGGAATGGTGCTGAGCGGCTTACTGGCACCGCGCTCAAACATCTGAAGGATGACGTAGTAGAGGTAGACGGCCACCTCCTGCACCGCCGAGCGCGAGCGTCCAGTGGACCCCATAACATATGCGAGCAGCGCCGGTTGTCGGGCGGCGGCCTCTTCCATGAGACGTCGCGCCGTACGGGGCTTGAGAGAACCTACCTCGCGCCAGGTCGACTCGACGAGTTGGGAGGAGAGTGTGTCCATACTCAGACCTTGGCAACAAAGGGAATCAGCCGCCGCCTCCTAAGAAACTGCTCCATCGAGGACCTCGCCAGTCGCGAGATCGACCAGGCGGAAGCCCATCCGGGCCGCATGTGCGCGTAGTCAGCGAAGAATGCGCCGATGGTGTTGAGCGTCGTACGGATCGCGAGGCACCAGTGGCTGTTCGGTCTGAGTTCCCGGAGGCCCTCTCTTTGTGGATCCCCGGCCTCGGCAAGGTGAACGCCTTCAGGCCTACGTCTATCCCGCCGCGATGCGGGCCACCCGGGACCTCTTGCGCCGCCGGCTTCACTTCACGCGCAAGCGGGCCAAGCTGTTGACCCCCATCGCGAACACCAACAGCCAGTACAGCCTCCCGGCCTTCGCGAAGAAGCTCACCTATGCCACCAACCGCACGGGGGTCGTGGACCCGTTCGACGAGGCCAGCCGGGGATCGGCAAGATCCTCTAGCTTGTGATCCTCTATGAGATCCACGACATCACGCGCTTCGCCCGGCCGCAGGAGCTGGCCTCGTTATGCCCGGCTGGTCAAGTGGTCTCCACGGTGAGGTCGCCGCTTGAGGGCATCCCAACGCCGAGTCTCGATAGGTGTTTGGTGCAGAACAGCGCACCGATCCCGCGATGAAGTCAGACACCGGGGCCGAGCCACATCCTTCAAAACGGGACCACCCCGTCCCGTGTTGTAGAGCTGCGTCGACTTGACCGCGGAGTCCTTGTAGGTATTAGGCGCCAACGAGCTCATTGATCCCCTCCACGATGCGAGCCAGATGCTCCGGCGTGGCCCGGCCGATGCGGCGGCCCATGCGCTCGGCGGCCAACGTGCGAATCTGGCTGATCTTCACCCACGAGGGCTTGGGCAAGTG
>DASWIX010000032.1:0-2355 GCA_036397455.1 Gemmatimonadales bacterium | reverse complement strand
CGTCCCGCCGGCACGATGCCGAACACCAGCCCCACCGTGACCGACACCGCCGTAGCGACCACGGCGCTCCAGACCGGAACAGTGGTGGTAAAGTCGAGTAAGCGTTTCAACGCTTCGCCCAAACCGAGCCCGATCGCGATGCCGAGGGTGCCGCCCATCAACGTGAGCGTCGCCGCCTCCACCAGAAATTGCCACAGGATCTCCCGCCGGGTGGCACCCATCGCCTTGCGGATCCCGATCTCCCGCGTCCGGCTCGTCACGGAGACCATCATGATCGCCATCACGCCGATGCCGCCGACCATGAGGGCGATGGACGAGAGCACGAGCATTACGAAGAAGAAGGCGAACGTCAGGCTGTCGAAGATACTCAGCACCTGATCGGAGGTGAGCAGGTCAAAGCTGTTGGCATCGCCGACCTTAATGCCCCGCATGCGGCGGAGCTGCAGGGTCGCGGCGTCCATGGCGCCCTGCACCGACACGCCCTCACGGGGCTTCACGAGGATGATCAGTCCGTTCACCTCGTCGATCCGAAACGCGCGCCTGGCGGCCTCGAACGGCACGATGCCCGCCGTCTCGGGAGCCCCAGGGGGCTCGAAGATGTTGGTCGGCAGCTGATACACGCCCACTACTTGAAGCGGGTGACCGCCGACGCGCACCCACTCGCCCAGCGGATTGCGCGCGCCGAACAGCCGGTCGACCGTCCGCTGCTCTACGACGATCACTGGTGCGCCGCCCCGCAGCTCGGCGGTGCTGAACGTGCGGCCGCGCACGATGCCGCCCCCCAGGATCTCCATGAACCGGTCGTCGGCGCCGAACACGCCGACCGCCTGCGTGCGGACGCCGCTGTGCTCGAACCGCAGGAACACCTGCGTCCAGATCGCGGAATAGTGGATTTCGGGCAGGCGCGCGATGGCTTCCGCTTCTTCGGGCGACAGCGCAGGCCGGATGCGCACCTCTCTGGGCAGGGCGTCGGGATTGAGCGGCGTCTGCGAGAAGAACCGGAGGATGCGAAACGTGGTGGGTCCCACGACCTCCAGCGTGTTGACGATCTGCTCGCGGAAACCGGAGACGATCGACGCCATGGCCATGACGGTCGCGATGCCGATCACCACGCCGAGCACCGTGAGCGCGGAGCGGAGCTTGTTGGCGCGCAGCTGGTCGAGGGCAATGCGCCAGCCTTCGGTGATCGAATGGAATCTCATGAGTTGGTGTGAACGCACCAGCCCCATTTGCCCACTCGTGTCACTCGTATCTCAACGCTTCGACGGGATCCATTCGCGACGCCCGCACGGCGGGATACACGCCGAACGTGAGCCCCACGGCGGCGCCCAGCCCCAGCGCGAGCCCCGCGGACCACGTGGTGACGCGGGCGGGCAAGGGCGACAGCGTGTCGACGAGTGTAGCAAGCCCCGCACCGCCCAGGAGCCCCATCACGCCGCCCAACAGGGCAAGTGTAACCGCCTCGGCGACGAACTGGCGCCTGATGTCCCCCCGCGATGCGCCGAGCGACATGCGCAGGCCGATCTCGCGGGTCCGTTCGGTGACGCTCATCAGCATGATGTTCATGATCACGATGCCGCCAACCACGATTCCGATGGCGACCACGACGGGCACGACCGTAAAGATCACTCGGGTCAGACCCTGCCAGAACGTTATCAACCCTTCCGCCGTGTCCACGGTGAAGTCGTTCTCCTGACCGGGGCGCAGCCGGTGCGCGATCCGCATCGCTTCCTCGGCGCGGAGCATGGCGTCGGCGACCGCCTCTGCGGTCGGCATCTTCACGGAAATGATGGTCGTGAGCCGCCGGCCGTACAGCGTCTCGAACGTGGAGAGTGGCAGCATCACGAAGCCGTCCCAGGACTGTCCCAGCACGGTTCCCTTCTTGGCCACCACACCCGTCACCAGGAGCTGCGCGCCGCGAATCCGGATTTGGCGTCCGACGGCTTGCTCCGGGCTGTTGAACAGCTTGTCGGCCACGTCGAACCCGAGGACCGCCACGAGCCGGCGCTGCCGCAAGTCGACTTCGGTGAACGGCTGACCCGCCGCGAACTGATAGTCCTGGACGATGACGAACGGGGGCGTCACGCCGAAGACGAAGGCGTCACCCACGGTGCGGTTGCGCCACTGCACGTCGGCCATTGGTGTGGGCCACCCTGACTGGAGGGAGATGGCCTGGGCGTCCGGCAGAGCGCGCTCGACGAATGCGACGTCTTGGGGCGTGATGAGTGGCCGGCGCTGCATGCGCTTCCAATCTTCGTCGTCGATGAAGCCGACCTCGATGGGATCGCGTCGGATCTGGAAGGCGTTGACCCCGACGATGGCGCCGGCGATACGCTCGCGCACGTACGCGTTCAT
>DASWIX010000031.1:0-38277 GCA_036397455.1 Gemmatimonadales bacterium | reverse complement strand
CCACGCTGCCACGTCAGGACCCAGGCCCTCCTCCGCCAGCGCCTTCTCGAAAGCCGGATCCAGCTTGGTGCACTCGCGCGCTAAGCGGGTCCGGTCGATGCGGGCCAGCTTTTCCTCGATCGCGGCCTCGACGGCTTGGCTCCGACTTGGGAATCCAGCCTGATCCACCATGGCGTCGAGTCGGCGCAGGGTCGTGGGGTTGAGTACTATCGCGATCTTCGCCTTCGGCATACAATCCTCCCAGTATGAATGTTACTCATACCGAGGAGACCGGCAAGGTGGGGCTCGTTGGCGTCTAACGTGATGGCGATAAGTTGCGAGCGCCTTCTGCCGAAAAGCGGGCGGAAGCGGAAGCGAGTTCGCTCTTCCTCGGCGCTCCATTATTCCGCCATCCACCGCGCTCGTCAACTTCATGGCCGTGTTATTGCAGCAGCCTCGCGATCAGCAAGAGAGGGCTCGCGCGATCCGGTTAGCGGAAGTTGAATGTGAGTATGTGTCCCACCGGCCGCATCAGGTGCTCGAAGATGGTGAATACGCGGTCGCTCAATGCCAGAATGTGTCTGAGCGCCCTAACCTCGCGCTCGGTCAAATCGCGTCCGTCGGGTCCCGCGATCACCGGCTGCCTTTCCGGTCCGCTGATGGTCGCGAACAGATCGCCGTCGATATGAACCTCCGCGTCCACCTCACCCCCGGCGCTCGAGCCGACGAAGGTGATGACGTGGTCCCCGATATGGAGTTCGAGGTCGACCGTGCCGCTCTCCGCGTCACCGCGCGCGACCGTGCGGACCGTCGCCGCCGCGCTGAACCCGCGCGACGCGATCGCGAGGTCGAACGTCACCTCCGTCACCGTCGAGTCGGTGTTCCGGGTGCCGCCAACGGTGATGGCGAAGTCCATTCTGGTGGTGCCGTCACTCACGAAACCCGACACGTCGAGGCTGCGGATGTCCACCGCGCGCGCCGCGGTGACGGTGTAATCGAGATGCGTGACATCGCCGGACACCACGAGGAACCGCAGCGAAACGCCCTGCGCGAGATCGTCACCCAGGTCGATCAGATCCGCGTGGCCGATGGGGCTGTCCGGGATCGGTTTGTGCGTCACAGGATTGATGGCGTACAGAATGAAGCGGACGCCGGTTTCCGGCGCGCCTGTCAGATCTGACGGCACGTAGTGCAACGTTTCGGGATCGATCACGAAGGTGATGCCGCGAACGTCCAGCGGGATCCTGGGCACGAGCTGCGTCATCGACAGCATCAACTCGCGAGCGAAGGCGCGTCCGGTCGGCGTGGTACCGCTCTGCGCCAGGTCCGCGGCTCCGCGTACCGACATCGACAGGTTGGCCGCGCCGGTCCCGATCGGAAACAACTCGCCCAACACGCCGAAACTCTCCCACGCCTCGGTCTCGAGCAGGCCGTCCAACGCGCTGAAATCGGCTTCGGTCTGATCGGCGTCGAGCTGTCCTGCATCCGCGGGGGCGGTCGTGTCGCTGCACGCGCCGAGGCCGACGGCGAACGCGAGGACGAGCGGGTAGATAGCACGGTGTCGTTTGGGCATGAGAACTCCTCTGCGGCGGAACAACGCCCGCCCGTGGGTCACGGACGCGCCGATCGGTTGCGTCGATGGTAACCGATGCGGTCGCCCGGGAACATGACGCGCGTCACCAAGTGACACCGGTCACGCGTCGGCTGTGTTGGGAGTTCGACGCGCGACGCCCGGGAATGTTAGGGCCGGTCTCCCCGGAGGGGGTCAGTCGGTGGCGCGGGCCGAGGGCATGGGGGTCAGCACGAACCGGACGAGCCGCGCCACGTCGAACGCGTCACGCGTGACCGCCCAGACCGACGTGCCGCGGGCCGTGAGTTCGGGATAGGCGCGAAAGTCGTCCGGTGCGCGCACCGTGCCGAGGAACCCGCCGCGCGGCTCGAAGACGTCGTACACCACCCGCTCGCGGTACCGGCCAGCCGGCCGGCCGGTCCGCGCCTCTTCCTCGTCCGCTTCCGCTTGCGTGCGGTATGCGTACGCGGTTTGTGGGATTTGCACCCAGAGGCGGCCTTCCTCATCGATCGTGATGTCGCTGTAGGCCGGTTTGGTATCGGGAATGCTCGGGCCGTTCCAGTGCCAGCTCCCATAGTTGCGCTTGAAGTTCTCGATGATCCGTCGTTCCCGTTCCGCTTTCTCGGCGGCGAGCACTGGGGCCGGTTGCCAATCCCGCTCGATCCGGAGCCGCGGTTGGTCGGGGCGAACGAGATCGATCCGGTACGCATCACTGACGCCACCGACGAAGTAGCCGAGCGGACTGAAGGTCCACTGGCGGCTGGCGGTAAACGGCACCCTCGACGTACTCGAGCTGTTCTCGCGCTGTGCCGTGACGACCTTGGCCTGGTAATCCCACGCCGGTACCGCCAGCGTATCGGTGTGCTCGCCGGCCGGCGTGAATCGCGCCAACCCGTAGGTCCATTCCACAATCGCGACGTCCGCCTCGAGCAGGACCATCGTGTAGCTGTTGCCGGTCCCGTCGACGTACATCCGGCGACTGGTATTGAACCCCCCTCCGCTCGGGAGCCGCCAGCTCGTGAGGATCTCGCCGTCGGGCGCGTACACGTTGATGCGTGCGTTGCCCGGGTCGCGCAGCAGCAGGCGACCGTCGGGCAGCAGCGCGAGGGAGCCCGGCCGCTTGTATTCGCCGGGACCTCCGCCGTCACGACCGATGTCGCGTATGTGCGTGCCGTCGCCGGCGTACTGCCGCAGGATGGGCGCCTGGTCGTCCAGGATGTAGACGTCCTCTGTGGCGGAGACCACGAACGCCCCGATGTCGCCGAACATGTATTGCTCGTCACCCTCGAACACCCCGATGGTCATCTCGGGTACGAGGTCGAGCGTGTCCCCCCAGACGCTGCCGCCGACCGTGTGGACCACGACCGTGTCGCCGATGGTGTCCACCGTGGCCTGCCAGGCATCGGTCTCGTGCTTCGCGCCGCCGGGAGAGCACGCGCCGGCGGCCACGAGCGTGAGCGCGGCACAACACAGGATTCTCGTCACCGTTCACCCCTCGATCGCGTCCTCATGTTGGACGCACGCAGCGCGCGCAGGGTTGCGTCGGCCTCAGGCGTCGGCCTCACGCACGGCCTGAATGAACATCAGTTTCTGCCAGATCTTGCGGGAGAGGCCGGTCGTGAGCGTTTCGACCTCATTGACCGCGGCCAGCGCGGTGCCGTCGGGAAACCGTTGCACGTACAGCGCGGCGATCTTGCCCGTCAACGAGAGCATGTCGCTGCAGTAGTCGAGATAGCGGCTCAATGCGAACGCCGTCATGACGGGCTCAGACGCGTATTCCGTGTCGTCGGGGCTCGAGACGAGACGCTCCGGGTCCTTGGTCAACTGGAGCATATCGATGATGTGCGCGATCGACCGGAGCTCGTGGATGGCGTCGAGCGCGCGGCGCCGCTTGATACGGGTTTCGATGGTGACCACGAAGAAGATCGCCGCCCCGATCAGCACCACGTCGTTGATGCCGGCTTCGAGCGCCTGGATGAAATCGAGCACGCCGGGCGCTTCGTCGAGCCCGCCCAAGGCGACGATCGTCGCGCCCACCGAGTCCGGCATCGGGGAACCGCGCGTCGATGCGCCCGATCAACCTGGCGAGCGTCTTGGCGATCTCGTCAGGATTGAGGTGCTGGTAGTCGGATCCGCTCACGTCGTGGCCTCGGCTGACGACACGCAAGCTACGCGATGGAGATGTGAATGGCGAGAAGGGCGGCCGCCCCGATCAGACCGCGCCGGCCGCCATGTTGCTGCGCGCCCTGAGTTCGCCGTCGGCCTTGAGCGGTCGGCCGCGCCAGAACCGCTGGATAACGACCTGGCGCTCGTCGGACGTGATCGTTCGGGGGCTTCACGGTGTATCATCGCGAGATGTCTTCGCTTCGAACCCCCGTATCGTCCAACGCGGTAGGATGCACATGACCAAGGCGAGCCCCGTCATTGCGCCGGTTTCTCTGATGCTGCTGTGCGTTGCGGTCGGACCGCTCGAGGCGCAGCGTGGACCGCCGGGGTTTGCGGGTTTCCGGCCGGCGCCCGCCATCGGCATCCGTGCGGGCCGCGATTTCGACGGCGACGCATGGAGCGTCGGCGGTCAGCTGCGATTTCCATTCCCGTTCCTCGCCGGCATCGAGCTGGAGCCGAGCGGTGACGTCTATCTCGGTGATGGCGACACCGAATGGCAGGTGAACGTCGATGCCGTGATGCCGGTGAGAGTGTTCTTCCTCTACGTCGGCGGTGGGTTGGCGGTCGTGCGGGGCAGTTACTTCGGCGATGGCGTGGTCAACACCGAGACCGGGTACAATCTGCTGGTGGGCATGCAGTTTCCTTTCAGGCGCTTGCCGCTTCGGCCATTTGCCGAGGCCCGCTGGACCTTCATCAAGATCGCCGACCCGTTTCGGCTCGTGGCCGGCCTGAGCCTCTCGCTGCGTGGCATACTCCCCGATGGCCGGTAGATGCGGCCACAAACACCGTAACGCACTGCCTGCCGGGCTTCAGGTTGCCGGGCCTGCCGCCGCGAGCGTCGCGGTGGGGGTCAGACCGAACTGAGCCCGCAGCGTACCGAGTTGCCCGATGTGATACGACTCGTGCCACATGAAGAACACGAGCGTGTCGAGGACACGGTTCTCCCCGTGAGGAGCGTCTTTGCCACCCAACGGTTGGGTGAGCGTTCCGCGCTCGACGGCGGGCGGTGGTGTCGTTCAGATCACCGGTCACCGTGTTGATGATGAAGTCCGAGAACTTCAGGCTCTCCGCGACAGGCATTGCGACGTTTCCGATGATGAACCTCGATCGGCCGTTGAAGAAGTTATGGGTCCCTGCATCCTCCGTAACCTTGAGCCACATCGTTCCATGTGCGGTCGCACCCGTTCCGGGTGCGTTGCGAGACGACTGGGTGGGTCGCAGGTGGGGAGCGATCCGCCGTCGGATATCGGGATCAGCGAAATATCCGCCGCAGCACCGTCGCTTCGGTTTCCGCACCGGTTTGCTCGAACAACAGCGCGTTGCCGGTGGGATCGTATTGCGCGGTCCACTCGGTTGCTTCGTCGTCGGCCCAGATGAACGAAACAAACCGCATGTTGCGCTCCCATTCCCCATCGGTCCAGGGACCACTGGGGAGCACCCGCCATCGAGCCACGCCACTGGCGAACACCTGGATTTCCATCGCCGCGCCGTCCACCGTGCCCATGGTGCCGGTCCACCGTCCCGTCACGGGTCGGGCCAGTGTCGATTGTACCGCCATGGTCACGACGCCGTCGGGCGTGCTGAACAACAGACGGCCCAGCGCGAGTTGATACCGACCCTGCACGACCGTATCGCCGACCGCCACCAGCGAATCGACACTCAGGCGGAAGTCGAGCACGGTGTGGTCGTTCAGGACGAGCATCGTATCGCCGTAGAACTCGAACTGCAGCGGCCCCCCCTGGTGCATGCCAACCCAGCGGTGGGCCAGCACCGAATCTCGCTGGGCCGCAACCGGCCCCGCCCAAAGGAGCATGCACGCCAGGAGCCACGGACGCCTTCGCATGGAGGAAGCTTAGCGTGCGGCGAGACACTCGTCCACGACCCCCACGACCTTATGGTGTGATCCTCGCATGGTTAAGTTGTGGCCCATGTCGGCTCGTTCCACGCTTCGTACCACGGAGACCTTCGCCGACCGCGGCGATGCGCTGGGTCACTTCTTTCAGCGTGCCGGCGAGGCACCCCGTCTGCTGGCATATGACGACGAAGTGGGCTGCCCGGTGCACACGGCGTTGTCGGCGATCGAATGGACGCTGGCCGTCGGCATACTCAACGAGGACGATGGCCTGCACGCCGCCCGCCTGAGCGGGGAAGCCGCGGCCGCCGTCGTCGAGCGGCGCCGCGAGGGTCGCCGGATCTTCGTATACCTCGGCCCGCGCATGGACGCGCCTCCGGCCGACCCGTACGAGGGCAGCTTGTTGTACGACGAACCCGGTGTGCGGGCCTATGAGTTTGCCCAACGGGTGCATGCGATCGCGCATTTCCTGCGCGCGACCCTCGGGGCCGGGGTGGCGTTTTCCGCGCTCTCCAAACGGGCACCGGAACTGCGGCACGTGAAACGGTGGCTGGGCGTGCTGTTTCAGGAGCCAGGGCGGAAGGCGTCGAATCAGTTGCTAGCTGCGTGGTTCGCCACTGCTGGTGCCGGCTTGCTGTTCGTCCCGTCCGGGACGGGCGAACCGTACGTCTACGAGGAAGCGGCCCACCAGGAGTAGGGCCCGGTTATCCACGTTTACTGTTGAAGCGCCGCGCGACGCCTTGTCGACAAATCCACATCGCGTGGACAGTTCTCGCAACGCGATACCCAGACCCATCTTGGCCGTCCACACGCGGTGCACAAAGGGCTCGTAAGCCGAAGAAACATCGGCGCTTGCGCGCTTTTTCCCGCACCGTATTATGTGGTCAGCGTTACATCGGGAAGGATCGGGATTCGACGTCTCGATTACGCCGTGTGTAGCGGGTTTGAGCGGCAATTCCGGGAAGGCCGCCGACGCAATCAAGGGCACAGGCGTCCGACGATCCGGGTAGCTACGCCGGCTCAAACTGATGAGGCGCGTCGCGGCTCTCATCCACGCCGATCTGGCGCCTCGGCGTGCAGTGCGAAGGGTCAGCGCGACCTGATCCGACTCGCAGCGCTCGCACCGGTGAACCAAGCGGTTTGGCCAAACCGCTTGGGGATGGAAGCCGGAGCTCCTCGCCGCCCTACCGTGGACCAGCAGTCCGTGCGGCGGCGGCAGGAAGAAGAACAGCGGGAGTCAATCCCCTGGCTCCGGGTAGCCGATGCGGAAACGGCGGGCAGCCTTTCGAGGTTGGCCCGCCGTTTCGATTGCGTCCTATCGGGAGACGCACGCTGCCGGTGCACCGTCAACCCGCTGCTGGCAGTGGGTCGACCACGGTCACCTGGTCGATGAGGGAGATTCCGTGCCTTCATCCTATCCTCCCGGGCACGGGGGACACCCTTTGTCGAAGACCACCCGCCATTTCCCGTCCGATTCCAGCCGCCAGACCGAGTTGAACGTCCCGATGTTCGAGCCGTCAGGTCCGTACACGGGCCCTGAACTCAGTGCAAGCGTCCCAGATGCCAGGACCTCGACCTCCTTCGGCTCCCACGAAAACGGTGCCTGGGCTCCATCGAAGAAGCGTCGCCATCCATCAGCCACCGCCTGTCGGCCGGTCAGCACGACGCCGGGACCTCCGAAGAACACGGCGTCCTCGGCCACATGGGTCATAAAGGCGCCGTGGTCACGGTCGGTCATGCTGCGCGCGAAGGCCCGTTCCGAAGCAGCGACCTCGCGCTGCAAGGCGGACCAACCCTCCTGGGCTTGGGCGGAGCCGGCGGTGAAGACGACGGTCAAGCAGAGAAGACGACGAACGTGACGCATTCGGATACTCCCTTCGCGTTGATGGTTCACCGCGCGGAGAGGCGCGGTCTCACTGGTTACGTCCCCACGGGAGACGCGCACGCGCGGAACGAGGGCGGCCAACGTCATGCAGCATGGTACGTCGAGAGTATGTCATCACGACTCTACCCGGACACCCCCCAATCGCTCGTTCCGCGATACGCCCGCCGCCGGTCGATCGTCCAGTGCGGTTCCGAGAACAACCCGTCCCCCATGAAGCCAGCGGGATCGGCGATGATGTCGCCCATGCTCGCCGTCTTCGCGCTTGCGTTGTCCGCCCAATGCAGCACTTCCGCCTCGAGCGTCATGGGCGGGACGGGGCTCCCCCACTCCCGCCGGCCGTGATGGGAAAGGACCAGGTGTAGCAGAATGTCGCGTTCCCGCGGCGTGCAGGCGGGTACGGGTTCCCGCGCCAGCCGCCGGTCCAGCCTCTGGACCCCCAACACGACATGGCCAAGGAGCCGCCCCGGTTCGGTGTGGGCAAACAGTCCATCCCAACGGTAGGCGTCCAGCTTCCCGATGTCGTGCAGCAACGCCCCGGCCAGCACGAGTTCCAGGTCGGCTCCTGACGTGCGCCCGATGGTGCGGGCAATGGCCGCCACCTCGGTGGTGTGTTTGAGCAAGCCGCCCAATGCCGCGTGATGCCCCGCCACGGCCGCGGGACAGCGTTCGAACTCCGCGCGGAAGGCGTCATCGTCGAAGAAGAGGCTCAGCACGGTGGCAAGCCGCGGTTTCGCGATTGCCCGCCGCCACCGGTCCAGTGTCTCCCAGTACGGGTCCACCGCACCAACCGACGGCATCAGGCTCGCGGGATCGACCGACCCATCGGGCAGCGCGCGGATGGACGTCACGGCGAGCTGTCGCTTGTTGCGGTAGCTGGTGATCTCGCCGAGGACCTGCACGACGTGTCCGGCGCGAATGCCGGCGATTTCTCCGTTTCGCTCGAGCCAGAAGGGTTCGGTCATGACGGCGCCGGTGTGATTCCCCAGCCGTAGCGTGGTAAACGGATTCCCCGTTTCGGGCGTATGCGCTTCCACGTCGAGGACGAGCAGGGCGCCTTCGACGCGATCGCCGGGGGCGAGCTGGGTGAGTTCGATAGGCGTCACGCTAGGAAATTACGCGCGCGACCCGCGGTTCGGAGGCGGCGTCCACGCTCGCAGTCTCGGGAGACTGTCGTCCTCGTCGCGTGCCGGGTGGGGCTCGGAGACACGCTGCCGACGGGGCAGGAGATGCCGAATGGAGTTGGCGTAGTACTCGAGCAGTGGTCGTTGCGTCGGCAGAATAAGGAATCCCCCGCCTTCCCGCGCCACGAGCCGACGCATCCGGAAGGTCCTCCATGCGCGGTCGAGTGTCTCCTCCGCCCCATAGTCGGCATGGACCAGCTTGGCGTCCCGGTCACGCAGGTGCGTCTGATAGTCGTCGATACGGTCGAGCAGGTCCGCACGCCCGACGAGCGTCTCCCCGAATGAGAGCAGGGCCGCGGACACCAGCGGCACGCTCGTAACCGGAATGACGGCCCCGATCCGGTCCAGGGCGTGGTCGGCCAGGCGCTGGACGTGCGGCAACCGTTCCTCCCGAGGCAGCGCGAGCACGTGGCCCTGGGAACGCTCCCACTCGCGCACCGAAAGGGGCGTACCGAAGTTGACCGCGACCCGGCCGTAGCGTCGCAGGTTGCCGGTCAGCAGTCGCAAGGCGTTCCAACCCAGGTACTGCAGCACATTGGTGAATTGACGCAGCCGGCCCGGGCGCGCGGCGGGATCGACCAGTTCGCGAATGAGCGTGCGGTCCTCGAGTACGCGGTCGTAGTTCAATCCGACCGGAACGAGCCAGATGTCGCGCGTGAACGCTGGATCGGTGACCGTGCGCGCGATATGGTCGAGCAGTCCGATCTTGGCGGGACGCAACGCGCCATCGCGGCTCAATCCGCCCTCGAGGAAGATCCCCTGTGTCACGCCGTTCCGCGTGATCGACTGCACGTACCGTTCGAGCACGGTGTGATAGAGGCGCTCACGGTAGCGGCGCCGGATGAAATACGATCCGAACGACTTGAAGATGTACTCGAGCGGCCACGTCCGGGCCCACTCGCCGACGGCGTAGCTGATGCTCACACCGCGAGCGAGGACATAGGCGACGATCACATAGTCCGCGTTGGACCGATGATTCATCAAATAGACGACGACGTCGTTCCGGGGGATCGCGTTCAGCGCCTCGCGGTCCTGGTAGGTCGAAGTGACCCGATAGAGCATGTTCGCCAGCACGCGCGAGACATTGTAGCCGAACCGGTAGTACGAGAGCACGTTGAAGAACGGGACGATCTCGTCGATGTAGGCGGAGACGCGCGCGCGCGCCTTGCGTTCCGGCGTGTTGTGTTCGCGGCAGAACTCGCGGATCGCATCCTCGATGACGGCGTCGCGCAGCAACTCCTCCCGAATGGCATGCCGGTTGACCAGTTTGTGGCGTTCGAGCCGGACTTCGAACTGGTGGACCGCCCTCAGGACGGCGCGGCGGAACCAGTGGCGGATCGCCTGCCGCGTGGTGCGTACGACCCACAAGGTGGTCCCGACGGCGGCGACCACGCCGGCGGCGGTGACGATCCACACGGACGCCCGCGGACTCAGAGGTCCTCCGGGAGCACTCCGGTGTGTTCGAACTGATAGGCCATGCGACGGAGACGCGCGATGCGTACCGCCATCGGAGGATGCGTGGCCAGCAGGTCTGCGACTCGGCCTTGGCGCTGTGACACGCGTCGTCCCAGGGGATCGGCGATGCAGAGATGCGCGCTGCCGCGCTTGATCGCCTTGGTTGCTCCGGCGGCGTGCTCGATCTTCTCGAGCGCTTCCGCGAGCGCGCCGGGGTTTCTGGTGAATTGGGCGGCCGTGGCGTCGGCCAGATACTCGCGCTTGCGGCTCACCGCCAGCGCGAGGATGCGCGAGATGAGCGGGGCGAGCAATACACTGATCAGCCACACGACGATCAGCACGAGCACCAGCCCACCGCCCTTCTTGCCGCCGCCCCGTCCACCGCGTCCGCCTGCACGAGCGCCGAAGCGCATCGTGCGCCACGTCCCTTCGGAAATCAGCGCAAGCACCCCGACCAGCGCGGCCAGCAAGGTCATCAACTTGACGTCGTGATTGCGGATGTGGGACATCTCGTGGGCGATGACCGCCTGGAGTTGATCCCGGCTGAGAGCGGCGAGCAGCCCCTCGGTTACGGCGACGTGCGCATCCCGCTCGCTGGTCCCCGTGGCGAAGGCATTCGGATCGTCGTCACGGACGATCCAGATTGAGGGGCGGGGCAGCCCGGACGCGATCGCCATCTCTTCAACCACGTTGACCAGTTGTTGTTCTTCCGGTCGACTGGGCTCGACCAATTCCCATGCGCCGGAGGCCCACAGAATCTGTTTGGGACCACGCCGCCAACTGAACCAGGCCATTCCGAGGGCCAGTGCGGTACTGGCGAGGCCGGCGAGCGGGATGCGGTGGACGTACGCCCCCGGATCCCCATTGACCGTTTGGAGATAGAAAATCAGATCGGCGCCGAATCCGATCCACGCAAAGAACAGGACGAACAGCGCGACCAGCAGCGTGGAGCGGCGTCGATTATGCCGTTGTTGCTCGAAGAGGTTCGTCGCGCTCACGCCTTCGGCTTCATGGACAGGTCGACCTGCGGCACATCACGGTCACCGGGCTCCTCGATTTCCCACAACTCGACGACTTCGGCTCTGGCGAGCCCCGCCACCAGATTCCATGGAAACTGCTGCTGCTTGACGTTGTAACTCGTGGCGGTGTCGTTGTAGAGCTGACGGGAAAACGCCACCCGGTTTTCGGTGGACGTGAGTTCCTCCTGCAGCTGTCCTACGTTCCCGGTCGCTTTGAGGTCCGGGTAGCGCTCGACCACGACGCTCAACCGCGACAATGCCGATGACAAGGTCGCCTCGGCCTGAGCCAGCGCCTTGACCCCTCCGGTGGGGAGGGCGTCAGCCTGGACCTTGACGGCCTGGTTCCGCGCCTCGATAACCGCTTCCAACGTCTCCCGCTCGAATTCCATCGCACCCTTGACGGCGTTCACCAGATTCGGAATCAGATCGTGACGCCGCTTCAACTGCACGTCGATCTGCTTCCAGGCGTTGATCGTCTGCCCTTTCAATGCGATGAGCGCGTTGTAGGCGCTGATGCCCCACAACACGATGGCCACGAGGAGGATCAGCAATACCCAGGGCATGCGCTACTCCGATCGGGTAGGGGAGTGATGGGTGCGTGCGCCCTCAAAAAGGGGCCGTGGCCAACACCGGCGCAAGAGGCGAAACGCGGTCAGCGTTCCGGGTTCGGCGCGAGCCGGTCGAGGGCATCCCGGACGGCCACGGCGAGGGCCCGGTCGCGTTCCGGATGGGGCGTGAGTCGGTGCGTGGCGCCGAGGTGAATTTCGACACCTGGCGCGACCGGGATCCGACGCCACAGGCCTTCATCGCCCGGGAATGATGCCGCCGCGGGGGGCGCCTGCTGGAACGCGCGGCCGGAGTCGGCGACGGCAAGCTGATCTGGCGCGGGGAGCCGATCGCCAAGGCTACTCGCGACGCGGCGCTCGAGCACGTCGCCGGTCAACTCGCGCAACTCCGACGCAATGGTATCCAATGTCGCGCCTTCCATTTGGCGGAGCTTGATGCCGAGCACTTGTAACAGGTGGCGGTACGAATACGTCGCGGCGGTTCCTCGTCCGGATGGGCCAGCCACGAGACCGCGGGTGACGTAGTACCTGATGGTGCGTTCGTTGGGTGCCGCCGCCGCGACGGTGTTGACGGGACGCACCCCCGCCCGGGCCAGGATGGCCGTCGCGGTCGACGCCAGCCCGTGCACGTTCCACGGGGCATGCCCTCGATAGGACCGCAGCGTGACCAGGGGGTCGGCGGTCACGAGGCCTCGCCAAGCCGGCCGGGCACGCGGACGACGCAGCGCTCCCGCACGGACGCGTGGCGGTCGCGTGGGTCGGCGACGGCGGCGAGCGTGGCGAGCGCGTGAGGGCCCCGTTCGCTCGTGGCGTTGGCGGCCCGTTCGAAGAAGACCTCGTGGAGCATCGCTCCGGGTTGCGGAGTCATGAGCGAAGCGGTCGGACGCAAGCAGACCTGCCGTGGCCGAAAGAAACAGGATGCAAGTATGCCCCGCGCTCAGATTCGGTGCAAGAATGGCGACGGCGCGATGGGGATGGGCGGTGCGAAGGATCGATGCCGTCCCGTTTCTGACCCGTGTGCAGATTGCGCCATGCGGCGGGGATTCACGTTGATCGAGATGGCTACCGTGCTGGTGCTGATCGCGGCGTTGCTGGCATCGGTCGCCCCGATGCTTCTCGGGTGGCGGGATCGCCTGGCGGTTCGGCAGGCGGCGTGGGATCTGATCGGTTTCTACCAGGCCGCGCGGTACGCCGCCATCACGCGTGCGACGCGCGTGCGGATCGAGCTCACGCCGGACACGCTGCGCGCCATTGGCGAGGGGGACAGGGAGGCGGTGTTGATCGCGCGGGCGGGGCCTGCCCGAAGGGGCGTGTCCCTGACGGCCACGCGAGACGTGATCCGCGTTTCTCCCAATGGCATCGGATGGGGTGCGGCGAATACGACCATCGTGTTGCGCCGCGGCGGGATCAGCGATTCGTTGACGACCTCGCGTCTCGGTCGCCTACGACGTCTCTAACTCTTCGCTCGTCTCGTGGTCGTCTTCGAGAAACACGAGTGCCTGGCGCCGTGACACCGATTCGGCGAAGGCCTCCATGACGCCCGGATCGATCACGGAGCCGGTCAACATGCGCATCCGGTCGGCGGCGGCTTGTGGATCCAGCCGTTCCTGGTAGGGTCGGGACGTGGTCAGCGCGTCGTAGATCTCTGCCGCGCAGATAATGCGACCGCCCAAGGGGATATCCGTTCCCGCCAGGGCGTCGGGGTAGCCGCTCCCGTCCCAGTGTTCGTGGTGACTGCGCACGAAATCGACGATCGGGCCGAGGTGCCTCAGCGGCGCGAGGATCTGGGCGCCGATGACGGTGTGCAGCTTCACGTGGTCGTACTCCTCGGTGGTCAGCGGCCCTTTCTTGTCGAGTACCGCTTCCCGCGTTCCGATCTTCCCGAGGTCGTGCAGACGCCCGCCGATACGGACTTGTTCGACATCGTCCGGTGGGAGTCCCATTTCATGCGCGATGCTCGCGGCGAACGCAGCCACTCTCGCTGAGTGGCCGCTCAGGAACTCGTTCTTGGCCTCCAGCGCGTTGATCAACGCCTCGAGCGTCGCCACTGTGACGGTCTCGAGCTTGCGACGTTCGGCTTCCAACTCGGCGGTCCGCCGGTCGACCTCTTCTTTGAGCCATTCGGAAATACCGCGATTCTGAAGCATGGTGTCGCGACGGCGGAGCGCCCGATCGACCGCCGCGCCGAGGTCCGTGAGCTCGATGGGTTTCGTCAGATAGTCGTAGGCGCCACGTTGCATACAGATCGCGGCAGCGGTGGCTTCGGTAAGGCCTGACAGCATGATGATCGCCACATCGGGATCGATCCCCAGCGCCTCCGGGACGACATCGATGCCGCTCATGCCGGGCATGCGGACATCGAGCAGCACCAGAGAGATGCCCCCCTCCCGCAAGATGGCGAGCGCTTCTTCGCCCGTTCCGGCGGTACGAAGCTGGAACTTGCGATGGTGCAGGTACTGGGCCAACGCACGGCGCAACGGTTCTTCGTCATCAACAACGAGAACCGTCGCCGGAGGGGGCACCGTTTCGGATGGTGTCACGCTCGATTCCTTTCACACATCCGCCAATACAATAACCGCCGGGCGGAAGTCGGCAACGGACCGCCCTTATTGTCTCCCGCCTGCCCGCGCCTCGGTCACGAACCGGTCGAGCATTCCCGGGTGCTCGTCGTACTCCGGACGGTTGGCGGCGCGCTCGGCCTCGAGATTGGCCAGAAACGCCGCGTAAGCCCGGCGCAGGGCCTCGGTGTCGTTCTGCCCCCGCGCCACTTCGGCCCGCAGGATGGCGGCAAACAGATGCTGCGGGACCGTTTGCTCGATGGAATCCGCCTGGGCCAATACCGCCGGGTAGTCGTCGGTCGCCAGGTGAATCACCCCGACATGATATCGCGCGTCGGGATCGAGCGTCCCGAGCATCCGATAGGCCTCGAGGGCCATCGGCTTGAAGAACAAGGCCGTGTCGCGGACGCCGCGTTCGGCGGCATCCGCGACGCGGTTGAACAGCGCGTCGGCCCGTTCCCGCGGCGACATGCTGGCAAGGTCAACGCGGCCCGGTCCGGCGGGAGTCGCGGCGACGGACGCCGGCGTGCCCGCGGACGGATTGAGGCGTGAAAGCGCCAGCACCACCAGCAAGCCGATCACCGCCACTCCGGCAATGATCCAGGGCAGCGGCGCATGCCGCGGCGCGGTCGCGACCGCGGAGCCGCCGCACGCATGACAGAAACGGGCCCCTGGCGACAGCGAGGCGCCGCACTGGCCGCATGTGGATCCGCTCAACGGGGAACCGCACGCGCTGCAAAACTTGCCGCTGGCGTCGGCGCCGCAGGTTGGACACGTCATGGTCTTGGCCTCGTGTAAGGAACCGCGTGGAAGAAAAGAATGTAACATTACGCGGTGACCGCGAAAACGTCCGGCACGGTTCCGCTCACCGCCGCCGTGGTCCTATGCGGGGCGTTCCTGGTGAGTTCGTTCCCGTTGGCCGCGCAGCAACCCACCCGGGTGCTGCGCGGTCGCGTCCTCTCGGTTCGTGATAGCACGCCGATGCCCGCGGTATGGGTCGAGATTCTCGCGACCTCCCTCTCCGGCCGGACTGATACCGCGGGGCGCTTCGTGTTTCCGGCGGCACCGCGGGAAACGCTGCATCTCGTCGTGCGCCGGCTTGGCGTCGCGAGCGACACGGTGTTGGTCCCGGCCGATCGCGACAGCATCACCATCTACGTCCACTCCATCGCGATCGACGTGGCGCCGGTGGTGACCGTCGGACGACCCGATATCGCGCGCGAGCGCTTCGAGACGGAGGCGCAAACCTCCGCGATCACGCTCGAACGAGCCGAGATTGCCGGTACGCCGGGACTGTTCGAAGCCGACGTCGTGCGCGTGGTGCAATTGCTTCCCGGCTCGGTGGCCAAGAACGACTACACCATCGGGTACAACGTGCGGGGTGGTGAGAGCGACCAGAATCTGATTCTGCTCGACGGCGTGCCGATCTTCAATCCATCACACCTGGCAGGACTGTTTTCGACCTTCGACGCCAATGCCGTGAGCCGAACGGATTTCCTGACAGGAGGATTTCCGGCTCACTACCCCGGCAGGCTGAGCAGCGTGTTGGACATCTCGCTGCGGACCGGCAACCCGGACCACACCCAGGGCCAGGGGCAGGTTTCGTTGTTGTCGAGCAAGATGCTGGTGGAGGGACCGGTCGGCGGCGCCACGTATCTCCTTGGAGTGCGCCGAACCTATGCCGACGCGTTGGCGGGCGTCTTTCCCTACTACTTCACCGACGTGATCGGCAAGACACGCGCGCCGCTTGGCCGTCGCGGCTCGTTGGCGCTGACCGCGTATTGGGGCCGCGACGTGCTCGACCTGGAGCTCGTGCGCGCACGGGAAGGCCACGAGGCGGTGAACCTGGCGTTCAACTGGGGTAACCGACTGCTCGGTGCCACGTGGAGTCAGGCAGTCGGCGCGGTCGGTCTGATCCAGAACCGCGCGAGCATCAGCGAATTCTCCACCACGTTGGGCCTGCTGCCGGACCTGGCGCGGTTCGATAACTCGGCCCGCCTGCTCTCGGCGTCCACCACGTTCGTCCCGCATCCGTCGGCGGTTCACGATGTTCGGCTCGGCGCGGCCGTCGAGCGATATCAGATGAACTACGAGATCTCCAGCGCGAGTCTGGAGACCACGTTCTTTCAGGCATCCTATGCGCCGACCGTCCTGTCGGCCTTCGTGGACGACCAGTGGCACGCCGCCAACTGGTTGTTGCTGCGACCGGGCGTGCGGCTGGACTACGTGACGGGTGCGCGGTTTACCGGCGTGTCGCCGCGTGCGTCGTTCAAGCTGTTCCTGGACAAGGCCACCGCGCTGACGGGCTCCGCCGGGCGCTACTACCAGGCCATCCACTCGATACGGGATCAGGAGATCCCGATTACCATCTACGAGTTCTGGATCGGCGCGAACGAACATATCCCCGTCGCGCAATCGGATCACGGCGTGCTCGGCGTCGAACGGTGGTTCGGCCGGGACGTCCAGGTCGTTGTGGAAGGCTATCGCAAGACGTTCGACAACCTGGTCACCCCCAACCGAGCGCAGGACCTGCGCGTCGAAGGTGACGAGTACATCCCGGCGACGGGGAGCGCCTGGGGGATCGATCTGCTCGTCCGGCGTCACGTCGGTACGATCCGTGGCTGGCTGGCGTATGGGTTTACGCGAGCCGCGCGACGTGCCGCCGGGGTGACGTACCCACCCGCACACGACCGCCGCCATACGCTGAATGTCGTGTTGCAGATCCCGGGTCCGCTCGGGAGCGATATGGGCGTGCGCTGGGGGGTTGGATCGCCGTTGCCCTACACCGGGTTCGTCGGCGAGTGGTATCATCGGCTGTACAATGCCGGAGCGGGGGTGTTCAGCGACGTCCGGGAAGAACCGATCGCCGCGAAGCTCAACGGCGAGCGCTATCCGACCTACACGCGGCTCGACGTCGGTTTCCGGTGGGCCTTCGAGAAGTGGGGCGTGCAGTGGCAGCCCTACCTCCAGGTAGCCAACGCGTACAACCGCCGCAACGTATTCGTCTATTTCTTCAATTACGCCGACGCCCCGCCGACCCGGACGGGCGTGTCACAACTGCCGATCCTCCCGACGATCGGGCTGGAGTTCGCGTGGTGACGCGCCGGGGCTGGTGGGCGTTGCTGGTGGGCGCGCTTGGCGCGTGCGAGCTGACCGAGGTCACGATTCCCGATGGTGAACCAGTGGTGGTGGTGCACGCCATTCTCCGCTCCGGCGATCCGGTGCTGACGGTCATCGTCGAGGAGGCGCTTACCGGCCGGCAGTTTGCCGACGACAACGGGCGCGTGTTGCCGCTCGAATCACCGCCGATTCCGATAGCGGGCGCGCGGGTCACGATGACGAGCCTGACGGGCAGGGATTCGACGAGCCGGAGGGTAGTGCTGCGCGAAGACAGCCTCCCGGGCGTCTACCAGCACGGGACGCAATTTGCTCCGTCGGTCCCGTTCATGCCCGGAGACAGCGTGCGCCTGCGGGTCGAGACCAACGATGGACGGATCGTGGTGGGCGTCACCCGCCTGCCGCGGCTGCGCGACCTGGCGGTCTGGTTTGGCCGCGACTCCACGGAACGACGGGAGCAATTCAACCGCGACCGCGACACGCTGCGGATCGCCGCCGTTCCGGCGGTGGGCCGCGCGCTCCAGCTCGAAGTGTCGGCGGACGGGGCGGCGCCCGACGAGTTTGCCATCTACTTCTTCACCGACACCATGGGCGTTTCTTTCCCGGGCTCCCTGATCAATCCGTTTGAAGGGGATTCCGGCGCGACCGTGTTCCGGGCGGGACGCGTCTACGGCCTTTCGGTCGCGCTGGTCGACCAGAACTACTACGACTTCGTTCGATCGGGCAACGACCCCTTGACCGGCCGCGGCTTCATCAATCATCTCGAGGGCGGGATTGGCGTGTTTGGCGCGATGCAGGTCGTGCAGTATCGGGTTGATGCCGTGGCGGACGTCGACGACCCACACGAGGGCCGGTACCGGATCGTGGGGCAGTCGGATCACGCCGTCTTTCGGCAGGTCACGGGCGGAGGCGACGTCGACGGTCGCTGGGACCTCTACCTGGACGACCTGGAGCCCGGACCCGGATTCTCGGCGCGCATCGTGACCGGGAGTCTGGGGCTTGCCGGCAGTTCGATAGACGGACAATTCCACGGGGACACGTTGAGCGCCGCGCTCAACGTTCCCGCCGAGGGGCCGACGATCTCGGCAGGGATCGAGGGGGTCTGGAGGCCCGGCGGAACACCCTTCCTCGCGCGGGTACTGGCCGACGGGCGGGCCGTCGGGACGGTTACGATCACCCAGGTCAGCGGACCGGGTGGGATGTTGCCGCTCGACCTGTCGCGTCTGGTGACGGCGAGCGGCACGCGTTAACGTTGCTCGTATGAGTCCCGAACCCACCCGACGTCCCGGCTTCGATCCCTCGATCGAGCAGATCCAGGTCCGCCAGATGGGCGAACTCGCCCGTGGCGACAACCGCTGGGACGTGCTGCTGGAGGTCGCCCGCGACGAAGAGATCGGCGCGTTGCGCGGCCGGATTCACTTCGTGTCGGGCAATCGACATCTGCTTTCCGGCTGGATCTTCCTCGAGTGGGCGGCCAAGGACATCGAGGCACGATTCACCGAATTCTCCGCCCAGGAACTGTGGAACCTGCTCGATTCGCTCAGCTAGGCCCCGTTTCACCGCCGCTCCGCCCCGTGTTCCTGACCGACCGCCAAAACGTGCGTTATTTGCACGAAGGTGAGGACATTTGTGCACAATCTGGCCTGAGACTGGGGCTAATCGGGCCACAATCGTGCAAATAATGCAAGAATGTCTTGACAGTGGCACGGTCCCTGCGGTAGAATCCCCCGTCCTCTACCACCTGGGAGCGCTCTGTGCCAACACCCGTCGCCTCCAAGCCTGAACTCCGCGGCAAACTGCCGGATACCCGGGGTGCCAGCAAGGCCGATATCCTCAAGCTGGCCAGGAAGTTCGAAGTGGATTTCCTGCGACTGCAGTTCACCGACATCACCGGCATCAACAAGAACGTTGAAGTGCCCGAGTCACAGTTCGACAAAGCGCTGGCGGGCGACATCATGTTCGACGGTTCGTCGATCGAGGGGTTCGTGCGGATCGAGGAAAGCGACATGGTGCTCCACCCGGACCTCACCACGTTTCGCATTCTCCCGTACGACGACGAGGGCGGCCGGGTGGCGCGCGTGATTTGCGACATCCACCTGCCGGATGGCACGGAGTTCCCGGGATGCACGCGTCTCGCGCTCAAGCGACAGATCGCGCGCGCCAAGAAGCGTGGTTATGCGATGATGGCGGGCTGCGAAGCCGAGTTCTTCATCTTCCACCTCGACGAGCGCGGCCAGCCCACCCTCGAAACGCACGACGGTGGCGGGTACTTCGATCTGGCGCCGGTTGACAAGGCCGAGCCGATCCGCCGGCTGATGATCGAGGATCTCGATCATCTCGGGTTCGAGGTCGAAGCGGGTCACCACGAGGTCGCCGCCGGCCAGCACGAAATCGATTTCAAGTACGCCGACGCCCTGGTCACGGCCGACAATCTCTCCACGTTCCGCTATGTGGTGCGCAACATCGCGTACCGGCACGGGTTTCTGGCCACGTTCATGCCGAAGCCGATCTTCGGGCAGAACGGCTCCGGGATGCACACGCATCAGTCGTTGTTCAAGGGTGGCAAGAACGCGTTCTACGACCCGAAGGCGACGTGGGAGATTTCCAAGGTTGGATTGAGCTATATCGCGGGCTTATTGGCGCACGCGCGTGGGTTCGCAGCGGTGACGAACCCCTTGATCAACAGCTACAAACGGCTGGTGCCGGGGTATGAGGCGCCGATCAATGTCGCCTGGAGCATGCGTAACCGGTCACCACTGGTTCGGATTCCGGAACGCCGCGGCCAGGGAACGCGCTGTGAACTCCGCATGCCGGACCCTTCGGCGAACCCGTACCTGGCGCTTACCGTGCAACTCGCGGCGGGGATGCAGGGGGTCGAAGAGAAACTCACGCCGCCGGATCCGGTCAACAAGAACATCTTCACCATGAGCCATCGCGAGAAGCGCAAGTACCGTATCGACGAACTTCCGCGAGACCTGCACGAGGCGCTCGATTGTCTGGAGAAAGACCAGGTCATCAGCGACGCCCTCGGCGAACACATCCTGAGCCGGCTGGTGGAAGCCAAACGGCAGGAGTGGATGGCATACTCGGCGCAAGTGAGTGCGTGGGAGATCGAGCGATACCTTGGAAAGTACTAGACGGCCGGACGGCTAGGTTTCCCCGCGTGATTCGGCCGTCCCGACGGAACGTCCTCCTTGCCGGCAGTCTGGTACTGCTCTGCACCGCGCCCTCGCGCGCCGGGGCGCAGCAGGGACCCCTGATCGATTCCATCCACATCGAGGTCCGGAACATCTTCAACCGGTCGGAGGCCGAGCGCAGTTTCCTATTCCGGCTGACCAACGCGGTGCACGTTCCCACTCGCGCGTATGTCGTGCGTCGCGAGCTGTTGTTCCGCGAGGGCGAGCCGTATGATGCCGCCCGGCTGGCCGAAACCGAGCGCAATCTCCGGAGGCTGGGGATCTTCCGCGATGTCACCATCGACACCGTACGGGTGGACGGGCGTCTGATCGCGCGGGTGACCACGTCGGACGGATGGAGTACGAATCTCAGCCTCAACGCCAAGTCGACCGGCGGGGTCGTCACCTGGGCCGTCGCGCTCACCGAACAGAACCTGTTGGGGACCGCCAACTCGGCCGGAGTCAGCTACCGCCGTGAAGTTGACCGGGACGCGTTGCGCGTGCAGGCGCGTGTCAACCGCATCGTCGGATCGCGGTTGATCGCCGAGGGATACTACGACGACCTGTCGGATGGTCGCGTCGGGTCATGGTCGCTCGCGGTGCCGTATCGCGCGCTCGGTGATCGCGAGGCCGTCGAGTTGCGCGGGGAGGCCGCGGATGCCCGTGTCCTCCGGTTTCGCACGACGCGGAACCGGCTCGATACGACCGCGTTCCAACACACGGCGTTGGTGCAGCGCGCCACGGTATCGTACGCGCCGCTGGCCGGCAGCGACGGGTACGTTCGGGTCGGGGTGACGGGGCAGATTCGGCGCGAGGCGTTCGTGCTTCAGGCCGATACCGCCCTCGCGGTCTCGGACAGCGTCTCGGGCGCGGTGGGTTTGCTCGGCGAGTGGTTCCGCCCGCGCTTCACCGTGGTCACGCACTACAATGGATTCGCTCGCGACGAGGACGTCGATCTCGGGACGAAGGTCGCGGTCGCGGTCTGGGTGGCGCCGCATGCCCTGGGCTACGATCGCGGTGGGGTCGTGCCGTCCATTGACGTCCGGACCGGGGCCGCGGCCGGCCGGGCCTTTGCCCGAGTCCGCGCGCGGGCGCATGGCCTGTTCACCACCGCGGGACTCGATTCCGGGCTGGTCGCCGGGAGCGT
This sequence comes from Gemmatimonadales bacterium, assembly GCA_036397455.1. Lineage (GTDB taxonomy): Bacteria > Gemmatimonadota > Gemmatimonadetes > Gemmatimonadales > GWC2-71-9 > JADFNB01. The sequence goes on along the minus strand of DASWIX010000031.1, from coordinate 16,606 downwards.
GACGCTGGCGTCACAGCTCATCCAGCGCCAGGCCACGGTCGTCCACGTCGAGGCCGGTATGCAGAAGAACCCGGTCCCGGCGGCGGAGTTCGACCTCGGACACGGCTTCGGACCGCGGTCCCTCGCGCCGCATTCGTTTACGGGGACCAGGACGGTGTGGGGCACGATCGAGCATCGTGCCTTTCTGGTCGATGACGTCGCCGGATTGCTGGGCATCGGCCTGGCCGGTTTCGTCGACTATGGCGGTGCGTGGTACGCCAACCAGGCGGCCCGGTTCGCGGGCAACGTGGGGCTGGGACTGCGGCTCGGGACGACGCGGTCGACCGGTCCCAATGTGGGGCGGTTCGATCTGGCCTACCAGTTTGGCGACGGTATGACCGGAAACCGCTGGGTGTTCAGCTTCGGACGCAGCTACGAGTTCTGAGCGACCGCGTCACTCCCGGAAGTCGACCTTGATGCCGCGTCCCTTGAACGCGGTCTCCAACCCTCCCTTGTCCGCCGACTTCATGAACGCCTCCTGCGGCTCGACCACCTTCTTGTCCACCAGATCGAGCAACGAGTCGTTCAACGTGATCATGCCGTTTTTCTTGTTCGTCTGGATGATCGACGGAAGCTGGAACGTCTTGCCTTCGCGAATGAGATTCGATACCGCACCGGTGGACAGCAGAATCTCCCGGGCCGCCGCGCGTCCCCCGGCGATTTTCTTGCACAACACCTGCGCGATCACGCCCTTGAGTGACTCCGACAACATGACCCGAATCTGTTCCTGGCGGTCGGCCGGGAACTGATCGATGATGCGGTCGATCGTGCTGACGGCCGTGGTGGTGTGCAGCGTGCCGAAGACCAGGTGTCCGGTCTCGGCGGTCTCGATGGCGATGGCGACTGTTTCGAGGTCGCGCATCTCGCCGATCAACACGATGTCCGGGTCCTCACGCAGCGCGGCGCGCAGCGCGCGCTTGAATGACTGGGTGTGGCTCCCCACCTGACGTTGCGTGACGATGCACTTCTTGTTCGGGTGCACGAACTCGATGGGATCCTCGATGGTGATGATGTGGTCGGTACGCGTGCGGTTGATCAGATCGACCATGCCGGCGAGCGTCGTGGATTTGCCGCTGCCCGTCGGGCCGGTGACCACCACGAGGCCCTTGGTGAGGTAACAGAGCTTCTGCACCTCGGGTGGGATGCCCAGCTGATCCGCCGTCAGGATCTCGGTCGGGATGACGCGGAAGACCGCCCCGGGGCCCATCCGGTCGCGTAGCGCATTGGCGCGAAACCGCGCGAGATCCACGATCTCGTACGCGAAGTCGGTGTCGTTGGTCTCGGCAAACTCGGCCTTGTTGCGATCGGGCATGATCGAGTGGATGAGCGCGTCGATATCATCCCGCGTGAGCGGCGTTTCCCCTTCCTTGATCAGCAACTCGCCGTGCGTCCGGTACGTAGGCGGCAGCCCGACGCGGAGGTGCAAGTCGGACGACTCGGACGACACGAGGTACCGCAGGAGATCCTGCAGACGCTCCTCCGCCCGGGCCATGGCTTCGACACTGGGACGGTGCGCCGTCGCGACAGGCGGAGTGGGCGATCCTTCCATGAGCAGTGCCTCCGCGGGCATCGACATCGCGGCGGTCGAGCGGCGCGGACGCGCCGGCGCGAGCGTGGCGTTCACCGACCCTCCCGCGATGTCGACCTCCACGTCGACCCGCTTGCCGTCGAGGATGTAGCCGAACGCGATGCGCCCGTCTCCGCCGTCGAGTTGGGGCTGCATGCCCTCCGGCGTGATCTCGCGCAGCAACCCGAGCAGTTGTGGCGCCTTGACCGGCTCCTTGGTCACCGGGCGCTCGCTGCCGCCGATGTCGAGGATCATCGGCTGGTCGGACGCGAGCGAGATTGCAATCCCGTCCTTGTCGAACATCAAGGTGATGAACTGATCGAGCTTGGCCATGGCAGCGAATCTACAGGAGGTTGAGGGCGGCGAAAGGGGCGCGTTTGTCCGTGGACCCCGCCAACGAGCATATTGGACGCCATGTTCGCGAACCTGTTCTCGCTGCCGATCTCGGACCCGATTCTGATCTTCGCCCTGGCGATGGCGATCTTCCTGGTCGCGCCGTTGGTCATGGAACGGTTCAAGATCCCGGGACTGATCGGATTGATCGCCGCCGGGGCGTTGGTGGGACCCAATGGGCTGCATCTGCTCGACCGCGGCCCGGCGATGGTCCTGCTCGGAACGGTCGGGTTGATCTACCTGGTGTTTCTGGCCGGGGTCGAGATCGATTTGCACGGGTTCCGTCGGCAGCGCCCGGCCCGCAGGTGCCCCTCGCGGTGCAATCGGTTCCCTCGTGGACCGCGATGATGGTGGCGTTGCGCGAACAACTCGGCACCGACGATCTCGTAATCCTCCTTGGGGCACGACGGGACACCGTCGCTTGGGATCCAGTGCTGCAGCGCCTGCCGGGGCGTCTGGCCCGCTTGCGGTCCGAGAGTTTCCTGGTGGTCTATCCGCCGGAGCATCACGACGTCACGCTCGAAAGTGAGATCGGGCACTGGATGCCGCACGCGTTGAGTCGGCCGCGTATCATCACCAACCTCGAGGCGCGTTCGGCGCATGTCGCGCTGGACTCCATGCTCGAACGCCAGTATCCCGATGAACCGGCGCGGCGCCGACAGATCTTGCTGGCGTTGCTCCACGCCGGCCGGTCGACCGCCCTGCCGATTGCCCCGGGTGTGGTGATTCCCCACGCACGACTCGCCCTGCTCGAGGAACCGCTGCTGTTTCTCGGTATCAGCCGAACGGGGATTCGGTTTCCGAACATCGCAGACGCCGCCCACGTCATCTTCCTCGTGCTCAGCCCGACCGATCAGGCCAACCAGCATCTCGCCGTGCTCGGCGATATCGCGCGGCTCTGCGCAAGCCCGGATCGCGTCGCCGCGCTGCGCGAGGCGCAAGACGTCGCCGCGGTCCTGGCGGTGCTGGAGGCGATGCCGGGTGTGGAGGTGGTCGGGTGAACCGCGATGGCGCCGGTCACGACGGCGAGGCGATCCATGATGTCCATCGGCCAACTTCACACGGGCCGGTGCCGGCGTCCCCTCGGCCACTCGCGGCGGGTTTCCGACCGCCGGACGGAGAGCGCTGGCTCCGCGGAACGCGTTCGGCCACCTTTCCGTCGTGATCGATCCGATCGTGGTGCCGGACCAGGCGGAGAGCTTGCGGCGCGTCATCCTCGACCTCGTGATGGAGGCGTCGCCGAAGGCGAAGCGCGCGCTGCTGTTCAACGTGCTGTCGGTCGTCATCGCCGTGGGCATCGCCATCGCAGACTGGATGAAGCACAGCGCCGCACCCGCGCCCTACCTGCTGGTGGGTCTGGTGTGCGGCATCCTCGGCCTGTTCGTCCTGTCGGTCTCCTACGTCTTGCACAGCGTGAGTCAGCAGTCATCGGTGGGGTGCGACCGACTCACCTTCTTTCAGATGCAGTCGCAGATCCTGCACCGGATCTTCCTCGCCCTCCCACTGCTGGCGCTGGTCGCCGGGTTGTTGATGGCGGTGGCGATCGGGCTGTTCGTGCCGGTCCTGGCAACCCGGCCGGTGTTCCTGATCGTCGTCGTGCTTTTCTCGGCGTACGAAGTGCTCGCGATCCGCACCGTGTCGCACACGAGCCGGTTCCTGTACGACTACGCGCAACGACAGGCCGAGGCGGCCGCGCGGGCTCAGGCGGAAGCCGCGGAGGCGCAGCTTGCCGGGTTGCAGGCGCAGATGAATCCCCATTTCCTGTTCAACGCGCTCAATACGGTGGCATCGCTGGTACGTACCGACGCGTCGACCGCCGAAGCCACGGTGGAGAACCTCGCCGACGTGCTGCGCCGCACACTCGACCGATCGCGCAAGACGATGACGTCGGTGCGGGAAGAGGTCGACTACGTCAAGGCGTATCTGGCCATCGAGCAGGAACGGTGGGGCGACCGGTTGCGCGTCGCGTGGGCGGTGAACGATGACACGCTGCCCCTGGCGCTCCCGACCATGACGCTGCAACCGCTGGTCGAGAACGCGCTCAAGCACGGGTTGGGTGGGCGGTTGGAAGGGGGCTGCTTGCAGATCCGCACGGCGCGGCGCAACGGTCGGCTGACGGTGCAGGTCACCGACAACGGTATTGGCTTCGCCCCGCACCACCGCGAGCGGACCGGGCTCGGCAACCTGCGCAAACGGCTGGCGACGCTGTTCGGGGACGCCTCGTCGATTCGTGTCGAGCGCGTCCCCGGCGGAACCGGCGCCAGCGTGGTGATCGAGCTACCGGTCACCCGAACGACGGGCTGATGCCATGCGCATTCTGATCGTCGATGACGAGCCGGCGGCACGACGCCGGCTGTCCATTATGCTCGAGGAACTCGACGTCGAAGTCGTCGGCGAGGCCGCGAACGGCGTCGCAGCGCTGGATCTGGTGCGCACGCAGCGGCCGGATGTGCTGCTGCTCGACATTGCGATGCCCGAGGTGGACGGATTCGACGTCGTGCGCCATCTCTCCGATCCGAAACCGTTGGTGGTGTTTCAGACCGCCTACGACGAGTTCGCGCTCAAGGCGTTCGAACACGAGGCGCTCGACTATGTGGTGAAGCCGGTCACACTCGACCGATTGCACCAGGCGCTGGACCGGGCGCGGCGGCAACTGGAGGCGACGACGCGCCCGGAACTGTCGGGCGAGCTGCTCGACCGACTGCACGCGGCGGTGAGTGGGACCACCCCGGCCCCGAAGCCGCGCCTGCTGGTACGCGACGGACCCGGGCGATTGCTCGTGCCCTATCGGGAGATCATCAAGTTCGCGGCGCATGACGGTACCGTGCAGGCGCATACCACCGCGGATGTGTACGTCACGGATTACACGCTGGCCGAACTCGAGGCGCGGACCGGCGGCCAGTTCGTCCGAACGAGCCGGAGCGAACTGGTGAACGTCGATCGCATTGCGCGAATCGAATCCAACGGCGACGGCTCGGCGACCCTCACGTTGGACAAGGGCGCGCTGATTCACGTGAGCCGGCGTCGGGCGACGGACGTGCGGCGGGTGCTGGAAGCATGAAGCGGGGAATGGGCGCGCTGGTGGTGGGCGAGGGCGAGGGTCTACCAGGCGATCGGCGATTGGGAGAACCGTGAAACGATACCGAGTGCGGTGGTTGTGGAGTGGTGTCGTGCTGGCGATGGGATTCGCGGCAGCGCCGGCGGCCGGCCGGCAGTTCGATCCCGCGCTCGCGATGCGCACGTTTGACGTCGCGTGGCAGCTGGTATACGACACGCACTTCGACACGACGTTCAACGGGGTCGATTGGCTCGCGGTGCGTGACGAGCTGCGGCCACGGGCGGAGGCGGCGACGAGCAACCGCGAGCTGCGGGCCGTCATTGGCGAGATGATCGGCCGGCTCGGTCAATCGCACTTTGCGCTGATTCCCAGGGAGGTCTCCGAACGCGGCGACGCGCTGGATGACGCCGAAGACGCGGTGGGGGGAGACGCCGCCGGGGTGGGAGACGCCGGGCTGGACGTGCGGCTGCTGGACGGACGGGTCGTGGTCGCCTCGGTCGAGGAAGCCGGACCCGCCTGGGCGGCCGGGATTCGTCCGGGGTGGATCGTGCTCTCGACGAACGACCGGGCGATCGACTCGTTGGTGACGCGGTTGAACGCGATGGACCAGCACATGTCGCTCGCCACGCGCGTCTGGTCGGTCGTCCTTGGCCGGTTGGGTGGCCCTCCGGGGAGCACGCTGGCACTCACCATGCTTGACGGCGCCGACGACACCGTTCGGCTTGCGTTGACCAGACGGCGCGAACCGTCTACCCCGGTCAAGTTCGGCAACCTGCCGCCGTTCTTTGCGCGCTACGACGGGCGCGCGGTGCCGGTAGCGGATGGTCACGCGGTCGGGGTGATCTGGTTCAACTTCTGGATGGTGCCGCTGATCCGGCAAGTCGACAGCGCGGTGAACGCCTACCGGCAATTCGACGGCATGGTAGTCGACCTGCGCGGCAATCGTGGCGGCCTCGGCGCGATGGTGATGGGTGTGGCCGGCCACTTCTTTGATGAACGCGTGCTGCTGGGCACATTCAAGACGCGCACGGCGTCGTTGCAGATTGCGGCCAATCCGCGCCGGGTGTCGCCGGCGGGCACGCGTGTGCAGCCGTTCGCGGGTCCCGTGGCCGTGCTGGTGGACGAAACGTCCGCGAGCGCGTCCGAGGTATTTGCCGGGGGCATGCAGGTGGCGGGGCGCGTTCGGGTGTTCGGGAGTACGTCGGCGGGTGCCGTGCTGCCCGCGACGACCGACGAGCTGCCGAACGGTGACGTGCTGTACCACGCGTTCGCCGAGTTCGTCACGCCGAACGGCGTGGCGCTCGAAGCGCGTGGTGTGATTCCCGACGAAGTCGTCAGGCCGGATCGCGAGACGCTGCTCGCGGGCCGGGACGTCGTCATGGAGGCCGCGCTGCGGTGGATCGCCGCGCAACGTGCGGCCATCAACTGACATCGAATCCGGAGGCGTAGATGCGGACGAAGCACAAACGATTGTCATGGCTCGCGGTGGCCTTGATGGCACCGCTCGCGTGGGGGCAGGCGATGGCGCAAACCCTGCCGGACGCCGGAGAAGTGATTGCGAAATACGTCGCGGCCATCGGCGGGCGGGATGCGGTGATGCGACAGTCGGCGCGCCGGACGACCGGCACGTTTGCGGTCCCCGCGCAGGGCATCACGGGCAACTTCGAAGCGTTCGCCATGGCGCCGAACAGGGCGGTGCTGCACGCCAATGTCCCGGGGCTGGGTGATGTGGCCGGCGGGTACGACGGGGAAGTCGCCTGGTCGCTCAACCCGGCGATGGGGCCGATGGTGCTCGAAGGGCGGATGCTCGACCAGATGCGACAGCAGTCGGACCTGTACGCGCCACTGCACGGAGAGGATTTCATCAAGTCGATGGAGACGGTGGAGGCGGTCGATTTCGAGGGTACGCCCTGCTACAAGGTCAAAATCGTCACCGTATGGGACGAAGAGTATCACGAGTATTTCAGTCGGGATAGCGGCTTGCTGATCGGGAGCGTGCGGCAGTCGGCCACCCCGATGGGGGAAATGGAGGCTACGACCGTGTACGCGGACTACACCGAAGTGGCCGGGTTGCTCATCCCCTACAAGTCGGTGCAGCGGATGATGGGATTCGAGCAGGTCTTCACCGCCGAGACGATCGAGCCCGCGACCGTCCCCGACAGCGTGTTTGCGTTGCCGCGGGAGATCAAGGCACTGATCGGGAAGTGAGGCTGCCCCCCTACGGCCCGCGCTTCTTCAAACGCAGTTCACCACCTCTTCAGTCCCGCGGTCTTTCCTTATGAGGACCGGCCCGTAGCCGGGCCGGGTGCACACTCTTCCCTCGAGCCGCCGAGGTGGCAACATGGCAGGGATCGTGGGCTACGGCGCATTCGTTCCCCGGAATCGCATCACGTCCGAAGAAATCGCACGTCAGTGGGGCAAGGATCCGGCGACCATCCGTCGCGGATTGATGTTGGAGGAGAAGTCCGTGCCCGGGCTCGACGAAGATACCATCACCATTTCGGTCGAGGCGGGCCGCGCCGCACTGGCACGTGCGGGTATCGACCCGCAACTCGTGGGCGCCCTGTACATCGGCTCCGAATCCCACCCGTACGCCGTGAAACCGAGCGGAACGGTGGTGGCCGAGGCACTCGGCATCGGCCCAAGCGTGCACGTGGCGGATTTCGAGTTCGCCTGCAAAGCGGGGACGGAGGCGATGTTCGTGGCGTTGAGCGTCGTCGAGTCGGGACGTGCCAAGTTCGCCATGGGGATCGGCGCCGACACGTCACAGGGAGCGCCTAACGACGCGTTGGAGTTCTCCGCGTCCGCCGGTGGGGCCGCGTACCTGTTCGGACAAGATCACCTGTTGGTCGATGTGGTGGACACGTACAGCTTTACCAGCGACACGCCGGACTTCTGGCGTCGCGAAGGCGAGTTCTATCCGCGACACGGCGGCCGGTTCACCGGCGAACCCGCCTACTTTAAGCACGTAACCAGCGCGACACGCGCCATCCTCGATCGTACCGGGTTCAAACCGGGAGATTTTCGCTACGTCGTGTTTCACATGCCGAACGGCAAGTTCCCGCTGGCCGCGGGCAAGCAGATGGGGTTCAAGCCGGAGCAACTGGAAACCGGCTGGGTGGTGAACACCATGGGCAACACGTACTCCGGATCATCGCCCACGGGACTCGCGGCCATCCTGGACGTTGCCGACCCGGATGATCTGATCCTGATCACGTCGTTCGGGTCGGGGGCGGGAAGCGATTCCTTCGTGCTGCGCGCGACCGCGCTGCTGCCGGAACGGCGCGGCCGTGCACCCACGGTGCGCTCCATGCTGGACGGACGCCGCACGTATCTGACCTACGGCGAATATGCCAAGTACCGAGAGAAGATTCTCGTCAACGACTAGCGGAGCGAGGAGTCCCATGCGCGACGTGGCCATCGTGGGAGTGGGGATGACGCCGTTCGGGGAACTGTGGGAGTCGAGTCTGCGGGACCTGTTTGTCGACGCCGCATCGCTGGCGTTGCGTGATGCCGGAGCCGACCACCTCGACGCGATCTACGTGGGCAACATGGCGGGCGGACAGTTGGTGGGCCAGGAGCACCTGGGCCCGCTCATGGCCGACCAGCTCGGGATGCGCGGCGTGCCCAGCACGCGGGTCGAGTCGGCGTGCGCCTCGGGCGGGGCGGCGTTACGGGCGGCCTTCTTCGAGGTCGCCAGTGGCGCTTCCGACCTGGTGCTCGCCAGCGGAGTCGAGAAGATGAACGACGGTGCCGACGTCACCGGCGTCCTGGCGACAGCCGCGGATCAGGAAGCCGAGGTGTACCACGGCATCACCTTCCCCGGACTGTACGCGATGATCGCCCGGGCGCACATGGCGGCGCACGGGACCACGCTGGAGGATCTCGCGGCGGTGTCGGTGAAGAATCACCGTCACGGCGCGCTCAACCCCAAGGCGCAGTTCAAGCAGGAGGTCACCGCCGAACAGGTGATGGCGTCCTCGATGGTGGCGGACCCGTTGCGCCTGTTGCATTGCTCGCCGGTGAGCGACGGGGCTGCCGCCGTGCTGCTGTGCCCGCTCGATCGCGCCGCCGAGTTCTGCGACAAACCGGTGAAGATCCGTGCGAGCGGCATGGCCACGTCGGCGATGGCGCTGGCCGACCGGCACGACCCGGCGTTCCTGGACGCGGTGCATCTCGCCGGCAACCGGGCGTTCGACATGGGCAAGGTCGGTCCGAGGGACATCGACGTGGCCGAAGTCCACGACTGCTTCGCCATCGCCGAACTCTGTGTGCTCGAGGCGTTGTGTTTCACCGAACGCGGTCTTGCGGGCGAAGCCACGCGCGCCGGCGAGACGACGCTTGGCGGACGGATTCCCATCAACACGAGTGGCGGGCTCAAGTCCAAGGGCCATCCGGTCGGGGCTACCGGAGTGGCGCAGGTCATCGAAATCGTCGAGCAACTTCGCGGCGAGGCGGGAGCACGCCAGGTCAAGGACGCGGTGGTCGGCTTGACACAGAACATGGGCGGATCGGGTGCCAGCGCGGTCGTGCACATCTTCGAGAGGGTCTGACGATGCCGAGTCCCCGATATTGGCGCGAAATCCCGGCCCGGTACCGCCTGGAAGGCGGGCGGTGCTCAGGTTGTGGCAAAGTGGTCTATCCCATCCGGAGGGTGTGTCCGTCCTGCCGAAAGGGGGACATGGAACCGGTGGCGCTGTCGCGTCGCGGACGCGTGGTGACGTCGACGGTCATTCACGTTGCCCCACCCGCGTTTCACATGGCCGCCCCGTATTCGATGGCGGTGGTGGAGACGCCGGAAGGCGCGCGGTTGATGGTGCAGGTGGCGGACTGCGAATCAGACGAGGTCGTGCCGGGCGCGGAGGTTTCCCTCGAGTTTCGGCGGATCCAGCGGGAAGGCAAGAGCGGCATCCTCTGCTACGGCCACAAGGCTGTTCCCGTCCGGAGCGGGTCGGCCTGAGGAGGAACGATGAACAAGGTGCACGTGTGGGCCGAGCTGAGCGACGAGATGTTCGCGTCGTACGTCGGGGAAGCACGCCGGCAGGACGTTGATGTCGAACAGCTGGTCCAGCAGACCGTGAACTGCCTGATCAAGGAACTCGAGGACGAGGAGCGGGAGGCGGCTGGGGAAGTGCGATAACCGGATGACGGTCTGCATGCGACGGACAAAGACGGTCGAGGGCGCTGACCGCGCAGGACCCCTCGACCGTCTTTGCCCATCGTCGAATCGACGTACTTGACCGCCTTACTTTGCCGAGTGCAAGGCAAACGCCGCTCCCTGCGGGTCCACACACTGTACGATCATGTCGCCTCCCGGGACTTCCATTGGCCCGTTGAGGACCTTGCCGCCTTCGGCCTTCACCGTTTCGGCGGCGGCGTTCACGTCGGGCACTTTGACGTAGTAGAGCCAGCCAGGCGCCGGGATCTCGGGCGGCTTGTTGAACATCCCGCCGAGCGGCCACTGGCCGAAGCCGAACATGCGGTAGGTCCCCATCTCCCCCATGTCCATGTCGTCGGTCTTGGACCAGCCGAACAGTCTTGCGTAGAAGTCGAAACCGGCCTCCCAGTCGGTAGTGGCCAACTCGTGCCAGGAGAACTGCTGCAACTCGGGAGGCTTGTCTTCCGGGCCGCCCGCGGTCGACTGATACACGGCGAACTCGGCGCCCTGCGGGTCGGTGAGAACGGCGAACATCCCGGTGGCGGGAATCTCGCTTGGCTCCTTCAGCACCTTGCCGCCCAGCTCGACGGCCTTGGCGGCGGTAGCCGCACAGTCGGGCGTTGAGACGTAGGCGAGCCAGTGGGGTGGCGCGCCGGCGGTCTGGGCCTTGTCGTCGAGCGGCATGATTCCGCCGAGTGGGGCTTGCGGGGCGTGCGTCCACATCGTGTACGGCATCGGTCCGTCCCACTGCATCGTGCCCCACCCGACCACCTTCGTGTAGAACGCTTGTGCGCCGTCGGGGTCGGGGGTTGCGAGGTCGTACCAGACGAACCGACCGAGCTTGTTTTCGGCCATTGAGGGGCCTCCTCGAGGAAGAAGTTCGGCGCCGGCAGGGGCCATCGAAGCCGGAGCGGTTACCGAATATATCCCGAACATCGGCGAGCGGAAGGGCTTGGTCCGGCCCCAACGTTGAAAACGATGATTGACATGTCAATCATTGCAAGGTAAGTTACATTCCATGTCGAAGGACAAGGGCAACCTCCAGCGCGAGATCAAGCAGTCCCGGCCGTTTCGGTCCAAGGCCCAGGAGGCGACGCTGGGCCTGATTCGGACGACCGACGTCGTACGGCGGCGGCTGGCCGAAGTGCTCGCGCCGGCGGAGGTGACGCCGCAGCAGTACAACGTGCTGCGGATCCTCAGGGGCGCCGAGCCGGAGGGGCTCAACACGTTGGCAATCGCGGAGCGCATGGTGGAGCGAGCCCCGGGGATTACCCGCATGCTCGATCGGCTCGAGAAGCGGGGTTGGGTGCGGCGCCGGCGGGCTACCGACGATCGGCGGTGTGTGGGGGTACGGATCTCGGCGTCCGGCCTCGCGTTACTGAGCGGTCTCGACGACGTCGTGAACGCCACCGATCGGCATCTGGCCAGCGGCCTGAGCGAGCAGGAGTTGCACACCCTGATCGACCTGTTGGACCGCATTCGGGCACTTCATGCCGACTGACCTGGGTTGGAGAACGCGCGATGTTCGTGGGCTGTTACTTGATTAGACAATAATCGTCTACACTGTAAAGGAGATGACAATCATGTTACGCACGCTTTTTCGGACCGACGACGACCGCACCCTCACGCTGGTTCGGGTGGTGCTTGGTACGGTGATGTTCGCGCACGGCGCGCAGAAACTGCTGGGCTGGTTCGGCGGCTTTGGCGCGGAAGCGACGGTCGGCTACTTCCAGCAGGCGCTCGGCGTTCCCGCCGGACTCGCGGTGCTGGTCATCGTCGCTGAATTCTTTGGGGGACTGGGGCTGATTACCGGATTCCTCAGCCGCATCGGTGCCGCCGGGGTCGCGGCGGTGATGCTCGGGGCGGTCGCGATGGTTCACGCGCGCATCGGCTTCTTCATGAATTGGACAGGCCAGCAACCCGGAGAGGGCTTCGAGTTTCATCTCCTGGCGGTCGCGTTGGCGCTTGTGATCCTGGCGAAGGGTGCGGGTGCGTTCAGCATCGATCGGTGGCTTGCGTCGCGGATGGAGCGGGCGCCGGTTGCGCGCGCGATGAACGTGCGCGATGCGCGGATCGCCGCGTAGGCCGTGGTCAGTTCCTTCGATTATGAGGACGCAGTTGACCAAAACCCGACCCGCGTGGCGCTGAAAAACGCGCGGCCGCGCAGGACCTGACGGCGGCCGGCGATCAGGGAGCAGGAATGCAGTCCGGGACGGGGACGGGCTCAACCCCGTAGTGCCGCGGCCGTGCGCAAACGGGGGGTGCGAGTTGGCCTGCGCGCCCGGCGCGGGCATATTCTCACGCATGCATGGCCCCCACCCGGCGCCGCTCTCGGATACTGCCCCGGAAGCCGCAGGCCTGCTTGCCCGCATGATCGCGGCAATGCCACCCGCGGAGCGTATGCGCCGGACCCGCGAGCTGACGATCGCCGCGAGTCTCGCGGCGCTGGCCGGCCTGCGACGCCGTCACCCGGCGGCGACGGACGGCGAGCTGCTGCTGCGGCTCGCCGTGCTGCGCCTCGGCGCAGAGGTTGTCGAGCGGGTCTACGGATGGCGGGTGCCCCGAGATGGCACCTGAGCGGCTCCCCGACCCGCTCGCGGTCGCACTCGACATCGCGGGCATCCTCGAGCAACTCCGGATTGGGTACGTGGCCGCGGGCTCGCTCGCCAGCTCGTTCCACGGCGAGCCCCGCTCCACGAACGACGTGGATTTCGTGGTGGACCTCACGCCCGGCCAGGTCGCCGAGTTCGTGGCGGCGCTCGGCAACCGGTACTATGTGAGCGCTGACGCGGCCACGGACGCCGCGCGAAACGGCGGGGCCTTCAATCTGATCCAGTACGCGACGGCGGTGAAGGTGGACCTCTTCGTCGCGGGCGATGACCCGTTCGACGCCGAGCGGCTGGCCGCCCGGACGCGCGAGCGCATCGGCGCCACCGATCGCGAAACCGTCTACATGGACACGGCGGAGCACACGATCCTGCGGAAGCTGGAGTGGTACCGGCGCGGCGGCGAGGTGTCCGAGCGGCAGTGGCGGGACGTGATCGGCATTATCCGGTCGCAGGCCGGCGGGCTTGATTGGCACCGACTGCGTTCGTGGGCGCCGCGGCTGGGCGTGGCCGACCTGCTGGAGCGCGCGCACCGAGAGGGAGCCCCGGCCGCGGAGGGGTGAGGAGCGCCTCTGCGGTCCATTGCAGTCGTCGGAGGGCTTCTCGGGGAAGGGCTCCGTCCGGCCGTTCCGAGGCCTTCCTCACACCAGGCGCCGATGCTCCATCCCGATCCGCCGGCGATCTTCGTGGCCCACCCCCGCCTCCTCCGCCCACCGCGCCCAATCGTCCACTGCCTCCAGCACCCGATCCAGAATCAGCGCCCCGTCCTTTCGCACGCCGAGTGAGGCCCCGAGTGCCAGCAGGTCGTCGCGGGTGAAGCCGTCCGTCTTGCCGCCCAGCGTCATCTGGTGCCGGCGCGTGAAACCGGAGCCCTTGGCGTACGTGAGATCGAATGCCGGCGCCAGCCGCCAGTGGCCGGTCCGGTCCATCAGGAAGCCGAAGTTCTTCACGTGGTCGTCCTGGTTCACGGCCACGATGTTGAACACCGCGCGCGCAAACGCCTCGTCCAGCTCGGCGGGCGCGAGCCCCAGCTCTCGGCAGACCAGCAGGTACCGCTCGTAGGAGTAAGCGCCCGGCGCATTGTAGTCGGCATGGTCCAGGCCGCCCAGGGAGTGGTAATGCAGCCGACCGCTCGCGTCCAAATCGAACCGGCGGGTCATGAAGTGCGCCAGGCGGCGATCGGTGAGCAGGTGCGGCTCGCTCACCGCAACGCCCGCTGCCCGGGCCATCAGGGTGTACGCGTACTCGATGCGGTTGTACGGTTGGGGCGCCGGGTCGGGCGCGTCCAGCTCGCCCACGCCGTCGAACTTGAGGATCCAGTGCTCGTCACCGGCGCGCGGTGTGGCGAACCCGCTTCGTACCTCGTCGGTCTCCCGGTTCCACAGAATCAACGCCTTGGGCCGGGCCCCGCCGGCCGACGCGCCGATCTGCATGATCTCCGGCACCGCGACCTCGGGTGTGCCCTCCACCACGACCCGCGCCTGTGCCACCAGGTCCCTGAGTTGGAGAATCTCCTCCTCGGCCGGTCCCACCTCGATCGGCGGCGCGAACTCGAGCGCCCCCATCGCCCGGCGCCCCACGTACAACAGGCGCTGGATCGGCCGGTCGGCCCGTTCGGGCGTCCCGGCGCGCGTGAAGTACTGCCGGATCACCGCGGTGCCGAAGCGGTCGGGCAGGGCGTCGGCCAGCACACCGGGGAGGCCGAGGAAGGCGTCGAGACGGCGCAGCTCGGGGAACGAGACCGGTCCGGCCAGCGAGAGCGGTAGGTGCCGGGGCGAGAACTCGAGCCCCGAGCGCCGAAACGCCGGGTCATACTCGAAGACCACCTGACCCGCGGCATCCTCGGCCACCGCCCCCACCGTCCGGCCCCAGAGCAGGATCCGAACCGCGATCGGGTCAGTCGCCACGCTGATCCTCCAGCAACGCCAGCGGGGACGCGGTCACCGGCGGCAGGAAGGCGTCCAGTTGCTCGATCCGACCGAGCGCCCTCAGGACGCGGAGCAGGGTGCGCATAGTGAAGTTGCCGCCGGTCTCGGCTTTCTGAAGGGTGGGATGCGACAGGCCTGCCCGGTCGGCCAGGTCAGCCAGCGTCAGACCGTGGGCCCCCCGGTACGCACGCAACCGGGCGCCAAGGACCCCGAGTATCTCGGGGTCCGCAAGCGCCCGGTGGATTGTCTGGGTCTTCATGAGCCATATACTATAACATGTGATCATGAGCGTCAATTGACTTAACATATATTATAATATGTATCCAAAGGCCATTTTGGTGTTCTTGTACCATCCGAGGATTGTCCCGCGACAACCGCAAGGCGGTCCTGTCCGACCGTCGTCCGTTCGACAACGAGCCCCGCGGAATTACCTTGCACTCATCCGTCAGGTCGCCGGAAAACCCCACACGCGTCCACGAGACCGGGGCACGCTGGCACGCACGAGAGTGATCCCATGAACGGCTCGCTGATCGGGATGCGGGGCCGCTACGCCGGCGCGGCGTTCCTGTGGGCGATCGGCGTCATCGCGTTGCTCGCCTTCCCGGGGGGAACCCCGGGCCGCGTCACCTCGCACACCGTGTGGGTCGTCCTGAACCTGCTGGCGGGCCTCGCGTCGTGGTCGCGCGCGAATGCGGAGCCGGCCGGGCGGCGCGGATGGCAGTTGATCGCCGCCAGCTGGTTCATGGCGACCGCCTACTCGGCCATCCGGTTAGCCGAACTCACCGTCCATACCCCCGCGCCGGACCTCGTTCTGGTCGTGCTCACCATGGCCCCCTACCCGGTCGCGATCGTCGGACTCCTCCAGTGGCCGATCGCGCACCGGCGGCACCGCCTGCGCGCGGTACTCGACGCCGCCATCTTCGCGGGCTCGCTCTTCTTCCTGAGCTGGGCGGCCGGACTCGGCGCGAGCGTTCGCGCGTCGGGGCTGGACGCGGTGGAGATTGCCCTCAACCTGGCGTGGTTCGCCGGCGCCACGCTCCTGGTCGGAATGATCGCGTACGCCGCCGGCCGGAGTCTCGACCGCGTCAACGGCCCCCTGGGGTTCATCGGACTGGGCATCGTGATCAGCATGGTGTCCGCCGCGGTGAGCGCCCGCCTCACAATGATCGGAACGCACTTTCAGGCCCATCCGGTGGAGCTGCTGTGGCTCATGTTGCCGCTGTGCAGCACGCTCGCCGCGCTGTCACCGCACCCGGTCACCGTCGCTCCCGATCCCGAGGATCGGGATCCGACCTCGTTCGCCGGCGACGTGATCACTTATCTCCCGGCCGGCGCGGTGCTCACCGTGAGCCTCCTGACCGGCGCCACCGGGGATAGGGTGCTGGTGATGCTCGGCCTCGCCATCGGTGCGGCGTTCATCGTGCGGCAGTTCCTCGCGCTGTACGACGGCCGCCGGCTCTCGAACGAGCTGGAACGCAAGGTCGAAGAGCGCACGCGACAGCTCAAGGCCAGCCAGGCGGCCCTCGTCCGCAGCGAGCGCATACAGGCGATCGGGCAGGTCTCCGTCGGCGTGGCGCACGACTTCGGAAACATCCTCCAGGCGATCTACAACCAGGTGGACCTCCTGCGGCTCAGCGTCGAAGGCGACACGCCGATCAAGCGACTCGACGCGATGGCGCGCGCGGCGCAATCCGGCAGCGAACTCGTCCGGTCACTGCTGCGCCTCGGCAACCCCGGACACGGCGAGCCCATCGAGTTGGATCTCGCGGCGCTCGTCCGCGGCATGCGCTGGGTCTTCCGCGACGTGATCGACGCCGGCGTCGACGTGGACCTGACCGGGCTGCACCCGGCACGCGT
>DASWIX010000030.1:0-2289 GCA_036397455.1 Gemmatimonadales bacterium | reverse complement strand
TGCGGCATGGCGCCCGACGTGGCGGCGCGAATTTTCGAGCCGTTCTTCACAACCAAGAGATCCCATCACGGCACCGGGCTCGGCCTGCCGACGGTGTACGCCATCGTGAGCGAACTCGGCGGAACCATCAATGTCCGCAGTACCCCGGGCGAAGGATCGTGTTTCGAGGTGCTCCTGCCCGCGCAAGCCGGGCAGCCGGGTTCCTGACCGTGCCGCCGGTCATGCGAACGTCGCGGATCCCCGTGCCCGTCTCGATGGCCGGGGGGCCGCGCGCGCTCGGTGCGCTGGCCGGGGCCGTCCGTGAGTCGGACGATTGCTGGGCGCCGGACCCCGAGCTGGAGGCCCTGTTCTACGGTTCGCAAGCCGACGCCACGGACCTTCCCCGTGTCGCCGAGCGTTCACCTGAGGAGTGAATCTCCTCCTCGATTCCCACACGCTCATCTGGGCGTTGCGCGATCCCGCGCGGATGCGTCCCGAGGCGGTCGAGGTGATTCGGGATCCTTGAGGGCATTCCCAAACGGGACAAGCATGGGAGGCGACTTGCGATACAACCACGCGGAGCATCCGAGATCGATGCTACTCGTCTCGCTCGCCCTGGCCTTCCTGGCTTGCGATGTGAAGTTCGAGGATCTTGCGCTCGATGGGACAGGCGCACGATTCGGTGACTGGGCTGGCACCGATACCGTTGTTGCGTTCCTGATCGACCCTGCGGCGTGTTTCACTTGCGATGACACCGTGGCCTCGTGGTTGCGGCGTACACAGGTCGACTCGGGCGGCGTGAAGCTAGTGTTCGCTAACGCCGAAACCGCGGGGGCCTGTGTGCCTGTTCCCTCGGCTCTTGCTGGGCAGAAACCATGAGAGAGATCATGAAACCGCTTGCCATCGCACTCTGCCTCTGTTGCCTGCTCGGCTGTAGCGGCGATCCAGAGCAAGGCCCATCGACCGGTTCAGCCGGGATCACAACTGCGGGTCCGGCGATCGTGCTCATTGAGAGCGTGGTCTTGCAGGAATCGGACACGCTCTACCTTGGGCGCCCGCTGTCAATGGCGATCGACGAGACCGACGGCAGTCTCTATATCGGCGACACCTACGGTGGGCGCGTCATCCGGTACGACCGCCGCGGGCAACCGATCGGTGTCTACGGAGCCCCAGGAACCGGTCCAGGGGAAATCGGACAACTTGGTGCGGTCTTCCTCGTGCCCGGTGCGATAGGGGTGGTCGACACGAGGACCGGGTCCCTAAAGCTGTTCGATCGTGAGCAGGGGATAGCGATCCGCTCAGCACCGTTTTTCGGCATTCCGAATCCGGTCATCGCTCCCGCGTCCGGTCGCGTGTGGATCGGCGCGCGCATCGTGTCGACCAACTCATCGATTGTCGCATGGGATCCGAAAACGGATTCCCTGGAGCATATGGGACCGATGCCGGTGGAGTTTACAACCTATCCCAACCTCCCCCGATTCAACACGATTCCTGTCGTACCCTGGGCGGATACGCTCCTCGTGGGATGGGGGCCGCTCAACGGACTCGTGCTCATGACCACGCGAGATCAACTGCTAGATACGATTATCGTACCGGTCGTCCGGCGGCGTGGCGCGTCGACGGCGGCGATCCAAGCGGCTGGCACCGACCTGGCACCTCTGCTGAACGGCGTTTCCCTCTTCATTGGAATGCACCGGCGGCCGGACGGATCCGTCGCGCTCGTACACTTCGACAATCACGTCGAGACCGAGCGGGTGCCGCGCATCACGGCGTCTGTGTTCGTCAGCGTCCTCAGCGCCGATCGCTCCCGCGTCTGCGCGGACGGCCAAGTACCGGTCGTGTCGGACGCGCAACCCGTGGTTCAGCTTGCAGGCGATACACTGTTCGTCCTCGAGCAGCGTGTGGTGGACACCACTACGACGAGCCAAGTGCGTATGTTCCGCATTGACACCGCCGCGTGCGATTGGGTCTCCATCAAGCCGCCGACAAACGGGCTGTTCTAGGACGGCAACCCGGGCCTGTGGTCCGAGACGGCCGAGACGGTCAGCGGGTGATCCCTCCGGGCGGACGCGGATCCGGAGTCGTGAGCCGAGCGCATACAGGCGATCGGGCAGGTCTCCGTCGGCGTCGCGCACGACTTCGGAAACATCCTCCAGGCGATCTACAACCGCTGCGCCTCGGCAACCCCGGACACGGCGAGCCCATCGAGTTGGATCTCGCGGCGCTCGTCCGCGGCATGCGCTGGGTCTTCCGCGACGTGATCGACGCCGGCGTCGACGTGGACCTGACCGGGCTGCACCCGGCACGCGT
>DASWIX010000029.1:0-18496 GCA_036397455.1 Gemmatimonadales bacterium | reverse complement strand
CAAGGCCGAGCTGCTCAAGCGTTGGTGGGTGCCCAAGTCGATGGGAATGACCCTGCTGTCCTGCGAGGTGGATGCTCGTGTCGGAGGCAAGTACCGATTGGTATTCGACCACGGTGGCCCCGAGCCTGCCGCGTTTTTCGGCACGTATGTCGAAGTGAAGCCGTACTCGCGCCTCGCGTGGACCAATGAAGAAGGTGGCGAGGGCGGGCCTGTCACCACCGTGACCTTCGAGGAAGAGGGCGGCAAGACGCTGCTGGTCCTGCGCGAGAGCTATCCTTCGAAGGAAGCGCTCGACGCTGCCGGCACCGGAGCAGCCGATGCAATGGTCGAGACGTTCGATCAGCTGGACGAGCTTCTCGTCGCCCTGGGTGAGAGCTTGGGACAGTAACAGAAACGTGGATCTCGCGGTCGGTCGTCCGATAGTCCCGGCTCACACTGGCCGGGGCTATCGGGCGGCGTCGCGAACATTCGATCGACGGGTCCCGCGCCCGCATGGCGTTCCGTAACGGTGAACCCGCAGGCGGCGTTGCGCGTCGCCGGTCGCGGCGTGGTGGGCGACACACGCCAGCGGCTCGCCAGGAGTATCGTCGCCGGTCAGGTCGCGCTGTCGTTGGTGCTGGTGGTGGCCGCCGGGCTGCTCGTGGGCAGTTTTCGGCGCCTCGCGCACGTCGATCCAGGGTTCCGGCCGGACGGCGTGCTCGTCGTGTCGGCCAGTTGGACCAACGTGGGCGTGCCCGCTGACCACCGTGGCGCGTACGCGCGCCAGCTCCTCGATCGGGTGCGCACGGTGCCCGGCGTGCGCGACGCGGGCGCGTCGGTGCTCACGCCGATCAGCGGGTCGTCATGGAACGATGACGTCGTGGTGGACGGCGTCGCCGGCGACTCACCCGTGTGGTTCAACGGGGTGTCGGACGGATACCTGAAGACCCTGGGCACGCGGCTGATCGCCGGGCGCGATCTGACCGAACGGGACGGCCCCGGCGGGACACGGGTGGTGCTGGTGAACCAGACGCTGGCACACCGATTCTTCGGCGACGCGTCACCAATCGGGAGATCCATGTACGTCACCACGCGCGACGGCGCCACGGCACCGATGGAAATCGTCGGCCTGGTGGAGGACGCCAAGTACCGCCGCCTGGATGAGGCGATGCCCGCGACGGCGTACGTCCCGTTGGGTCAGCACGAATGGTGGAGTGCGTCGATCGAATTGTCGTTGCGGGCCGACGGCTTGCCCTCCGCGTTGATCCCGGCGGTGACGGAAGCGGTGCGCGAGATTCATCCCGCCATCGCGCTCGAGTTCACCACGCTGAGCGACCAGGTGGCGACCTCACTCGCGCGACCGCGTCTGCTCGCCACCCTGTCGGGCTTCTTCGGCGCGCTCGCGCTGCTGCTCGCGGTGATCGGCCTGTATGGGACGATGTCGTACAGCGTCGCACGACGGCGCAGCGAAATCGGTATCCGGATCGCCCTGGGCGCGGGGCGGTCGGGGATCCTGCGGATGGTGGCGGGCGAGGCCGGCAAGGTGGTCGCAATCGGTGTCGTGCTCGGCACCGTGCTTGCGCTCGCCGCCACGCGCTTGGTCTCCACCTTCTTGTTTGGGGTGACCGCCGGCGATCCGGCGACCCTTGCCCTGTCGGCGTTCACCCTGGCCGCGGTCGCATTGGCCGCCGGCTTGATACCCGCGTGGCGCGCGGCGGGGGTCGACCCGATGCTGGCGTTACGGGAGGAATAGCGCGCCGCTTGGATATCGTGGCCCCGCTTTGCCGACGTTCCCTGCCCCGCAGGTCGGGCGTGAAACGGTACGGTTCCGCGATCTTGGAAGAATCAGGTCGGGTTTCCTGGACGAGGTTAAGGAGGGGCGCACTCCTCGGCATCGCCCCTCCCCCCCATTGGACCGCAGAGAGCGCAGAGGACGCAGAGGGCTTGCGGCATCCGCGACACGTTCCAGATCGCGCGACCAGAGCATTGGTCATCAATGGGCCCTTCCACCCCCGACAACTCCTGAACTCAATGGGCACCACGGGGAGCGGCGGGAAATCAGGCGGAGACCCTCTGCGTCCTCCGCGTCCTCTGCGGTTTACACGGGCGGGGGTGGGGGCCCCCCTGCGGCCGCAACGGTCTCCGTGAGCGGCCCCTACCCCTCGGCGGGTTGGGCATCGGACCTGTGACAACCCATACGAAACACCGAAGACCCATCAGGCCTTTCAGGCACCGGCGCGCCTCACAGGCCGAATTGCCGCAGATGATGATTGGTGTGGCGATACGCCCAGCGCTGCCAGTCGCGGGTCGACATCGGACCGAACACGCCGTGACTCGACACCATGGCACCTTCCCCCGCCGCGGCGATGTCACGCAGCCCCGCGATCGCGCGCCGGCGGTCGGATGCGAAATCACCCGGTTTGGTCCCATCGGCGCGGGGATCCACGCGACGAGGCGTCCGGAGGCCGTGCGGCCACGGCAGCGCCGTGCGCAATCCGATCCACTTGGCGAGCCGCCGCCCGGTGACGGGCGCAGCCGTCGACGGAGTCAGGACCCCCGCCGCCGCATCCCCCAGATGACACAGCATCTCGCCGCCGCTCATCGTACCCCAGCGACGTCCGGTCTCCGGGCGCAGCGCGTTGAGTCGATCGATCAGCCGGTCGAGCACCGCCGGGTCCCGCACGGTCTTCATCGCGGTATCTCCCGGGCGAACGTCATCTTGCATCGGTTCGGATCGCGCATGATGAACTCCTACTACCGGTCGTTAGAGAGCGCCATTCATGGCATTGTACAATAGGACGGCCACAGGGATGCCGTGGAGATCGTGATTGACACCGCGATTCTGGCCGTCGTGCTGGAGAAGCCGGAACGCCCAGCCCTCGTCGCGGCCACCACCGGTGCCGTCCTGTTCGCCCCGGCTTCCTTGCCTGGGGAGGTCGGAAGCGCCCTGGTAGCCGCGGTGCGCCGTCGTCGGCTGTCGGCGGCCGCGGCTGCGGTCGGGTGGAACGCATTTCAGAAGATCGCGATCCGGCTGATGGAGGTGGACGTCGCCCGAGCCATCGCCTTGGCCAGCGAGCAATGCGTCTACGCCTATGACGCCTACGTGCTGGAGCTGGCGCGAAGCCGCAGCCTGCCTCTGTTGACCTTGGATGCCCGTCTGATCGCCGCGGCGCAGGCGGCCGGGATCGCCCTGCTGGAGGTATCGTGAGGACGTATACGTATTCGGAGGCGCGGCAGCGCCTGGCGACATTGCTGGATCAAGCCCGGCGAGAGGGGCGGGTGCTCTCCCCCACACCGTTCAGCCGTCAGCGAGCGCGGCGAGCTTGCGCACGGTATTCCAATTCCGGCCGGTGCCGCGGGTGCCGAGCTTCCGTTCGATGAGCGTGATGGTGAGACGCGACCGCCCGACGCCATCGGGGTAGACGATGTAGGCCTGCCGGCCCTTGGTCTGCGCGACCTCGCGCCCGGTGATCGCCTCGTTCAACTCCTGCACCCGTTGCTTGTCCGGCGCCTCTCTCAGGAACATCACCATGAGACGTTTGGGATCGCGCTCCGCGTCGCGTGGAAACGGATTCTCCCGCACGACCGAGCGCAGCTCGCGGGCGCCGCGGACGAAGAAGTCGGTGTCCAGGCCGAGCCGGCGCTTCGCGCCCTCCGCGAGCAGGCGCTCGATGCGCGCTTCCGAGCGTTCCGCCGACTCGAAGATGAGATTGCCGGCCTGAAGCAATGTGCGCGGTGTCGTGAACCCAAGCTCGCCGAGCAGCGTGCGCAGGTCCGCCATGCCGACCATGTTGTGGCCGGCCACGTTGATGGCCCTGACGAGCGCGAAGTAGGTCATGCAGGGTTCGCCAATCGCTCCGCGGCGCGCCGCACGATCGCCCACGCCCGCTCCACGTGCCGCGGCTCGGTGCGGATGCTCCCGACGACGAACCGGATCACGAACCGGCCGTCCAACTCGGTATGGGTCAGCAAGACCTCGTGCGACGCGTTGATGGCGCCAAGCAGCCGCTGGTTCAACGCGTTCAACTCCGCGGCGTCCGTCACACCCGGTGGCTCGAGCCGGAAACAGACCAGTCCGAGCGGGACCGGGGCGACCCGAACGAGTGTCGGGTGGTCGTCAATCCATCCGGCAAAACGCCGGGCCAGTTCGATGTTGGCGCGGATCCGCGCGGCGAGGCCGTCCCAGCCGAAGTAGCGTAACACGAACCAGAGCTTCAGCGCCCGGAACCGGCGTCCCAGCGTGAGGCCGTAGTCCATGTAGTTCGCTTCGCCCGCGCCGCTGGTGTCTCGCAGGTAGGCCGGCAGCAGGCTGAACGCCTGAACCAATGTTTCGGGTCGCGTCGTATAGAACGCGCTCAGGTCGAGCGGGACGAACAACCACTTATGCGGGTTGACCACCACCGAATCCGCACGCTCGGCACCGGCGAGCACGTGACGGAACTCCGGCGCGATCGCCGCGCTGCCGCCGTATGCCGCGTCGACATGCAGCCACACCTTCTCGCGGGCGCAGATGTCCGCAAGCGCGGGCACCGGATCGATGGCCGAGGTCGAGGTCGTTCCCGCCGTGGCGACGACCGCCAGGGGCCGGACGCCGCGCGTGCGGTCCGCGGCAATCGCCTCGGCAAGCGCGTGCGGTGACATCCTGAAGTCCCCATCCAGCGGAATCTTGCGCACCGCTTGCTGACCGAGTCCCGCGCCGATCGCCGCCTTCTCGATCGACGAGTGGGCCTGCACGGACGTATAGACCGCGAGTGGCGGCAGGTCGGCGCGACCGGCCATGCCGCGCTCGCGAATCTCGAGGTCGTCCTGCGATGCCATGGCGGCGGCCAGCGCGTAGTAGCTGCTGCTCGAGGCGCCTTCGTAGATGACGCCCCGAAACGCGTCGGGGAGTCCGAGCATCTGGCGAAACCAGTCGAGCGTGACCTGTTCCAACTCCGTACCGGCGGGACAAGCGAGCCACGTCATGCAGTTCGGGTTGAGCGTGGTCGCGAGCAGTTCGCCCAGAATGCCCGGCCCGCTGCCCGACGAGACGAAGTACGCGAAGAAGCTGGGGTGGGTCCAATGCGTCATGTGCGGCAGCACCTGGCGCTGTACGTCGTCCAGAATGGCGTCGATCGACTCCCCGTTCCGGGGCGGAGTTGACGGAAGCGCGTCGCGGAGTGCGCCCGGCGGGCGGGCACTCGTCACCGGGACCTCGTCCCATCGCGACCACAGGTTCGCGATATCGTCGATCAGCTGATGACCGGCGGCGCGAAACTGCTCCACCGGCATGTCGCCGAGGGCCGGCGTGGCGGGTGTCGGTTTCATGCACCGGAATCTAGCCGGCCGTTCGCGTCTGACTCAGCGTTGCTCGGGGAGCGCATACACCACCTGCCCCGACGCGTCGAGAAACTCCAGCGTCGCGGTGCCGTCGGCCGTGACCACGATTCTGATGCGTGGCTTCCCGGACAGGTCTGACATCTGCAGCAGGGCGGCATTGTCGCGCAGCTTCCCGAGAAACAAGCGCTGGGTCGTCAGCTCTCCGTTGTCGCGCATGGCCTGCACCGCGGCGCGGCGCGCCGCCTCGTCGGGCAGCCCTTGCGCCGCTTCGTACCGCGCCTGGACGACGTCCGCGGGCAGGTTCGGTTGTTGCCACACCTCGAGGCCCGCTGAGTAGGCCCCGTTATCCCCTTCCAGATGTCGCAAGCCGATCGTCTGATCGTTGCGAACCTTGTCGAACGTCAGCGAACCGAAGTGGCCGTCGCCACCGTTCTCGCCGAATATCAGGCCACCCATTTCGTCGCCGAGATGGTTGAAGAAGAGCATGCCGGGCGGTCGCGGGCCGCGTCGTGGGATCACCTTGCCGTTCACGATGCCCGGATGTTGGCGCTCCTGGTTGGAGATCACCATGCGCAGCGTCCCGTCCCGTTCGACGATGTTGACCCGCTCGACGTCGATCTCATCGAACCGCGGGTTGCGATCCTGAAACCCGAACGCCGACGCGATCAGCACACCCGCGACGATGGTGGTCCCGACCGCATAGGCCTTTAGAAACCGGACGTCACGCTCCAGGTCGGCACGCATGGTGGAGTCTCCCTTGGTTATTCGTCTGGTGGGTGGCGATCGCCGTCCGCGAAGCAACCGGCGGCACGGCAACGCTCACTCGCGCCGGAGCGCGCAATGCGGCCTCGCTACGATGCCGGCGAGGTCAGGCGCGAGCGCCGCCCCACACCTCTCTCGACTTTCAGAGCCGCTCCGGCGCGATCAAGGGAATCACTTCTCGTCCGTGCCGCCGGTAGATCTTGAAGTCCGCGTCCAAGGTCATCACCGCACTATCCGGAATCAACTCGCTCATCCGCACCAGACATGCGTCCGCGAGCGACATCGGCGTCTCGTGATAACGCTTGAGGAGCCGACCGACCCGCCCCCGTTCCTCCACGAGTCGAAAGGACGGTGATACGACGCCGCGCTCGACCAGGGCCATCACGGCGTCGGTGCCACCAGGGTATCGCCGAAGGAGAAAGCAAGCCTCTGACAGAACCGATTCGCAGGTCTCCAAAGGAGGCGCCCGCTCGCCAAAGAGGGCCGCCACCCACTCGTGGTGGCGTTCGCGGCGGTTGATGAACGAGACGAGGGGTCCGGTGTCCAGCAGGACCGTGTTCACCGCCCGTAACCTTTGAGGTGTCCGGGGTTCGTCGCCAGGTCCCTCGGACCCGCTACGCGGCCGGCGAGGTCTCGCGCGAGGTCCAGACACGAGCCTCGGGTCGATCCTGCCTCGCCGCGCGCCACGTACTGTGCGATCGCCTCACGGACGACCGCCGATTTGGACGCGCCACGCGACCGCGCGAACGCCTCGAGCTGCGCGGCAAGGCGGGGTGGGATTTTGATCGTCAGGGGTTCCAATGGTATTACTCCTTGCCAACATAGTAGTACCTCATTGGTCCCCCGGTCAACGGCCATGGTCGTCCCCGTGCGAAGGGCGCTCTCGGGCAATCCGCGCAGCTGGCGAGTGTCCTGACTTCCTTTCGGGATCGGTGCGCTGTTCTACACCAAACACCTATCGAGCCTCTGCCTCGCCGCCCGCACGCGCCTGGAGGGTCCGCTGAGCAAATCGGGCGATGCTGGCCAGGATCTCGTCGGCAGTCTTCACTCAGACGTAAGGCTTCCCGGTCTCGTTGGACGTCGATGAACTCGCGGATGGCGGCGACCAACTCCCGCACGCTCCGGTGGACGCCGCGGCGGAGCTGCTTCGTGGTGAGCGCCGCCAACCGGCGTTCCACGAGGTTCAGCCCGGAGGCATAGGTCGGGGTGAAGTGAGAGTGGACCCGTGGGTGCCGTAGCAACCAGCGGCGCACGGCGGCGCTCTTGTGCACGCTGGCATTGTCCAGGATCGCACGGACCTCGAGGCCCGGCGGCACGGCCGCCTCCAGCTGGCTCTTCGGGCCAGCGGCTGATTCAGAAGCACGCTTGGGATTCGGCCAGTCCTTGTGTGTGCCAGTCGATTCCACTGATGCCGTCGATCTCTTTCAGGGCGGGCAGGGTCCCGACGGGCGCATGTGTGCCGAACCCGCTGAATGTCTGAAAGACCCACTCCAATTCAGCATCCGTTTCCTCGACCCAATTCACAACTTGTCCCCGGGCCTCCGCACCGCTCGCGAAGATGACGATGATCGTCACCGAGTCGGACGGTGCGCTCGCGGCCAACTCATCGATCTGGTCGCGCCAGTCGCTGGACAGGAATCCCTGGCTTGTGACGGGAAGGACCGAAAACGGACAGGCGGGATCGGTAGAACCACATCCGACGACCGCACAGGCCACGAAGCCGCACAGGGCGATGCCCAATCGTCGCTCTCTGACAACACTCGGTCTAATCATCTTATAGCCTCACGGGCTGAAAGGAGTATTACCACTCTAAGCAGGGATGTGTCATCCACGACGACTGTAATGCTCCCCAGACGTCTATTATCCCATGCCCGTAATATGGCTGGTAGAATGGCGGCTGCGATGGTGGAACCGCCGTATTGATAAGGGCGTCCAGCGCTTCCTGACGTCGCGGGGCGCATCCTTCGAGTCGAATCTTCTGTTCCCACAGTAGCGCGAGAGCTGCGGCGACATGAGGGGCGGCGATGGATGTTCCCTTCGCGTTAAAAACGCTCCCGTAGTAGTTCAGAGCCGGCACATTCTTTCCCCCAGCGGCGAAGTCCATCTCTGAACCCCAACTAGCATCTGTCCACTTCACCATTGATGACGTGACCGCAGTGACTGCAATAGCATACGGACTGTTCGCGGGTGGGTACAGCTCTCCGACGGCGTAATTCCCGGCCGACACCACGAGGATCGCATTATTGACGACCGTGCCGAAGACAGCCGAGTCGAGACTCATACAACTCGTACCCGGAGGAAAGACATAGCTCAAGTTCACGATGTCCGCGTTTATCATCCAAGGTGAAGTCGCAATGTCTATGGCCTCCGCTGCGTTCAGGCACGTCAGACCGCCCTGAGGCTCGGTCGCCAGAATGGGACTCAGGGACACCCACTGCGCCCCGCCTCGGATGCCGATGCCATTCCCGACCGCTGCTGCGATCACGGAAGCAATTGCGGTCTCGTGGCTGCTTCCGTCGTCTACGTATGGGTTCCCCTGTACCACGGCTGCTCCCGGTCCGCAGGTTATTTCCGCCAAGGCGCATTCGATTCCGTCGCCGATCACCGCGATCCGGACGCTATTCGAGGACCACCACCCGGCATTGTAGGCGTCATCAAATCCGTGCGCCAACCAAGGCCAACCCGTCGTTTCGCCGGCGGCGGAGCTCAATCGCACAGATCGTAGTGATGGTGCCGATTGTGGTACCCCGCCCCCCCCTGCGGGCGCCGAGTCGACCCAACCCACCTTCGGGCTCTGACGCAGTCTTTCAATCATCTCCGGGGTCGCGAACACGGATGTCGCGCGGAACGACTCGAAGTAGTATCGTTCGCTCACGCCGGCGTCCTGTAGGTGCTGTTGGTCGTCGCCACGTGGCTCCTTCGCTGATCCCCTGAATCCCACGATGTAATGCTTGAGCTGCGGGTTCTTAGCAGCGCGAAGTGCCACTCCGCCGGAACCGAGCTCGTCGAGCAAGGAGGCGTTGACTTCGGATGCGCCCAAGGCTGGCGGGGGCCCCCCCCGGGCGTCGAGGGCTCCGCCCTCCGCTCCATGACTCGTTGGCCCGTCACACGAATACGAAAAGGCGAGCGCCATGACTACGGTGAGACGACGCAGAGCGCCAGTCGGGAAGCCCTCAGGGGAAAAGAGGATGGTGGCCTTCTCGATTAGTTTCATATACACCTCCTTATAGTCCGAATACACCTCCATAGTCCGAAGTTCCTGGATGTGAAATAAGGATAACCTGTTAATGGAGTGTGGTTTACCTATCGAGCAACGGTACGCCGCAGTGGGTACATCTTAGCGGCCCTCCGACATCTGGATTCCCCGCTCTGTGAACGGTCGCTGGACCGCGCCTGAGGAGGTGCCCTGGCCGGTCAGCTCCGAGTCCGACGAGTTCGAGGTCGCCGGCTCGGCATCAGGCACGCTCTACTTCTCTTCGAGCCGAACCGGTGGCCTGGGCGACCTCGACCTGTACCGTGCGCCGCTGGTGGATGGTGCCTTACCCGGGGGCGGAGAACCTCGGTGCCGGGATCAACACCGCCCATGGTGACGATCTGCCGTACATCGCCCCGGACGAGAGCTACCTGATCTTCGCATCGGATAGACCAGGCGGGTACGGTGGCCGCGACCTCTACGTCAGCTACCGTTCCGATGCGAGGTGGTCCGTCCCGCAGAACCTGGGACCGGCGATCAATACCGCTGCCTGGGAGCTGTACCCGTCCGTGTCACCGGACGGCCGCTATCTGTTCCTCACTCGCCGGCCAGGGGGTTGGGACGCCACGGACGATTCCGACATCTACTGGATCCGCGTGACAATCATCGAGCGCCTTCGGAGCAGCGCCCGCTGGGGCTGAGCACGTCACAGGGCGCCGGACGCCATCCGCGGACCTCGCGGAGGCTCGAACCCTCGAGCGCTTACGGCAGGATCGCCGCCAGCGGGATCGCCAACGCTTCGCCAACTCCTTCGGGCTGCCAGACCAGCCGCTCGCGCTCGTCCGCCGGGAACGTCGCATCGGGCGTCCAGACCTCGGCGGCACGGCCGTCGATGTCAATCACCCAGTAGCACGATACGCCGAATTCCTGATAGACGCGGCGCTTGGTGAAGCGGTCGTAGCGCTGAGTCGACGGACTCAGGACCTCGATCGCCAGGAGCAGAGTCTTCATCCGCGTCCAGTCGAAGGTCTGGGCCTCCTTCAGGTCCACGACGAAGAGATCCGGCTGCACGAGCACGTCGGCCGTCCACGAGATGTCGGCGGGCGACGTAAGTACGCGCCCGACCGGATGGCGTTTGAGGTATGGGTGAAGGCGGGCGACGAGCTCCGTGATCACGTACTGGTGATCGGCGCGCGGGGCGGGGGTCACCAGCAGCTCTCCGTGCACCGTCTCGTAACGGTTCCCGTCGTCGGGAAGGGCGCGCACCAGGTCGGCGGTGTGGAAGCTTGGGACGGCCATGCCCATAAGATCGGCTCGGCGGTTGAGGGGGCGCAAGCGGACATCGGCCAAGCTCGCGCCGCGCGGAGCAGCCGCCGGCATCAATCCCTTGCGCGACCACTCAAGACCACCGCAGCTTCCCACCCGTCCCGACTCGAGCCGCCGCTGACACCCCATGGGAACCAACCTCCCTCCCGGCATCCAGGCCATCTACGCCGAGCTGGCCGGCCGCCGTTTCGAATCGCTCGACGAAGCGAACGCCTTTCTCCGGCGCCGGATGGACGAGTACAACGCCACCCCGCAGGCGGAACTCGGGGGCTTCTCGCCGGTCCAGTTGCACGGGCTGTTCGGCGGGGACTGGAAGACGCATGGGGCGCCCCGCCTCGAGGCTCAGCCCGCCGAGGCGCTGGCCGGGGCCGCGTTCGTGCATAACGGGCAGCTGCTGTTGCGGGCGGCGTCCGTCAAGGCTGGCCTCAAGGCGACCGCCACGGGCAATCTCGCCCGCGCGGTGGTAAGCGACATGGTGGACCGCATGACGTGGCCGCAGTTGACCCGGGAGGACTTCTGGCACCGAAGCAAGGTGCTGAACGAGACCGACGTCTGGCCGCTGCACATTGTGCGCCTGGTACTGGGTCTGGCGAAGCTGCTGCGCCGGCGCAAGGGTGCGTTTCACGCATCGCAACTGGGCCGACGCCTGGCGCTCGACCCCGCCGCCGGCTTGCTGCACGCGGATCTGTTCCGGACGTTCTTCCGGCAGCTCAACCTGGCCTACCTGGCCCCCGGCGGGTTGGACGAGGGGGAGCCGTTTCAGGGTCGGGCGGCGCTCGTGTTTCTGCGGCTGGTCGCGACGGACGAAGCCTGGCGCTCGGCCGAGGCGTGGGAGGCGGCGCTGGCGCACGATGTGCCGCCACCGCCGATGATCGGTGGGGTGCGGTGGTCGCAATTCGAGCGGCGGTGGCTGGAGCCGCTGGAATGGTTCGGGTTGCTGGAGGGGCGCGACGTGCCGGGGAAGTTCCCCCCGCATCCGGACCGCGAGTACCGGCGCACGTCGCTCGCTACCGCGTTCCTGCGGTTTCCCGCGAGCCTGGTCGCCGCAGCGGGCGTGGAACGCGACGCATAGCCGGGGCGGCGGCGCGACGCGTTCCCGTACCTCGTGGATCGGAACAGTGGATCGAAGGGAGGACACCCACCCCGTGACGCGCAAGTGGCTGGCGGCAGCCATGATTGTGGTTGCACCCGCCTGTGATCAGCGAAGCGAGACGTCGGTATCTATCGTTCGTCCGCCTACGGCCTGCGCGCCGTCTGCGGAAAGCCGTTGGGCAGACCTGTCGTACGCCTCGGTCGCGATTGTGGGAGACGCGGGAGTGACCGGCTACCACGGCGCGGCGCTCCGAGGGTCGACGACTCTGGTGTGGGATCGTCGGCTCGGCGAAGTCTGGACGTACGATCCTCAGGGTGACCGCACCGGTGGATTTGGCCGGTTCGGGAACGGCCCGGGAGAGTTCTCGAGACCAGGGTGGATGCGGGTGCAGCCATATGGCCTCTCGAGTTGGCTCGCCGTGCATGGTGACTCCATCGCTGTGCTTGACGGAAACCACGTGTCGGTCTTCTCCGGTACCGGACGCTTTCGATTCCGCCTCGCGACCCTCGAGGCAATTCTCGAGGGCGGGCTCCGGTTCTCACGGCGCATCCGGATGCACGATGGAGCGCTTTGGATCGACATCGAGGCGCGAGAGGATTACGGTCACCGGGAACTGGAGGACAGCCGTCCCTACCGAGTCTGGCGGCTCTCCAACGCGAACGCTGAGCCGGTCCTCGGCCTGCACCTCCCCCCGCTGCCACGAGATCGCCGCGGCGCCGCGTTCCAGAGCTCCCGGGAGGCAACTCCCATGTGGGATCTCGCCGGCGGCTGCGTCGTCGCCAGCGACGGCTCGAGCTCGTTCCTGGTGGTTGCCGGGAGCGCGGGCGTCGACTCGATCCCGCTTCCGCGGAGCGAAGCGGTCGCGCCGGGCATGGCGGAAGAGGACGCCCTGCTCGAACGCCTCGGCGTCGCCGATCGGAGCACGGTGGATCCCGCGCTGCCGCGACGAATCCTGGACCTGATCGCCGATCCAGACGGCTGGGTATGGATCCGCCCTGTGGGGCGCGGTCCCGGGGTCCGCGCATTCCTCGTGAATCCACGGACCCGGGAGGTGCTGGTAGACACCCTGCCGGCGTTCCCACTGGCGTTCGGGCCGCCAGGCGTGTTCGCCGGCCCCATCCGCGACGCCCACGGGGATGTGCGCCTCCACCGCCTCGAAGCGCGGTGACGCGCCGAGGCTGGCACTCGCTCCTCGTCGTTAGCGCCGCTCTCGCGGTTATCATCAGCGCGATGGTCATCATACGCCAGAGCCGTGCCCGGCGCGAGGCGGCGGCGGGCGAACGGAGCGCGCGAGTCGAACGGGCCCTGGTTGGTACCCGCCCCGTCGTCGCCTTTCGCGGTCACGCCCAGGATACCGTGACGTCCGCGGAGACCGACCGCCGACTCCTGCTGTACGTGACCCGCCGGGACTGCCGGCCATGTCGCCGGTTGAGTGCCCTGCTTGCGGAGACGCTTCGGGCGAAACCGGGCCGCGATGCCGAACTGTGGGTCGCGGGAGCGGCCGAGCGCGAAGAACTCGAGATGCTGCTCACCACGGGTACTCCTGCCCGCGATGTCCACGCCCTCGATGCCGAGGAGTTTCGCCGTGCCTTCCGCATCGAAGGCCTCCCGTACCTGGCCGCGGTCGACACGGGAGGGATCGTACGCCACGTCCACATCGGCTACTGGGAAGGCATGACGTTGCCTTGGGTAGACACGTTCGCCCCGAGGGCCTCGCGCTAACAGGTGTTGCGTGCCGCGACCCTGGTGCCACCTTCATCAGATCGGGCTACCAGGGAGGGATCGCTGAAGACGTTCTGGCGCGTGACGACTCTCATCAGTCTGCCCTTGGTCGTCCTGACGATCGCCCGACCGGAGACGGTCGAGAACCTCGTCGGCGACGGCGCCGACACGGTGGTCCTGATCGGCGGCTTGCATTTGTGATGGCGACGTGAACCGCCAGTCGCTTCGGCTCCGATTGACAGGTCAGAATACCGTACTAAATTCTGACCTTCCCCAACTCGAGTGCGTTGTCATGCCCCGGTCCCGTGACGTCAAGCCGATCACCTACCTCAAGAACTCCACGGCGAAGCTCGTGCGCGAGGTGACCGAACACGGACGCACCGTGCTGATCACGCAGAAGGGCGAGGCCAAGGTCGTCGTCATGGACGTCGCGCGCTACGACCGGTGGCGTAACGCCATGGCCCTCGCCAAGCTGCTCAGTCTTTCGGCGGACCAGACCAAGCGCGGTCGCGTCCTCTCCACCCGCGTAGCCCTCGCCCGAGCCGAAGCAGCCTTGGACGAGGAACTCCCTGCGTAGACGCGCATACCGGGTGGCCTGGAGCGAAAACGCCGCCCAGGATCTCGAGGACATCACCCGCGTCCTGGCCCGTGAGTCTCCCACCACGGCGCGGCGGTTGCTGAACCGGGTGCGAGCGTGGGCGGCGACTCTGCAACGGTTGCCCCATCGCGGCCGGGTCGTTCCCGAACTCCGCGAGTTCGGTATCTCCACTTGGCGAGAACTCGTCGCCAGGCCCCATCGGTTGGTGTACCGCCTCGAAGGCCGCACGGTATTCATCGACGGTCTGTTTGATGCTCGGCGCGATCTGGAGGACCTGCTCATTGAGCGCCTCCTCACACACCCGTAGGGGAATCACAGCCCCTGATCTCCCCCACGCTGGCGGGCGGCGCCATCGGCGCCCGCGCCTGGCGCCCGCGATGCCAATGCGCCTCCACCGGCCGATCGTACAACCGCGAAGCTTCCGGAGACGTTGCCGAGCGAGAATGTGCAGGTCACGTTCGCCTGCGCCGCGGCGCCGGGGCCCTCCGTCGTTCCGTCCGCGAAAACGTGGCTGGTAAACGCAACGCCCCGGAGGTCGCATCGTACTGCGACGTGGTCGCGCGATCGTAGTACGTCCCGACGGCCAGGTTGACCAGGCTTGTCCCGGGAATCGTCCGCGTGGTGGAGGGCGGCGTGCTGGTGCCGATGTCAATGATGCGCTGCTGTGGCTGGCGGCCGCCTCCCTGAGGAGTCAGGGCCGAGCCGTTGTACCGGGAAACGCAAGCAACATGAGGAGTGGCACATGCCGACGCACGCCAGGCCGTCAGACGACCGTCGAAACCGAACCGAATCCCCTGGAGATCCTGAGTCGGATCTCGCCCGCCGGCGCCCGCACGTACATGGAGCACCGGGTGGCCATCATGGACAATCCGGAGTTGGCGGCCCTTTCCCTCAAGACCAAGCTGCTCGTGGGGATCGGCGTGGCCGCCACGCGCCAGTCCGGTTGCTGCACCCTGATGTGGGCGGAGCAGGCCCGAGCCGCGGGCGTGTCCCCCTAGCTCTCGGGCCAGCCGAGCAGGGAGGCGCCGCCGATGGTCACCGCGAAGCCGCTGTGGGTGGCAGGGGTCGGGTTGCTCATCGTCAACGTCAATGTGCCGTCCCCCGCGCCCGTCACGTCCTCCACCGTGAGGTACCGCCCGGCGTTCGGGGGGGTGAGGAACGACACGTCGTCGAGCTGGAACGCGCCCGTCGCGCGCCCAAAGTACAGCTGCGTGAGGTCGGGATCCATGTTGATGAACTGGATCTGTCGGAACTCCGTGAGCGGTCCCGTGCCCGTGACGGTGAATTGGAGCCAGTCCAGCACCAGGCTGTCGATGTCGACGCCCCGGACATTGAGGCGGTGTCCGTTCCCCGTGATGGTCCGGATGCCAGTCGCCGCATGGGTCAAGGACCCGTTCGCAAAGGCCGAGGTCGTGAACTCGATGCCGTCGCCATTGAACACGAGTGCCTGGAAATGCGACTGCAGCGAGTCCGGCGTGTCGAAGTGAATCGGATGAGCCCCCGTGCCGGCGAACGAGGTGGTGTGCGAGGTCGACGGCGCGAAGCTGAGCGCCGAGTTGGTGCTCAGCTGCTCGAAGGCGCCGTTGACGATCAGCGAGCCGCCGAACAGCAGGCCGTCAGTGCTGCCGCCCCCGAAGCGCGCGCTGTCCACGGTGATCGTGCCGCCGGCCTGGCGGAGCGTGCCCGTCCCGGTCGTGGTGAGCAGCCCGACGGTCGCAGTACAGGTATCGCAGTCAAAGGCGCCCCCATCGCCAACGATCAGGTCCGCAAAGCCGACGACCGGGTTGCCGAACGGCAGATCGACGTCCCCGGTGATGAGGGTCGTCGGATACCCCGTGAAGACGGGGAGCGTCGTGGTGCCGAACACTTCGAGCGTGTCGGGCGACAGGTCCACGCCGGCGCTGATGCTCAGGGTGCCGCCAAGTCGGACGGCGCCCGCCGTGACGGTGACGCCGTTGCCGTCGGAGAAGAACGTGATGTTCCCGTCCGACAAAAGTTCGCCGGGGCCGGTCACGAACGTCTGGAAGTCCCCGTTGTTGTCGTCAATTACGATCGGCCCGTGTGCCGGGACCACGGACCGCAGGTCGAGCGTGAGCCCGCCACCCAGCGCCTGGGTCTCGAGCTGCGCGAAGTGCGCGAGGCCCGTCGTCCCGGGTGTCGCGAGATCGATCGTGTGCGTCCCGCCGTCGCTCACGAACCGCACGGTGTGCGTGGCGTCGGCCGCGAAGCTGGAAACGGAGGTGCTCGCGAGCTGCGTGAAATCGCCGTGCGCCTCGAACACGCCCCCGGTCAGGAGGCCGATGGTGGATTCCCCGTCGAAGATCAGGTTCCCCTGGACCGTGATGTCGCCCGTGGTCTGGGTAATGGTGGCGCTCCCCGTGGTGAGGAAGTCGCCCCGGACCACGGTGCCCGTCTGGTCGAGGTTCAGTTGGGCCGTGCCGGACACCGTGACGTCGCCGTGGATGGTGGTCGTGGAGTAGCCGATCTGGACGGTGGCACCCTGCGCGATCTCGAGGTGCCGCAGCACGGCCGCCGCGTTCGCGAGCCACAGGGTGGTTCCCGCGCCGGTCATGACCACCCTGGTGGTGCCCAGCGAGTCCGCCAGGAATCCGGGACTCCCGTCTTCGTCGAAATCGCCGCCCACCACGATGACGCCGCCGGTGAGCGCCGTGTCGCTCGGCACGGTGCCGAACAGGCCGACGCCGGCCGTCGCGAAGAGGGTGTCGGCGTCGTCGTGCATCGAGATGAAGCCCGTGCCGCTGCCGTTCAGGTAGGTGAAGGTGGCCGTGGTCGACACGCCATCCACTGGTCCGAAATCGATCGATCCGGTGTCGGCGCCCGAGGCGAAGACCGCGAGCTCCCCGCCCGCCGAGAGCCGGTGCCCGTTCAGCGTGAGCACGCCCCGCGTCAGCTCCACGTCGTTGGTTACGAGCACCGAGTCGGCCAGGAACAGCCGT
This sequence comes from Gemmatimonadales bacterium, assembly GCA_036397455.1. Classification (GTDB taxonomy): domain Bacteria; phylum Gemmatimonadota; class Gemmatimonadetes; order Gemmatimonadales; family GWC2-71-9; genus JADFNB01. The sequence continues at coordinate 1,547 of DASWIX010000029.1, read as the reverse complement.
CCCATCGTCGCGAGGGCGACCTCGAGGCGAGGCAGGCCGCCGCTGACCGACGTGCCGGGCGTCACCATCCGCACGATACCGGTCCCGTCGCCCGCCAGTCCGGTGTAGTCGGCCTCCAGGTCCCCGGACACGATGAGCGTGCCGCCGAGCAGCAGATTCAGGACCGCACCGGCCTGCACCACCAAGGTGTCCACGGTCGCCGTACCGATCTGGACAGTGGGAACGTTCCCCGTCCCGACCGGGATGAACGCATTCGTGGTGTCGTCCGGGAACACCCCCGTCGTCCAGTTGCCGCCGTTGAACCAGTTCCCGTCCGACGCGCCGGTCCAGATGGATTCGGTACCGGGCGGAATGCCCACTGCCGTCACGTAGAGGGTGTCCGTCGTGCCGTCGAGTGCGGGCTGGGTCCCGAGGATGAACCCGCTCACCGTCGGCAGGTTGATGGTGCCGAAGGTGCCGCTGATCGTCGGGGCCACCAGCACCGGGTACTGCTCGGTGCCGCTCGGCGTGAAGCCGAAGGTGACGTCCAGCGTGCCGCCAAGCGCGAGCGATCCGGTCGTGATCAGCACCTGGTCGTGGCTCGTCCCCGCCACCGCCCCATCAATCTCGACGGTGGTCGTGGCGGCGGCGCCGAGCGTCAGGTCGCCGACCAGTGTGAGCCGACCCGGCGACGTGCCTGGCACGAGGTCGCCGGACAGCGTCACCGGATCCACCTGGCTCACGTTGAGCGTGCCAGTCCCCGCGAGCGTCGCAGTGCTCCCGAGCGTGAAGGTCGGCTCCGCCAGGATGGTCGTCCCGGTGTCGGCCTGCAGCGTTCCGTTGAGCGTGATGGGCACGTCGAGTGTGATCGTGTTGCCGGTTCCCGGCCGGGCATGCAGCAGGCCGTCGTTCTGGAGGAGCTTGCCGGTCGGAGTGCTGCCCCACTCGATGGTTACCGCGCCCGCGACCTCAATAATACCGCTTGCTTCATTTACGATGATCGTGGGGTTGCCGCCGCTGAGCTGCCACGAACCCCCATCGTGCAGCACGGACCCGGTGTTGCGGAACGTCCGCGTGTCCAGCCCCTTGGTGTTGCCGCCCGTGAGGTAGGCCACCGCCCCGGTCGCGATGTAGGTCGTGCCAACGCCCGTCTGGGAGCCATTGCTCCAGATGAGCGAGTCGGTGAGCGTGAGCCAGCCGCCGCCGGCCAGAATCCCGCCGGACTGCGCGAAGCGCGGCAGCACGATCGAGTCGCCCGCCAGAATAGTGAGTGTGGAGGTCGGCAACTCCACCCGCCCCGCGTTCGGGAAGCTGATGCCACCGTCGAACGTGACCGCGTTCGACTGGATCCGGAATGTCCCGGCCGGGTCCACGTCCACCGTGCCACCCAGCGTCCCGCCGCCTGACATCACCAGGGGCAGGCCCGCCGCCACCGTCACCTCGCCCAGCTGGGTCCACGGCACCTCGATCGTGTCCGCCTCGGCCAGGAACGTCCCGTCGTTCTGGAACAGCTTGCCCGCCGGCGTCGCGCCCCACGTGAGCCGCCGCCCGCCCACCGCGTCGAGCGT
>DASWIX010000028.1:0-5007 GCA_036397455.1 Gemmatimonadales bacterium | reverse complement strand
GGAGCATCGCCGATGGAATGGTTCATCAAAGCCTTCATTCGCAGTTCTCTGCTCTGGTTCGCCGCCGGCATCGCGCTCGGCGTGGCCATCGTTGTTCACCCGCCATGGGTGATCTACCGTCCGGCCCACGCGCACATGAATGTGGTTGGGTTCCTGACCATGCTGGTGTTCGGCGTGGGCTACCAGTTGTTGCCCAGGTTGTTCGGGCATCCGCTGCACAACGTCCGGCTCGCCATCGCGCACGTGTACCTGGCCAACGTCGGCTTGGGCGGCCTGGTTCTGGGATTCCTGCTCCAACCGCACGCTCGCTCCCTCGGACGGTGGCTCGGCGCCGGGGGCGGCACGCTATTCGCCATCGGGGCAATTTTCTGGGTCTGGAATCTGTGGCACACGTTTGACGCAGCCGATGCGCGGCAACGCGCGCGTGGGAGCACCGATCACACACGGCTGCCGACCCTGGGTGCGTAACCAAGGACGCGATGCTCGTGGCGGCGTTAAGGGAGGAAGACCGCAAGGCCATCATACCTCGCGCTCGGCGCGGCGCATTGACGAGGATGGCACCACACGCGAGAATCCGCACGAGCGTACGGCGGCGCCGGTGGTACGTGAGTAGGTGACGACCTGGAAGGCTCAAGGGAAAGGCTGCACGATGAGGCGACACACCGCGCTGATGGCGAGGTCGGTCCTTGCCGAGGCCACGTTGGTGGTCGCCGCGGCGCTCGTTGCGCCGTGTGTCACGGCTCAGAGCGGGCACACGCTCCGCACGCGTTGGGCCGATGACGTCACGCCGATCCACGTGCTGCCCGAGTATCCCAGACCGCAGATGGTGCGTCCCGCGTGGATCAATCTGAACGGCACGTGGGACTACGCCATCACGGCGCGCGACGCGCCGCGCCCCGCGCAATGGGACGGGAAGATCCTGGTGCCGTTCGCGGTCGAGTCGCAACTGAGCGGTGTCCAGCGCGCCGTGAGTCCGTCACAGCGGGTCTGGTACCGTCGCACGTTTCGGCGGCCCGCGCTTTCCCGGGACGATCGACTGTTGCTGCACTTCGGCGCGGTCGATTGGCACGCGTCGGTGTGGCTCAACGGCGCGGCGATCGGCGAGCACCAGGGCGGCTACGATCCGTTCACGTTCGACATCACCGAGGCGCTCGCGGAAGGAGACCAAGAGCTGGTGGTCGCCGTGTGGGACCCGACGAACAGCGGGTCGCAGCCACGCGGCAAGCAGGTTCTCGATCCACGGAGCATCTGGTACACCGCTGTGACCGGGATCTGGCAGACGGTGTGGCTCGAACCGGTGCCGGCCGAGCACATCGACGACCTCGTGGTGGTGCCGGACATCGACGCCGGCACGGTGCGCGTGGCCCTTACCACGAATGGTGACGCGCCAAGCGTCAGGGTAACGGCAACTGTGTTGGCCGACGGCCAGGTGATCGCGACGACGACGCAGCCAATGGGAGAAGAAGTCACGCTTGGCATCCCGGATCCGCGCCTCTGGTCACCAACGACGCCCTTCCTCTATGGCCTCGAGGTGTCGCTCTCCACCGGCGACGCCGTACGCAGCTACTTCGGCATGCGCAAGATCGCCGTGGCAAGCGATTCCCTGGGCATGCGCCGGCTCTTCCTCAACAACGCACCGCTGTTCCAGTACGGTATGCTGGACCAAGGGTGGTGGCCGGACGGCCTCTACACGCCGCCCACCGACGCGGCGATGCGTTTCGACATCGCGACGATGCAGCAGCTCGGCTTCAACATGATTCGGAAACACGTGAAGGTGGAGCCCGCTCGCTGGTACTATCTCGCCGACAGTATCGGCATGCTGGTATGGCAGGACATGCCCAGCGGTGACAACGAGACGGCCGAGTCGCGTACCCAGTTTGCCGTCGAACTGCAACGCATGGTTGGCGCACGGCGCAATCACCCGTCGATCGTCATGTGGGTGCCGTTCAACGAGGGATGGGGCCAGCATGACACGGAATCGATCGTGGCGTGGCTGGAGGCCTACGATCCGTCGCGGCTGGTGAACAACGCCAGCGGCTGGACCGATCGACGCGTGGGACACGTGGCCGACGTGCACGCGTATCCGGGTCCGTCGATGGGACTGCTCGAGCCGTCACGCGCGGCGGTGCTCGGCGAGTTCGGAGGACTTGGGCTGCCACTGGCAGGCCACACGTGGGTCGACAGCAATAATTGGGGTTATCGCAACTACGGAGACACGCTTGCACTGCGCGAGGCTTATGCGGATCTCCTGTATCAGCTGAGCTTGTACGTTCCCGACGGACTGGCGGCCGCGGTGTACACACAGACCACCGATGTCGAGGTCGAAGTGAACGGCTTGATGACGTACGATCGCGCGATCATCAAACTCGTGCCGGAGGATGCGACCGCCGCGGCGCGGCCGCTCTACACGTCGCCGTACGTGATACGCACCGTGGCGCCGACATCGCTCCGGGACGGGCAAACCTGGCGGTACACCGAGACCGCGCCGCCCGGCGAATGGCCTGCGGTGGAATTCGACGACGGCTCATGGTCCGAGGGTCCCGGCGGCTTCGGGCGAGCGAACACACCGGGCGCGGTCGTCCGCACCCCGTGGACTACGTCCGACATCTGGCTCCGGCGGAGCTTCGATCTCGGCTCTGGGGACCTCGTCGGGCCGCATTGGCGGATCCACCACGACGAGGACGCCGAGGTCTATCTGAACGGGCAACTCGTGCTGCGGCTCGACGGCTACACGACGGGCTACCGCCGTATTCCGCTCGACGCGACCGCGCTGGCGGTCCTCCGAACCGGCCGCAACGTCCTCGCCATCCACGTCCACCAGACGCGCGGAGGCCAGTACATCGACCTGGGCCTCGACGAGGTGATCAAGCGGTGACCAACCTCGGGTATCCACGCCACGCGGGCTCCCCAGCCCGCGACTCGAACGCACGGACGGGGTCCCGGCTTGAAAGCCGGGCTCGGCGTCAACCCACGCCCTGAAGGGCTCCGAGGGGGGCGGCTCCCTAGCCCTTGAGGGCTTGGCTCCCCGGCCGAGCGCGGGCAAGAACTTCGTCGTGATCGGCATCCGCGGCGCATCCGTCGCCGTGGCTGCCTCACGCTGCAACGTCCGCCGCCCCGGCCCGGCATCCAACCGACGCACACCGTGACAAATCGCCGCCGCGGCGCGGGCGAGCGACCGGCAGCGACTCCGTAACGCAATGGCGCCAAGCACTTTACAGCGTTTCGGGCCCGATTTCGGACGGGTCAACCCCCAAATGGGTTGGGTCAATCGGAATTTCGATCGACTCAAACCGAAATCCGGATGCCGTGATCGCCGTTCCGGGCGGGGCGGTCGAATCTTGCGATGCCCTGATCGGAACATCGGACGGGCCGTGCCGCATTCGGGGTGGGCCGATCCGAATTGCTGGCGGACCGACCGCAATTCCCGGCGGGCCGATCGGAACACCGGGCATACCGATCCGAACTTCGGACGGAGCGATCCGAATCCCGGACGACGCGATCCGGATTCCGCGTGCGCCGGACGGAATACCGGTTGCCCCGAACCGAATTCCGGTTGCACCGATCGCAACCCCGGTTGGCATGATCGGAATCCTCGACGGACCGACCGCAAGACCGGTCACGCCGATCTCGATTCCGAGCGCGCCGGTCTTGGTTACCGGCGGCGCTGTCGGACTTTGGGGGACGCCGTGCCGATTTCGTCTCGATGCGTCCGAAACTCGGCTCGCTCCGCTCGCAATTCGGTTCGACCCATCCCAAATCGAGATTGACCCATCCCAAACTGGGTTTGACCCGTTCCATTCCGGGTTTGACCCATCCCATTCCCGGTTTGACCCGTCCCATTCCGCGTTTGACCCATCCGCACTCGTGCGGGACCCTTTTCGTGCTCCACATGTCGCCCACGACGAGTCGCGCGGAGCGCGCCGACCCGACAATTGAGCGTCGTACAACTGGCACGCGGGGGAAGTCCCGGCTTGAAAGCCGGCGCTCCGACACCATCTTTTGACACGCCCCCACCGGAGAGCACCATGCGACTGATCGCACTCGTCGGCGCCTTGGCGGTGACCCTCGTGGTCCCGACCGTCGCGCAGCAGCCGCCCGAGACGTTCACGCTCGAGCAGGTCAAGTCCTATCCCTTCCCCAACCAGTTGACGGCCGCGGCCACGGGAGCGCGCATCGCCTGGGCGTTCAACGAACAGGGACAACGCAACATCTACGTCGCGGAGGGTCCCACGTTCGAGGCGCGACGCCTCACCGCCTACATGGACGACGACGGCCAGGAGCTGACCAGCGTCGGTATTTCCGCGAATGGCCAGTGGGTCGTGTACTTGCGTGGCGGCGACCACTCCTCCAACTGGGATGACGAGCTACCGGTCAACCCGACCTTCAGTCCGGATCCGCCGTCCGTGCAGATCTGGTCGGTGCGCTTCGAAGGGGGCGAGCCCAACCTCCTGGGAGCGGGAGCGGGACCCGTTATCTCGCCGAGGAGCGATGCGGTGGCGTTCACTCGTGGCGGACAGATCTGGACGGTCCCGATCGACGGTGCGTCGGAGGCCAAGCGCCTGTTCACCGCCCGCGGTTCGAACGGTCAGTCCCGATGGTCACCCGACGGCTCGCGCATGGCGTTCGTCTCGAGCCGGGGCGATCACTCATTCATCGGCGTCTATGCGGGCGCGGACACACCGATCCGGTGGATCGATCCCTCGTTCAATCAAGACGGGTCGCCTCGCTGGTCTCCCGACGGCACGCGCCTGGTGTTCGTCCGTGGGCCTGGGCGTGGGGGCGCACCGGACTCGGCGTTGGTAAGTCGCCCGCGCGCGTGGTCCATCTACACCGCCGACGCCGCGACCGGAGAGGCGCGCCAGCTGTGGAAGGCTCCCGCGACGCTGCGCGGGTCGCCGCCATCGACGCAGGGAGGCACGAACCTGCATTGGGCGGCGGGCGATCGCATCGTCTTCCTCTCCTATCACGACGGGTGGCCGCACCTGTACTCGATTCCCGCTTCCGGTG
>DASWIX010000027.1:0-51217 GCA_036397455.1 Gemmatimonadales bacterium | reverse complement strand
GCCGCCGCCCAGAGCGATCAGCACGTAGTAGATGAACAGCTCGCCCGAGAAGCGGATGAAGTCCATGCGGCCGGCCACCTCGCGCCACCGGCCCCCCGCGTACGCCACCCCCACCGCGATCCAGAGCGCGATCGGCGTGTGAAGCGCCGTCAGGATCTCCGTGTTGCCTTCCGGCGTGAACGGATAGACGTTGGCGAACACGCCCGCCGCGACGAATGCCGCGGCGAGCCAGCGGGCCGTGCCGGCGGCCATGCCACGTTTCCAGGCGAAATAACACGTCACCAGCGGCAGCACGAAGAGACTCAGGTTACGGACGTAGAAGCTCTCGTTCTCGTTCAGGCCGATGCCGAACAGGGCCGGCAGCTTGATGACCACCGCCGCCGCCACCGCGAGACCGACGGCGACGAACGCGTCCGTGCGCACACCGACCGTGGGCTCCTCAGGGTCGGCGGGGGCGACCAGCTGCTTCCACAGGCGGTCCGCGTGCTCGAGCGCGAACTCGCGCGAGAGGGCGTCGAGGTCGCCCAGCCGCTTGACCGCAACGAGGAACGCCTCATCGGGGGCGAGCCCCGCGTCGGTGAGGGCCGCGATCTGCTCCCGCAGGTGGTCTTCCAGCTCCGCGACGTCGACGGCGTTGACCGCCTGCCGGCGCCGCAGATAGCTCCGCCATTGGTCGATCTGCGCCTCGATCGATACCGCGTGACCCGGATCGGGCATTGCTCAGGCTCCCTGTGGCAGTGGCCCGGCCGATGCCGGTTGACTAAAGGAGAGCCCACCCCAGATGCCCCGTAGCGTGGCGTCCACCGCCTGCCACTGCCTCCGTTCCTCGGCGAGCTGAGCCCGGCCCCGGGACGTGATTCGGTAGTACTTGCGACGACGGCCGCTCTCCGCAACGCTCCACCGCGCCACGACGTGGCCGAGCCGCTCGAGCCGATGCAGCACGGGGTAGAGCATCCCGTCCGTCCACTCCATACACCCTCCGGACAGCTCCCGAACGCGCTTGAGGATGGCGTAGCCGTAGCTGTCGCCTTCGGCGAGGATCGCCAGGACGATCGGGGTCGACGAGGCGGCGATCAGATCCTTGCTGATCTCCATGATCTCACACATCGCGGGGTGCCAGTGCCCTGGGGGTCGACATACATGGCGGTACTATACATTGCAGCATTACGTATATCAAGGGAAGACGCCAGGATGGATTATTTAAGCCAGCGCCTGGCCGACCGCGTCGGAGTGCCTTCGATCAACTCGTTCACCCCCGGAGCCATTGCGCCGGAGGAAGACCCGTCTGCCGCGCCTACGGACCGTTCTGCGCGCGGAGGGCCGCGGCGGCACGAAGGAGATCATCGAAGTCACCCGGCGGCTCGCCCGCCGCGAGCATTCTGGCAAAGACCGCGTACGGGTCGGTGCGGGCGCCAGCCTTCCGGAGCGTCTGCTCGTCATTGAGCCATACGTACACGATCGCTCGCCGCTTGCTATGGAACCGGAAGAAGAGGCGGAAACGGCCCAGGAACTTCGCACGTCTCCACGACGTGAACTGCCTTCCCAACGAGTGCCCCAGCCGATACCGCTTGGCGTTCGGATCGGCCGGGATCTCTTTGAACATGAGCGCCGCGAGGACCTTGAGCATCTTGGCTGCCGGCGAACGGACGTATCCCTGCGGGTCCTGCTCTCGAAGTCGTTCCACCGCTCTGCGGAGAGCGGTCCATCGTTGAGCCAGGTCGGTCCAGACGTACAACGACCAGCCGCTGACGACCAACGGCTGGTCCTGAGGGGCCGGGGGACGGGTGGGTCCCGTCACCAGCTACGGCAGCTCGAAGTCGTCGGCAAGTTCCTCGGCGCGAGCAACCACGACATCAGCCAGTAGGGTGTCGAGGCCGCGCACATCCGCGGTCGTCAGGGGGCGAATAGACTCCGGGCGACTGATCATTTCCTGCTCCACAAATGCCAGATAGGCTTCCAGTACCGGATCGGTCTCGGCCGGCTTGCGACTCGTTGGCCCCCTCGCGGTCACCAGCATCGCCCCCGGACCGAGCACGCTCACATTGAACTCTCCGGTCGCAAACTCCGGGTGCGCATGGAAGAGCGCACGGTCGAGCCGCAGCGCCTTCGAGTGGCCCACAGTGGTGGCCTTCGCCCTATACGAAGCCATGGCAGTCCTCAGCTCCCAGGTTGGTACGTACAAATGTACGTACCATTATTCCGGGGTCAAGACTCCCCCCCTCGACACTCTGGCGGAAGCCCAGCCGCCCTGAAGCCCCACAGGTCACTCGATGACGTCGGCACCGTCCGCGTCGAATCCCGGGACGCCGAGAACCCCGAGCGCCGGCGGGAACGCTGCGATGATTCGGCCAATCGCCTCAATCAATTGAGGCTTCTCGTACGCGTCGAGCGATCGCAGGAATGCCCGGACATCGAAGAAGCTGTCCGAGTTCCGTTCCCATGTCGCCCGGAGGGCTCGCACGTGTTTGCACGGTTGGATGTCGGACGGACACGTACAATCACCGTCGAGTCGACGATGCAACCGCACCCGAGTGCGGTACACATCGTGCCACCCATCGATCCGGGCCGAGAGCCGGCGCCCGTCCCGCAGGCGCTGCGTCGTCAGGTTGCTGTCGATGTACTCGCCGGCCGGATCGGGAGGCGGTGCCGTACCGCGCATGGGACCGCTCTTCACCGGCCGGCGGAGCGAGGACACCGTGGCTGGTGCTGCCTGCGCGCCGCGAGTCGGCCGCTGCTCGAGGTGCGAGAGCATGGTTGCAGCGACCCGCAGCCGGATCTCACCGCCCCTGGTACCGGCGGGCGCCTTTGACATAGGATAGAAAAGGTATACTTTTTATACCTCATGGACGTCGAGTTCGATCCGGCCAAGAGCGAGGCAAACAGGGCCAAGCACGGGATCGACTTCCACGAGGCCATGGCGCTGTGGGACGACGAGCACCGGATCGAGATCCCCGCGCGAACGACGGGCGAGCCCCGGTCCATGGTGATCGGCCGGATCGCCGGCAGGCATTGGTCCGCCGTGGTGACGTACCGCGGTGCGAAAACCCGGATCGTCTCGGTCCGGCGGTCTCGGCTCGAGGAGGTGAAGTGGTATGAAGGTCAAGGCGAGTAGGTTCGACCGGGCGTTCGATGAGGGGAAGGACGTCTCGGGCTACCTGGATCGCTCGAAAGCGCGCCGGCCGGGGTTGGAGCAACGGCGGGTGAACGTGGACTTCCCGATCTGGATGATCGAGTCGCTGGATCGCGAGGCGGCGAGGCTGGGTGTACCGCGGCAGTCGTTGGTGAAGGTGTGGATCGCGGAGCGACTCGAGCAGCTTCGCGCTCCAACGGAACACGAGGCGGCGGCGCTGCGCTGATCGCCAGGGACTGGGCGGCGTAGGCACCTGACGGCCGTTCTTGAGCGTGCACGGATCCGGAAACTGGTGATTGCGATACTGCTCCTGCCTCCACCGGCGACCTTGACCAACTTGGTCAAACGCCGTTATGCTCCGGCACGGAGGATCCGTGCCCAAGCGCCCAACAGTCGTCCGGGAAACCGTCACGCTCTACCAGGCCAAGACCCACCTGTCCGCCCTGGTCGAGCGCGCCGCGGACGGCGAAGAGATCGTCATCGCCAAGGGCGGCAAGCCCAAGGCTCTCCTAGTGCCCCTGCCGGATGCGCGCCGCGCCCGGAAACCGGGCCAGGGGCGGGGCCGCTGGCGCGTGCGCGCGGACTTCGACGCCCCGCTTCCGGACGAGGTCCTGGACGCGTTCGACCGATGAGGCTGCTGCTCGACACGCACGTCCTCATCTGGTGGGACGAGGGTGCGCGGTTGAGCGCCGCGGCACGACGCGCCATCCGGGAGGCCGACCAGGTGTACGTGAGCGCCGTGAGCGGGTGGGAGATCGCCATCAAGACCGCGCTCGGTCGGCTGCGCCCCACTCGCACCGCGGCGGACGCCGTGGTGGACTCCGCGTTCGAGGAGCTGCCGGTCCGGTTGCGTCACGCCGAAACCCTCGGCCGCCTGGCCAGCGATCGGGATCACCGCGATCCGTTCGACCGCATGCTGGCGGCCCAGGCCCTTGCCGAAGGTCTCATCGTGGTGACGCGCGATCCGGCGTTCGAGCGGTACGGGGTGCGCGTGATCGGCGCGTGAGAGCCCGCCCTCGCGGCGCACGGGGAAGCGCTTCCAGGCCTGCTCCGTCACGGCGGCCGAGCACACAACGTCCCGAACCGGCGGGCCAGAGCCAGGCCCGGACCTTGGTCTCGAGTTCGGCCACGGCCTGGATCAGCTCCGCGGCCTCGGTTTCGGTCACCGTGGAAACCGACTCGTAGGTCACGTCGTGTCGTTTGGTGCGGCAGCTGTCAAGGAAGTCGGCGAGTTCTTGAGCGTCGGCGCCGAGCAGCAGCAAGCGACCTCAGCAAGTCGTCGAACGTCTCGTCCTTCATGGCGTTTCCGCCCCGTTCGTGATGGTGTGGTCGCGCTGCCGGCGGACTCGTGACCCGCGCACGTCACGGTGCCGGGCGACGAAATGTCAGGCCGACCGCCGTCCCACATGCTCGATGATGACCGCCGGGTGCCGCTCCGCGACCTGGAGCAGGCGCAGCGCCGCCCCATCCGGCCGCCGCTTCCCCTGTTCCCAGGCGCGCACGGTCTCCGGGCTCACGTTGAGCGCCCGGGCGAAGACGGGCTGCGACAGGCGGAGCCGTGCGCGCAGGGCCGCGATCCGCGGGGCGTCGTACCGGGGCGCTGGACGTACGCGGGCCGTACGGGCGGTCAGCGGCACGAGCCGGACCCGTACGCCGTGCATGTCGCCCCGCGTGTACGCCAACGCCTCTTCGAGCCCCGCAACGATGCGCACCCCAACGCTTTTCCTCGCGGTCATCACTCCGCCTCCAGTTCACGGATCAGCCGGCGCATCTGCTTCTTCTCGTGCATGCTCAGCGCTGCCTGTTCCGTCTTCGTGTATGCCAGGATCAGGAACACTCGTTCGCGGGCTGCGTGGTAGTGGTAGATGACGCGGGCCCCGCCGCGCTTCCCCCGCCCCGACCGCGCAACCCGAGTTTTCCGTACCCCGCCGGTGCCCGGAACCACGGCGCCCGCACGAGGGTGCAGAGCCAGACTCAGCTCCAGGTACCGCTGTTCCTGCTCGGAGAGCAGACCCTGGGCACTTCGCTCGAACGTGGGCAGGCGGACGATGGTTCGGAATCGTGGTTCCCCCGCGTCGCGCGAAATATGGGACACAGTACCATACTCTGCAAGTGATGCTCCATGGTGTCGGTGGTCGTTGGGCAGGTGATAGCCGGAATGCCGCCCTTGGACGCGGAAGAACGCGTTGCGCCTTGGCGACGCGTTGGGCGCGACCAGCTTCCTTGATTGCCTGGGCTCGAGGGATCGGCCCTCAGGCCGCCCTGAACCGAGCGAAGCGCTCCTCGAGATACTCCCAGCGGGGACGCAGGTCACGCGAGCGCGGCAGTTGGAGCGGCACGCCCTCCATCTCCTGAAGCCCGTGCCGCAGCATGGGCCCGTCGTGCTCCTCCAGCACGTCCCGCCGGACGTGAATTCGGCAGTCCGGCGCCACGCCCACGATGTTCGCGTCGTAAGCGCCGTGGTGGATCTTGCAGAGGCAGAGCCCGTTCGGCACTTCCGGGCGACCGCGCTCGTCGCGATCCGGGAGGATGTGCGCGGCGTCGAGCAGCTCGCCGTGGCGGAGCCGGCACATGGCGCACTGGAAGCGGTAGGCGGTGAGCACGAGTTCCCGGAAGCGCCGCTGGTGGAGCCGGACCTTGACCGATGAGGTGGCGTAGGCCCGCGGCGGCGTGGCACCAGGCATGGCGGTCAGCTCGGGCGTCAGGATCCGTGCGGCGGGCTCGGCCATGACGTGGAACGCCAGGTCGTCGGGGTGGTCGGCAATGACGGTGCAGGGGAAGATCGGCTCGTAAAGGCCGGGGCGAATGCCGTACAGGTAGATGAGGGGCCGAGCCTCGACGTGTGCCCGGCGCACGGCCTCGTTGGTCCAGAGGTCCGGGGCCTCACCTTCGTAGCGGTAGACGAACCACTCAGCGTCGGAGCCGATCTGGTCGTCGTAGGGAGGCGTCCTGCCCGGCCGTGGCGGGGTGGTGACGATGGTGAGGGCGGCGCCGTCGCGGCCCGGCTGGCGCGGTCGCCAAATGCCCCGTCGCGAGTCCCACAGGCGGATCCGCTCGCCCTCGAACTCGAAGCCCGTGTCGAGGTCGGCCGAGGTCACGACCCCGCCGCGCCGGTCAGCGAGAGTCTTCACGGCGGCGAACGCGGCCAGTCGCAGGTGCCAGTCGTGGTCCAGGGTCGCGGACATCACGGGTTCCCGGACAGTGTCCGCGCGAACGCCTGGTCCGAGGGTGCCAGCGGGTACCGTGCCAGGTCCGCGCTGGCGACCCACTCAACCGCGTCGTGCTCGGTGGACCGTGGCTCTCCCAGGATCCCGACGTCCACGAACGTGATCACGAAGGGTGAGCCTTGGTCGGGGATGCTGGCCCGGACGGGCCCGACGCTCATGGGCTCGACGTGCAGTTCTTCCCGCAGCTCCCGCCGGATGGCGTCGGTCACCGATTCTCCGTCATGCAGCTTCCCGCCGGGGAACTCCCAGAGGCCGCCGTGGCGCTTAGGAGGGGGTGGACCACGGGGTGGCCACGAACGCGGGACAGGTACCGGGCGAGTTGGCGTCGCTTCAGCCTTCTCCTCGCAGCCTCGCCACCTGATCCGGCAGATCCTCCCGTCCCGGCACCTCGGTGAATTCGAAGGCCCGCGCCTCGATATACGTCCAGTCGAGCGCCGCACCCTTCCGTCGCACCACACTCACGGCATCCTCCCAGTCTACAGCCCGGCCCGCGAACAGCTTGTGCAGAATCAGGTCCTCCGCGGTCGCAAACGGCACCGTGGTCCCCCCCACCTCGACTCGCTCGGCACGCGCGATCGCGTCCCGCTCGTAGGGAATGGTCGAAAACACGAAGTCCACCCGGATTCCGGACGCCGAATCGCGGACCGGCAAGACGAACGTCTCCCGAACAAACCGGGGCACGTCCGTCGGAAGCGTCGCCAGATCCAGATCCTGGCACAATTGCAGCAGGGCCGGAAGGCGATCCGGCGCGACACCGAGGGTGATGTCAATGTCTTCGGTGAGCCGCACCCGGCCGTGGAGGAGCACGGCCTGACCGCCGATGAGCATGAAAGGAATGCCGAGGCCGTCGAGCGCGCGGGTGACGCGGCTGACGAGCTCGGCGACGTCAGGCGGCTGGGGGGAGGCCATTCAGCACGCGGGCCACGGCCAGGTCGGGCTCGAGATCGTCGAGCCAGTCGTCCCCGATGGACGGCCGCAGCGCTCGAGCGTATGCCCAGAGCGCCGCGTACCGCCGCAACGCCTCGCCGTAATCGAGGCTCTCGGCCTCTCGGGCCAGTGTCGCCTCGAGCCGATCGAGTTCCGCCGTGGATCTGACCATCGAGTCGGGGCGGCGGGATTTGAACCCGCGACCCCTGAAACCTCATCAATCCGTGTGAGTTGGTGGAAGGTATGCATCTCGCCGGGTCTCTGGTAGTGAACCCTGCGTGATGCCGGGGTTCTGGATGCCGAGTCAACTGCAGTTGACTCGGTCTCGCGTGATGGACGGAGCCCGCACCCTCCATGAGGCACCACGGGTCTCGGATGACCCCGAGGCTTCGAAGCGCGGGATTGCCACACCGCAGGCGGCCATGGAGCTGATTCGCACGCGACTCAAAGCGGCGAGAGAGCATTACCTGAAGTGGAGGGCCCAAGCATGAGGAAGAAGGCCAAGGAGATGCTGGTCGAGCAGAGCAGTGGCAACGTATTCGCCGACCTGGGACTCCCCAATCCGGAAGAGCGGCTGGCAAAGGCAGACTTGGGCCTGGCGATCGCGCGTGAGATCGAGGCGCGCCATCTGACCCAGTCGGAGGCGGCCGACCTGTTGGGCCTGGCCCAGCCGGACATCTCCAATCTGATGCGCGGCCGGCTCTCCGGTTACTCCATCGAGCGGTTGACCCGCCTGTTGAATCTGTTGGGCCGGGATGTCGAAATCCGGGTGCGTCGGGCACGGGCGGGGGCAAGCCGTGGGCACCTGCGAGTGGCCGCTCGATAGCGGAAACGGCAACAGAAACGGCAACTGCACTTGGCGGGATTTGACCATAAGCCGCGAGCCGCACGCGAGCGGCGATGGCTAAGTCGAACCCGCGACCCCCTGATCCGACGCCGGAGCGTAGCGACGGCGAGGACGCGTGCGATCGGCCGTCGCGGAGCGCGGCCGATAGCGCGCAACCCCATTCAGGTGCGCTACCGGACTGCGCTACGTCCCGATACTGCTAGACGCCTCGACGCCCAAGGCGGTCCGGTTTTCGACTCCACCCCGGGCCCACCAACCGACACATCACAATCTACACCGGCCCCACACGCCCGGCGACGGCGGACCGGACCGCACCCGCGGCCGCCCCGTTGATTCGCCGGGTAAACCCGGCGCTCGGCGCCGGCTCCGCCGGCGACGCGTCCTGAAGGACGCCCACCACATGCGCTTCAGCGCCCGTCGCGCGAAGCGCGCTCAGCCGCGGCTTCAGCCGCGGAACAACGACGGGGACCGCGGGCCATATTACTCGAGCAACCATCCGCCCATCGCCGACCGCGATCGGCGCGACGATCCGCGGGGTAAACCTACGGCTCGGATGTGTTGGATAAACCGACGGTCGCTTGATTCGCCGGGTCAACCCGGCGCTCGGCGCCGGCTCCGCCGGCGACGCGTCCTGAAGGACGCCCACCAGATGCGCTTCAGCGCCCGTCGCGCGAAGCGCGCTCAGCCGCGGCTTCAGCCGCGGAACAACTCGGGCGCGAAGATCCGCGCCATGGCCTTCCGACCACACGACCCGCCGCCCCTTTGATTCGCCGGCCGCACCGAACTGCAACGATTCGGTTATGCGGTCGTGCTCACCTCCGCGTACGGTGGGGACCTTGGATCGGGCGGCATGATGCGACGATACTCGGCGGAGACCCAGGGAGGGCGTATGCGATACCAGGTCGCCCTGACCCAGTCCGAGGAAGGGTACAGCGTCTCCGTTCCCGGGCTCCCTGGCTGTTGGTCGCAGGGGGCCACGGAGGCCGAGGCGCTCGACAACATCCGGGATGCCATTGGCCAGCACCTGGCGGTCGTCCGGGAGCGGCTCGCCGGTGCCGAGATTCGGGAAGTGGACGTAGCGGTGTAGCGATGTCCAGGCGCGGCACAGCCAGGAGGAGGCTGGCTCCCACCCGGATGGACTTGCACCACGTCGCAGGTGCCGGCCGGCGCCCGCGGGTCGCGGGCCGAGAGGGCGTAGAGCAGCAGGCCCAGCACCACCACGAGCAGCATGTCGAACACGATCAGCACCGTCGCGCTCGATGTCGAGGGGGCGGCTGGTCGCGAGGACGATGCTCAGGAACACGTAGAAGACGGTAGAGGGGTGCCGCGCGATGTGCGGATCGTCATCCGACCCAAGCCGCGGTCCCGCCGGCGCGCGACGATCGTGCCGACGTATAGGCGGAGCCCGGCGGGACGGCGGCGCCCTCGATCTCGTCGTGCATCCGACGGATCCCGACCGCTCCTGATTCCCGGGCCCGCGGTCGTTGCGCACCACGAAAAGCGTCCATCAATTATGTCTAGACGCCAATAATGGACATATAACCATGACCGCCAAGACGATGGGCGCCGCCCAGTTCAAGCAGCAGTGCCTGGCCCTGCTCGACACCGTGGGACCGGAGGGGCTCGTGATCACCAAGCACGGCAAGCAGGTCGCCAAGCTGATCCCGGTAGGGGCCGGGTCCGCGGACCTGCTCGGCGCGGTCGAGGGCAAGCTCGAGATCACCGGGGACATTCTGTCCACCGGGGTGCCCTGGCATGCTGAATCTTGACACGCACGTGCTGCTGCACGCCGTGGCAGCGGCCGGCGGGTGGCAGGACGTGGAAACGCTCCTCGAGTGCTACCAGCAGCCGGACCACGAGACGCTCAAGAGCGTGATGGACGGGGCACGGACGCTGCATGAGGCGCCACCGGTCCGGGAGGAATCAGCGGCTGATGCCGCAAGCCAGCGGTGAACGTGTGGCCGGTTGCCAAACATGCAAAACGTTACTATTATGGTAACGAACCGACTACTACTGCAACCGGGACCGATTTGATGGAGCGAACACTTTCCCAGGCAGAAGCCCGCGTGGTTCTGGACCTGGAGTGGCGGAATCAGAGGACCGTCACCCTGGCCGAGCTACGCGCGGCGCTCGGCGCCTCCGACAGCTATGCCCGCAAGTTCGCCCACCGGCTCGTCCGGAAGGGCTGGCTGGAGCGCCTGCGGCCGGGGCTGTTCCGACTCGTGCCCGCCGATCGCGGCCGGGAAGGCGTGGCGGACACCCACCCTCTCACTGCGGGTGCGGTGCTCGTACACCCCTACTTCTTCTCGTTCGGCACGGCCTGCACGCACCACGGGCTTACCGAGCAGGTGTTCGCCGAGGTGTACGTGGCCTGCAGGGAGCAGCGGCGACCCGAGACGATCCGCGGGAAGCGCTACGTCTTTGCCTACGTGTCCCGAGAGCGGTTTTTCGGCTTCGCCGAGACGCAGGTCCTTGGAGAGACCGTCCGGATGGCGACGGTTGAGCGCGCCCTGCTCGACGCTATTGACCGGCCCCGGTTTGCGGGCGGCATCGGCGAGGTCTCCCGGATCGTAGCCCGCGCCGCCTCGCGGGTATCCTGGAAGGTGCTACTCGACCTGCTCCGCAAGTGGCGTTCGTCCGCGCTCGCCCAGCGTCTGGGGTACTTCCTGGACCTGAATGGAGTGTCGGTCCCGGAGGATGCGCGTCGCACGTTGCTCGACCTCGTCCTGCCGCAGAGCAAGATCCAGCTTGGTTCCCGCCGGAAGTGGGGCACCACCGGCAGGCTCGCCAGACCGTGGAACGTGGTGGAGAACGTGCCTCGGGACGTCCTCCTGGCCGGCGACCACAAGCCTCGCCGTCGCGTGACCTTCGACCGGAAGGCCCGGAACCGGTGATCGCTGACAAGTTCGTGGACCTCTACGCCCGCAACAGCGGCCTCCGCGACAAGCTGGTGGCCGAGCGAGACGTGGTCCTGACTTACGCCCTGCGCGCACTGCTCGACGCCGGGGTGATGAACCACCTCGCCTTCAAGGGCGGCACCTGTCTCCGCAAATTGGTCTTCGGTTCGTCCGGTCGGTTCTCCGAGGACCTCGATTTCACGCTGGACACGGACCGGACGGCGGACGACGTGCTCTCGGAGCTCGTCGAGGTTTTCAACCGCGAACACCACGGTATCACGTTCACCTTCGCCGAGTACTACAAGACCGCGGACGATACCTCGTTTGGAGGCGATGTCCTCTACCGGCATGCCTGGAACGACGACGGCCGCTTTCGTTTACAGGTCAGCTTGCGCGAGCGTCCGACACTGGCTGCGGCTTTGAAGCCCATGCAGCGCCAGGCGTACTTCGACCATCTCGAGTTCGATCTCTTCGACGTCCGGGCGCTCGAATCCATCGAGATGATCGCCGAGAAGGTCCGGGCAGCATTTCAGCGCGCCAAGGTGCGCGACCTCTACGACCTGTCCCGCTTCGCCGAAACACCGTTCGACGTACAACTCCTGCGACGCCTGGTCGTACTCAAGCTCTGGCAGGTCCGCGACCCGTTCGATCCTGAGGCCTTCTTCACCAGGCTCAGGAGCGGCGTCTACGACTGGGAGGATATCCGACGCCTGGTGCGGCCCTCCGATCAGATCGAGCCCGAGGGTGTCCCGGCCTCGGTAGAGGGGCGATTCGCGGCGCTCCGCGAGCTCACGGAGTTGGAGCAGCAGGTGGTCCGCGATGCGAGGAGCGGCTGGAACGAGCCGCTCGCAGAGCGGTTGCGCTCGGAGATACGCGACCTGGCAACGGATGGGGCGTGAGAAACGGCAACAGAAACGGCAACTGCACCCGGCGGGATTTGATCCGAAGTCCCGAGCCACAGGCGAGGGACGAGGACGAAAGCGCGGCGGCCCGACCAGAGACAAGAAACGCGGGCAATGCCCGCGTTCTTGTCTCTGAGTCGGGACGGCGGGATTTGAACCCGCGACCCCCTGAACCCCATTCAGGTGCGCTACCGGACTGCGCTACGTCCCGTGAACTCCAATCTACCTCGTTGGTCCGTGGGGGCGCGGAGCGATCCCCCTGATCCGACGCCGGAGCGCAGCGACGGCGAGGACGCGTGCGATCGGCCGTCGCGGAGCGCGGCCGATAGCGCGCAACCCCATTCAGGTGCGCTACCGGACTGCGCTACGTCCCGATACGGCCAGACGCCTGGACGCATAGGCGCCTACGGCGGTCTGATTCTCGACTCCGCCCCCAAACCCACCAGCCGACACATCACAATCTACACCGGCCTCGCACGCCCAGCGACGGCGGTCCGGACCGCACCCCACGACCCTTCTCCATCCGGATCGGATCCAACGAGCACTGATGCGCGTCAAAACGGCGCCGCCGCACGGAGATCCGGTACGCAAGGCCGCGCGTCGACCGCACATCTTCGCTCATGTCTTGCCCCCTCGGCCGAGGAGACACCATTCTATGGGCATGCCCGACCTGGCCCGCCAATACACCCTGGACGAAGTGCTCGCCTTCCCCGCCGACGGGAACCGCTACGAGCTGGTGGACGGCGAGCTGCTCGTGACCCCAGCCCCCGGCACGCGGCACCAGGTCGTCCTCGGCCGGTTGTACCGCGCCCTGGCCAATCACCTGGCTGCGCAGCCCGACGTCACGGTGCTCTTCTCACCCGCCGACATCAGCTGGGATCGCGAGAAGCTGGTGCAACCGGACTTGTTCGTGATTCCGGCGCGCGAGCTGTCGGCGACCTGGAAGACGGTGCGCACGCTGCTCCTTGCCATCGAGATTGTCTCACCGTCCTCGGCCCGCGGAGACCGTCTGGTCAAGCGGCGGCTGTACCAGCGCCAGGGCGTCGCGACCTACTGGATCGTGGACCCCGACGCGGCCCTGGTCGAAGTGTGGCGCCCAACCGACGACCGCCCCGAGATCGTCACCGGCGTCCTCCGGTGGCGCCCGACGCCCGACGCCGAAGCACTCCGGCTCCCGCTCCGGGACGTGTTCGCCAACCTCCCAACCTGAGACACATTCCGCGAAGCGCTGGAAGCGCGCCCAGCCGCGGCTTCAGCCGCGGAACAACGACGAGGACACCAGGCTCCCCGTAGAGAGCCGACCAATCATCCACCCGTCGCCGACCGGCGCTCGGCGCGAGGCTTCACGCTGCCGATCGTCCGCGGCAAGACCTTCCGACCACAAGACCCGCCGCCCCTTTGATTCGCCGGGTAAACCCGGCGCTCGGCGCCGGCTCCGCCGGCGACGCGTCCTGAAGGACGCCGACTTCGCTTGCGCTTCAGCGCACGTCGCGCGAAGCGCGCTCAGCCGCGGCTTCAGCCGCGGAACAACGACGAGGACACCATTAGCGACCAAACGTCCCGACCAACGGACCCATATCACCGACCATGCGCGACGACCGTTCCGACCAACGGACCCGCCGTTGCTTGATTCGCCGGGTGAACCCGGCGCGCGGCACCGGTCCCGGACGTCGAACCAGTCGCGGTAGGTACGTATATCGGCTGGCATCCGCGCCCGGTGCGTGGGCCCGCCGGCGACATCGCGCACATCAGGGACGCTCGATTGCCCGCACTTCGATCGTTCCGCCGTAGGCCACGTGGGGATGCTCGCGAGCGAGGGCAACCGCCTCGGGGTAGTTCCGTGCCTTGACGAGGAAGAACCCCTCCACCGCCGCGCGCACCTGTTCGTCCCGGGCGCGCGGCGTCGCACTCACCCACTCGCCGGCGTCGTCGACGAGTTTCTCCGCGGACACCAGTTGACCTCGCTCCGTGACGTCCGCCGCCCACTGGCGGTACTCGGCGACCAACCGGTCCTCCGGCAATGCGGCATCCAAGCCGACGCCGCGTATCAGCAACAGGAACTCGGGCTCGGCCGCTTGGGCGGAGACAGCCACCACCGCCGGGGAGCGATCGCGGCCGAGGAACTGTCCCGCGACCGCTCCGGTGGCGAGCAGCGCGACGGCGGCCGCGGCACGCAGCCCGATCGCGCGCCACGAGGCCGAACGGTGCCGCTCCAGTTGACGCCCGAACCGCACGAGGGATTCCGAACCGACCACCGGCGGGCGGAGCCGGCCGAGGTCGCTCCACACCTCGCGGAGCTTGACGGCTTCCGCCGCGCAGACGGCGCACGATTCCAGATGGGCGTCGAGGTCCCGTGTGCTCGCGGTCTCCGGCCCGGCCATCAGGGAATCGATGACGAGATCAATGGCGGTGTCGCATTTCATGCTTCTCGCTCCAGCTCCTGGTAGATGCGTCGTAGCTCGCGGATGGCCCGGTGCGCTCGTACCTTGACGTTCTCGACGGAGATGTCACAGATGACCGCGATGTCCCGATATCCGAGGTCCTCGAAACGGCTCAGCACGAGGACCTCCCGTTTCTCGGGCGGCAACCGGGAGAGCGCGTCACGGACGAGCCCGGCGCGTTCGTCCTCGCGTTCCGGCGTATGACCGGTGGTGGACACGTCGGCGGCAAACAGCTCCAGGCGTTTCCGGTCACGCCGCTCGCCGGCCATGTGGTCGAGGCAACGGTTACGCACGAGGCGGTAGAGCCAGGTGGTGAACTTCGCGCGACCGTCAAAACGTCCCTTGTAGCGCAGGATCCGGAGGAAACTTTCCTGCGTCAGGTCATCGGCCGCCGCGGCATTGCCCGTCAGCCGGTAGCACAGCGCATGCACGGCTTGGTGATGCCGCTCGAAGAGGATCCCCAGCGCGCTGAGATCCCCGGCCTGCGCCGATTCCAGCAATTCGCGATCGTCCCGCGCGTCCAACGGCGTCTCCCCGCATCGGTGACTGGGGCGTTCGTGACACCCCGTTCTAAGACTGGATTCAGCACAGGCAGGTTACAACGACATTCGGGCCCGGGTGAGATGTAACCTCGCCCGCCCTCAGCCGGTCCAACAGGGACATACAAGGAGGGAGTATGCACCTGTTCCAGGGACTGCCGGTCGCGTTCCTCGCACTCGGTAGCGGAGCCGCGTTCGGCCAAACGTCGTCCAGCCACTACGTTCGACTGCCCGAAGCCGACGAGATCGCGCTGGCGCGGAGCGCGGCACCGGACGCGGTCTCCGCCGATGCCGCCGTGTGGGTATTGCGAGACGGGCGGTACGAGATCGCCGCACAGGGCACCAACGGGAACGAATGCTTTGTCGCCCGCAGCGAGCCGCGCAGCCTCGAGCCTGTCTGCTACGATCCGGAAGGCGCGGCGACCATTCTGCGCTGGGAGTTCGAGTATTTCGCGCTTCGGACCGCCGGGAAGTCGCCCGAAGCGCGGGAGGCGGCGCTGGCGGAGGCGGTGGGCTCCGGCCGCATCCGGCTGCCGAGCAGGCCGGCGATGTCGTATATGATGTCGTCGGGACAGCATCTCTTCGATCCGGAATCGGGAAGCGACGCGGGGCACTGGCGGCCGCACGTCATGCTGTACGTGCCGTACCTGACCAACGAAGCGATCGGACTGACGGGAATGACCGGGGAGATGTTCGTCGAGCGGCCGGGCACGCCGATGGCCCACTTGATCGTGGTGGTCCCGGCATTCATCGATCCGAAAGGGACGAAAACGCCATGACCGGTCGGGTGGTGCCGCCGGGTTGTCCGGACCCCGGCGGCATCACCACGCGCGCGTCAGTTCGTCACCGTGACCGTGGCAGTGGCCGACTTGCCCTCGCTGCCGGCGGTGATCGTGGCGGACCCGGCGCTCACGCCCCGCAGTTGGGCGGCATGCCCGAAGCTACTCTCGATCGTAACGACCGCGGCGTTGCTTGTGGTCCAACTGACCGTCCGGTTCGACAGTTCCCGGCCCTGCGCGTCGCGCAGGATGGCAACGATGCCGGTCGTATCACCCACCGCGACGGTCGGGTTGGCTGGCGTCAGCTCGATGGTCGAAACCGGCTCGCCGCTGTCACCGTCCTTCACGACCACGTACACCGAATCCCACAGGTCACCACTGTGGGCGAAGATCAACGTGCTGCCCGCCGCGACCGCCGTGACTTCCGCCGTTTGCGCCGCGCCGCTGGTGAACGATACCGTTGCCGCGGCCGGGTTCGTGCTGGTCCACGTCGCATTCGCGGCTGGAACCGTGTCGGCTTCGGCGGTGAAGATCATGGCGGAGAATGTCGCGACGTCGCCAACCGTCATCTCCCAGGGCCCGGTGACCCAGAGCCTCGCGGTTCCGTCGCCGCCGCCACCCCCACCGGTTGCAGCCAACAGCAAGTCGAGGTGGGTGTCTTCGCCGGCACGGACTCCCACACCGGGAATGATCAACGGGTCGACGTCCAAGCCGGCCGGGGGATCGACGCGCACGTAGTAGCTCCCGGAATCGAGGAGATCCACGGCGAACGCGCCGGCGGCATCGGTCACGGTGCTCGCCACTTCGGTCCAATCCTCCGGCGCGGACGCCGAGTCACCCAACAGGACCCCCACGCGCGCGCCGACGATCGGGACCGAGTTCGGAACCGTGTCCGGCGCATCACGGACCTGGCCACTGATGCTGCCGGTGGTGGATTCAGCCACCTCGCCTGCCTTCTTGTCGGCAAGACCATTCACCGAATCGGTGACACAGCCGCTGACCGCCGCCAGGCCGGCGACGGTGAACGCGGCACGAACGATGTGCTTCATGACTGGCTCCGGGTTGGTTCTACTCATACGACGTCTCGCCTCCCCGTCTTCTGTCACGGGATCCTGACGACCGCAATCGTGCGCGACGCGCCGGGCTGGCCGGGTGCAAAACTGCGCACCGCGCCGTCGCCGACCGTGACGCGGATCTCACGCATGGACGCGGGCACCTGTACCTGGTAGTCGGCCCGCGAGCCCGGGTCGTTCACGATCCGCAAGCCGGACGGCAGCACGAACAACTCTTCCCGCCCGTCGCCACCCAGTACGGTCGCCGTGGCCTGCGTGTCGGCGACGGTGGTCATGGTTAGGTCGCCCGTCTCCTGCCAGACGTCCACGTGGAGCTCGAACCGTGGGCCCTCCGGCGCAAACGTCAGCGACGCGCTTGCCGGCTCACCGGGCGCCGGTACCAGTATTCCGGGTTGTGCCGTGGTCGCCGTTCCGGTCACCATCGACCACACGGCCACCGCCTGGTGCGCGACCCACGCACGCACCGGTTCGACCGTCAACCCCACGGCCATCGCGATCGCGGCCGCGGCGGCCAGGCGGCGCAGCCAACGGCGGTTCGCCCGCCGACCCACCCGGCTCCGCAACGCCGCGCGGAACGCCGCGCTCCACGCCTCGATGACCGAGACGCGACCGTCACAGATCGCGCACGTGGCGAGATGGCGCCCCATCATGTCCCGCTCGAACCCGTCACATTCGCGGTCGATCCACCGCAGCAGGTCGCCGTCGTCGATATGGCTTCCCGTCATGCTTCCTCCTTGTTGAGCTGCCGGTGCACTTTTTCCAGGGCACGGGCCATGAGCGTCCCAATCGTTTTCGTCGTGGTCCCAACGGCCTCGGCGATTTCGCGGTGCCGGAAGCCCTCTTCTCTCATCAACAGCGCGGTCCGTTCTCTCGCCGTGAGCACTTCCATCGCCACGCGTAACCGCCCCCGCAGGTCCGCGCGTTCCACCGCAACGGCCGGATCCGGTGCCGGCGTCGGCAACGGCACCTGATTCACCTCACGCCGGAGGATGTCCGCCCGCCTGCGGGCGGTACGCACGTCATCCCGTGCCACGTTGGTCGCCACGGCATACAGCCAGCTCCGCAGCCGTGACAAATCCGCGGGCGGCTTCTCATGGAGACGCAGGTAGACCTCTTGCACCACATCCTCCGCCGCATCCGGGTTGCCCGTGTAGTTGGTCACGTATCGCACCAACTCGCCGCGCATGCGCGCGAACGCGAACGCGGCGCGGGTCGCCTCAAAAGGAGACATGCAGACCCACCAACGGCAGCAGCGGCACGCCACGGTCGAACCGATCACATACGTCCTGAACCTGCACGTCGTCCACGCCGGCCGTGCAGGCCTGGTAGGAACCCACGTAGGTCAGCGCGTTGCGCCGATCGAACGCGTTACGGAGCTGCACCCAGGCGCCGAACCGGACCCGGCCAAGATCGCGGCTCCACTCGGCGAGCAGATCGACGCCGGTCCACGTTCCCGTGCGCTCGGCGTTGGGCGCCTCGACGGTGCGTGTGGTGAACACCGTGTCCACGCCGATGCAGCCGCCGACGATCGAATCGCAGGAGACCGGACCCAGGATGAACCGGGTGTACGGGGCGCCGGTCGCCACGGTGAGCCCTCCACCGATCCGCAGCGAACCGCCCACGTGGACCATCGCGGTCGCGTCCAGCGCGTGACGGCGGTCGGCGGATGACGGGTACCGCCACGTGCTCGCATCGATCCGCGCGCCCCCAAAGGCATAGGCCAACCACAGGTTCCAGCGGCCGGACAAGCGCCGCGCCGAGACTTCGAATCCGGCGGCGCGGCCGGCGCCCATGACGTACACGGGACGGGTGGGCAACAAATCTCCCGGATCAGGCGCGGGTTGCGCGAGTCCCTCGGTGCGGTAGACGTTGACCATCCCGAGCCATGACTGCGCCAGCCAGCGCTCGATACCAACGGTAAACACGTCCGACACCAGGGCGGGGACCGTGTCGCCGGCCATCAACCACACATCCGTCAAGTGCAACTCCGGACCGACACCCGGCCCGGCCGGCGCAATCGTCTGGGCGTACTGAAACGACCGCCCATACCCGGCGGACAACGCCGTCGACCCGCCGACCTCCCACCGCGCACTCACCCGCGGAGCGAGGGCCACCGGTCCCGCATTCATTAGACGGCCCGGAAACTCAGTGCGCAGACCGGCCACGATTCGCAGCGGGCCGAACGCCGGCCGCACCTCCGCCCACGCCGCCGGTATCAGCGGCCCTTCGCGCAACCGCAGTGAGTCGAACAGGATCGCCTGCGGGTAGGGGCGCGGTCGGGGACCGTCGTACGATTGTCGCTGCCGGATGATCTCCCATCCCACTCCCCAGGTACTCGATGGCGGCTCGAGCCGCGAACCGATGCGAACGTAGGAAATCGTGTTCGCGGTCGGCTCGTGGACCGGGACCGAGAGCCCGTCACCGGGACGCAGTGCGGCGACCGCGATGTTCCCGGCAAAGCGACTGGCACCGACCGCATGCGTGCCGATCAGCGGACCGAGCGGTGCCGTCAGCGCCACGCGCCCGACGGCGTTGCCCCAGTGCCCGCGCGAGCCGCGCAGGAGATCGCGCACCGTCCCCCAGAGATCGTCGCGCTCCCACAATCCGCTGGCGGAGAGCACCGCGTTCCGTCCGACGTGCAGGTCCCCTCTCGCCGCCAGGTCCAGGAACGCATAGGGTACCGCGCCGATTGCATCGCCTGCGAATGCCGTGACGAGATCGATGTACGACCGCCTGACGGCAAGGCGGAATCCGTCGCCCCGGTCGCTGCCCGCACCAACACTGGCACGCGCGGAGACGACCGACAGTTCCGCCGATCCGGACAGGGTCCGCGGCGGGGGGCGCGACCCGATGTCCACGACCCCCGCGGCCCCCTCCCCGAGCGTGACGCTGCGCACGCCCGGGTGCAGCACCACCGATCCGATCGCGGCCGGATCGAGCGCTGAGAATACGCCGCCCGCATGGACCGGGTTGAAGACCGGGAGCCCGTCGTAGGAGACACGGGTCTGATCCCATGATGCGCCCCGGGTCCACAACTCCGCGGTGTACTGGTCGCGGGTCGAGATGCCCGGCACGCGATGCAGCGCCCGTAAGAGATCGGTTTCGCCAAGCGTCACCGCTTCGACGAGATCACTTTGAGTGAGGACGCTGACGTCGCTCGCCGGATAGGTGCGTTGCCGATCGAGCTCGGTATCCAATCGCCCGCCGCGCAGATCGTCATCGATGGTGGCAACGCGGGCGAAGGGTGCGGCGGCGGCCCGCACTTCCTCCGGCTCGAGCAGCACGGGCTGCACCAGCAGTCCGACCGACACCCGTGTGGGCGTCACGCGGCGCAGTTCGAGCGACAGCACTGCGGGGCGGTAGCCGAGGCGGCGTACCATCAGACGATACGATCCCGGTTCGATGTTCGTGAAGGCGTAGCGACCGTCCGACCCCGTGATGGCGGTGCGACCGGCCCCCCAGATACCCGAACGGGCCACGCGCAGCGCGACGTCTCCGGCGGCGCGGCGCTCGAGCGTCACCACTGCGCCACGCAACCGTTCACTCGTCCCCGCATCGACCACGGTCCCGACCACGGCACCGGGGGGGGCGCTATCGGCGCGCACGACCTGCCCGACCACCGCGGACGGGATCGTGGGGCCGAGAACGGCCACGACGAACAGGGGAATCAGACGGAGCACGAGTAGCGCCTCACTAAGGAGAACGTATCGCCAGCCGGTCTTCTGTCAGGACCCGCGAGTCTACGAGCGGCCCGCGGATCCGTTCGCGGCCGGTTCGGGCGAATGATCCCGGCACTTCCTCGATCTTCCGAGGAGCGACGATGTGCTCCCGGTATCCCCTTCCCGCGGCGTGGATGGGGGGACGGTCGCGCGTCGTAACCGCCGCCTCGGAGTAGACGGCGCCAGCGTCACACGGGCTTCGCCGCGCCGATCGAGGTCGGCGATCTGCCGCTCGATCATGCCGACCAGTACACGGATTGCCTGGCAACATGCAGGGACATCGCCGCCCTGGTCACCACGATGGCGGCGGCGCGCGGGGGCCGGCTGGACGAGCAGGCACCTGGTCTGCTTTGACAGCAGGTCGTTCACACGACAAACTCCCGCGGTGATATCGAAGTGACGACCGTCGGCGGGGAGCAGGAGCCGTTCGCGGCCCCCGCCGAGGTTCCACGGTTGGACGCATCACGCGCGAGACAGGTCCGCAAGGTCGCCGCCCGCGAGCGCGCCCGTCATCCATCCGGAGATCCGGTCATGCACGAACCGAGCCGCCCGTCCCGTCGCGCCTTTCTTCGCTTCCTGGCCGGTAGCCCGCTCTGGTCGCTGCTCGGCGTTCCCGCGTGTATGCGGCCCGAACCCGGCGGGGGCGATGGGCCAGGCGGTCTGCTCGCGTCCCCCGACGACGCGATCAACGTGCTCGACTTCCAGGCGATGGCCCGGGCGGTATTGCCGCCGGCCCACTACGGCTATCTCGCGACCGGCGTGGACGGCGACGAGACACTCCGCGCCAACCGCGAAGGGTTTACGCGCTTCGACTTGCGACCCCGCCGGCTCGTGGACGTGTCGACGATCGACATGAGCGTCGAGCTGCTGGGCGAACGCTGGGACACGCCGATTGTGCTGGCGCCGGTCGGCAGTCAGCGCGCGTTCCACGCCGAGGGTGAGCTGGCTGTGGCCCGGGCCGCCGACGCCAGGGGCCACCACCAGATTCTTTCGACAGTGACCACCACCTCGGTGGAAGACGTGAACGCGGTACGTCGCCGTCCGGTGTGGTACCAGCTCTACCCGACGTCGAGTTGGGACGTGACGCAAGCACTCATTCGCCGCGCCGAGGGAGCCGGCTGTCGCGCCCTCGTGCTCACCGTCGACCTGCCGGTGGGGAGTAACCGGGAGACGCTCGAACGGTTCATCCGCCGCGACACGCGCGACTGCACGCAGTGTCACGACGCCGCCCCACCCAGCGACGATCCGATGAGTTTCCCCACGGGTTGGCTCGAGCGGAAACCGATGTTCTCAGGCCTCGACATGAGCCACGTGCTGTTCGATACCCCGGCGATGACATGGGACTTCATCAGCCGGCTCAAGGACACGACGGACATGCGGGTGTTGGTGAAAGGGATCGTGCGCGGCGACGACGCCCAACGCTGCGTCCAGTCCGGCGCGGACGGCGTCATCGTCTCCAACCACGGCGGACGGGCCAACGCCGGCGGACGCAGCACCATCGAGAGCCTGCCAGAGGTGGTCGACGCGCTGCGGGGACGGATACCGGTGTTGGTGGACAGCGGGTTCCGCCGCGGCAGCGACATCCTGAAGGCGATGGCACTCGGCGCCGATGCGGTGTGCATCGGGCGTCCATACCTGTGGGGGCTGGCGGCTTTTGGTCAGCAGGGCGTGGAACGCGTGCTCGACATCCTCCGAGCGGAACTCCGGATCGCCATGCAGTTGCACGGCGTGCCGCGGCTCGGCGCCATCGATCGTTCGTTCGTGGCCGCGGGATAGCTGCCCGTCGGCACTGAATCCCGAACGACTCGCTCCCTGGAGCGGCACACAAATACGAGAGATTCGCTCCTTGGGCCGCCGTGCGGATCTTGCTATACTGGCTCCTTGACCGACCAGCCGCCGATGGCACGATGATGTGCGGCCGGAACGACGCCGCCTGACGCCCCCCGACGACGCCCCACACATCACCGGTACCAGCAGCGCCCCCTCCGCTGCCGTTGGCGCGGTCGGTCGTGCGCGTCCGGATCATCCCCGCGGACGAAGAACCGGAATCGGAGGGTATCATGCATACACGCAACCTGATCACGCGCAGCCTGCTCCTCTCGTCCGTCGCGCTCTGTTGCGGCGATGACGGTGGGCCGGCCAACGGCAACACGGAGCCGATCACAACCGGAGTCTGGCACGGAAACGCCGGAACGGGATTCGCGTTCGACTTCACGATCAACGCCGCCAGGGACGCGGTGACCAGCGTGACCTTCCAGTGGACCGACTGGAAGTGCGGCACGTCGGCCGCGACCCATTCGGGTGGGATCACGTCCAACAGGGATCCTGGCTGGGCCATCACGAACCGCGCCATCGCGATCGACGCCGACCCGGCCGATCTCACATTCACCATCACCGGCACGGTGGCCAACAACGGTACGGAGGCCTCGGGCACCTGGAACGGCACCGATGTCGGCGGCACCTGCTCCGGGACGTGGACGGCGGCACCCTGACGCGACGCGCAGGCGTACTCGAGCTCCTCTGGTACATCGGTACATTATTACGGTTACGTGTTTTCACCGCAGAGACCGCAGAGTGCGCAGAGGGGTGAACGCCGGACCTCTTGGTGGCCGGAAGACTGGCGGCGGCCCATGGCTGAAGGTGTGCCTCCGCGGTCTCCCCGTGCTCCGCGGTGAATACGTCATAGAGAACTTGTGACCGCGTGTACTGGTCGATGAGACCGACGGGTTTACTCCGGATTCGCTCTACCGGACACGCCGTTGATGCCGCCTCACGTGGTTGCGGGGCGGCGCTACCGCCCGCGCCGCGCCAGGTCGAGTGCGAACGCGCGGACGACGTCCGTGCCCGCGAGGATGTCGTCGATGGTCGGGATCACCTCGTGGTCCGGCACGATCCCGCGGTAGCGCCGTTCGTCATCCGGTACCGCCATGGTGAATCGCACGAGCGGAATCCGCACCCGGACGCCGGTGTTGGGGAGCGTGATGGTCGCGCTCAGGCCCGACGTATTGCCGATGTACGCCCCACCCGACTCCTCACCGACGAATACCGCCCGCCGGTTGCTGTGCATGACCGATAACAACTCGCTGGTGGCCGAGAAGCTGCCACCGTCGATCAGCACGATTGCCGCTCCAGCATAGATCGGCTCGACCGGGGACTGGAATCCGAGGTTCGGGTGTCCGAGCAGATCGAAGGTGCCGTGGTCGTTGGGATGGATGCGGTCGGCCGGCACGGTGAGGTCCGGCGTCTCACTGTAGCGAAGGAAATCGAATGACGCGCGGTTGATCTCCAGTGACCGATAGAACACGAACGGCCGCTCCGTGAGGTGCGCGTACACCAGCTTGCCGTACTCGTCCGCGCCCCCGCCGTTGCCGCGGAGATCGATGATGAGGTGGCGCGCCGCGCGGTCGCGCACCGTGGCCAGCGCGTCGGACAACGCCCGCTCGAAAGCGAGGCCGCTGCGCGCGTACGCACCGCGCTCGAACGTCCGGATCGTGAGCACCGCCACATCCCCGTCGACCTCGAGCGCCAGTGGCGGGCCGGGTGCCACGGTTTCGGGGTAGCGTCGCTCGTACCGTTCGGTGAGCGCAGCAGCCGTGAGCCCGGGTTCGACGAGACGTCGGGTCTCGCCGGCGGCGGTCCGCACCAGCAACTCGTATCGCGTCGTGTGCCCGAACACAATGGTGTACCAACGGCCGAACGTGATGGTGCTCTCGAGCGCGCGATACTTGGCGGTGACCCCATGACCGTCTGATGGCACACGCGCGAGGATCGGCCCCATCAACGCCGCCATGGCGGTGCCGTTGATCGCGAGGACTTCGGCGCCGAGCGGCGCGTCGCCGCGGGCGCTGTAGTCACGGTGCAGGTAGGCCCGGGAGCGCACGAAGGCCAATCGAAACGGAAACAGCCGCGGCTGTTCGGCAAGCCACACCTCCCACGCCGGCGGCAGATCGATGCGGGTATGGCCGTCGTGGATGGCGGCCACGACCGGCGCGGCGATCCGCACGAAATCGAACGCCGTCATGCCGGAGTCGAGTTGCGCGCCTGCCCGATCGAAGTGGCCGTCCATCTCCGCGCGCGGGGTGATGCGGTAGAGGCCGCCGTGTCCCTCTTCCAGCGCGGCGCGGAGGATACGCCAATCCTCGCGCAGCTCGCGCGACGTGAGCCGCGGTGGCGCGTCCGCATCCTGCCCCGTCGCCGGCCGCGCGAGCGCCGATACCAGGATCGCGGCAGCGACGACCCGCCAAACAACGAGGCCCCCGTGATCGCACGGGGGCCCCGACGGACGTCGCAGCGGCCGGCCACTACGCATCCGCACCGGACATGCCGTCCTGCGAGAGTTTCTGGCTCACCAGCCAGTCCTTGGCCCGATCGAGGTCGTCAAACGCCGGGAGTTTGCGACGGGAAATCCGCGTCACGAGATGATACAACTCCTGTTGCAGTCCGGGCGCGATTCCCACGACCGCGCCGGCGATCACGTATGGCCGGTTCCGGCGAGCGAACTGCCACATGGCCTGCGCCACCTCGAAGTTGAACTGGGCGCCCTCGACGTAGGTGAGCGTCAGCAGGGATTGCCGTGCCTGGGACTGGATCAGTTCCGAGGCGTGGCCGATCGCCTCGAGCGATTCGTCGTGGGGTTCCTTGAGGTGGGACAAATCGATCAGCAGAATCCGCTCGCCGCGGTGCTCGACGAACCTCGTCCGCTCCGCGGGCGCGGGGCCCGTCGCCGTCCCGGGCTCCAGGTCGGCGCCCGGGGCGGGATCAGAATCGGATCTCAAGCCCGAACCGCGCCGCCGTGAACTGGATCGGGAGATCGGTTTCCTCCGTTGCGCCCGGCGCGGTGATGGAGCGATCGAACCGCTTGAACTCGTAGCCGCCGCCGAAACGGAACCGGCCGTTGGGGGTCCCGATCATCGTCTTGACCCCAACCTCGAACCCGAACCCGGCATCGCCGCCACCGCTGAACTTCGGGACGAGATACGCACCGCGCAGCGCGATGTCACCGAGCCGCGTCAGCGGGCTCTCGACGAGCACGCCGGCTTTGAGGTAGCCAACGTCCTGCGCGGCAAACGCGGGCTCGACCGTCCACCCGCCGGCACCGACCTCGATGGAAAACGGCCGTGCCACGAGCACCGACAGCCGCGCATCGCCGTAGGTCAGGTCGAACGCGGCCAGGCCCGCCGAATCCGGCGTGAGCGAGGAGACCATCGCCCCCTCCCCCTCAATCGCAATCCGGCTTAGCTGGATCCTCAACTCACCGCCAAACCCGAGACCTGATGCGGACCGGCCCTCGGCGATTTCCTGATGGCTGAGATAGACGCCGTGACCACCCAAGCGCACACCGAATCCCTGCGCGTCGAGCGACGCCGTCGCGATGGCGCTCATCGCCAGTACGCCAGCCAGCGTCCGTGTCATTGGGTACCTCCCCCGGGGACGACCGTCAGCAGGATCTGGCGCCGGCGGTCGGTATTCTGTTGCGCGATATCCGCGTTGCGGCGCGTCAACTCGTCGCGGATGAGCCGATTGTACCGGATGTTGGCCTGCACCGGCCGGAGGTCGGGCTTCTTGAGGCTCAGCGCCAGGCCCGCCATCGCCGACCCGAGCGTGACACTGAACACGGCGGTCTGACCGCCACCACCGAGCACTTCGCTCTCGAGCGCGAGTGCCGCACCCGCGCCGAGACCCGCATAGAGCACGGCCAACCCGAGCGGCTGCCAGTCGCGCGGTGGCGCCTCCATCTCCGGCAGTTCCGACTGACCGGGCAACGTCAGCAGGTGCGGGATCGTGTCGACCGGCGCGTGCCGGACGACGATATCGACCTGAGCGCCGTGCTGGTTGTCTCGCTCGAACGCGTTGATGACGAGCTGATAGGTTCCCGGCGGAACGGGCGCAGCCTCGGCGTCGACGGCGCGCCATTCCACCAGGCCCTGTCGTCCGACAAGAAAGGAATCGATCACGGCGTCGAACCCGGGTCCCAATACGCGGGCGACGGCACGGGACGGGCGCGACACCTCGAAGCGGATCGGCACCGACCCCTGGCCCGCGATGAAACTGGCGCTGTCGACATCGACGCGCCGCACCACGAGGACATCGCCGAGCGCCGAGGTATAGGCGTTGACGATGCGAGGCGCCACCGCTTCGACGTCCGGCTCCCGGTTGGGATCGAGAAAGATCAGTTGCTTGAACCCCTCGATCGCCTGCGCGGTGGAATCGAGCGCCGCATACGCAAAGGCCAGGATTTCATACGCGGTCACTTGATCGGCTTGGGTCAGCCGTTCCCGTATCGCCCGTCGGACGAGCGTGATCGCGTCACCGTAGCGGAGCTGGTCGTAAGCGGTCTGCGCCTGCTGGACCGTGGTATTTTGCTGCGCATCGAGCACCATCGGTGCCGTGGCAAGCAAGAGCGCGAGTGCGAGACTGGACCGAAGCATTATTGCTCCTGGCGGATCAGGACGTAGCTCTTCCGGGTGGTTCCACCGGCCGAGACGGTGACCGTATCGACCTGCGATTCGTATCCTTCACGCGAGACGGAGATGATGTGCCGTCCAGGCGATAACTCGTAGCCGACAAGCGGCGTGTCCTGGATCTCCACCCCATCGATGCTCACCCGCCCGAACGGGGTGGCGCTGATGGTAATGAACCCCATCTGCGGCCGTGCGGGGGGTTGCACCGCCGGCTGTGTGACGGGCGGTGGCGTCGGGCGCGGGCGCGGTGTGGCAACCGGCGGTGGCGCGGCGGGGACGTTGACGACGACCGTTTCGGGAACGGCCGCCGGTGCCTGCGCAGGCGGCGCGGCCGGCTGCGCTGCGGGCTCCTGGCTCGCCACCGCAACCGGCGGCGTCGCCGCCTCGCCGCCCCCACCCTGCATCATCACGAACGCGGCCCCCGCCCCACCGAGGATCACGACCACCGCCGCGATGGCCGGTACGGCCCGCGATTTTTTCCTCGGTGCCGGCTTCGGCGAGGCCGCCGGTGCCGGCGTGGAAGGTGTGGGCGGCGTCGCCGACGTGATTTCCGTCGGCTGATCGGCCAAGGACGGACCGGTGACCGCCGCCATCGACCCGTGCAGTCCACCGGTCGGCGCCACCGGATTCTCGGGCCAGACAGCCGTGGCGAACTCCTCCATGGTCGCGAACCGCTCGTCCGGATTCTTCGTCATGCCCCGCCGGATCGCGTCCACCAGGAATGCCGGCGCATCCGGACGCTTTTCGTTCAGCGGTGGCGGTTCCTCGAAGATCTGCTTGTAGAGGACCGTGTGCACCGACTCGTCCTGGAACGGCAGGTCGCCGGTCAGCATGCGGTACGCCACCAGCGCGAGGGAGTATTGGTCGGATCGGCCGTCGACGTTCAGGCCCTTGGCCTGTTCCGGACTCATGTAGTGCGGCGTCCCAATGACCTGGCCCGTGGCCGTGAGTTGGGTGGCCGCCTGCAGCGCCTTCGAGATACCGAAGTCCGTCAATACCGACCGGCCTTCGTCGTCGATCATGATGTTGCCGGGCTTGATGTCGCGATGGATCACGCCGCGCTGGTGGGCGTGGCCCAGGGCCGTAGCGCACTGCCACACCACGCGCTGCGCCAACTCGATCGGCACCGGTCCCGCGTCGAGCACCTGATCGAGACTGCGGCCCGTGATGAACTTCATCACGAAGTAGTGCAGCCCGCCGGATGATTCGACCGCATAGATCGGGATGATGCTGGGGTGGTCGAGCTTCGCCGCGGTGCGCGCTTCCCGTTCGAATCGGCCCACGAACTTCTCGTCGTGCGACATCTCCGGGGGCAGCACCTTGATGGCGACCGGACGGTCGAGCGTCATATCGACCGCCTTGAACACCGCCCCCATGCCGCCACGACCGATGAGCCCGTCGACCTTGTAGCGGCCCTCGACCTGTTTGGCGACCTTCGAGAGCAGATCCGTGACCTGGCCGCTGTGACGCGGGCGCGGTCCGGAGGTCGGATCCTTGAGGTCCGCCCCGCAACCGGAGCAGAACCGGCTCCCGTCGGGAAGCGTGGTATCGCAGTGGTTACACTGCATTGCGGCTTAGCGCCTCCTGGCCCGCACGGTGGCGGGCCGATGACCGGCGCGCTCCCGCTTGTCGGCCTCCTGGTCTTGCCACGTTGCGCGCAGCCCGGCCGCGTTCAGCGGCGGCGCGGGGAGGACTTCGGCCGTCAACTGATAGGTCGTAGGGATCCCGGTGAAATCCGCGAGAACGAGGAAGTAGTCACCCGCGTCGAGCACAAACCCAAACGTCTGGTCCTCGCTACCGAAATCCAGGCCGGCATCCCACAGCACCAGCGACGTACCGAAATCCCGAATGACGTAGATGTCGGGATCCGACGCGGAGTCGGCCGACACGACGGAGAACTGCACCGCCTGATCAGCGGTCATAGTGAACTTGAACCAGTCGACGTCGAACGGATTGTCGAAGGTGTATTGCACGCTCCCCGATAAGGCGATGGTCGGTGCCTGATCGCAGAAATCGTTGCCCTCACTCCCGTCAGGCGGCAGCGCGGAGACGTATTCGGGCACGACCCGCACCACGCTCTTGGCCGGATCGCCCAACGCCAGCTCGCGCGCAATGTCGGCATCGACGAACAAGTCGAGCTCGGTGCGCGGGATGAACGAGTCATAGAACGTGAACGGATCGCCGAGGTAGCTCACGACGATGTGGTACGTGCCGGCGGGGAGCGCGCCCAGCGCGATCCGGGCGGTCGCCCGCTGGCCCAGTTGAAACGGCGAGAAGGAGTCGTTGATCAGCAAACCGCGGCAGATGTTCGCGTCGGCACCGACCATCCAGGAGTTCTCAGGCAGCGCGTAGATCGCCCAGCCGAGTCCCGTCTCGGGATTGAACGTATCGGGATCGACACCCCAAAACTCGCCGGACCAGTACACCGAGTCGGAGACGAACACCCCGATCGGCCGCCCCAGATCGCGCCCGTCGACCTCGATCGTCCAGTCAGACGTGGTGGTCGTGGTAAACGAGTACCAGTCGACCGCCGGTCGCGGATCGCGCTGAAAGCGCGGCTCGAACGCGAGGGCGGGATTGGACACCCCGCCGCTCAACGTCCCGAGGTGACGGGCCGCGGTGTCGTTGGGCTCCAGGACGTCGCGCGGGTCAACCGCGATGCTCCGCTGGATCACCAAGCCGCCCTTGGCGCCGAGAATGGCGAGTCCCTGCGCGGTCTGCGCCGGGGGCGGAATCCACAGTTCGAGACGCCCGAACCGGTCTGGGGCGGTCGTATCGGCGGCCTCATACCCGGCGAAGGGAAGTGTCACCCCACCCAACGACACGCCGAACAGCCCGGCGGGATCGAGCCCAATCCCGAACAACTCGAGCCGCTCGCCGTAACGAAGCGCGCGATCGGGAAGGACGCTGTCGACCGCGAGCAATGCGCGTACGGTGACGGACTGTTGCGCGACCGGCGTCTCGGCGAACTCGACCGCGCGGGCCGTCACCGTGACCGTGCCGGTATCGACCGCGACCAGCACGTCTCCGGCCAACACGCGCGCGACCAGATCCGGACTGGTCGTCAGTTCCACGTGAGAATTCGGCACCTCAACGCCGTCCTCATCGAGGACACGAGCCGATAACGCGACGGAATCGCCCTCGAGCATGACGGAGGGAATCGGGGCGAACTGGATCGTCAGACTATCGGATTTGTCTGTCGGAGAGATGCAACCGCTGAGCGCCAACCCCACCACACCGATCGTGAGCATGGGGAAACGCATTGAGCTGGCCATTCGGCCCTCCGGACGGGGGTTGAGGGTCCCGGACACGATGGAACTGCGGACGACGCATGTCAAGATAATGCGATTCGTTGACTTGCGTCGTGTCGGGACTCACAGCATGGGGTTGGGGGGACGGCCGGCCGGGATCGGACGAGACGCGAGGCGGGAATCAGCGGGCCGGTGGCTCGGCGGGCGGTGGGCCCTTTGTGAGCAGACGTTCCGCAAAGTCAATCCGCTCATGCATTTCGGCCTGTTCTTCCCGCAGCAACTGCATCTGGTCCTGCAGGCTCTCCCCCGCCTCCGTCAGGCGTTCCGCCTCTTCCCTGCCCAACTCGTCGCGGCGCGCGTTGCGGGCGGTGAACCAGATCTTCATCCCGCCAAGGGTGAACGACCCGATGAGGAAGACCGCAATGAGCGGCGCAATGCGCTCGACTGCCGATCAGCGCCGCATCATCGAGATCGTGTCGCCGGCGGCGGCCGCAAGCCCCGCCAGAAACGCCGGGAACAACAACGTCACGCCGATCACGGCCCAACCCGGGAGCCCCATGGTTCCACCCACCGCGGTCGAGAACTCCCCAATCGGTCCGGTTGTCGCGGCGTACGCCAGCAACAAGACCCAGGCAAGACTCGCCGAAACGGCCGAGGTCAGCGCGGGCATACCCTCTTCATGGCGGGCGAATCCCCACCCGGCACCCACCAGCGGCACCGCCCACCACCCGACCCACACCGTGGCGACACCTATGACGAGCGTCAGGACGGCGATCTCGAGAAACTGGTGCCTCACGGTTCCCTCCCCCGCAGCGTCACCCGCGCCATCACCTGTTCCGGCGCAAGGGCTTCCGGTGTATGCGGGAACGGCAGCGGATCGAGCGTGCCGGCGGTCCAGCGGTCGAGCCGATCGCGGTACCACCGACTGGCCGGGCTGCCCGACTGGCCACCGGGATACACCCCCCACGCGCGCACCTCCGGCCCCATC
Organism: Gemmatimonadales bacterium; assembly: GCA_036397455.1. Lineage (GTDB taxonomy): Bacteria > Gemmatimonadota > Gemmatimonadetes > Gemmatimonadales > GWC2-71-9 > JADFNB01. The sequence goes on along the minus strand of DASWIX010000027.1, from coordinate 20,036 downwards.
TCCACCACCATGCGCCAACTCGGCCCGTGCGTGCCGGTGCGGGAGATGGGATTCAACGTGGAAGGGCCGCCCTGCACCTTGAGCCCGAGCGCCGAGAGGCTCGCGAGGCCCAGCGGATGGTAGATATTCGCCACCCGTTCACCGTCCCACCGCCATCCCGCGCCCGGGGGACCGTACCGCACCACGGCCTCTTCGTAGGCCGCCGCCAGACTCGAGGCGATGATCTGGTCGCGCGTCTCCAGATCAGGCGTGTCACGATCATCCCACCACGGGCTCCCCGGTGTCTGTAACAACCGGTACAGCACGTCGTCGTCGGGTGTGTACACCCGCCGGCTCGCGGAATCGCCGGCCCGCAGTTCGTCCCAGGTCCGGGCGTCCAGCCGTCTCATCGCCAACTCGAACAGCACGGCCGCTTGGTTGTCGCGGGTGTAGCGACGATCCCACGCCGAGAGGATGGCTGCGCCAGCCGTGGCGTTCGCACCGGCCGTGGCGTCGGGCGGTGACCATCGGCTTGCGGCGTCGAGGAAATACGGCACGAACTGATCGGCGCGCGCACTACCTGGATCGGTCTGAAACGCGATCATCGTCTCAGGTGTGAGCGGCGAGGCGTCATGCAACAACTGATTGATGCGCAGCGCCCGCCACGGGGCCGGCCAGGCCGCGCCCTGGTACTCAGGGTCGAGCAACGGATCGACTTGCTGCTGGTTGGCGGACGCGAGAAAGCCCTGCGACGGGTTGCGCGCGAACGGGTACTCGGTCACGGCTCGGTAGCCCAGCCAGTCGTTGGCGCTGGAGCTCCCGTCAAAGATGATCTGCCCGTTGCCGTCGCCGGGGCGTATCGGATACGCCCCCGGCGCAAAGGCGGCAATCCCGCCCGCGCGATCGGCGGCCATCCCGGTGATCGGGGGCGCACGCATGCCGGCGAGCGCCGTCGCCCATGCGGTCACGGACCCGGCCGCGGCCAGATCGTGCAACACCTGGAGCGCCCGCTGCTGCTCGAGAACGGTCCAGCGCATCGACAGGGCGCGACCATCCTCGATGAGAACCGGACCGCGGTGCGTAAAGTGGACGGTATCGGTCGCCACCACCCCGCCCGACCGGTCTCGGAACCTCTCCACGCGCCGTTGCAGCGGTAGCCACGTCCCATCCAGCAGGTAACTCGCCGGCCGGCTCGGATTGTCGAACGTCTCTTCATAGAAATCGATGACGTCGGCATACGACGCGGTAAAGCTCCACGCCACGTCGCGATTGAACCCGATCGCGACGAACGGCGCGCCGGGGAACGTCACACCGTACACGTCCAAGGCGCCGGGCACGACCAGATGCGCTTCGAACCACACCGACGGTAACGACAGGTCGAGGTGGGGATCGGCGGCCAACAACGCCAGGCCGTTCGCCGAGCGCGACGGACCGACCGCCCACGCGTTGCTCGCGCCGCGGCTCCCGTTCCAGTCCAGCGTCGCGAGGCGCGCGCCGGTCGCGCCCGACCCGGTCGAGGCACCGGCACGCGCGGCCGCGGGAATGGGCGACCGGTCGAAGCGCGGCACCGGCAGGCCGGTCGGGACCACCGGTTGCTGGATTGGGCTGCTCGACGGGGCCAGGGCGGCAGCGGCCAGTGGTCCCACGCGTTCCGCGAGGCGCTCGAACGACCGGTCGGAGTTCGAGAACGAGAGCGTGTATCCCATCTGTTTGGCCAGGTAGAAGGAGTACAGCGTCTCCCAACGGCGCGGCGCGGCGTGCAGCAGGCGGTACTCGAGCGGGAGATCGGACGGCGTCAGCTCGCCGATACGAGCATTGATGCCCTCGCCGTACGCGACGATGGCCCGGCCGGCGGGCGAGCTGGAGTCGAAGTTCGCAAACTCACGCTCGGCGCTCCATGCCAGTCCGAGGCGGCGTTGGCGGCGATCGAAACCGAGCGCGCGCGCGCCAACCAACGCGGTCAACTCTCCCGCGGTCGCCCGCGCCTGCACATCGAGCTGGAACAAGCGGAACCGCGCGACGACGTAGCCGAGCGCGCGGTAGGCGTCCTCAACGTTGGTTGCGAAGATATGGGGGACCGCGCGGCCGTCGAAGACGACCTGGACGCTATCGATCATTCCGGGGATGACCAGCGTTTCGCCGGCGGGCACCTCGTCCTGCTCCGCGACGGCCCAGACCCCGGTCAGGGGATGCAGGAACGGGCCGAGCGGGGGAACGGGGCCCATCTGGCGGGCCCCCACGTACAGCAAGGCGGCAAGCCCGAAAAGCGATAGTACGAGTCGCAGTAACGTCTTTCCGTCCATGATCCCCTTCGGCTAGCTCCCGCCGGGCACCCGCAGCGTCATCACCCGGACACCCCCGTCGCCGCCCACCTCCGTCCACGCCAACGCGATGACGTTACCGAGACGCGCCATCCGCGGGAACCCTGCGGCGCGCGCGGTCTCCGTCGGCGCCACCAACTGCGACGCGCCCGCACCCGAGACGAGTCCCACGCGTCGCAGCCGAATCTCGCCGTCGGTATCGGTTTCTTCGATCCACGACACGGCCACTGCGCCGTCTCCCAGTGCCACCAGGTCGACCCGTCCGGTGGGGCGCCCTTCGTCGATACGGATGCGCGACCCGAAGGTGTCACCGCCGTCCGTCGAGAACGCGGCATACACCGCGGGCACGCCGTGCGCGGCGGTGTACCAGGCAACCGCGACGGTGTCACCCATCGCCGCGACCGCCGGTCCGTTCACCGGACAGCCCGGATAGTGCCAGCCATCTTCGGAGACCTTCCGCGACGGCATCCACGCGCCGTCAGCCCAGCGAACGACCGCGATATCCCGGATCTCCGCTTCCGATCGGTCGCGGTACACGGCGACGAGTCCCGACGAGGTGCGGGCCAGATCGGTCTGGCAGCAGTCGCACACGCGGCCGTCCAACTCGATGTCCGGGTTCGGCACCCCGGCACCACCGAGCGTGGTGTAACGCAGGGTCATCGCGCCGGCGGTCCCGGCGTGCTCGCCCCCGTGCCCGTCGCCGGCTTCGCCGCCCGTGTTGCGACCGTCGAGCCAAACGAACGCGGCGCCCTCCGCCATCGGCATGGTGGCGACGAAGCCGTGTTCCGTGGCGGAACGGTCGCCGTGCGGGGAGAACGGTGCCGACCAGGTCGTCCCCTCATCGGCGGAGAGCGCCATCCGCACGTGATAGGCATAGGTCGACGGCGCGGTCTTCTGGAGCCAGTGCGCCAGCCACCGGCCGTCCGCGAGGGCGGTCACGGACGGGAAATCGGCCCAGTTGACGAACAGGGAGTCGTTTTCCACCGGTGTCCCAACCACCTGCCACCCGGCATCCGAACGGCGGGCGATGCGCACCGCGTGTCGTCCATCGGGCGTCGGTTCGGTGAAACTCATCAGCAGATCCGTCCCGGCGACGGCAAGGGCGGGTGCCGAGCTACCGGCGGGACCGCGATACTCCACGTCTCCAACCTCGAATCCGGGAGGCGCCCCGCAACCGACCAGCATCGCGGGGACCAGGTGGGCCACTTGCCTCAGGCCGGTCCGCACCCGAGCGCCACGGGCCCGCGCGAGACTCGTGCCGGCGATCGCGCTGCGCTCGATACGCACCTCGTTCGACGCGCGAAGCGAGGGGGTGATCACGTGGGCCAGTGACGGCAATGCCGAAACGCGCATGCGAAACTCCGGGGCACGGGTGTGGCGTGAAACGGAGCACGGCGAGCCCGCCGATTCCTCCGACGGCCTGAACATACACCGCTCCGCCGTTGCCGTCACGTATGGCGTCGCTACATTCCCGCCGCGTCTCAACCGCGGGTCTTGTCATGGAATCGCTGATCGCACTCCTCACACTGACGGTGCTCGAGATCGTCCTCGGCATCGACAACGTCATCTTCATCTCGATCCTGGCGTCCAAACTCCCCACCGAGCAACGGGCACGCGCGCGGCGGCTCGGGCTGGCGGCGGCGATGGTCACGCGCGTCCTGCTACTGTTCTCGCTCGCCTGGCTGATCCGCCTCACCGCACCGCTGTTCACGGTGTTGACCCAGGAGATTTCCGGCCGGGATCTGATCCTCATGGCCGGCGGCCTCTTTCTGCTCGGCAAGGCGACGCTCGAGGTGCACGACAAACTCGAGGGGACCGGCGGCCACGGGACGGCGGGGGTCGCCGCCGTCTTCTGGAGCGTGATCGTCCAGATCATGCTGCTCGACGTCGTGTTCTCGCTCGATTCGGTGATCACGGCGATCGGCATGGCGGACCAGCTGTGGGTGATGGTGACGGCGGTCGTCATCGCGGTGGGCGTGATGATGCTCGCCGCGGGCCCCATCAGTGACTTCGTGGAACGTCACCCCACGGTGAAGATCCTCGCCCTGAGTTTCCTCCTGCTCATCGGTGTCTCGCTGGTGGCGGAGGGGCTCCACCAGCACATCCCCAAGGGGTACATCTACTTCGCCATGGGGTTCTCGGTCTTCGTGGAGATGCTGAATATCCGGCTGCGGCCCCGTGCGGCGGAGCCGGTCCACCTGCGGGGGGCGTACGTCGAGGAGGGCACGGGACGCGGTACCTGACCAGGTGGTCAAACGGGACATGCCCTTTCCCGCGGCCGCCGTGTATCTTTCGGGCGTTACCCGCAAGAGTTGCTCCGCAATTCGACAAACCGAGGGCACTATGGCTAAAGGCACCCTGGTGATTGCGGACGATAGTGCAGCGCCCCACACTACCGAACCCGCAGGACGCGCATTCGAGGACAGAGTGGCCAAGGACACGCTCACCATCACCGACAACCGGACCGGCAGGGCGTACGAGGTTCCGGTGGCACACGACGCGATCCGCGCGATCGATCTTCGTCAGATCAAGGTCCACGACGACGACTTCGGACTGATGACCTACGATCCCGGATTCACCAACACGGCGCACTGCAAGAGTGCCATCACGTACATCGATGGCGACAAGGGGATCCTGCGATACCGCGGCTACCCCATCGAGCAGATTGCCGAACGGGGGACCTTCCTGGAGACGGCGTATCTGTTGTTGTTTGGCGAACTGCCCACCCAGCCGCAGCTGGATGAGTGGACCTTCAACATCACGCACCACACGTTCCTGCACGAGAACATCAAGAAGTTCATGGACAGTTTCCGGTACGACGCGCATCCCATGGGGGTGTTCGTGAGTACGGTGGCCGGGTTGTCCACCTTCTACACGGAAGCGGCCAACATCACCGACGGCGACTGCCGGCTCCATCAGATCCACCGGCTCATCGCCAAGACGCCGACGATCGCGGCCTTCGCGTACCGGCACATGGTGGGCATGCCGTACGCCTATCCGGACAACGATCTGTCCTACGCCGGCAACTTCCTCAACATGATGTTCCGGACGACCGGGGCGAAGTACAAACCGAACCCGGTACTCGCGCGGGCGTTGGACATTCTGTTCATCCTCCACGCCGACCACGAGCAGAATTGCTCGACGGCGGCGATGCGCGGGATCGGGTCGTCGCACGCGGACCCCTACTGCGCCATGGCCGGTGCCGCCGCCGCCCTGTACGGGCCGCTGCACGGCGGTGCCAATGAACAGGTGCTGCGTATGCTCCGGGAGATCGGAAACGTCAAGGCCATCCCGGACTACATGAAACGCGTGAAGGGCAAGGAAGTCCGCCTGATGGGCTTCGGACACCGGGTGTACAAGAACTACGACCCGCGTGCCAAGATCATCAAGCGAGTGGCCGACGAAGTGTTCGAGGTCACCGGACGCAACCCGCTGATCGACATCGCACTGGAGTTGGAACGCATCGCGCTGGAAGACGACTACTTCGTGTCGCACAAGCTGTATCCCAACGTCGACTTCTACTCGGGCATCATCTACGAGGCCATGAAGTTCCCCATCCCGATGTTCCCCGTGCTGTTCGCTATCGGGCGGGCACCGGGTTGGCTCTCGCAGTGGCAGGAGCTGCTGACCGACGGCGACCAGCGCATCGCCCGGCCGCGCCAATTATACCTCGGCGCGGATGAACGGCCCTACGTGGAGATGAGCAAGCGGTAGGCACGATTTCCACGTAAACAAACGACAGGCCCGGGTGTTCCCGGGCCTCTTCGTCGCTGGTCGACCGGTGAGCGCCTGTCAGCGGCCGCCGATAGGCAACCTCGTCAAGCGCCGTACCTCCGCCTCCAGGTCACTCTTGAGGCGCTCGACCTCTGCCCGGGGGGTATCGATCCGGCTTCGCACGTCGGCTTCGAGCCTTGCGAGCGTGCCGCGCGCCCGCTGGGTCTCGCCGGCAACCAGTTGATCGACCCGCGTCCGGATGTCCCGCTCGAGACGCCGCACTTCCGCACCCAACTCGTCCCGCAGGGCCGTGGCGATGGCGCCGGCGACGTTGGACCCAACCGACAGGCGCGGGTTCGCGATCGGCCCGCTGAGCCCGGCGCGTATCTCGACGTCGCGCAGCCGGGAGACGGTACGCCACACCACATCTCGTACGCGGCCCGCCGCACCGCTATCGGCACCGCCGACCCGTTGCCACGTGGCGTCGGCGGTGCGCCACAACCAGCGGACGTCGAGCGAATCTCCGTGGCGCGCCAGGGCGAGCGTCGTGCGCCCGTTCGCGAGGGTCAGCCGCGCGCCGATCGCTGCCAGGTCGATTTCCGGCAGCGCGATGCCGATCACCGACGCGACAACCGAATCGTGGATCACGCTGCCCACGTGATCGAGCGACCCGTTGATCCGGATGTCGCTCGGGCCGGCGGCGCCCTCGGTGCGCTTCAGGTCAAAGGTGGTGGGACGACCGAGTACGGTCGGCTCGGATGTGAGGTCCCGAATCTGCATGGTGTAGCTACCCGCCGCCGGGCCATCGCGGAGCGCGAGTGTCAGCTCGGCCAGTCCGAGCAGGAACGTCGGCAGGTGTTCCCGTGCCGGGAACAGCACGTCAGTCCCGGCACGCCGCGGCCGGTCCTTTCCCTCCCGCAGCTTGGCGCGGACGCCGGGGGGCATGAACCGGTCGGCCACGGCAACCCAACGCAGCACCGGCGCCAGTTGTCGGGTGGCCACGTTGCCGAACAGCGCGGGCGCCAGGGTCGGCGCGTCGAGCGATGGCACGTGCAGCAGTCCCCGGGCATACGCGTAGTCGGCCGCGCGGGCGTCGTCGAGCCGGTCGATGCCGGCACGTACCAGCGCCACGCCGCTGTCCGCCCCGGCCTTGACACCGCGGAGCTGGCCGTCGAGCCGGGTCAGGCTCGTGATCGTCGCGCGCGCCGAGCCCGCCGCATCGCGCGCGCCGCTCAACCCGAGGCGCGTGATCGAGGTCCCTTGCAGCCGCCGCACCAGCGCGCCCGCCGAGTCGATGGTCGGCGCGGGATCGAGCGCCGTGACCCGGCTGGTCCACGTGGTGCGCGACGAATCGGCGGCGTGCACCACCGACCGCACGTGTCGCAGGGTCGCGAGGCTGTCGGGACTGATCGCACTCACATCGACCACGCGGCTGAGCGACGCGAGGTCGAGTTGCGGAAGCGCGATGCGCTCGCGCCACCGCGCGACTTGATGAGCCACCTCACCGGACTCGGTGGTCCGCTCGAGGGCGCCCGAGGTCTCGCGCGGCTCGCCAAACCGGATGCCGCGGGCCGCGATCGTATCGATCAACACCTTCTTCTCGAGCAACGGCGCGATCCGGACGTTCACGACCAATTCGTCCGCCTGGAACAGGTTGGTCATCGGTCGGTTCGGATCGGTCACCCGGAGCCCGCGCAGCACCACCGCCCCATCGGCCAGCCGCACGTCGGCCGCAGCGAGCTCGACCTTGGCCCCGACCACCGCCGAGCCCAATCGCTCGATCGCGTGCGCTACCGTACGGTCGAGCAGCAGGTACCATGCGACGGACACGCCGATCGCAAACAGCGCCAGCGGCACGATCGCTCGCCAGCGGAACAGCTTCACGGCCGGAACATCGTGTAGAGGTTGTAGAGCTTCGACGCGGCAACGCTGCGGGCGAACCGGGAGGACTGTAACCTGGCGTAAATGGTCGCGCGGTAGCGGGCGACCCCCCAGCGCGCCGCGAAGAACAGCGGCACGGCCGCCACCACCCACGTGACGAAGCTGCCGAGCACCACCGTGTTGTTGAAGTTGCTGAGGGCGAATCCGGGGGCATTGTACAACGTCGTCCACAGCGGCGAGAGGCTGTCGAGGTCGACCAGGAGCCAGGTCCCGAGCCGATCGAACCACGGATCGAACGCGAAGCCCACCGGCGTGCACACCAACCACCCCAGCAAGACGCCGGGGAACGACACGGTCAGGATGATCGCCGCGCCAAACAGGATGAGATTGTGCAGGTTGATCAGCGGTGTGAGCCCGAAGGCCGCCCCCAGCGCGATGCCGGCGGCGACCTGTCCCGGCGTGCCGTCGGAGTTCAGCGCCTTGACGAGCGACTGGATCAACTTCAGGAGGAGCACAGCAGGAAAGGTCGACGCGGCCGGTGGTGTTTGTCCAGGCTGTCAGGACACTAGATTCCCCCCATGGCCTCTCTCGACGCGATCCTCCGACCGAAATCCATCGCGGTGATCGGCGCCAGCCGGCAACCCAACACGATCGGGTGGCATCTGCTCGACAACCTGTTGCGGTACGGATTTCGGGGGGCCGTGTATCCGGTCAATCCCAAGGCCGACTCGGTCCATTCCATCCCGGCCTTCCCGTCGGTCGCTGCCATCGGGCGCCCGATCGACCTCGCGATCATCGTCGTGCCGAAGGAGCACGTGCTCGCGGTGACCGAGGAGAGCATCGCCGCGGGCGTCAAGGGCCTGGTGGTGATCTCGGCGGGCTTCAAGGAGGTCGGGGGGGCCGGGGTCCAGCGCGAGCGCGACCTCGCAGCGATCGTGAGCGCGGCGGGAATCCGTATGGTGGGCCCCAACTGTATGGGCGTGCTCAACACGGCGGCGGATGTGCAGATGAATGCCACGTTCGCGCCGTCGATGCCGCCTGCCGGCCCGGTGGCGTTCATGAGCCAGTCGGGCGCGATGGGTGTGAGCATTCTCGACTACGCACACAGTCTCGGGATCGGTTTTTCGAGCTTCGTCTCGGCGGGGAACAAGGCGGACGTCAGCGGAAACGACCTGCTCGAGTACTGGGAGCACGATCCGCTGACGTCGATGGTGCTGATGTACCTCGAGAACTTCGGGGACCCCGCGCGGTTCGTGGAACTGGGGCGACGCATCACGCGGACCAAACCGATCTGCGTCGTCAAGTCGGGACGGACGGGCGCCGGACGCCGTGCCGCCGCGTCGCATACCGGCGCCCTGGCCGGCACCGAGCTGGCCACCGACGCGATCATCCGCCAGGCCGGCGCCATCCGGGCCCAGACGGTCGAGGAGTTGTTCGACCTCGCGATGGCCTTCTCGAATCAGCCGCTGCCCCAGGGCAATCGGGTGGCGATCGTCACCAACGCCGGCGGTCCCGGTATCATCATTGCCGACGCGTGCGAGTCGAATGGGCTCGCCGTGGCGGCGCTGACGCCGGAAACCGAGACGGAGCTCCGATCCCAGCTCCCCGCGGAAGCGAGCGTCCGCAATCCCGTCGACATGATCGCATCGGCGACGCCCGAGAGCTACGCGTTTGCGCTCGACGTGGTCTTGCGCGATCCGCACGTCGACGCGGCGATCGCCGCGTTCGTTCCGCCACTCGGTATTCAGGCGCGGGACGTAGCCGAGGCCATCGTGCGCGCCAACGCGCTCCACCCCGAGAAGCCGCTCATGGCGGTACTCATGGGACGCGAAGGCCTGCCGGCCGGGGTCGCCGAACTCCACGAGGCCAGCGTCCCCGCCTACATCTTCCCGGAATCGGCGGCGCGCGCGCTGAGCGCCATGTGGAGCTATCGCCGCACCACCGATTTGCCGGCGGGCTCGCCGGTCACGTTCGACACGGACGACGACGCGGTCCGTCGCATCCTGGACGCGACCGCCACGCGCGGACACGAGAAACTCAGCGAAGCGGATGCGATGCGTGTGCTCGAGCTGTACGGCATCCCCGTGGCGCCGTGGACGTTCGTGGAGACCGCGAGCACCGGCGGCCTGGCGGCGGCGACGGCCGCGGCGGCGCGGGCCATCGGCCTACCGGTCGCGCTCAAAGTGGTCAGTCCGGACATCGTGCACAAAACCGACGTCGGTGGCGTGGCGTTGGGCCTCGGCTCCGCGGAAGACGTCAAGCGCGCGGTGCGCGCCATGGTCAAACGGATCGAGTCGCAGTTTCCCGACGCCCGGCCAACCATCGACGGCATGCTCGTCCAGCAGATGGCGCCGGCCGGACGCGAGACGATCGTGGGCCTCACCCGGACGGCGGGTGTGGGGGCGATGGTCATGTTCGGGTTGGGTGGGGTGTACGTCGAGGTGTTGCGTGATGTCGTCCTCCGGCTCACGCCGCTCACGGACACGGACGCGCAGGCGATGATCCGCGAAGTGCGCATGTATCCCCTGCTCGACGGCGTGCGCGGCGAACCGGCGCGCGACCATGAGGCGCTGGCCAACGTGATTCTGCGTGTCGCACAACTTGCCGAGCGCCACCCCCGTCTGCTCGAGATGGATATCAACCCGTTGCTGGCGCTCGAATCCGGGGCGGTGGCGGTGGACGCCCGGTTCCAACTCGGCGCCAACGCATGAAGGCGTTCCTCACGGGCGGGACCGGCTACATCGGGCGGCACGTGGTGCGCGCGCTCATCGAGCGAGGCACCCATTGCGCCGTCGTGTCCCGCGCCGGGACCGACCCCTGGCACGACGATCGGGTCCGTGTCATCCGCGGGGACCCACGGACGGGTGGTGCCTGGCAGGAAGCACTGGCCGGGGCCGACCTCGTGATCAATCTCGCCGGCGCCGCGATTGTCGAGCCGCCCAAGTGGTGGACCGATACCCGCAAGCGGCTGATTCGGAGCAGCCGCATCGACACGACCCAGCGGCTCTCGGAGACGATTCGCACACTTGCTCCCCCTCCGGCCATGTTCGTGAGCGGGTCGGCGGTGGGGTACTACGGGTCACGCGATGACGACGTGCTCGACGAAGATGCCGGGCCCGGTGATGATTTCCTTGCCGATCTGTGTGTCGAGTGGGAAGCGGCGGCGCGGGAGGTCGCCGACATGACGACGGTGTTACGCCTGCGAATGGCACCCGTCCTGGGGGTCGACAGTCCTCTCTTTCGACCGATGATCCCACCCTTCAAACTCGGGATCGGCGGACCGTGGGGCAGTGGGAAGCAGTGGTGGCCGTGGATTCACATCGACGACGTCGTCGGCCTGTTGCTCCACGCGATCGACCGGCGGGCGAATGGCGCCCTCAACGTGGTGGCGCCGTCGCCGGTCACCGTGCACGACTTTGCCAAGGCGTTGGGCCACGCCCTCGGGCGCCCCGCGGTCGCCCGCGTGCCGGCGTTTGTCTTGCGAATGAGTTTTGGGGAAGCCGCGGACGCGCTCCTGGCTTCGCAGCGCGTGGACCCCGCGCGCGCGCGCGCGTTGGGATATCAGTTTCGGCTGCCGGATCTCGCCGCGGCGTTGGGAGACGTGTTCGGCCGATAACTACCTGGTCGCGGCGCGCATCCGACGGTCGAGACCGCTGCGACGCGCATACGTACGTCGATCTTCCGCGCGACGCGTTTGACCGCTGCGCCGGTCGATCTTCACGGACGCGGGCTGCCGGCGGCGTTCCGCGCTGCGTCGCCGCGTCGTGCGACGATCACCCATGTCACGACGTCCAGAACCTGTCCTCCGTTCCGTGGGGGGCGTCTCAGGGGCCATGCGAATCCTCCATGTTTTGGGGGCAGAACTCAACAGAGGTAACGCCGCAACTCTCGGGCCGCAACCACCGCGCACCCGCAGCTTTTGTCGAGTCTACGACACGATCGCACCCGCGCCCGGCCCTTCACCCGCACGCAGCATCGAATCATTGCACGGAACGCCGGTCGGATCTCCGGAGAGTGGGCGATAGGGTCAACGCGCGCACCAAGTTACGGATCGCGTGTGCCATATCGTCAGGTGTGACTCGCCCGATACGGGCGATCTTTCCACATCGACTCCACACTTCGCGCACACCCGCATCGGAGGCGCTTCGCCGATCGCGACGTGCGAAAACGCGGGCGCGCGGGCGCGACACTCGGGCGCGTGGGCACCCGTCACATGTTGCGGAGAGGCAACGCCGCCGCCGCCTACTGCTGGCAGGCCCCGTGCGGATCCGGCCTGGGTTTGTCCACGAGTGGTCGATGGTTCATCGCGGCGACGTGGTCCGCGATATCCATCACGAGCCCGGCCACGCGCGCCAGCTTCTCGTAGTCGATGTACGCCGCCTCGTCGGTCAACTGGTGGTAATCCACGTGACCCCCGGTGGAGAAGAACACGATCGGAATGCCGTATCGCGCGTACATGTAGTGGTCGCTGCGGCAGTAGAAGTTGCCGGGGTGTCCATCCGCGTCATACTGGTAGTCGAACGCAAAACCGTGACGACCCTCGGTGTTCACGCGTTCGACCAGATCGCCCAGCTCGGTAGACAACCGGCGAGACCCGATGAGTTGCATGTATCCGGGTCCGCCCAGCTCGAGATCACCCGTCCCCCCACGGCCCACCATGTCGAGATTCAACTGGGTGACGAGGGAGTCGCGCGGGACGGTCGGGTGGTCGGTGAAATACTGGGCGCCGAACAGGCCCTTTTCCTCCGCCGTATGCCACACGAAGATGAGCGAGCGTTTGGGACGGTCGGGCCGCGCGGCGAACGCCTCGGCGATCTCGAGGACGGTCACGGTCCCCGAGCCGTCGTCGTCCGCGCCATTGTAGATCGAGTCGCGTCGCGGGATTGACCGGGTGCGCGCCTGGGTGACCATCGCACGGATCCGGGCCATCTCCTGCGGCGTGGCCTGGCGTTCGGGACTGTCGGCGCCCTCGGGACGGACGACCCGGTTGAAGGCGCGCACGGAATCGTGATCGACCGGACGAGGCGCCAGACCGATGTGGTCATTGTGCGCGCCGATGGCCACGTATTGGCCGCGCAGATTCGGATCGCTGCCGCGCAGAATGCCGATCACGTTGCGGGCGGGAAACTCGGCGGGACGCTCGGCGAAGCGGAACGTGCCGTTCAGCGTCTGCCCCGTCGCGCCCGGCTTGAGGTCGGTCGTCGCCGCGCCGAGCAGGATCTGCGCCGTACGGCGGGTGATCAGCATGCCGAACGGTGCGTCGGATCCGGTAGCGGGATCACCGGCTATCGCCTCTTGCGGCTGCCGCAGGAACCCCGTGACACCTGGGGGGGAGATATCGAGCGTCACGAACGCGAGCCCCGCGGCGCCGGCATAGGCTTCGAAGTCGCCGCCGGCCCAGATCTGGAAACTTGGTGCGCCGTTGATCATCGGGGGGTCGAGCACGACCAGCTTCCCGGCGATATCCGCCGTACTCAGCTTCGTCTCCGGATCGCCGAGGGCGCCGCCGTACACCGCCTTTACCGCGCCGGCCGGGCCGCGACTGCCGAACGGCAGGAAGCCACCGAGTGGCGGGACCGGCACGAAGTCCGACCAGAGGGTAAGCGGCGTGCCGCCGACGGTCAGATCGGCAATGGGATCGACGGTACGCGTCACCATCGGGACGGTCTGGAAGTAACTGTCGCCGTCCCCCCCGGGCTCGAGTCCGATGGCGCGCAGTTGCGCGGCGATGTAGTCGGTCGCCTTCACGTTCCCGATCGTGCCGGCCTCCCGGCCAAGCATCGAGTCATCAGCGTACGCCTCCATGCGCGTGCGCATGTCGTCGGGGCGAATTGCCGCGACGGTGCCATGCGCCGGGGCCGGGGCGACCGGCGCGGCGGTCGGCGCCGGGGCGGGCGCGGTATAGCTCGAGGACGAACACGCCGTCACGATGGCGGCGATGGCGAGTGACGATAGGGCACGAGGGCGAATCACGTCGGGCTCCGTTGGAGAAGGCGGTTCGGGACGGTGGGAATGTACACGAACGCGCGCCCTTCGATCCGCCTGCACGTCGGCGTCGGCCGGGCATCCCCCTAGCCGCCCGCCAGGCCAAGGAACACAACGATCGCACGATTCAGCCGCACGAGGTCCTCGTCGTCCAGGCGCCCCGCGCGGGATCCGAGCCTGACTTTGGGGACCGTGGTGATCTTGTCTGCCATGAGGCAGCACGGCGTCCGCAGTCCATTGCGATCGCTGGGGATCACCGGAATCCGGAACAACGGAGCGTCGGTCGGGTCGGTCGTGAACGCACAGACGGTGATTGAACTCGTCGCGTCGAAGCGGTCATCCTGGATGATCACCGCCGGCCGCGGCTTGCCGGCGTAGTCCTTACCGCCCGCCACCGTCCAGATCTCTCCTCGCTTCATTCCGAGATCGCGTCGATGAACGCCTGGTCGGGTGCGGCATGACGGCTCCTCGCGACGGCCCGGGATTGTCGATGCGCCTCGGCTGCAAAGGCTGAGGAGCGGACATCTGGCACCCAGATCTGGAGAGGGCGCAAGCCCTGTTGCCGCAGCCGTGCCCGGTGGGCCCGGACCTTGTCCCGCGAGGTCCTCGTACGCTTTGACGAGGCCATGAAGCCCTCTCCCGAACGGTTACATGTAACCTAATGCGCCGGCGGTCACGTGCCAAGCGACGAAGGCGCGGCATCCGGTCCGGCCGGTGCCCGGGCTGGGTAAGCGTAACGGGATTCAGAAAGCGGCTGCGCAGCGCCCGCGAGCAGCGCGGCCTCACGCGGGCCGAGCTCGGGGCAGCCGCGCGCGTCTCCAATCGTGCCATCGCCTACAACGAGCGCTGCGGCGCGTAGGGATTCACCACCGTAACCGGCTGCAGCAGCCGCTGCGCGTTTTGATGGAGCGTCAGGAGCCGCTCCCGCGCCGCCCGGGCGAGCTGGCCGTCCAGCGTCCGGCGCGCGCGCTGCCGCGCATGGTTCGCCCGGATCTGGGGCGGCGTCTCGTCGACGGAGAGCACCAGGGCGCAGTTCTAGGGCCCGCAGCGAGGGCGAGTTTCCGCTTCGCCGTTCGATGTTTCGTGTTTAATCGTACTTCGGCGAGATACCCCCCTGAGGCGAGTTTTTCACACCTTCAGGGTACGTCATACCCGCAGCTCAGGCCAGCATCAGGCGCCGACCCTTGGGCTCCGGGATCGCGCGGCCCATCTCGAGGGCGGTCTCGATCCAGCCGTCGATCACGTCCTCAACGTTGTCGATCGCTCCCTGGTATGAGGACCCGTCGGCGGCGCAGCCCGGGAGCTCCGGCACCTCGGCGATGTATGCCCCATCCTCTTCACTCCAGAAGAGGATGATCTCGTAGCGGTGCTTACTATTCGCCATGGGTCTCCAGCCTGTACTTGAGGATCAGTTGCCTGACCTGCTTCACCTGATAGGGCTTCGCCTTGGAGCCTCGGGGCTGCAAGGTGATGATCTCTTCGATATCGTCGCGCTTGAAGATGCGGTGACCGCCCCGGATCCGTTCCTCGAAGCCCAAGCCCACGAGGACCCGCCTCAGATCGTCGAACCGGATGTTGGCATCTGAGGTGCCACGCAGCACCTGGGACAGGGTCTTCTCGAAGCTGGTCACGGTTTCAAGCTACTCCTGTTCTACCCGTTTCGCACCGATAGTTCACGGGTGGGGGGGTGCGCCGGCGGTTGGTGACGCTCACTCTATAGGCAACACGCATCGCTTGTCCTCCGAGTCCCGGTCTCCAAATCGGGGCTACTTCTGAAGATCCAGGATCTTCTCCATCAGTTTGACGCGCTCCGCTGCCGCCTGGCCACTCTTGCCGGCATCGACGGCGGCTTGGTAGAACTCGCAAGCCATTATCACCTTGTCCGGGTCATGCACCTTGCCATTTCGCCCGTCATTTCGCCAGCGCGCTAACATCAAAGGCCAGAAGTGCGTGTGGCTCTCGCACCGGGCAACCCGTAGTCCGCGGCGCGTTGGCCGCTCGCGGTGTGCCCTGCCGACAACAGTAGGATGCGGCGCCCCAATCCGTCGTACCAGAAGGTGCGCTCCTCTTGCAGGAGCTCGATGCCCACCTGACGCAGCGCATGCAATTGGCGCGATTACCCTGAATGACTCCTGCCCTACGTTGTAGAGGGTGGCGCGCACGCTGACGGGTCCGCCAACGGTGAACAAGCCGGATACAATCGCCTACGACCCCGACGCTCCAAGCGCTTCAGTTTTCTCCTCTTACCGGCCAGCCTCCCCTGATTCTTGACCGTAATGCGTACTCAAAATCGCCGACGTGCGCTTTCAGGGGGGAGTCGCGGGGGATTCGGCCCACGTCGCGCGCACAAGACCGGGCACAAGATCGAAATGCACATCTCGGCTCGCGACCGTCAGATCGTGCTGCACGGCCAGAGCGGCGATCCAGAGATCGTTCTCCGGGATCGGCGTCCCCTTGGCCCGCAAGCGGGCCTTCACATGGCCGTACCGCTCTGCCGTCTCGCTGTCGCAGTTCAGCACTGCTGTGGCTCCGGCCATCGCCCGCGGTCGTGCCAGATTCTCGTCCGCTCGCGCGGACTGACGGGCGCCGTAGTGGAGCTCCCCGAGCACGATCGCTGACAGGTACACAGCCTCCGCTGCGGCGAGGTGATCCACAACCGACTGTTCGGCGGCGAGGAGAGCGATCACGATATTGGTGTCAAGCAGGAAGCTACCAGTCGGCGGCATCGACCCGCTCGCACTCGGCCTCGATCGCAGCGGCCATCTGGGCCGGGTCGGCACGGTCAATGCTTCCAGCGAACGCGACGAGGCCCGCGCCACGCGGCCCACGCTCGAGCGTCTCCACATAGGCCAGCGCCTGGCGCTGCTGGGCCTCCGGCAGACGGCGGACGCGGGCTGCGATCTCGTCCGGAACCGAATGGGTCATGCCACGCCTCCTGATGGCTCTACAATCTAACTGCATGCTGATGCCACTGCAGCTTGCCTCATCGCCTTCATCGAGCGCCTCGCCCGCCTCCGCAAAGCCCGCGGCTTGACGCAAAAAGACCTGGCCGCGCTGGTCGGGCTCAACCAGTCCCAGATCCACCGCTACGAAAAGGGCGCCGAGCCCTCGATGAGCGCCTTGGAACGCCTCGCCCAGGCCCTCGGCGTCAACACCGACGAGCTGATCTTCGAAGAGCACGAGCGCGGGCCCAACGACGAGATGCGGCTTCAGTTTGCCGCCATCGCGGAGTTCGGACCCGACGAAAAGAAAGCCGCCAAAGATCTCCTCGACGCCCTCATCCTCAAACACCAGGCCCGCCGCTGGACCGGCACCGGATGACGAAGGGCAGCTAAACGAAGAGCCCGGCGCATGGCCGGGGTCCCGTTCTAAGGGTGGCAGAGAATAGTCGATTGGCGGTCGATCAGGACCCATGCGGCTTGTGCACCCGCCGTAGAGCCGTGGCCCCGTCGCGTGTGCTCACTCGAACTTCTCCGTTGTAAGGCTTGGACGGTATCCGCAGCGTAACGACCCACCAGCTTTCAATAGGCCGACCAGATTCATCCTGCTGACTGATGATATCCACTGAAGTGGTCCTGACCTCGGCCAAGTCTGCAGTCGGTATTCCGGTGAGGGCCGAATCGGACTCCCCCAACTCGTGCAGTGCAAACGTGATTAACACGCAGGCCTGCTCGCTTGAAAGCTCCTCCGCTACCCGGTCCACGAGCGGAGCACTCCCAGAGCACGGGTGCTTCATGGCCAACGAGTCCAGCACGGACTGGGAGGACCGCTCCGGCGCATCGCACGCACTGGCGACAACCATCACCATTGCTGCAATCCAAGCGAGCGAATTCGAGATCTTCATCATCAGCTCCTCCCCTCGCCGCTAAGGAACCCGCTGGACTGTGAAGTAATCGCCCCCTCTACCGAAGGGCTGGAAGTGCCGGGCTGGCCTCTCCTCGACAACGCCGTGTATGTGATTGCTCCGAACGTAGGCGGCGTCATCACCACTTGGCCGGCCACCCGGAATGCTACGTGCGACGTCGGGATGAGTGTGTATCGTGCCGATCGCGTCTCCCGGCGCCTTGCCAAAGTTTACGCGTCCGACTTCGCCGACGATCGTCTCTCCAACTCTGATAGTCCCGTTCGGACCGTTGAAGACGAACCCTCCTCGCTCTCGGCCATCGGCTTGTGATGCTGCCAGGAGCTCGGTGCCAACTCGAGCCACGGTTGTATCGGCGGCGATCACGTCGATGCTCGGACACTTCACCTTTCGGCAATCTCCGTCGAGGCCTTCCGCAAGAAGCCCGAACGGATCGGTGTACATGATGGGGTTGTTTCCCACGTAGCTGTACAGGTTTGTCCCACCGCCATACCCGATCGGGTCTTCCTGCGTGAACCGCCCCTACATGAGGTCATACCCGAGGTTCCCCCACGCTCTGGTCGTACACTCGGCCGTGAGCCGCCAGCCGCTAGGCGTTGGCCTCAATCCTCGTCGGGGACGGTCGGGTCAGTCTCCAAGGCGCGGCGAATCTGACGCTCCAGCTCGGGCACCCGCTCCGTGATAGCCACCCAGACAATGTCCGGATCAATGGTGAAATACCCGTGCACCAAGTGATGCCGCATCCCGACGATTGCGCGCCAAGGGATCTCGGGATGCCGAGACCGGAACTCCTCAGAAAGCCCGCGGCATGCCTCACCGATGATCTGTAACCGGTTCACCATCCACACCGGTGTGCGCTCATCATCGTCAAACGCCGCCCGCGACGCCGGGCGGTATCGGTCGATATCACGGATCGCATCAAGGATGTCCTGGAGCCACGCCCGATCCGATCGCACTTACCGGACCCGCATCAGACCGGCACCGCGTCGCGCAGCACGTGCTCCCGAAGGCGGGGACGGAGCCCGGCTTCCGTCACGACGTCAACCGACGGCCCCAGCAGGTCCTGCAGGTCTGCGACCAGTGCCCCGAGATCGAGCAGACTGCGGCCCGGTTCCATCCGCACCAGGATATCGATGTCGCTGCTGTCATCGGCCTCGCCTCGCGCAGCCGACCCGAAAAGCCGTAGGTCGGTCGCGCCGTGCCTGGCGGCAAGCTCGAGGACCTGAGCCCGGTGCTGATGCAGCAATTCACGACCAGTCACGGGAAACGCCTCCTCCTCGGCTACGTCGTCGAGCAATGGCTCAAAGATAAGACGCTCGCGTGCCCTCCGGCTACGATCCCGCGCCGCCCTGTCATACAGGCCGGCCCCCACGGTGTCGTATCGTGGACCCGGGGTCGGGACCCTCCGGGCCGACCTCGCCGTTTGAAGGGGCGTGCTGGTCGAGCTGAAGGCACTCCGGCGGCTGGAGTCGAGTCACGTCGCGCAGACCGCTTGCCACTGGTCTCGAGATCGGCCTCCTGATGACCTTCGGTCCGTCCCCATCCGTCAAGCGTCTCGTCGCAACGAGGAAGCATACCCTGCCACGGAGCGTATCTGCGTGGCGCTCGTGATTGTAATACGCGACGAAGGCTGCCACCCTCCCAAGGCCGCCGTAATCTCGTCGTCTGCCACGGTTCGCCTCCGTCCTTTGGTCGGCTTGAGCAGCACCGCGGTTCTGCCCTGTTCACTCTCAACTTCCGGGAAATTCCCGAAGAACCTTTTTTTCAACGCGAGATACTCCTCCGACACCGCGGCGATGATCGCGTCCTTCTTGGCGAGCCGCGCCTCCAGAGCCGTGATACGCGCCCGGTCAGCGGACACCGCCTGCGTCCGGGCACGGCGCGTTCGGCCATCCTGGAGCGCGGCGCTCAGCTGCTCAAATGCTTGGCGCTGCCAGAGGTAGAACAGCGTCGGCTGGATGTGGTACTCGTCGCAAAGGTCCGACACAGCGATCTTGTCGGCCAGGTGCCGCCGTAGGATCGTGGCCTTCTCCTCAGGCGTGAATTGACGGCGCTGGTGGCCGCTGCTTCCGTTTGCCAGCCTCATGAACTCCTCCTGGCCCCACTGCATAGTGTAGGGCGGGTAGGAGTCACATTTCAACTGAGGCGGGACACCTGCACCCTACTCCACCGGCACTGAGCGTCGATTCTCCGTCGGCCGGTCAGAGGGCACCCGATCGGCACGCGACGTAGGTGGTGCCCACATAGGCGAGTGCCCCCGCACCGACAGCCAGACCGGTTATGCCCAATGCGCT